>NZ_CP023690.1:1286666-1930000 GCF_008704795.1 Streptomyces spectabilis | reverse complement strand
CGGCTCGTTTGAGAGACACCCAAGTAGCACGGGGCCCGAGAAATCCCGTGTGAATCTGGCGGGACCACCCGTTAAGCCTAAATATTCCCTGGTGACCGATAGCGGATAGTACCGTGAGGGAATGGTGAAAAGTACCGCGGGAGCGGAGTGAAATAGTACCTGAAACCGTGTGCCTACAAGCCGTGGGAGCGTCGCGCAGGGAGCTTGCTCCTTGCGTCGTGACTGCGTGCCTTTTGAAGAATGAGCCTGCGAGTTTGCGGTGTGTTGCGAGGTTAACCCGTGTGGGGAAGCCGTAGCGAAAGCGAGTCCGAATAGGGCGATTGAGTAGCGCGCCCAAGACCCGAAGCGGAGTGATCTAGCCATGGGCAGGCTGAAGCGGAGGTAAGACTTCGTGGAGGGCCGAACCCACCAGGGTTGAAAACCTGGGGGATGACCTGTGGTTAGGGGTGAAAGGCCAATCAAACTCCGTGATAGCTGGTTCTCCCCGAAATGCATTTAGGTGCAGCGTCGTGTGTTTCTTGCCGGAGGTAGAGCACTGGATAGGCGATGGGCCCTACCGGGTTACTGACCTTAGCCAAACTCCGAATGCCGGTAAGTGAGAGCGCGGCAGTGAGACTGTGGGGGATAAGCTCCATGGTCGAGAGGGAAACAGCCCAGAGCATCGACTAAGGCCCCTAAGCGTACGCTAAGTGGGAAAGGATGTGGAGTCGCAGAGACAACCAGGAGGTTGGCTTAGAAGCAGCCACCCTTGAAAGAGTGCGTAATAGCTCACTGGTCTAGTGATTCCGCGCCGATAATGTAGCGGGGCTCAAGCGTACCGCCGAAGTCGTGTCATTCCAGCATGAGGGCCAACGCCCGCTGGGATGGGTAGGGGAGCGTCGTGTGCCGGGTGAAGCTGCGCCGGAAGGCAGTGGTGGACGGTTCACGAGTGAGAATGCAGGCATGAGTAGCGATACATACGTGAGAAACGTGTGCGCCGATTGACTAAGGGTTCCTGGGTCAAGCTGATCTGCCCAGGGTAAGTCGGGACCTAAGGCGAGGCCGACAGGCGTAGTCGATGGATAACCGGTTGATATTCCGGTACCCGCTTTGAAACGCCCAGTATCGAGCCCATTAATGCTAAGGCCGTGAAGCCGTTCCGGACCCTTCGGGGAAAGGAAAGTGGTGGAGCCGCCGACCCAAGGTGGTAGTAGGTAAGCGATGGGGTGACGCAGGAAGGTAGTCCAGCCCGGGCGGTGGTTGTCCCGGGGTAAGGGTGTAGGCCGTGTGATAGGCAAATCCGTCACACATTGAGGCTGAGACCTGATGCCGAGCCGATTGTGGTGAAGTGGATGATCCTATGCTGTCGAGAAAAGCCTCTAGCGAGTTTCATGGCGGCCCGTACCCTAAACCGACTCAGGTGGTCAGGTAGAGAATACCGAGGCGTTCGGGTGAACTATGGTTAAGGAACTCGGCAAAATGCCCCCGTAACTTCGGGAGAAGGGGGGCCACACCCGGTGACGAGTTTTACACTCTGAGCTGGGGGTGGCCGCAGAGACCAGCGAGAAGCGACTGTTTACTAAAAACACAGGTCCGTGCGAAGCCGTAAGGCGATGTATACGGACTGACGCCTGCCCGGTGCTGGAACGTTAAGGGGACCGGTTAGCTCCATTTCGGTGGGGCGAAGCTGAGAACTTAAGCGCCAGTAAACGGCGGTGGTAACTATAACCATCCTAAGGTAGCGAAATTCCTTGTCGGGTAAGTTCCGACCTGCACGAATGGCGTAACGACTTCTCGACTGTCTCAACCATAGGCCCGGTGAAATTGCACTACGAGTAAAGATGCTCGTTTCGCGCAGCAGGACGGAAAGACCCCGGGACCTTTACTACAGTTTGATATTGGTGTTCGGTTCGGCTTGTGTAGGATAGGTGGGAGACTGTGAAGCGGGCACGCCAGTGTTCGTGGAGTCGCCGTTGAAATACCACTCTGGTCGTGCTGGATGTCTAACCTGGGTCCGTGATCCGGATCAGGGACAGTGTCTGATGGGTAGTTTAACTGGGGCGGTTGCCTCCCAAAGGGTAACGGAGGCGCCCAAAGGTTCCCTCAGCCTGGTTGGTAATCAGGTGTTGAGTGTAAGTGCACAAGGGAGCTTGACTGTGAGACTGACGGGTCGAGCAGGGACGAAAGTCGGGACTAGTGATCCGGCGGTGGCTTGTGGAAGCGCCGTCGCTCAACGGATAAAAGGTACCCCGGGGATAACAGGCTGATCTTCCCCAAGAGTCCATATCGACGGGATGGTTTGGCACCTCGATGTCGGCTCGTCGCATCCTGGGGCTGGAGTCGGTCCCAAGGGTTGGGCTGTTCGCCCATTAAAGCGGTACGCGAGCTGGGTTTAGAACGTCGTGAGACAGTTCGGTCCCTATCCGCTGTGCGCGCAGGAGTCTTGAGAAGGGCTGTCCCTAGTACGAGAGGACCGGGACGGACGAACCTCTGGTGTGCCAGTTGTCCTGCCAAGGGCATGGCTGGTTGGCTACGTTCGGAAAGGATAACCGCTGAAAGCATCTAAGCGGGAAGCCTGCTTCGAGATGAGGACTCCCACCCACTTGATGGGGTAAGGCTCCCAGTAGACGACTGGGTTGATAGGCCAGATATGGAAGCCTGGTAACGGGTGGAGTTGACTGGTACTAATAGGCCGAGGGCTTGTCCTCAGTTGCTCGCGTTCACTGTGTTGGTTCTGAAACCACGAACAACCCCACACCTTCAATGCGTGTGGTGCGGTAGTTCACAGTTTCATAGTGTTTCGGTGGTCATAGCGTGAGGGAAACGCCCGGTTACATTCCGAACCCGGAAGCTAAGCCTTACAGCGCCGATGGTACTGCAGGGGGGACCCTGTGGGAGAGTAGGACGCCGCCGAACTCCTTTTAGGGAAAGCCGTGTTCCTTGAGTCGAAAGACTCGGGGAGCACGGCTTTCTTGCGTTGTCCGTCGAGACCACCCCTCCGCACTGGCACCCGGCAACTGACGGTAAGGTCTGGGGGCATCATTGGCTCGTTCACAGGAGGCCCCCGGGTGGAGGTCCAAGAGACGCGTGTCCAGACGGACCGGGTCCTCACCATCCCCAACATCCTCAGCATGGCGCGCCTCGTCGGCGTGCCCCTCTTCCTGTGGCTGATCCTCAGGCCGGAGTTCGGCGGCCCGAAGAGCGACGGCTGGGCGCTGCTCGTCCTGGCGTTCAGCGGAGTCAGCGACTACCTGGACGGGAAGCTCGCCCGCCGGTGGAACCAGATCAGCAGTCTCGGCCGGATCCTCGACCCCGCGGCCGACCGGCTCTACATCCTGTCGACACTGGTGGGCCTGACATGGCGGGAGATTCTCCCGCTGTGGCTGACCGGCGTGCTTCTGCTGCGCGAGCTGGTTCTGCTGGTGATGGTCTGGATCCTCAGGCGACACGGCTATCCGCCGCCGCAGGTGAACTTCCTGGGCAAGGCCGCCACCTTCAACCTGATGTACGCCTTTCCGCTGCTTCTCCTCAGCGACGGAACTGGCTGGTTCTACACGCTCGCTGGTATTTTCGGATGGGCGTTCGCCGGATGGGGTACAACGCTGTACTGGTGGGCAGGGATCCTCTACGTGGTTCAAGTCCGCCGACTTGTCAAGGCGGATGCCATGGCCGATTGAGCTAGCCGGTAAGGCAGCTGTAGCGGCTTGCGGGCCCGTACGAGACCTGAACGGGCCAATATCGGCAGGCTGAGTCGGCTAGATCGTCACCTATCAAGGAGGACGTTTCCGACATGAAGGCCGTCGTGATGGCCGGAGGCGAAGGCACACGCCTGCGCCCCATGACCTCGAGCATGCCCAAGCCGCTCCTGCCGGTGGCCAACCGGCCGATCATGGAGCACGTGCTGCGCCTGCTGAAAAGGCACGGGCTCACCGAGACCGTAGTGACAGTGCAGTTCCTGGCATCTCTCGTCAAGAACTACTTCGGCGACGGTGAAGAGCTCGGAATGGAGCTCACCTATGCGAATGAGGAGAAGCCACTCGGCACCGCCGGCAGTGTGAAGAACGCCGAGGAGGCGCTGAAGGACGACGCCTTCCTCGTCATCTCCGGTGACGCTCTGACCGACTTCGACCTCACCGACCTGATCAGCTTTCACAAGGAGAAGGGCGCGCTGGTCACCGTCTGTCTGACGCGCGTTCCCAATCCGCTGGAATTCGGCATCACCATCGTCGACGAAGAGGGCAAGGTCGAGCGCTTCCTGGAGAAGCCGACCTGGGGCCAGGTCTTCTCCGACACGGTGAACACGGGCATCTACGTCATGGAGCCCGAGGTCTTCGACTACGTCGAGGCCGATGTGCCCGTGGACTGGTCCGGGGACGTGTTCCCGCAGCTCATGAAGGAAGGCAAGCCGGTCTACGGCTATGTCGCCGAGGGCTACTGGGAAGACGTCGGTACCCACGAAAGCTACGTCAAGGCGCAGGCCGACGTCCTCGAAGGCAAGGTCGACGTCGAACTCGACGGCTTCGAGATCTCGCCCGGAGTATGGGTCGCCGAAGGCGCCGAGGTGCACCCCGACGCCGTCCTCCGCGGCCCGCTCTACGTCGGTGACTACGCGAAGATCGAGGCCGACGTCGAGATCCGTGAGCACACCGTCGTGGGCTCGAACGTCGTCGTGAAGAGCGGAGCCTTTCTGCACAAGGCCGTGGTCCACGACAACGTGTACATCGGGCAGCACAGCAATCTGCGCGGCTGCGTCGTCGGCAAGAACACCGACATCATGCGGGCCGCCCGCATCGAGGACGGAGCCGTCATCGGCGACGAGTGCCTCGTCGGTGAGGAATCGATCGTCCAAGGGAATGTACGGGTCTATCCGTTCAAGACGATCGAAGCCGGCGCGTTCGTCAACACCTCGGTCATCTGGGAGTCCCGCGGCCAGGCGCACCTCTTCGGAGCCCGCGGCGTGTCCGGGATCCTCAACGTGGAGATCACGCCGGAACTCGCGGTGCGGCTCGCAGGAGCGTATGCGACGACCCTGAAGAAGGGCTCCACGGTCACCACGGCCCGCGATCACTCCCGTGGTGCCCGGGCGCTCAAGCGGGCGGTCATCTCCGCGCTGCAGGCCAGCGCCATCGACGTACGGGACCTGGAGAACGTGCCGCTGCCGGTGGCGCGGCAGCAGACGGCGCGGGGGAGCGCCGGCGGGATCATGATCCGTACGACGACCGGGGTGCCGGACTCCGTCGACATCATGTTCTTCGACGGAGAGGGAGCCGACCTCTCCCAGGCGAAGCAGCGCAAGCTCGACCGGGTGTACGCACGCCAGGAGTACCGGCGGGCCTTCCCCGGGGAGATCGGGGACCTGCACTTCCCCTCCAGCGTCTTCGACTCGTACACCGGGTCGCTGCTGCGGAACGTGGATACGACGGGGATCGCGGAGGCGGAGCTGAAGGTCGTCGTCGACGCCTCCAACGGCAGCGCCGGGCTCGTCCTGCCCAGCCTGCTCGGCAAGCTCGGCGTCGACGCGCTGACGATCAACCCCGGCCTCGACGAGTCGCGGCCCACCGAGTCGTCCGACGCGCGCAGGTCCGGGCTCGTACGGCTGGGGGAGATCGTGGCGTCGGCGCGGGCCGCCTTCGGCGTGCGGTTCGACCCGGTCGGCGAGCGCCTTTCGCTCGTGGACGAGAAGGGGCGGATCGTCGAGGACGACCGGGCGCTCCTGGTGATGCTGGACCTGGTGGCCGCGGAGCGGCGCAGCGGCCGCGTGGCGCTGCCGGTGACGACGACGCGCATCGCCGAGCAGGTGGCGGCGTACCACGGCACGCAGGTCGACTGGACGACCACGTCGCCGGACGACCTGACCCGGGTCGGGCGCGGCGATTCGACGATCTTCGGTGGTGACGGGCGCGGCGGCTTCATCGTGCCGGAGTTCAGCAGCGTTTTCGACGGCACGGCGGCGTTCGTACGGCTCATCGGTCTGGTGGCGCGCACGCAGCTCACTCTCAGCCAGATCGACGCCCGCATCCCGCGCGCGCATGTGCAGCGGCGCGACATCGCCACGCCGTGGGCGGTCAAGGGCCTGGTGATGCGGAGCGTGGTGGAGGCCGCGGGCGACCGGTCCGTGGACACCACCGACGGCGTACGGGTGGTGGAGGCAGACGGGCGCTGGGTGCTGGTGCTGCCGGATCCGGCGGAAGCGGTCACCCATCTGTGGGCCGAAGGGCCCGACGACGCTTCGGCTCAAGCTCTGCTTGACGAGTGGTCGGCGGTCGTGGACGGCGCCGGGCGCTGAGCGTGCGGGTGTGCCGGGCCGAACCCGTAAGTGGTGCGGTCCGGCACACCGGTGGGGCCATTCGGAGGTAGCGCCCGCGACGTGCGACGATGTGCGGCATGCCGCAGCAGCCCCCCGTTCGGAGCACCGTCTCGCGACCCTCGCGCCCGGACGCCTCCATGTCGCTGCTCACCACCGTCATGGACCACAGCCTGGACGAGGGGTACGCGGAAGCCGCCGCCCGCAAGAGGGAATCCGGCACGGGTGGTGTGCCGAAGACCCTCCGGGCGAAGCTGGGGCTCGCGGCGGGTCTGGTCCTGGCCGCGCTTGTCGTGACCGTCGGGGCCGCCCAGGCGCGGATAGCGGCGCCCGTGCTCGCCAAGGAGCGCGCCGAGCTGATCGACCGGGTCGAGTCGGCGACGGCGGACGCGGACGAGCTCGAGGACGAGGTCGACGACCTGCGCAACGACGTGAGCGCGCGGCAGCGTGCCGCGCTGCGGAAACACGGCGGCGGCCAGGCCGAGTTGGTGTCGCTGCTCTCCGGTGCCACGCCCGTGCAAGGGCCGGGGGTGCGGCTCGTCGTCAACGACAAGAAGCAGGCCGACCAGGGTGGCGGCGGGCCCCGGGAGAGCGACGGGTTCTCGGACACCGGCCGGGTGCGTGACCGCGACATGCAGCGTGTCGTCAACGGGCTGTGGCAGTCCGGCGCCGAGGCGATCGCCATCAACGACCAGCGGCTGACCGCGCTGTCGGCGATCAGGGCGGCCGGTGACGCGATACTGGTCGACAACAAGCCGCTGGTGCCTCCGTATACGGTGCTGGCGGTGGGCCAGGGGCAACAGCTGAGCACCAGGTTCCAGAACAGCCCCGACGGTCAGTATCTGCATGCTCTGCAGGAGAACTTCGGCATCCGGACCAGCATCTCCGTGGCCGACGACCTCCGGCTGCCGGCAGCGCCCAGTGTGACCGTACGTACAGCAGAGCCGAAAGCAGGAAAGGGCACATCGTGATCGCGGTACTGGGCCTCGTCGTGGGAGTCGTGGCCGGATTGTTGGTCCGGCCCGAGGTTCCCGCGGTGGTGGAGCCTTATCTTCCGATCGCCGTGGTGGCGGCGCTCGACGCGGTGTTCGGAGGTCTGCGGGCGATGCTCGACGGGATCTTCGACGACAAGGTCTTCGTGGTGTCGTTCCTGTCCAACGTGGTGGTGGCCGCGCTGATCGTCTTCCTGGGGGACAAGCTCGGCGTGGGTGCCCAGCTGTCGACGGGCGTCGTGGTCGTCCTCGGGATCCGCATCTTCTCCAACGCCGCGGCCATCCGCCGGCATGTCTTCCGGGCGTGATGCCGATGAGCTCGACGAGCCCCGCGAACGGGGACGACACGCCCGGCGAGGGCCGGAGCGGGGAACTGCCCCCCGAGGTCCCGGTGACGCCCGGGAGGGGCGGGGACGGAGCGCCGGGCGCCGGGGACGGACCCGCGCCGCTGACCGGCCGCCAGCGGCTCGTGCAGGGGCTGTGGCCGCCGCGCCTGACGCGTGCTCAACTCATCGTGGCCCTGCTGCTCTTCGTCCTCGGCCTGGGTCTCGCGATCCAGGTGCGGTCCACCAACGACAGCAGTGACGCGCTGCGCGGAGCGCGACAAGAAGATCTTGTTCGCATCCTCGATGAACTGGATGACCGTACTCAGCGTCTGGAAGATGAGAAGCGGCGCCTCGAAGAACAGCGCACCGGTCTGGAGAACAGCTCGGACCAGGCCGAAGAGGCGCGCAAACAGACCGCCGAGAGGGAACGGCAACTCGGCATCCTCGCGGGCACGGTGGCCGCGCAGGGGCCGGGCATCACGCTGACGATCGACGACAAGAAGGGGACGGTGGAGGCACACATGCTGCTCGACGCCATCCAGGAGCTGCGCGCCGCGGGCGCCGAGGCCATTCAGGTCAATGACGTACGGGTGGTGGCCAGCACCCATCTGTCGGACGCGGCGGGCGGCGGTGTGCGGGTGGACGGCCGGAAGGTGGCCGAGCCCTACCGCTTCAAGGTCATCGGCAAGCCCCAGGACCTGGAGCCCGCACTGAACATCCCTGGTGGGGTGGTGCAGACTCTGGAGAAGGAGCAGGCCACGGTCACTGTCGCACGTACGGAGAAGATCGTCGTGGACGCCTTGCGACCGGCGAAGCGGCCTGACTACGCTCGGTCGTCCTCCCAGTGAGGCGGCGGCGCATGCGGGTCTTGGGTCCAGGGCATGAGGTTGCGGGGGGTCGGCGCACCCGGGACGGGGTGCGTGGTGGAAACTGTTTGGCGGATACGGACGTTGTGAGGATGTCCGTGTTGGCGATGCACGCCGGTGTGTGCAGTCAGGGTTCGTCCTGCCCCACGGGCGGGTCTGTTTCGGTCAAGGGGAATCGCCCGTGAAGTTGTTTGCGAAGTTGTTCGGCAAGAGCGCGCGTGAGGACGCGCGCCATCGTGCGCCGCGCCAGGGAGACGTGCCGGAGACCCAGGTGGGCGAGCGCCCGCTGTTCCGGGACCAGGTGGCTGGTCCGGGTGGTGACATTTCGGGCGGACAGGGCGCGTCGTCTGTTGACCCTGCTACTTCCGGCCGCATAGGTTTCGGGGATCCGTCGACCTCAGGTACGGGTGGAGGGTTTTCCGACCCGTACGCGTCCCACGCCCCAGCGGGGCAGCCGCGGCAGGAGGATCCGTCCATGTCGGCCCTGGTGTGTCAGAGGTGCGGTAACCGCAATGCGCAGGCGAGCCGGTTCTGTTCCAACTGCGGCGCGCCGCTGCGGCCCGGAGCGGTGAGCGAGCGCCCGTCCGAAACCACTTCGACGATCTCCATCTCCGGTCTTGAGGCCTACGACGCCGAGGCCACGGGCCAGACGCTGTCCCCGGCGCTGTCGCCCGAGGCGCAGGCGGCCGTGGACGCGCTGCCGCTCGGTTCGGCGCTGCTCGTGGTCCGCCGCGGGCCGAACTCGGGCAGCCGCTTCCTGCTGGACGGCGATCTGACGACGGCGGGCCGCCACCCGCAGAGCGACATCTTCCTGGACGACGTGACCGTGTCGCGCCGCCACGTGGAGTTCCGTCGTGCCGCGGACGGCAGCTTCACCGTCGCCGACGTCGGCAGCCTCAACGGCACGTATGTGAACCGGGAGCGGATCGACTCCGTCGCCCTGTCCAACGGCGACGAGGTGCAGATCGGCAAGTACCGGCTGGTCTTCTACGCGAGCCAGCGGGGCATCTGACCCTCTCCCGGACGCCGTCCGGGGGAACGCCGAGGAAGGTCCATGCTGCACACACCGAGGGGCGGTGCCGGTCACGGCACCGCCGCTGCGGAACACCGGCTGATGAGCATCGGCGCCGTGCTGAACGTGCTGCGTGACGAGTTTCCCGAGGTCACCATCTCCAAGATCAGGTTCTTGGAGTCCGAGGGCCTCATCGAACCGCAGCGCACGCCGTCCGGGTACCGCAAGTTCAGCCCCGAGGACGTCGAGCGACTGGCGCACGTCCTGCGGATGCAGCGCGACCACTATCTGCCCCTGAAGGTCATCCGAGAGCAGCTGGACGCCCTCGAGCGGGGCGAGCAGGTCACGCTGCCCTCGGTGGGGCAGCAGCGCGACGGCGGCGACGCCGTAGCGGAGGACGAGCGCACCGCCGCCCGGGTGGGGCGCGAGGCCCTGCTCGCGGCCGTGGAGGCCGACGAGGGGCAATTGGCCGAGTGGGAGACGTACGGCCTGATCGCCGCGTTGCCGGACGGCAGCTATGACGCGGATGCCGTGACCGTGGCCGCGCTCGTCATCGAGCTGGGGCGGTTCGGTATCGAGCCACGCCATCTGCGCGCCATGAAGGCGGCCGCGGAGCGGGACGCGGCGCTCGTCGACCAGGTCGTGGCGCCGCTGCGCAGGCACCGCAATCCGCAGACCAGGGCCCATGCGGAAGCGCGTACGAAAGAGCTCGCGGGGCTCGCGGGACGGCTGCACGCGGCGCTCGTGCACAGTGCGCTGGGCGTCCGGGCACGCTGACTCGACGGGTGCCCGACTACCCAAACCCGCCGGGCACGTCCTAGGGTTGCTGTGTGAACGAGCTCGACGTCGTAGGTGTCCGGGTCGAAATGCCCTCCAACCAGCCGATCGTGCTCCTGCGTGAAGTGGGAGGCGACCGGTACCTCCCCATCTGGATCGGACCAGGGGAGGCGACCGCCATCGCCTTCGCACAGCAGGGCATGGCACCCGCGCGGCCGCTGACCCACGACCTGTTCAAGGACGTGTTGGAGGCCGTCGGTCAGGAGCTCACCGAAGTGCGCATCACCGACCTGAGGGAAGGCGTGTTCTACGCCGAGCTTGTCTTCGCCAGCGGGGTCGAGGTGAGCGCCCGTCCCTCGGACGCCATAGCCCTCGCGCTGCGCACCGGGACGCCGATCTTCGGCAGTGACAGCGTGCTCGACGACGCGGGCATCGCGATCCCGGACGAGCAGGAGGACGAGGTGGAGAAGTTCCGCGAGTTCCTCGACCAGATCTCGCCCGAGGACTTCGGCACCAGCAGCCAGTGAGGAGTCGGAGGGTCCCTGCGAGGAGTGGCCGAGGGGCCCGCTCCGGAGCATTCGGCTAGCCTTTCCCCGCAGTGCGGGACGGGAAACCACTCGCAGGGTGATTATCACTCGGCGTGCCGAGTGTGGCGATCGTTGACGAGCCCCTGGCGACTGCCTACCGTCGAGAAGGCAGGTCAAGGACGGAGGTCGGCGTGAGAAGCAGCGGCGACGGTACAGCGGTGGGCGGTTCGTATCCGCTGCACGGTGGCTCGGCCGAACCCTCGTTGAGGCGCCCGGTGCCGGTTCACGGTAGCGGCAGCCCCTCCGGACCGGAAGGCCAGGCGCAACAGGGCGAGACCGACAGCATCGGCTATCGGGGCCCGACGGCGTGCGCGGCCGCGGGCATCACCTACCGCCAGCTCGACTACTGGGCGCGCACCGGTCTCGTCGAGCCCAGCGTGCGCGCCGCGGGCGGCTCCGGCACCCAGCGGCTCTACAGCTTCCGCGACGTCGTCGTGCTGAAGATCGTGAAGCGCTTCCTCGACACCGGGGTGTCGTTGCAGAACATCCGCACCACGGTCCAGCACCTGCGGGACAGCGGTTTTCGGGACCTCGAACGTACGACGCTGATGAGCGACGGCGCGACGGTCTACGAGTGCACGTCGCCCGGCGAGGTGCACGAGCTGCTCCAGGGCGGCCAGGGCGTCTTCGGGATCGCGGTGGGCGTCGTCTGGCGTGATGTCGAGGCGGCCCTTTCGCAGCTGCACGGAGAGCGCGTCGACACGGGGGAGACCCTCGTCGGGAACCATCCGGGGGACGAGCTGGCGCAGCGCCGCAATCGCGCTGTGTGAGGCCCTGAGAGGCGAGCGGAGGCCTGAATGTCCTCCGGCCCCCTCCTGCGCGCCCCAGGCGCGCACAGGCCCGTACGCGCCCTCGGTGGGCGCCCGCCCGCGCCGCCGCACGGTCTCGCCCGTCGCCGCTGGTCACGGGCGTTGTCAGTGGCGTAGGGCAGCATCAGTGATGTGAGAACCGCGCCGACGATCCTGCATCTCGACATGGATGCCTTCTACGCGTCCGCCGAGCAGGCCGCGAAGCCGAGCCTGCGCGGCAAGGCCGTCGTGGTCGGTGGCCTGGGGCCGCGCGGTGTGGTCGCGACCGCGTCGTACGAGGCCCGGCGGTTCGGGGTGCACTCGGCGATGCCGATGGGGCAGGCGCGGCGCCTCGCGCCGAACGCCGCGTACCTCGTCCCCCGCTTCGGTCTGTACCGGGAGGTCAGCGAGCAGGTCATGGGGTTGTTGCGGCAGCTTTCGCCGCTCGTGGAGCCGCTCAGCCTCGACGAGGCGTTCGTGGATCTGGAGGCGGGCGGCGTCGCGGACGACGAGGCGTCCGCGCGGGCCGTGGGGGAGCGGCTGCGGGCGGACATCCTGCGGGTGACCGGGCTCACCGGCTCCGTGGGCCTCGCCGTGTCCAAGATGCTGGCGAAGATCGCCTCCGAGGAGGCCAAGCCCGACGGGCTCGTGCTGATACCGCCCGGGACGGAGCGGGGGCTGCTCGGGCCGATGCCGGTGCGGGTGCTGCCCGGCGTGGGCCCCGCGACCGGGGACCATCTGCGGCGGGCCGGGATCACCACGGTGGCGGAGATCGCCGAGGCCGGGGAGGACGAGCTGGTGCGGCTCCTGGGCAAGGCCCACGGCGGCGCGCTGTACGCGATGGCGCTGGCCCGGGACGAGCGGCCCGTGGTGGCCGAGCGCGACACCAAGTCGGTCAGCGTCGAGGACACGTACGACGTGGACATCCACGACCGCGTGCGGGTGCGGATGGAAGTGGCGCGGCTCGCCGACCGGTGTGTGCAGCGGCTGCGGGCGGCCGGGCACTCCGGGCGGACCATCGTCCTGAAGGTGCGGAGGTTCGACTTCTCGACGCTGACGCGCTCCGAGACGCTGCGGGGGCCCACGGACGATCCGGCCGTGGTGCGGGAGGCGGCGGCGCGGCTCCTGGAGTCCGTGGACACGACGGGCGGGGTGCGGCTCCTCGGGGTCGGTGTGAGCGGTCTCGCGGACTTCACCCAGGAGGACCTGTTCGCGCAGGCCCACGCCGTGCTGCAGACCGAGTCCCTGGCGCCGGCGGCCGAGGGGGAGGAGACGGCGGCGGTCCCGGTGGAGCCCGCGGGCGACGAGGGCGGGGCCCACGCGGGATCCGGGGCCGGGGAAGCGGCCGGGGAGCCGGTGGCGCCCGCCGAGCGGCGGTGGCCCTCTGGGCACGACGTACGGCACGCGGTGTACGGGCCCGGATGGGTACAGGGCAGTGGTCTGGGGCGGGTGACCGTGCGGTTCGAGACCCCGGATTCGGCGCCGGGGCGGGTGCGGACGTTCCGTACGGACGACCCGGAGCTGGAAGCTTCGGATCCGCTGCCGTTGGTGGTGGCAAAGGACGGGGAGGCCCCCGGGGGCGCGGTGCCGCTGGCGGGAGGGGCGGCAGGGTAGCCGGGGGAGGACTTCGTGCGGGGAGGCGTCAGGTGCCCGGCCCGTCCGCCCGGTGGCCGAAGTCGTGGTCCGGCGGGGGCGGAGGTGCCACGTCCAGGCCGTAGTGGCGGTAGAGCTGGAGCTCCTGCTCGGGGGAGAGGTGACGGCCCACGCCGAAGTCCGGGGCGTCCTTGATCAGGGCGCGTTCGAAGGGGACGCGCAGGGTTCCGTCCTTGACCAGCTCGCTGGGCTCAAGGGGGACGAACGCGTCGCGGCTGAACAGACCGGTGCGTATGGCCGCCCACTCCGGGGCGCCGGTGGCGTCGTCGAGGTAGATCTCGTCGACCGTGCCGATCTTGGTGCCGTCGCGGTCGAACGCCTTGCGGCCGATGAGATTGCGGGGATCGATATCCGTCTGCACGTTCCCTCCAATTGGTCGCAAGTCATCCGGGCTCATCCGGTTTTCGGTCGTCACCACTACGAAAGAGCACATCGGGACGGGCGGCCACTCGAGGGATCGGCCACGGACCGCGCTGGTAGGCTGGCAAACGGCTGTTGACCCCGTGCGGGAGAGCTCTTCGGTGGCAGCACCGGAGGCGCCGAAGGAGCAACTCCTCCCCGGAATCTCTCAGGCCCCTGTACCGCACGGACGAGGCCACTCTGGAAAGCAGGGCGGGCGTCGGGCGGGCACGCTCGGAACCCTTCCTCACCGACGGTGAAAGCAGGACCGCCTTGGCGGGCCTGTGAAGCTCTCAGGTTGAGATGACAGAGGGGGAGGCCGTCCGGGTACCCGCGCCGTGGTGCCCCTCGCAGGTCGTGTCAGACCAGGAGGCCTCCGCAATGACAGCCACCCCTCGCACTCCGCTCGTACAGCTGGAGCAGGGAATTCCGTTCGAGCAGCGGCACATCGGACCCGATGCAGAAGCCCGCGCCAAGATGCTCGCCCAGGTCGGGTACGGCTCCTTGGACGAGCTCACGGCCGCCGCCGTGCCGGATGTGATCAAGAACGCCGAAGCCCTGGAGCTGCCCGGCGCGCGTACTGAGGCCGAGGTCCTGGCCGAGCTGCGCTCCCTCGCCGACCGCAACCAGGTGCTCGACTCGATGATCGGGCTCGGCTACTACGGGACGTTCACGCCGCCGGTGATCCTGCGGAACGTGATGGAGAACCCCTCCTGGTACACCGCGTACACGCCGTACCAGCCGGAGATCTCCCAGGGGCGCCTGGAGGCGCTCCTCAACTTCCAGACCGTCGTCGCCGAGCTGACGGGGCTGCCCACCTCGGGCGCCTCGCTGCTCGACGAGGGCACCGCGGCCGCCGAGGCCATGTCCCTCTCCCGGCGCGTCGGCAAGGTCAAGAACGGCGTGTTCGTCGTCGACGCCGACGCGCTGCCGCAGACCGTGGCCGTCATCCGGACGCGGGCCGAGCCGACCGGCGTCGAGGTCGTCGTCACCGACCTCAGCGACGGCATCCCCGCCGACCTCGCCGCGCGCGAGATCAACGGCGTACTGCTCCAGTACCCGGGTGCCTCCGGTGCCGTGCGTGACATCAAGCCGGTCATCGAGCAGGCCCACGAGCTCGGCGCGGTCGTCACCGTCGCCGCCGATCTGCTCGCGCTCACGCTGCTCACCTCGCCCGGCGAGCTCGGCGCCGACATCGCGGTCGGCACCACGCAGCGCTTCGGCGTGCCGATGGGCTTCGGCGGCCCGCACGCCGGCTACATGGCGGTGCACGAGAAGTTCGCCCGCAACCTGCCCGGCCGCCTGGTCGGCGTGTCCGTCGACGCCGACGGCAACAAGGCCTACCGCCTGGCCCTGCAGACCCGCGAGCAGCACATCCGCCGTGAGAAGGCGACCAGCAACATCTGTACCGCGCAGGTGCTGCTCGCCGTCATGGCCGGGATGTACGCGGTCTACCACGGGCCCGAGGGCCTGAAGGCGATCGCCCGGCGCACCCACCGCTACGCCACGCTGCTCGCCGAGGGCCTCAAGGCCGGCGGCGTCGAGATCGTGCACGGCGCGTACTTCGACACGCTGACCGCGCGCGTGCCCGGCAAGGCCGCCGACGTGGTCGCCGCCGCGCGCGAGGGCGGGGTCAACATCCACCCGGTCGACGCCGACCACGTGTCGTTCGCCTGTGACGAGACCACCACGCGCGCGCAGCTCTCCGCGCTGTGGACGGCGTTCGGCGTCGAGGCCGACGTGGAGGCCCTGGACACGAGCGTCGAGGACGGCCTGCCCGCCGGGCTGCTGCGCTCCGACGACTACCTGACGCACCCGGTCTTCCACCAGCACCGCTCCGAGACCGCGATGCTGCGCTATCTGCGCCGGCTCGCCGACCGCGACTACGCGCTCGACCGCGGCATGATCCCGCTGGGCTCCTGCACCATGAAGCTCAACGCGACCACGGAGATGGAGCCCGTCACCTGGCCGGAGTTCGGGCAGCTGCACCCCTTCGCGCCCGCCCAGCAGGCGCAGGGCTATCTGACCCTGATCCGCGAGCTGGAGGAACGTCTCGCCGAGGTCACCGGCTACGACAAGGTCTCGCTCCAGCCGAACGCGGGCTCCCAGGGCGAGCTGGCCGGTCTGCTCGCGGTGCGCGGCTACCACCGTGCGAACGGCGACGACCAGCGCACCGTCTGCCTCATCCCGTCCTCCGCGCACGGCACCAACGCCGCGAGCGCGGTCATGGCCGGGATGAAGGTCGTCGTGGTGAAGACCGCCGACGACGGCGAGATCGACGTCGAGGACCTGCGCGCCAAGATCGAGAAGCACCGCGACGAGCTGGCCGTGCTCATGATCACGTACCCGTCCACGCACGGCGTGTTCGAGGAGCACGTCGCCGACATCTGCGCGGCCGTGCACGAGGCGGGCGGCCAGGTGTACGTCGACGGCGCCAACCTCAACGCCCTGGTGGGGCTCGCCAAGCCGGGCCACTTCGGCGGCGACGTCTCGCACCTGAACCTGCACAAGACCTTCTGCATCCCGCACGGCGGCGGTGGCCCCGGCGTCGGCCCGGTCGCGGTGCGCGAGCACCTCGCGCCGTATCTGCCGAACCACCCGCTGCAGCCCGCCGCCGGTCCCGAGACCGGTGTCGGTCCGATCTCCGCCGCGCCGTGGGGCTCGGCCGGCATCCTGCCGATCTCCTGGTCGTACGTCCGGCTGATGGGCGGCGAGGGCCTCAAGCGGGCCACGCAGGTGGCCGTGCTCTCGGCGAACTACATCGCCAAGCGCCTGGAGCCGCACTTCCCGGTGCTCTACACCGGCCCCGGCGGGCTCGTCGCGCACGAGTGCATCATCGATCTGCGGCCGCTGAGCAAGGCCACCGGCGTGAGCGTCGACGACATCGCCAAGCGGCTCATCGACTACGGCTTCCACGCGCCGACCATGTCGTTCCCGGTCGCGGGCACGCTCATGATCGAGCCGACGGAGAGCGAGGACCTGGTCGAGATCGACCGGTTCTGCGAGGCGATGATCGCCATTCGCGGGGAGATCGAGAAGGTCGCGAGCGGCGAGTGGACCGCGGAGGACAACCCGCTGCGGAACGCGCCGCACACCGCGGCCGCCCTCGGTGACGACTGGGAGCACGGCTACAGCCGTGCTGAGGCCGTCTTCCCGGCCGGTGTGTCGGCCGCGGACAAGTACTGGCCGCCGGTGCGCCGCATCGACCAGGCGTACGGCGACCGCAATCTGGTCTGCTCCTGCCCGCCCCTGGACGCGTACGAGGACTGACCGGAGGGGCGGCACCCAGAGCCGGGTGCCCCTGGGCACAAGGCAGGGCCGGTGCGGAGGACTTCGTGTCTTCCGGGCCGGCCCTGGGTTCTTTCTGGACTGTCTGTCGTGCGCTGCTTCCGTGCGGACGGCTCAGGCGGCCGTCATCACCTGAATGGTGCCCAGCGGCCGGTGCGGCGCGATGATCTCGCCGTTCGGCAGCAGCTCACCGGTGTCCTCGAAGAGCAGGACGCCGTTGCACAGCAGGCTCCAGCCCTGCTCCGGGTGGTGCGCGATGAGGAGCGCGGCCTCCCGGTCGGCGGATTCGGCTGTCGGGCACGCTGGCTGGTGCTGGCACATGGAAGGGTTCTTTCGCTGCGAAGTGGTGGTTGTCGCGTCTGTGCTGCGGCTCGATGCGGTGGTCATGCCGCCCCCGTTCCCCCGTTGGTTGGTCGGTCCAGTCCAGTGTTGCCCCACGGACGTGATTCCGCAGGGATTTTGCGGCAGCGCTCCCTACAGCCTTAAGGACGTATCACCCGCCCGGACGGTTCAGCTCAACTCCCCTGTCCCTTCGGGTGGTTCGACGTGGCCGAAGTGGGCTAGTCCGGATGGGCATTCCGGGCAGGGGCGTGCCCCGCGGCCCTGGGGGCGGCGGGGCACGGAAGCGGAATCGCGCCGGGTTCAGGCGGGCGAGCCGAGCAGTGGGGCCGGGGTGAGGCGGTGGGTGAGCACCGGGAGGAGGTCGGCGGCGCGGTGCGGCCGGTGGGCGGTGATGCCGGGGGGCGCCGGGGCGAGCGGCACCAGGATGTCGGTGGGCGCGAGCGGGCCGCTGGCGGCGTCGGTGCCGCGGTCGCCGTGCAGCCACAAGGTGAGCATGTACAGCTCCGGTACGGACAGCAGGCGCGGCTGGTACGACTGCGGCATGGCCTCGGCGTGGCGCAGCGCGCGCTCGGCGGACGCGATGTACGGACCCTCGCAGAAGTGCGAGAACGCCCAGCCGTCGGGCGTGAGCATCGTCTCCGCCGCGGCCACCGCGCGCTCGCCGCAGCGGATCAGGAAGCGCCAGCCGATGAGCTTGGTGGCCGCTCCGGTCGCCGGTGCGGGCTCCGTCGCCGCGTGGTCCAACTCGTGCACGGGCAGCGGAACATCCGGGCTCACGGGCCCTTGGGCGGCGCGCAGGGAAGGCGTACGGGCCTCGCGGACGGCGGTGGGAGAGCTGAGGGCCGTGAGGACGCTGCGCAGTGCGGGCGCGGGAGCCGGGGGAACATGCAGCGGCATGGTGGGTCGCCTCTCTCATTCGACAGGCACAAGTGGAGCGGGGGGCGGGTGCGGACGGCGCTGTCTGCTCGGGGGCAGAGGGGGCGGGGGCAGGGGCCCCGGGGGACGGGGGACCGCGAGCGCCAACTCTCTGCCTCAACCCGGGAGTTTATACGACACGTGTTCAGGAAGTGTTTCGCCTAGCCCTTCCTCATATGCCGGTCAAGTCGTCATTCGGACGCGCTTCTGGGGGATTTCTCCTGATTCCGGATCGTGTCCGTGCGTGTGACCTCGTGACTTTCCACGGCTGCGGTCGGCCGATTCTCATCGGTTTTTTCGCCACAACTGGAGGAAGGGAAAGCGGCGTCGCGTCCCTTGCCTCGTGAATGTGCCCCACGGCACATTCTGGAGCCTACCGGGCGGCGGGCTCGCGCGGGGCGTTACGGATCACATCGTCGGGGCATCATCCTCCGTACACAGCGGCCGGGTTGCTGGCTGCCCATCCGGAGGAGGGAAGCTGCGATGGGGGAAAAGGTCGAGGCGGGATCGTACGACCTGTCCGATCGCCAGCTGTACCGGATCAAGCATCGGCAGTGCCTCGACGCGCTCGGGCGGATGCTCGACGAGCGGCGCTTCGACCGGCCCAAGAACCTGCTGGGCCTGGAGATAGAGCTGAATCTCGCGGGGCCCGACGGCTCTCCGAGAATGATGAATACCGAAGTTCTCAGGCGCATCGCGAGCCGTGATTTCCAGACCGAACTCGGAATGTTCAATCTGGAAGTGAACATTGCCCCGCACCGGCTCGGCGGCCGTGTTCTCGACCAGCTCGCCGAGGAGTTGCGCACGGCCCTCGCCTACGCCCACCGGAAAGCGAACGAGGTGGACGCGGGCATCGTGATGATCGGCATTCTGCCGACCCTGAACCGCGAGGACCTGGTCTCCGCGAACCTCTCCGATGACGACCGCTACGCGCTGCTCAACGACCAGATGGTGGCGGCCCGCGGCGAGCACTTCGCCCTGGACATCGAGGGCGTGGAGCGGCTGCGGTGCTCGTCGGCGTCCATCGCGCCCGAGGCCGCGTGCACGTCGGTGCAGCTGCACCTCCAGGTCACGCCGGGCAAGTTCGCCGACGTGTGGAACGCGGCGCAGTCGATCGCGGCCGCCCAGGTCGCGGTGGGCGCCAACGCGCCGTTCCTGTTCGGGCGCGAGCTGTGGCGCGAGTCGCGGCCGCCGCTGTTCCTGCAGTCCACGGACACGCGCCCGCCCGAGCTCCAGGCGCAGGGCGTACGGCCGCGCAGCTGGTTCGGGGAGCGCTGGATCAGCAGCGCGTACGACCTCTTCGAGGAGAACGTGCGCTACTTCCCGGCGCTGATCCCGCTGTGCGACCGCGAGGACCCGCAGCGCGTGCTCGACGACGGCGGGGTGCCGCAGCTGGCGGAGCTGACGCTGCACAACGGCACGGTGTACCGCTGGAACCGCCCCGTGTACGGCATCGCCGACGGCGTACCGCACCTGCGCGTGGAGAACCGGGTGCTGCCCGCGGGCCCGACCGTCACGGACGTCATCGCCAACGTCGCCTTCTACTACGGAGTGGTCCGCGCGCTCGCCGAGGAGACGCGGCCCGTGTGGAGCAGGCTGCCCTTCGAGACGGCCGCCCGGAACTTCGACACGGCCTGTCGCCACGGCATCGAGGCGTCCTTGGAGTGGCCGCGGCGCGGGCGGTACGGCGGCCTCACGCGGGTGGCGGCCGTCGATCTCGTACGCGACGAGCTGCTGCCGCTCGCCGGGGCCGGTCTTGACGCGTGGGGCGTGGAGCCCGCCGACCGCGATCTGTACCTGGGCGTGATCGAGGAGCGGTGCAGGCGGCGGGTCAACGGCGCGTCCTGGCAGGCGGCGACGTACCACCGGGCCCTGGAGCGCGGTCTGGAGCGCGAGGCGGCCCTCGCGGCCACCACGCGCCGGTACTGCGAGCTGATGCACGCGGGGGAGCCGGTGCACACCTGGCCGGTGGGCCTTCCGGAGCCGGCGCTGCCGGTGCGGTGACGCGTCCCGGCGCGGCGCAGCGGGGGTCTCCTCGGCGGACGAGGGGCCCGCGCGCGCCCGTGCCGTGGCGTGCGTGATCTCGTGAGCGCGGGTCGGCCGACCGCCCTCGGCGGTCATCGGGCAAGCTTGACGACCCAGGCGCGGCCTCGTACCGATCGATGCGACGGGCGGCGCGGTGAGCGACGAGGCGGGGTCACGCAGTGGAGGAAGAAGTGCGAGCGGAGCCGGGGCCGACGGCTGGTGTCCTTCCCGGGGCGAGGCCCTCGCGGCGGTTCCTGCGCGACGAGACGGTGCTCGTCCTCGCCCTGTCGCTCGGCGCGAGCGGTGTGTCGGCGCTCATCAGCTTCATCGGCTCGGTCACCAAGCCGGGCGGCCTCAAGGACCAGGCGGCGACCCTCAACTCCTCGGCGGCGCCGGGGCGGCCCTGGCTGGACCTCGCGTGGCAGCTGTTCGGCATCACGACGGCCCTGGTGCCGGTCGCGCTCGTGGCCCACTTCCTGCTGCGGGAGGGCTCGGGCCTCAAGGCGCTCGGCTTCGACCGGACGCGGCCGTGGCCGGACCTCGGGCGCGGGGCGGCGGTCGCCGCGGTCATCGGCTCCACGGGCATCGCCTTCTATCTGGCGGCCCGCGGCCTCGGCTTCAATCTGACGGTGGTGCCGGAGGACCTGCCCGACGTGTGGTGGAAGTACCCGGTGCTCGTCCTGTCGGCGCTGCAGAACTCGATCCTCGAGGAAGTGATCGTCGTCGGCTATCTGCTGCGCAGGCTCGACCAGTTGGGGTGGTCGCCGATGGCCGCCCTCGCGGCGAGCTCGGTGCTGCGCGGCTCGTACCACCTGTACCAGGGCATCGGCGGGTTCGTCGGCAACATGGCGATGGGTGTGGTCTTCGTCCTGCTCTACCGCAGGTGGGGCCGGGTCGGGCCGCTCGTCGTGGCCCACTCGCTCCTGGACATCGGGGCGTTCGTCGGATACGCGCTGCTCGCCGGGAAGGTGGGGTGGCTGCCCACCGCGTGATCCCACGCGGTGGGCGGGCGCGCGTCAGGCCAGCAGGTCGCCCTCGATGACGGTGACCGCGCGGCCGGTCAGCAGGGTGCGGTCGCCGCGCAGATCGGTGCGCACCAGGCCCGAGCGGGGCGAGGCCTGCAGGCCCGTCAGCTCGGTGCGGCCGAGGCGCGCGGACCAGAAGGGCGCGAGGGCGGTGTGCGCGCTGCCCGTGACGGGGTCCTCGTCGATGCCCACGCGCGGGAAGAAGCCGCGCGAGACGAAGTCGTAGCCGCTGGTGGGGTCCTCGGCGGGCGCGGTCGCGATGATGCCCCGCTCGGAGTGCAGCGCCAGGGCCCGGTGGTCGGGAGTGAGCGCGCGGACCGTCTTCTCGTCGGCCAGCTCGACCAGCAGGTCACCGGTGTGCGGACCCGTGTCGTACACCGAGAGCGGCTCGGCGCCGAGGGCTTCGGTGATGCCGTCCGGGGCGCCGGTCGCGGTGAGCGGGGCGGTCGGGAAGTCGAGCGTGATCGTGCCGTCCGCGTGGGTGGTGGAGACGAGCACCCCGGCCCGGGTGGCGAACCGCACGGTCCCCTCGGCCGTGCCCGTGGTCCACAGGACGTGGGCGGTGGCCAGGGTGGCGTGGCCGCACAGGTCGACCTCGGTGGCGGGCGTGAACCAGCGCAGCGCCCAGTCGGCGGCGCCGCCCGGCGGCAGCGGGTGGGCGAAGGCGGTCTCGGCGTGGTTGACCTCGGTGGCCACGTGCTGGAGCCAGCCGTCGTCCGGGAACGAGTCGAGCAGCAGCACACCGGCGGGATTGCCGGTGAAGGGGCGCTCGGCGAAGGCGTCGACGATGCGGATGCGCTTCCGTGGGGATGTCGTCATGGGGCGACGGTAGGGGGCCACTCAAGGACTTGGGTAAGGCCAATTCACTGAAACTGGCTTTGTTCGGTGACGGGTGGTGGGTTTTTGGCCATGAGCCGAGCCGCGCTGACGCGGGGATCAGGTGCGTGATGACGGCATGGGGTTGTCAGACGAACGGTTCCGATATATCGTCGAAGCATCGCGACTGATCAATGATGTCATTGACCGACGATGCCACGGATCAGCGGATGAGCAACGGAAGGAATGATCGACATGCGTTCCCATGGTTTTGAACACGAGCACCAGCGCGGCCGCGGACGCGGTCCGTTCGGCCCCGGCCCCGAGGGGCGCGGGGGATTCGGCGGCGGCTTCGAAGGGCGGCGCGGCGCGTTCGGCCCCTTCGGGCCCGGCTTCGGGGGCCCCGGCCCCTGGGGCGGACGCGGCGGGCGGGGCGGTCCGCGTGGCCGGGCCCGGCGCGGCGACGTACGCGCGTCCATCCTGGCCCTTCTCAAGGACCGTTCGATGCACGGTTACGAGATGATCCAGGAGATCGCCGAGCGCAGCGGCGGGGCGTGGAAGCCCAGCCCCGGCTCCGTCTACCCCACCCTCCAGCTCCTGGAGGACGAGGGCCTGATCGTCAGCGAGAGCGAGGGCGGCAAGAAGCTCTTCTCGCTCACCGAGTCCGGCCGCGCCGCGGCGGAGGAGGGCACGGACGCGCCCTGGGAGGACGCCGGGCGCGGCGTCGACTGGGAGGTCCTGAGCGAGATCCGGCAGGCCGGGGTCGGCCTGATGGAGGCCTTCGGCCAGGTCTGGAAGACCGGCTCCAAGGAGCAGCGCGAGAAGGCGCTGACCGTCATCAACGACGCCCGCAAGAAGCTGTACCTCATCCTCGCCGATGAGGACTGAGGCAGCGAGGACCGCGCCCTCCGCGCGGCCGTCGAGGCGCCCCGCACGACAGGTGCGGGGCGCCTTCCTCGTCCGCGCCGCGCCGGGCGCGGGCCGCGCCGCTCACTTCACCAGGTCGCCCAGCTTCCGCAGCGACTCGTTGAGCGCCGCCGTCACCGAGTCCTTGAGCTTGCCCGCCATCATCGACACGGCCGCGCCGCTGAACTCCCCGTTCGCGCGCACCGTCGACGCCTCGCCGTCCGGTACCACCGTGTAGCGGGTGCCGACCGTGACGCCCATCGGCCCCTTGCCCTTGATCGCGAACGTACGGCCTGCCTCCAGGTCCACGACCGTCCAGGCGACCTCGGCGGGGAAGCCCATCAGCTTCATGTTCTCCGTGAACGTTCCGCCCAGCTCCAGCGAGGCGGGCGGGCCTTGCGGGAAGCCGGTGTGCGTCGTGTTCCACTTTCCGTACTGGGACAGGTCGGCGAGGTGCGCCCAGACCTTCTCCGCTGGTGCCTCGATCCGTGCCTCCGCGCTGACTTCGGGCACTGCGACCACCCCTTCTCGTCGGGCGCTGCGGCGGGCGCAGCGACGGTGTCGCGGAAAGTAGCCCCAGGCTCCGCAACATTCAAGACGGCCGAACTGGCCGCTCGCGGCGGCCGGATAGGCTGGTCACCTCCCTCCTCCGTACTGCCGGAAGGCTCCTTCATGCCAGCCCTCGCCCACTCCGCCGAGCGTCCCCCGGCTCCCGCCGCCGTCGTGGCACGGCTGCGCGCGGCGGGCTGTGTGTTCGCCGAGGAGGAGGCGGACCTGCTCATGGCCGCCGCCGCGACCCCCGAGGAACTCGACGCCATGGTGGCGCGGCGGGCGAGCGGCCTGCCGCTGGAACACGTCGTGGGCTGGGCCGATTTCGCGGGTCTGCGCATCGCCGTCGACGCCGGGGTCTTCGTGCCGCGCCGCCGTACCGAGGCCCTCGTCCGCGAGGCGGCCGCGCTGTCGGCGCCCGGTGCCGTCGTCGTCGACCTGTGCTGCGGGTCCGGTGCGCTGGGGGCCGCCGTCGCGGCCGCGCTAGGCCGGGCCGAGCTGCACGCCGCCGACATCGACCCGGCGGCCGTGGCCTGCGCCCGCCGCAACGTGGGCGAGGCCGGAGGCCACGTGTACGAGGGTGACCTGTACGAGGCGCTGCCCGCCGCGCTCCGCGGGCGGGTCGACGTCCTGCTGGCCAACGTGCCGTACGTCCCCTCCGACGAGGTCGCGCTGCTGCCCGTCGAGGCCCGTGAGCACGAGGCGCGCGTCGCCCTCGACGGCGGAGCCGACGGGCTCGACGTGCTGCGGCGGGTGACGGCGGACGCGGCGCGCTGGCTGGCGCCGGGCGGATGCCTGCTGTTCGAGACGAGCGAGCGGCAGGTGACCTCGGCGGTCGCGGCCGTCACGGACGCGGGCCTCGTGCCGCGCGTCGTCACGGACGAGGAGCTGTACGCGACGGTGGTGAACGGCCGGCGCCCGGAGCGGTAGCCCCGGCCGCGACCCGTGCAGGTGCCCCGTGAAGGCGGCTCCGGCGCCGGTCGGAAGGCCGCGCGGTCAGCCGACGCGCTGTATCTCGGCCGCGTCGAAGAGGTCGGAGGCCCGGGGGAAGGGGCTCTCGTCGTGGCAGTGCCACGCTTCCCAGAACAGGTCGGCGGGCAGGGCGTCCTCCGGCGCGTACACGCGGTACACGTACAGTCGGCCGTCGACCGCCGGCAGGGTGACCAGCCAGCACCTGCTCTCCATGCCACAGACAGACGAGCGCCGGAGCGAAGTGGTTGCGCACCCGGCGCGCAGCACAAAAGCGCACGCCCCACCTGCGAAAACAGCAGAAAGTCATCCGTAAGGAGGACAACCCGCCCGGCAGTGCCCAACTTGTGTGGGACGCGGAAATGCTTCCCGCCGCCGATGCCGGGAGCTGTGGGGACTGATGGGGTGGGAGGTGTGCAAAGCCGTACCCCCCAGGGTGCCGAACCCGGCCCGACCCGAACCGACGTCGATTCCAGCCTGAGCGCGGCGCTGGCCTCGGTGCTGTCCGGTGCGCGCAGGCGGGCCGTGCGCGACGGGGACAGGCAGGTCGACACGGCCCATCTGCTGCACTCGCTCCTGGAGTACGAGCCGCAGGTCCGGGCGGTCTTCGACGGCGGGCCGCAGATCGCGCGGCTGCTCGGCTATCTCGTCCAGCGCAGCATCGGCTACGGCCTCCAGTGGCAGGGCACCGTCGAGGACTCCGGGGCCGTGCCGCTCGTGCCGTCCGCCAAGGAAACGGTTCTCTCGCCCGCGGCGGCCGGAGCCATGGAGGCCGCGCACGCGCGTGCCGTGCTGCGCGGCGAGCGCCTGGCCCAGGGGGTCGACCTGCTCGCCGCCCTCGCCGCCGACCGGGAGTGCCGGGCCGTCGAGGTGCTGCGGCGCGCGGGCGTCGACGCCGACGTGCTGCTCGCACGGCTGGAGAGCGACGGCGACGCGGAAGGCGAGCCGGCCTTCTGACGGCCCGCGCCGGGCGTGACCGGCGCGCACGGCACGGCGCCGTCCGCCGATTGAGACAGTGGTCATCAGGGGTGACGGTCATGACCTCGGCTGTCATCATGTGCCGGTGCGTGGGACTCAGAACAAGCGTCGGGGGGCGGCGGACGGCGGCAGGGGGCTCGGCCTCGGCCTCGCCCTGGTGTCGGCGGTCGCCTTCGGCGGCTCGGGCGTCGCGGCCAAACCGCTGATCGAAGCGGGTCTCGACTCGCTGCACGTGGTGTGGCTGCGGGTCGCGGGCGCCGCGCTCGTGATGCTGCCCGTGGCCTGGCGGCACCGGGCGCTCGTGCGGCGCAGGCCCGCGCTGCTCGCCGGGTTCGGACTGCTCGCCGTCGCCGGTGTGCAGGCCTGCTACTTCGCCTCGATCTCCCGCATTCCGGTCGGCGTGGCCCTGCTCGTGGAGTACCTCGCGCCCGCGCTCGTCCTGGGCTGGGTGCGGTTCGTGCAGCGCAGGCCCGTGACGCGGGCGGCCGCGCTCGGCGTGGTGCTCGCCGTCGGCGGGCTCGCCTGCGTCGTGGAGGTCTGGGCGGGGCTCAGCTTCGACGCGGTCGGACTCCTGCTCGCGCTCGGCGCCGCCTGCTGCCAGGTCGGCTACTTCGTCCTGTCCGACCAGGGCGGCGACGCGGGCGCCGACGCCCCGGATCCGCTCGGCGTCATCGCGTACGGCCTGCTCGTCGGCGCGGCCGTGCTCACGGTGATCGCCCGCCCGTGGGGCATGGACTGGGGCGTGCTCGCCCGCACCGCCGCCATGGACGGCTCGCGCGTGCCCGCGTGGGTGCTCCTCTGCTGGATCGTGCTGATCGCCACGGTCGTCGCGTACGTCACCGGGGTCCTCTCGGTGCGTCGTCTCTCCCCGGCGGTCGCGGGCGTCGTGGCCTGCCTCGAAGCGGTCGTCGCCACCGTGCTCGCCTGGGTGGTGCTGGGGGAGCGGCTCTCGGCGCCGCAGCTCGCCGGGGGCGCCCTCGTCCTGGTGGGCGCGTTCATCGCCCAGTCGTCCGCGCCCGTGAAGCCGTCGTCCGACGGGAGCGCGGGCGCCGTCCCGGAATCCGAACAACGGTTGTCCCCGAGCGGGACCGCCGCATAGGGTGCCGATCATGCACGCACGAGCACTCGTTCTTCCGCCTCCGGCCGCCTGAGAGCGGGCCCCCACGGATCACGCCCGGCCGTCGGCCGGGCTGAACGGCGCTGCCCGCAGACGACAGTCCCAGACCTGCGTCCCAGCGGCCGTGCGGGATGCCGTCCCCCTTCTTCTACGGGGCGGCCCCTGTTGAGCCCGTGCCTGCGGGCACTCCTCGTCGCCACGCCCGGCCGTGACGCGGTCTCCCTTTCGATCCGCTGCGGAGATTCCACGTGTCGAGCGTGTCCAGCATGTCCACGGCGTCCACGGACGCCACCCCCGTCGCCACCACCGCCCTTCCCCGGCTCTCCGTGGGGCGCGGCCTCGTCTATCTGAGCATCGCCGGAGCCGCCTGGGGCACCGCGGGTGCCGCCGCCTCGCTGGTCTTCTCAGCCGGTGACATGGGGCCCGTCACCCTCTCCTTCTGGCGTTGCGCCGGAGGGTTCCTGCTGCTGCTCGCCGCGCGTCTTGTGCGGCCGCGCGGCGGAGTCCGCCGCACGCCCGCGCGCGGGCCGCTGGGCCGCAGGGCCGGGCGCGTCCTCGCGATCGGTCTGGCCCTGACCGTGTTCCAGACCGCGTACTTCGCCGCCGTGGAGGCCACCGGCCTCGCGGTCGGCACGGTCGTCACACTCGGGGCGGGGCCCGTGCTCATCGCGCTCGGCGCCCGGCTGACCATGGGTGAGCGCCTCGGGCTCGGCGGCCTCTGCGCGGTGGGCGGCGCGCTCGCCGGGCTCGGCGTCCTCTTCGTGGGCGGCGGCGAGTCGGCCGTGCGCCCCTGGGGCGTGGTCTTCGCCCTGGCGTCCGCCGCCGGGTACGCCGTCATGACGCTCCTGACCCGGTGGTGGGGGCGGGACGGCGAGGCCGACGCGTCCAGCACCACGGTGTGGTCGTTCGCGGTGGTGTCGCTGTGCCTGCTGCCGTTCGCCGCGGCCGAGGGGCTGTGGCCGCACACCGCCGACGCGGCCCGCGTGCTCGGCTGTCTGCTGTACATCGCCGCCGTGCCGACGGCCCTCGCGTACGCGCTGTACTTCGCGGGGGCCGCCGTCGTCCGCTCCGCGACCGTCTCCGTGATCATGCTCCTGGAGCCGGTGAGCGCGGCGGCCATCGCCGTCACCCTGCTCGGTGAGGAGCTGAACGCCGCCACCGTCGCGGGCACCCTCCTGATGCTCGCGGCCGTCACGGGACTCGCCGCGGCGGAGGCGCGCGCCGCGGCACGCGCGCGCCGCGCGGGTCAGGGCTCGATCAGATAGTCGGGGACCTCGATGCCGGGGGCCAGGTCGGCGGACGGCACGACCGGGTCGTAGCCCTTGCGCAGCGGCACGACGCCCGCCCAGTGGGGCAGGTCCATGTCCTCCGGGTCGTCGTTCGGCCCGCCGGTGCGCACCTTCGCGGACACCTCGGCGAGATCGAGGCTGAGCACGGCGGTCGCGGCCAGCTCCTTGGCGTTCGCGGGCCGCGAGTCGGCGGCGCGGCCGGGCACCACGTGCTCGACCAGCGCGTCGAGCGCGGTCCGCTTCTCCTCCGGGTCCGTGACCGGGCGCGCGATGCCGTGCACCACCACGGAGCGGTAGTTGATCGAGTGGTGGAAGGCCGAGCGGGCCAGGACGAGGCCGTCGACGTGCGTCACCGTCAGACACACCGGGAGGCCCGGGTCCGCGCCGTCGTCCGGCTGCGCGGCCCCGGCCATCCGCAGCGGGCGCGACCCCGTCGAGCCGTGCACGTAGAGCCGCTCGCCGACCCGCCCGTACAGCGTCGGCAGGACGACCGGGGCACCGTCGCGGACGAAGGCGAGGTGGCACACGTACGACTCGTCGAGTATCGCGTGCACCAGCGCGCGGTCGTACGCGGCCCGTTCGCGGGCCCGGGTGGGCACGGTGCGGTCGGTCGCCGCATAGGGGGCGCTGTCCGGCGCGGCCGGGTGCGTCGTCGTCTCCATGGCTTCTCCCTCGGGTGCGCGTCGCGCTCCGGCCTCCGTGGGCCGTGCGCGCCGCCGCTTTGCCTCATCTATTGCACTAGTGCATACTGTGCTTTGTGCTAGGAGAGTATCCGATCGCTGGGCGCGGCGCAGCTGAGATCGCCGCCAGTGTCGAGCGCGCCGTGGGGCGCGGTGACCTGGAACCGGGGCAATCGCTGCCCCCGATGCGGGAGTTGGCGCGCCAGCTGGGGGTGAATCCCAATACGGTGGCGGCGGCCTACCGCACGCTGCGCGAGCGCGGTGTGATCGAGACGGCCGGGAGGCGCGGCAGCCGGGTGCGGAGCAAGCCCGCGACCACCGCGCGCGAGTACAGCCGCCTCGTCGTGCCGCCCGGGGTGCGGGACGTCGCCAGCGGCAACCCGGACACGGCGCTCCTGCCGTCGCTAGCCGAGGCCTTCGCGGCCGCGGCGGCGCACGCGGACATCCACCCCGACCTGTACGGGGAGTCGCCATTCGACCCCGCGTTCAGCCGCTGCGCGCGCGGGATGCTCGACCGCGACGGGGTGCCCCAGGGGCCGCTGGCCGTCACCTCCGGAGCGCTCGACGCGATCGAGCGGGTGCTCGTCGCCCGGCTGAAGGTCGGCGACGCGGTGGCCGTGGAGGATCCCGGGTGGGGCAGCGTCCTGGACCTCGTGCCCGCGCTCGGCCTGCGGCCGGTTCCGGTCGGTGTCGATGACGAGGGGCCGCTGCCCGACGACGTCGAGCGGGCGCTGCGCGCGGGCGCCCGCGCGCTCGTCGTCACCGCGCGCGCCCAGAATCCGACAGGGGCCGCCGTCAGCGCCACGCGTGCGCGTGCCGTGCGAGAGGTCCTCGCCGCGCACAAGGAGACGCTGGTCATCGAGGACGACCACGGCCACGGCATCGTCGACCTGCCGCTGCACACGCTGACCGGCGTGACCCACGCCTGGGCGTTCGTCCGCTCCACGGCCAAGGCGTACGGCCCCGATCTGCGCCTGGCCGTGCTCGCCGGTGACGTCGAGACCGTCGACCGGGTGCAGGGCCGGCTGCGGCTCGGCCCCGGCTGGGTGAGCAAGGTGCTCCAGCGGGCCGTCGTACACCTCTGGGAGAGCGGCGCGGTCGACGCCCGGGAGGTGGCCGCGGCGTACGGACGCAGACGGGACGCGCTGATCGCGGCCCTCGCCGAGCGCGGCGTCACCGCGTACGGGCGCAGCGGTATGAACGTGTGGGTGCCGGTCCCCGACGAGACCGGCGTGGTGGCCCGGATGCTGCACGCGGGCTGGGCGGTCGCCCCGGGGGCGCGGTTCCGCTTGGGCGCGGCCCCGGGCGTGCGGATCACCGTCTCCGCGCTCGGCGGGGACGACACCGCGGGCGTGGCCGAGGCCCTGGTGGCAGCCATGGGGCCGGTGGTGGAGCGCCGCTACGGCTGACGGCCGCCGCTTCCCCGCTGGTGCCTCGTGGCGCGTGCCTCTCCGGGGGCGTTCACCTGGCCCCGCGCGGCTTGGACTGCGTGAGCGCGGCGCCCGCCAGGATGATCACGGCACCTATCGGCGTCGTCCAGGCCAGGGACTCGCCGAGGACGGCCACGCCCGCCGCCGTCGCGATCACCGGGGTGAAGTACGTGACCATCTGGGCGGTCGTCGGGCCGACCTCGGAGACGATGTCGTACTGCACCAGGAAGGCCAGGCCCGTGCCGACCGCGCCGAGGGCGACGACCGCGAGCAGCGGCACCACGGGGAAATGCCGCGGCAGCGTCGTGAACAGCGGGGTCACGACGGCCAGTTCGACCGTGGCGACGAAGAGCTGGGCGCCGGTGAGGGCGAGGTTCGAGTGGCCGGAGCCCGCCAGGGTGCGGCGTACGTAGATCCAGCCGATCGGGTAGCACAGCGAGGCCAGCAGGGCCATGCCCGTGCCCCGGGCGTCCAGGCCGCTGAAGCCCTGCCAGGCGCCGAGGACCGTGAGCACCCCGAGGAAGCCGAGGCCGAGGCCCGCGACCCGGCGGCGCGTGGGGCGGTCCTCGGAGAGCGCGACGAGGGACAGGGCCATGCCCCACAGCGGCGACGTCGCGTTGCAGATCCCCGCCAGCGTCGAGGGGATCGTCAGCTCCGAGTACGCGAACAGGGAGAACGGCGCCGCGTTGAGCAGGAGGGCCGCCACCGACAGATGCGCCCAGGTGCGCGGGGAGCGGGGGAGCCGCTCGCGCTTCACCACCAGGAAGACCGCGACCACCAGCGTGCCGAACAGCAGCCGCCCGAAGGTGACCTGGAACGGTGCGTATCCGTCCGTGCCGACCTTGATGAACAGGAAGCTGAAGCCCCACACGAGCGAGAGGAAGGCGAAGCGCAGGCGCCAGTCGAGCCTGCGACGGCCGTCCGCGCGCGGGGAGGCGTCCTGGGCGGCTTCGGCGGGTGCGGGAGCGGCTGTGGGGGCGGGAGCCGAGGCCGGGACGGCGGCGGAGGTGGTCATGCTCGTCACGATGGATCACCGGACGCCTTAGTACAAGCGAGTTTTTGTGCTGGGTATCGCGTAGCATCACTTATATGTCGATCCTGGAGCAGTCATGCTGAGTGCAGTCATGCTGAGCGCGGCCATGTCGAGTCCGGAGCGGCCATGTTGAATCTGGAGCGCCTGCGGACCCTCGACGCGCTCGCGCGGCACGGATCGGTGAGCGGCGCCGCCGCCGGGCTGCACGTCACGACGTCCGCCGTCTCGCAGCAGATGACCAAGCTGGAGCGCGAGGTGGGCCAGCAGCTGCTCGCGAAGAACGGCCGGGGGGTGCGCCTCACGGACGCCGGACGGCTGCTCGCCGACCACGCCGCGCGCATCCTGTCCCAGGTGGAGCTGGCCCAGTCGGACCTGGAGCGGCAGCGCGGCAAGGCGGTCGGCCGGCTGGGGATAGCCGCGTTCCCGACGGCGATGCGCGGCCTGCTGCCCGCCACCCTCGCCTCGCTGCGGGCCCACCACCCGGGCCTGCGCGTGACGGCCGAGGAGCTGGAGCCGCAGGCCGGCGTCCAGAAGGTGGTGCGCGGCGATCTGGACCTCGCGGTGGTCCTCGACTGGTACAACAAGCCGCTGCCGCTGCCCGACGGTCTGCTGAAGGCCCCCCTGCTCGACGACCCCGCCGACGTGGCGATGCCCGTGGCGCACCCGCTGGCCGACCGCCCGGAGGTCGACCTGGAGGACTTCGCCGAGGACGAGTGGATCGCGTGGACGGAGGGCGAGTTCTGCCACGAGTGGCTGATGTTCACCCTGCGCGGCAAGGGCTTCGAGCCGCGCGTCGCCCACCGCGCCGAGGAGCACCACACCCAGCTCGCCCTGGTCGCGGCCGGGCTCGGCGTGTGCGTGGTGCCGCGCCTCGGCCGCGATCCGATGCCCGCGGGCGTGCGGACCGCGCCGGTGCGCCACCGGGTGCGGCGGCACGTGTACGTGGTGTGGCGCGCGGACGCCGACCGCCGCCCGTCGATCCGCGCGGCGGTGGAGGCGCTGCGGGTGGCGGGCGCGGGGCTCGGCTGAACGGGACGCGGGGGCTCGGCTGAAAGGGACGTGGGCCTGCGTCGTCGCCGGCGCGACTACGTCAGCTTGCGGAAGTCCCAGGACGCCACCGCGTCCGGCGTGAGCCGCAGCCACGCGTGCCGCCCGTCGTGCACCATCGCGTCGATGCCGAAGTTCTTGCGCGCGAACAGCCGCTCCACCGCGTCGAGTTCGGGGCAGGGCCCGCCGACGCGCGGAGCCTCGCCGACGCGCTCGACGGTGCCGGTCAGCTCGGCGCCGCGCAGTTCGCCGTACGCCTCGCCCGCGTCGACGACGACCGCGATCCGCGGGTCGCGCCCGAGGTCGGCCCAGCGCCTGCTGCGCGTGAGCGAGTACAGCCACACGGACGTGCCGTCCCACACGAACCACAGTGGGCTCGCGTGCGGGGCGCCGTCGGCGGACACCGTCGCCACCCGGCAGGTCCGCTCGGCGGTCAGGAAGGAGTCAAGCTCGTCCGGCGTCATCATGATCCGGCGGCCGCGGCGCTGTGTGAGGGCCATGCGTCGTCTCCTCTTCCGGGGCCGTCCGCGCGGTGGCCACGGCCGCGCGGCCGGGTGTCCGTGCGCTGCGGCGCCCTTGGCTGACAATGCGTCAGATGAGCATGGGGTCTCTTCCGCCGGGGCGCAATGCCGATTAGCCTCCCGCGCACCGCGGCCGCCGAGGGCCACGGCCCGCGACCGGGTGCGCCACGTACCGCGCGGCGGGCTCAGCCGAGGGGGACCATGCCCACGTACGAACAGCTCAGCCGCCTGCTCGACCCCGCCACCACCGCCCTGCTCACGGTCGAGTGCCAGCAGGGCGTCGTCGGGCCGCAGAGCGCGCTGCCCGAACTCGCCGACGCCGCCCGCGCGTCGGGGGCCCTCACCAACGTGGCACGTCTGGTGGCCGCCGCCCACGTGGGCGGCGTCCAGGTCCTGCACGCCGTCGCCGAGCGGCGGCCCGACGGGCGCGGTGCCAGCCACAACGCGCGCCTCTTCAAGGCCGCGGCGAAGCTGCCCGTGCAGCAGCTGTCCGGTACGACGGCCGTGCGGATCGCGGCGCCGATCGAGGTCGCCGAGGAGGACTTCGTCGTCCGCCGTCTGCACGGCCTTTCGCCGATCGCGGGCACCGACGTCGACGCGCTGCTGCGCAACATCGGCTGCCGCACCCTCCTGGTGACCGGCGTCTCGGCCAACGTGGCGATCCCGAACGCCGTCTTCGACGCCGTGAACCTCGGCTACACCGCCGTCGTGCCCGCGGACGCCATCGCGGGGGTGCCTGCCGACTACACCCCCGCGATGGTCCGCCACACGCTCGCCCTGGTCGCCACCGTGACCTCCACCGAAGAGGTCCTCGCCGTGTGGCAGCGACCGCGGCGCCTGCGGCCCGCCCAGCGGCTCAGGCCAGTTTGATCGAATCGCCCTCCACAGTGATCTCGGCCGGGGGCAGGGGGCTGGTCGCCGGGCTCTGCTTCACGCTGCCGTCGGCGATGTCGAACTTGCTGCCGTGGCACGTGCAGTTGATGGTGCCGCCCTCGACGCTGGCGACCGGGCACTGCTTGTGCGTGCAGCGGTTCGAGAACGCCTTGAACCGGCCCTTGGCGGGCTGGGTGACCACCACGCCCTCGTCCTTGAAGATCTTCCCGCCGCCCACGGGGATGTCGGCCGTCCTGGCGAGCACGGCGGCCGCCGTGCCGCCCCCGTCCTTCTCCCCCTTCTCCTTCTCCTCGCCCGCGGGTTCGGAGGAGCTCTTGTCGTCGTCGCCGGAGCCGCAGCCGATGAGCGCGACGGCCAGGCCCGCGGAGCCCGTGGCGGTGAGGACGGTGCGGCGGGTGAGGTGGTGGCCCGTGGGCAGGGGGGAAGCGTCCCTTGGAACAGTCATGTGGAGGGATACGGATGCGGAAGGCGGGTTGTTCACGGTTGAGCGAGCGGGTGGGCGGGCCTTCGCGGGGCGCTCCGGACCAGCCCAGTAACCTGGGGCGATGCTCTCCCAAGTCACCGCTGTCCGGTACGTCACGCCCCTGCGTGAGGGCGGCTCGCTGCCCGGCCTTGTCGAGACCGCCGACGGACGCGGGGCGTACGGGACGTACGTCACGAAGTTCCGCGGCGCGGGCCAGGGGCGCAAGACGCTGGTCGCGGAGGTGGTCTGCGGGCGCCTCGCGCGCCGGCTCGGGCTGCGCGTGCCGGGGCTCGTGGGCGTCGACCTGGACCCCGTGCTCGGCCTCGCCGAGCCGGACCAGGAGGTGCAGCAGCTGCTCAAGTCCAGCGGCGGGCTCAACCTCGGCATGGAGTACCTGTCGGGCGCCGTCGGCTTCGACCCGCTGGCCTTCGCGGTGGACCCGGTGGAGGCCGGCCGCGTCGTGTGGTTCGACGCGCTGATCAACAACGTGGACCGCTCCTGGCGCAACCCGAACCTCCTGGTGTGGCACGGCGACGTCTGGCTCATCGACCACGGCGCGAGCATGATCTGGCACCACAACTGGCCCACCGCCCGGGCCGCTTCCGCCAGGGCGTACGACGCCGGTGACCACGCCCTCGCCCCGTACGCCCCCGACGTCGCCGCGGCGGCCGCCGAGCTGGCCCCGCTGGTCACCGAGGAGGTGCTCGCCGAGGTGACGGCCGACGTGCCGGACGCGTGGCTGGAGGGCGAGCCGGGCTTCGACAGCGCCGACGCGGTGCGGCAGGCGTACGTCGACGCGCTGCTCCCGCGCGCGGAGAGCATCCACGAGCGCATCACCCTGGAAGGCGGCGGCAAGTGACCGACAAGACCGAGGCGCCCGCACGGGACGTCTACGAATACGCCCTGCTGCGGGTCGTCCCGCGCGTCGAGCGCGGCGAGCAGTTCAACGCGGGCGTGGTGCTCTACTGCCGCGCCAAGTCCTACGTCGCCGCCCGTGTGCACCTCGACGAGGCCAAGCTCCGCGCCCTGGACCCGGAGGCGGACGCCGCCGGGGTGCGCGCGGCCCTCGGCGCCGTCGAAGGGGTCTGCGCGGGGGGCGACGCCGCGGGTCAGGCCGCGCCGGACGACGCCGGGCGGCGCTTCCGCTGGCTCATCGCGCCGCGTTCGACCGTGGTGCAGCCGGGGCCCGTGCACACCGGCCTCACCGCCGACCCCGAGGCCGAGGTGGAGCGGCTCGTCGCGCTCCTGGTGCGCTGATCGCGGATCGCCCGCGCCCGGATCCCGGGGGTGCCGTTGACACCGGGTGCCAGGGCTTCTAGCGTCTCGTCTGCTGAAGGTACTAAGCGGTCGCTCACCTGGGGGCGCACCGCGGAGCCGCATCCCAAGGGCGAGGAGAGCCAGCATGTCCACCACTGAGCAGCGCGTCGCGGTCGTGACCGGAGCGGCGCGAGGCATCGGCGCCGCCACCGCCGTACGCCTCGCCGCCGAGGGCCGCGCCGTCGCGGTGATCGACCTCGACGAGGCCGCCTGCAAGGACACCGTCGAGAAGATCACGGCCGCGGGCGGCCGGGCCCTCGCCGTCGGCTGCGACGTGTCGGACGAGGCCCAGGTCGAGGCCGCGGTCGCCCGGATCGCCCAGGAGCTCGGCGCGCCGACGATCCTCGTGAACAACGCGGGCGTGCTGCGCGACAACCTGCTGTTCAAGATGAGCGCGGACGACTGGGACACGGTCATGAACGTGCATCTGCGGGGCGCCTTCCTGATGTCCAAGGCCTGTCAGAAGCACATGGTCGACGCGGGCTTCGGCCGCATCGTGAACCTCTCCAGCTCCTCCGCGCTCGGCAACCGCGGCCAGGTCAACTACGCGGCGGCCAAGGCGGGCATGCAGGGCTTCACCAAGACCCTCGCCAAGGAGCTCGGCAAGTTCGGCGTCACCGCCAACTCGGTCGCGCCCGGCTTCATCGCCACCGAGATGACCAAGGCCACCGCCGAACGCGTCGGCATGGGCTTCGAGGACTTCCAGGCCGCGGCCGCCACGCAGATCCCCGTACAGCGCGTCGGCGAGCCCGAGGACATCGCCAACGCCATCGCCTTCTTCACCGGCGACGCGGCGGGCTTCGTCTCGGGGCAGGTCCTGTACGTGGCCGGCGGCCCGCTCAACTAGCGCCCCCCGCTCCCTCCCCGACGCAAAGGACAGTACGGAATGGCAGTGCAGGACAGCGGCAAGGCGGCGCTCGTGACGGGCGCGAGCCGCGGCATCGGCTACGGCATCGCGGAGGCGCTCGTCGCCCGCGGCGACCGCGTGTGCATCACCGGGCGCAACGAGGACGCCCTCAAGGAGGCCGTCGAGAGGCTCGGCTCCGACCGCGTCATCGGCGTCGCGGGCAAGGCCCACGACGAGGCGCACCAGGCGATCGCCGTCGAGCGGGCCATGGAGGCCTTCGGACGCGTCGACTTCCTGGTCAACAACGCCGGTACGAACCCGGTGTTCGGCCCCATGGCCGAGCTCGACCTCAACGTGGCGCGCAAGGTCTTCGAGACGAACGTGATCTCGGCCCTCGGCTTCGCGCAGCTGACCTGGAAGGCGTGGCAGAGCGAGCACGGCGGGGCGATCGTGAACATCGCCTCGATCGCGGGCGTCGCCGCGTCGCCGTTCGTCGGCGCGTACGGCATGAGCAAGGCCGCCATGGTCAATCTGACGCTCCAGCTGGCGCACGAGTTCGCGCCGAAGGTACGGGTCAACGCGATCGCGCCCGCCGTGGTCAAGACCCAGTTCGCGCGGGCGCTGTACGAGGGCCGCGAGGAGGAGGTGACGTCGGCGTACCCGCTGGGGCGGCTCGGCGTGCCCTCCGACGTCGGCGGCGCGGCGGCGTTCCTCACCTCCGGGCAGTCCGACTGGATCACCGGCCAGACGCTCGTGGTCGACGGCGGCATCTTCCTGAACGCGGGCGTGGGCTGAGCGACCGCTCCGCCTCCGGCCGGTGCGGGCGCCTCGCCGCACCGGCCGGCGCGCGCGAAAGGGCACATCGTGCAAAGCTCAACAACCGCCCGTAGGTGACGTACGCACGCAACAAGAACCGCCTCGGCGTGCCGGGTTGGACCGGCTGGACCTTGCGGTATGGTCTGCCGCCCCATGGCACGGCAGATCGAGGAGCGCCCGCGTGTTCACCAGAGGTCAGCTGCGATGCCTGCGTCCGTTCGCGGTGTCGTTGTCCATATCCCTGCTCGCCGGATGCGGGGTGTTCTCGTCCGAGGACTCGGACGACGAGGACGTCATCACCGTGGGCACGACGAGCGCGCCGACCACGCTCGACCCCGCGGCGTCCTGGGACGGTTCCTGGGAGCTGTACCGGAACGTCTTCCAGACGCTGCTGAGCTTCCCGTCCGGCGCCACGGAGCCGCAGGCGGACGCCGCCCGCTCGTGCCGGTTCACCGACGACTCCAGCACGGTCTACGCGTGTACGCTCCGCGACGACCTGACGTTCTCCGACGGCGACGAGCTTGACGCCGCGGCCGTGAAGCACACCTTCGACCGGATCCGGCGCATCGACGTCAAGGGCGGCCCCGCGGGGCTGCTCGGCTCCCTGGCGTCGGTCTCCACCGAGGGCGAGCGGACCGTGGTCTTCCGGCTGAAGAAGCCGGACGCGACCTTCCCGTTCGTGCTCGCCACGCCCGCCATGTCGATCGTCGACCCGGACGACTACCCGGCGGACGGGCTCCGCGAGGGCAACGAGGTCACCGGCTCCGGCCCGTACGAGCTGGACGACTACCGGGTCGACGAGAAGGCGGTCCTGGTCAGGAACGACCGGTACGTGGGCGCCGCCGACCGCAAGAACGACGCCGTGACCATCCGCTACTTCGACGACTCCGGCGCCATGGTCGACGCGCTGCGCGAGAAGGAGCTCGACCTCACCTTCCGCGGCATCGCCGCCGAGGACATCGTGGCGCAGCAGGGCGCCGACAAGGAGGAGCACCTCCGGCTCGTCGAGGGCGCGGGCGCCGAGATCCGCTACCTGGTCTTCAACCCCAAGGACCCGTGGGCGCGCAAGCCCGCGGTGCGCAAGGCGTTCGCGCAGGTCCTCGACCGGCCCGCGCTCGCGCACAAGGTGTACAAGGACACCGTCGATCCGCTGTACTCGATGGTGCCGCGCGGCGTGAACGGGCACACCACGGGCTTCTTCGACGAGTACGGCGAGCCCAGCGCGGCCAAGGCCGAGCGCATCCTCACGGCCGCGGGCATCACCGAGCGGGTGCCGCTCACCCTCTGGTACGCCACCGACCGCTACGGCTCCGTGACCGCGTCGGAGTTCGCCGAGCTGAAGAGGCAGCTGGAGGCCTCGGGCCTGTTCAGGATCACGATCAAGGGCCGCCCGTGGAAGGCCTTCGAGGCGGGCTACGAGGAAGGCCGGTACCCGGTCTTCGGGCGCGGCTGGTTCCCGGACTTCCCCGACGCGGAGAACTTCATCGCGCCCTTCGTGGGCGAGCGCAACGTCCTGAACACGCCCTACCCCTCGCCGCGGATCACCGAGAACCTGCTGCCGCGCTCGCGGCGCGAGGCGGACCGGGGCAAGGTCGCCGACGAGTTCGAGGCCGCGCAGGGCGTCCTCGTCGACGACGTCCGGCTGCTGCCGCTGTGGCAGGGCAAGCAGTACATCATGGCCAGCGAGGAGATCGCGGGCGGCGAACGCGCCCTCGACCCGTCGGCGATCATGATGATGTGGGAGCTGAGCCGCAAGACGAGCTGGTAGCCGTCGCCGGGCCGGGCGGGCCGGAGGGGCGGGACACCGGGCGGGGACCGGTTGTCAGTGGTCGCCGGTAGGTTCTGTGCTGAAGAACAGACCGCACACCGGAGGTTGTTGACGTGACCGACATCGCCATGCTGCCCGCGTCCTGGCGCGGAGTCCTCGGCGAGGAGCTCCAGAAGCCCTACTTCAAGGAGCTCACCGAGTTCGTCGAGGAGGAGCGGGCGAAGGGACCGGTGTTCCCGCCGCGCGAGGAGGTCTTCGCCGCCCTGGACGCGACGCCGTACGACGACGTGAAGGTCCTCGTCCTCGGCCAGGACCCGTATCACGGCGAGGGTCAGGGTCACGGCCTGTGCTTCTCGGTGCGCCCCGGCGTGCGGACCCCGCCCTCGCTGCGGAATATCTACAAGGAGATGCACGCCGAGCTGGGCCTGCCCATCCCGGACAACGGCTATCTGATGCCCTGGGCCCGCCAGGGCGTCCTGCTCCTTAACGCGGTCCTGACGGTCCGCGCCGGTGAGGCCAACTCGCACAAGGGCCGGGGCTGGGAGAAGTTCACGGACGCGGTGATCCGGGCCGTCGCCGACCGCGCGGAGCCGGTGGTCTTCGTCCTGTGGGGGAACTACGCGCAGAAGAAGCTGCCGCTCATCGACCAGGAGCGGCACGTCGTGGTCAAGGGCGCGCACCCGTCCCCGCTGTCCGCCAGGAAGTTCTTCGGCTCGCGGCCCTTCACGCAGATCAACGAGGCGGTGGCGGCCCAGGGGCACACGCCGATCGACTGGCGCATCCCGAGCGCGGGCTGACCCCGGGGCCGCCCGCCGGTCCTGTTCTGTGTCCGTCACCGGCCTGGCGCAGCGGGCGGGCGCGGGCCGCCCGCGTCGCACCGCGCCTGACGGGGATTGTCAGTGGTGGCCGCTAGCGTCGGGACCGTGGGACGACCGAGGACGGACGGCGGACGCGGAGGGCGGCGCGGTGGTGGAGCGGAAGGAACGGACGGCGGACGGCGAGGACGCCGTGATGACCCGGATCGGGCAGGCGGTCATGCTCCAGCACGCCGGTGACCGCGAGGAGGCGAGGACCCGCTTCCTCGCCATCTGGTCGGAGATCGGCGAGGACGGCGACGCGCTCCACCGCTGCACCCTCGCGCACTACATGGCGGACACCCAGGACGATCCGGCGGACGAACTGGCCTGGGACCTCAGGGCGTTGTCGGCGGCGGACGAGCTGACCGACGACCGGGTCGGCGCCCACCACCACTCGCTCGCGGTCCGCGGCTTCTACCCCTCGCTCCATCTGAACCTGGCGGCGGACTATGTGAAGCTCGCCCGCCCCGAGGCGGCCCGCAGCCAGCTGCGCCTCGCGCGCGGCGCGGTCGGCGCGCTCGGCGACGACAGCTACGGGGACGGCATCCGCGCCGCCCTGCACCGCCTTGAGGCGCAGGTGGGGGAGGGCGCCGTCGAGGAGTGACCACCCGGTCCCGCGCGGGACCGGGGCGGCTCCTCAACTCCCGTACACCTCACGGCAGATGACCGCCTGCGGGCTGTCGGGGTCCCAGTGGCCGTGCTTCCGCGCGAGGGCGCAGACGCCCGTCTCGTCGCGGGCGCGGGGCGGCGGGCCGTGCGGGGTCTCCCGCGGGCGCTGCCCGTGCCGGGGCCCCTCGGGGCGGGGCTTCTGGGGGCGGGGGCGTGCGGCCACGGGGGCCTCGTCGGGCGTGGCCGCCCGGGGCGCGGGCGCCGGGGCCGCAGGGGCGGGCGGCGCGGGGCGGGGTGTCCGCCGCGGTGGCGCGGGCGGTGGGTCGGCGCGCTGAAGCCGGTCGCGGGCCGGGGGCTGGGTGGCCCGCGGGGGCGGCCGGTCCTTGGTGCGAGGCGACCGCTCCGTCGGCCCCGAGGGTGCCTTGCCCCGGTCGGCAGTCGTCCCGTGGGCCGCCGTCCGGTCGACGCCGACACAGCCGGAGACGGCCGAGACGGTCACGGATATGGACAGGGACACGAGCAGGGTCATGGTGGTCGTCATGCGCCGCATCCCGGGAACTCTGCTGGGCGCCGGGCGGCGTACGGCCGTGAAGGCGGGCCGATGCCCCCGCACGGGGGACGGCACGGCTCTCCCGGCGGGGCGCGCCCTCCGCTGAGCGCGCCGCCCGACGGGCCCGTGCCCCCCCTGCGGGCTACTCGTCCAGCATTCCGCGCAGCAACTCGCCGAAGCCCGCCCGCAGTTCCTCCATCGTCGGCGTCTTGGCGCTGTACGAGCCCGCCACGCAGGAGAACATCAAACCGTCGCACCACGCGACCAGGGACAGGGTGTGCCGGTCCGGGTCCGTGGAGCCCGCCGCGCGCACGAACGCGTGGAGCGGCTCGCGGAACCGGGCGCCCGTCGCGTCGTAGTACGCCCGCAGCTCCGGGCGTCGCGTGGCCTCCAGGGCCAGCTCGTAGCGGGAGACGAGCAGGGCGCGGTGCTCGGCGCCGGAGAGGAAGCGGTGCAGGGCGAGGGAGAGCCCTTCGACCAGGGCCGCGCGCCCGCCCGCCGGGTCCGGCAGCTCGTCCGGAGTGAGGACGGCCGCCTCGCGCTGCGCCTGTCGCCGCACCGCCGCTTCCAGGAGCGCGAGCCGGGTGCGGGCGTGGTTCGAGGTCGAGCCCGGGGGGAGCCCGGCCGCCTCGTCGACGGCCCGGTGGGTCAGACCGCGCATGCCGCGCTCGGCGAGCAGGGTCAGCGCGGTGTCGGCGATCAGTTCGGGGCGTGAGGAGCCCTTGGCGCGTACGGACATGGGTGCACCCTACCCGTTTCACTACAGCTGTAGTACGGTCATCCCACTGGCACTACAGCTGTAGTGCCAGTGGGTGTGCGACCGAGGAGAGAACATGGCCCCCACAGGCAAGCCCCTCAAGCCCGGCGAGCCCCACGCCGTCGTCGTCGGCGGTGGCATCGGCGGGCTCACCACCGCCATCGCCCTGCACCGGTCCGGCTGGCGCGTCACCGTCCTGGAGCGGGCCGCGTCCCTGGAGCCCGTCGGCTCCGGCATCGGCCTCGCCCCCAACGCCCAGCGCGCCCTTGACGTCCTGGGCCTCGGTGACGGCGTGCGCGAACTGGCCGCCTGGCAGGGCGCGGGCGGCCTGCGCGCACAGGGCGGCCGCTGGCTGGTGCGCACCACGGCCACCGCCACGGCGCGGCAGTTCGGCGGCGCCCTCGTGCTCCTGCACCGGGCGACGCTCGTCGACCTGCTCGTCGCCGCGCTGCCCGGCGAGGGCCTGCGCACCGGCACGGCCGCGCGGCTCGCGGACCCGGGCGGGCCCGGCCGCGCCGCCGTCGTGAGCACCCCCGAGGGCGACATCGAGGCGGACCTCGTGGTCGGCGCCGACGGCATCGACTCCGGGGTGCGCGGGGAGCTGTTCCCGGGCCACCCCGGGCCCGTGTACACCGGGTTCACCGCCTGGCGGCTCATCGTGCCCGCGCCGGAGCGGCCCTTCGAGCCGCACGAGACCTGGGGGCGCGGCGGCGTATGGGGCACGCAGCCGCTGAAGGACGGCAGGGTCTACGCGTACGGCACGGCGCTCGTGCCCCCGGGCACCCGCGCGCCCGACGACGAGAAGGCCGAGCTGACGCGGCGCTTCTCCCGCTGGCACGACCCCATCCCCGAGATCATCGCCGCGGCCCGCCCCGAGGACGTCCTGCGCAACGACGTGTGGCACATGGCGACCCCGCTCGCCGCCCACCACCGCGGCCGCGTCGCACTCGTCGGTGACGCGGCGCACGCCATGGCGCCCACCCTCGGCCAGGGCGGCAACCAGGCCATCGAGGACGGCGTCGTGCTCGCCCACCACGCGCGGCCCGGCGGCGACCTCTTCGCGGGCCTGGCCGCCTACAGCGTGGTGCGCGTGCCCCGGACGACCGCCGTCGTGCGGCGGGCCGCCCGCACCGCCCGCCTCAACCACCTCTCCCACGGCGGGCTCGTCGCCGCGCGCGACACCCTGATGCGCGCGGCCCACCGGCTCGGCCCGAACCTGATCACACGGGGCTTCTCCTCGATCGCCGACTGGCGGCCGCCGGGTCCCCCGTATGCTGCGGAGACGGACGCCGGGGCGCATGGGCGTGAACCGGCACGACGGTAGGGAGACAGTGGTGAAGGTCGGCTGCATCGGACTCGGTGACATCGCGCAAAAGGCGTACCTGCCGGTGCTCACCACGCAGCCAGGCGTCGAGCTGCACCTCCAGACCCGCACGCCCGCCACCCTGGAGCGGATCGGCGAGATCCACCACGTCCCCGCGCGGCAGCTCCACACCGACCTGGACGCGCTGCTCGCCCAGGACCTCGACGCGGCCTTCGTGCACGCGCCGACCGCCGCGCACCCCGAGATCGTGGAGCGCCTCCTCGAGGCGGGCGTGGCGACGTACGTGGACAAGCCCATCGCCTACGAACTCGCCGACTCCGAGCGGCTCGTGGAGCTCGCCGAGCGGCGCGGCGTGAGCCTCACCGTCGGCTTCAACCGCCGCTACGCGCCCGGCTACGCCCAGTGCGCCGAGCACCCGCGCGAGCTGATCCTGATGCAGAAGAACCGCGTGGGGCTCCCCGAGGACCCCCGCACGATGGTGCTCGACGACTTCATCCACGTCGTGGACACGCTGCGGTTCCTGGTGCCGGGGGCCGTCGACCACGTGAGCGTGCGCGGCCGGGTCGCGGACGGCCTCCTGGAGCACGTCGTGCTCCAGCTCGCGGGCGACGGCTTCACCGCGATCGGCGTGATGAACCGGCTCAGCGGCTCCACCGAGGAGGTCCTGGAGGTCTCCGGGCAGGACACCAAGCGGCAGGTGCTCAACCTCGCCGAGGTCGTGGACCACAAGGGCCAGCCCACCGTGCGGCGGCGCGGCGACTGGGTGCCGGTGGCCCGTCAGCGCGGCATCGAGCAGGTCACGCTCGCCTTCCTCGACGCCGTGCGCGCGGGCAAGGTGCTCAGTGCCCGGGACGCGCTGGCGACCCATGAGCTGTGCGAGCGGGTGGTACGCGCGGTGGGCGAGCAGGCCGCCTGAGCGCCCGCGCCCCCTCGGCGACCGCGAGCGCGGCGAGGACCGCGAGCGCGCCGTACACCGGCCAGTCGCCGAGCCGCACGTACGGCGTCGTGCCCGTGGCCAGCGGGACCTCGTACTCCGCCGTGCTCGACGCCGAGGTGCCGAGCGGCTCGCCGACGCGCTCACCGCTCGGACCGTAGACCGCCGAGACGCCGGTGAGCGTCGCGTGCACCATGGGGCGGCCGGTCTCGGCGGCCCGCAGGGCGGCGAGCGAGGCGTGCTGCTCGGGGGCCCAGCTGTGCTGGAACGAGGACGTGGCGGACTGCGCGAGCAGCACCTGCGCGCCCTCGCGGGTGAGGTGGCGGCTCATGTCGGGGAACGCCGACTCGAAGCACACCAGGGGCCCCACGCGCAGCCCCTGCGCGAGGTTCATCACGACCGGCCGCTCGCCGCGCCTGCGGTCCTCACCGGCGGCCTTGCCCACCGACGTGGCCCAGCCGAGCAGCGAGCGCGCCGGGACGTACTCGCCGAACGGGACGAGGCGCATCTTGTCGTAGCGGTCGCCCGTCGGCCCGTCCGGGCCCACGAGCACGGAGCTCTTGAAGATGCCGGGCCTGTCCGAGCGGCGGGCGTCCACGTTCACCAGGATCTCGGCGCCCACCCGGCGCGAGAGCGCGGCGATCCGCCGCGCCAGGTCGGGCCGGTCCGCCAGGTCGTGGCCCACGCTGCTCTCGCCCCACACGACGAGGTCCAGGTCCCGGCCCACGAGGGCGCGGGTCAGCGCCTCCTCGCGGTCGAACCGCCGGTCGGGCGCGTCCGTCCCGTCCAGTACGCCGGGCTGTACGACGGCGACGCGGACGCTGCCCGCGGCCTCCGGGCGCGGGGACCAGGTCCACGCGGTGGTGGTCGCGGCGGCCACGGCGACGAGCCCGGCGACGGCGGGAGCGCGCGCCGACCGCCATGCGAGGAGCACCGCGACCCCGGTGTTCACGGCCACGACGAGCGCGCTGACCAGCCAGACACCGCCCACCGACGCGAGCCGCAGCGCGGGCTCCACCTGCCACTGGCTGGAGCCGAGGAGCCCCCACGGACCGCCGAGGCCCTCCCAGGACCGCACCAGCTCGACGAGGAGCCAGCCGGACGGCAGCACGAGCAGCGCGGCCACGGCCCGCCCGGCAGCGGGCGGGCCGCCGAGGAAGCGGTGCGCGAGCCAGCCCCAGGGCGCCCACAGGAGCCCGAGGAGCGCGGCGATGACCAGGGTGAACACATGCAGGCTCGGCAGCAGCCAGTGGTGCACGGCCACCATGAAGCCGAGCCCGCCGAGCCACCCGTCGAGCGCGGCCCGCCGCCCCGAGTCCGCCGACCTGGTGAGCAGGATCCACGGCACGAGCGCGACGTACGCGAACCACCACCACGACGGTTCGGGGAAGGCGAGCGCGGGCAGGGCGCCGCACAGGGCGGCCAGGGCGCCGCGCCGCCACCGCGAGGCGAGGGCGGCGTCCAGGCGGTGGCGCCAGGAGGGAAGGGCCCGCCGGGACAGTGCCCGTCGGGGCGCCCACCGGTGCGGCCGCCTGCCGCTGAGTACGTCCATGCAGCGCGCCTCCTTGCCCCGACTCGGCCCGACGGCCGGTCGTGCTCCCAGTGTGCGGGCCGGTGACGATCTAGGACAGGGGGCGGAGCCGCCCGGGTCACGGGGCGGCCCCGAGCGCCCGGCGCGCCGGGTGGCCGCTTCCGCCGGGCCGTGCGCGGATCCGCCCGGAGCCGGCCGTCCCGCGCTCCGCTCAGCCCGGCTCGGTGAGCGGTGGCGTCCGCTGTCCGACGACGGCCTGGTCCCACGTCTGGTCGGCGGTCCGCGTGCTGCGCCACTTCTCCCGTACGAGGACCTGACCGAGCCGCCAGCCGCCGTGCGTACGCAGCGCGGTGAACTCGTAGCGGCCGCCGCAGGTGAAGTCGGGCGTGGTGGTCGCCTCGGCGCCCGGCTGCCCGGCGAAGCGCATGGGGTTCACATAGTCGGCCCGTATGCGCGCGGTGTCGCCGATGTCCTGCTCGCGGACGCCGAAGCGGATTCTGCGGTTGACGACGAGGTGCTGGCGCATGGCGAACATCCGCATCGTCTCGGCGAGCCACGCGGACACCTCCGCCGCGGAGCCCTCGATGCCGCCCGCCGACCGGTAGTCGGCGCGTCCTTCGGGGGTGAACAGCTGTCGGTACGCGTCCCAGTCGCCGTCGTCGACGGTACCGGCGTAGTCGGTGATGAGGGCGTCGATGGCCAATCGGTCGATGAGGGCGGCGAGTTCCACGCGCTGCGTCATCGACTCAGTGTTGGGCACCGCGGGGCCGGAAGGAACCCCCGGGGACAGTGTCCCCGGGGGAGGGGAGCGCCACAGCGTCCGGGGGAGGGGGGAGTGTTGCCTAGGCGGCCTGGACGACCTCCGCGCGCACCGCCTCGGCCCACTCGGTCACCAGCTGCTCGTACTCCCGGCGCTGATCGGCGGAGAGACGGCCACCGGCGCGCAGCCACAGGCCTCGTATCCGCTCGTTCAACTCGGTAGAAGACCGCACGGAACCATGGGGTTGAGGGGTTAAGGGCATGCACTCAGCCTAGGCGATGGGTCCGACAATCGGAACTGTCGGCTACCGCACACCTGCGGCGCGTGATCACGCGCCGGTGGGATCCGGCGCGCGTCCCTCAGTCGTCCGCATCCCCGCTCCGCGCGGGGTGCGCGCCGTAAGGCCGCCGCCCCGCGAACGGCAGCTGCACCACGAGGAGCGCGATGCCGCACAGCGTGACCACGCGGATCGCGGCGTCGAGGCCGTTCCAGTCCTCGGACTGCCACATCGCGAACCACTCGCCGCCGACGCCGATGAAGCCGCCGCCGAACAGCAGCATCAGCATCAGCAGCCCGGAGGTGCTCACCGCCCGCGCGCGGGCGAAGTCGTCACCGTGCCCGCGCAGTCCGGCGATCCACAGGACCGTCCCGGCGATGAGGACGAGCGCGGCCAGCGTCTCCCAGGCGATGATCGCGACGTACGCGGCGTCCTGGAGGGCGCGGGACTCGACGGCCCGCCACATCAGGTCCTCGTCCTTGAACGTCGTGTCCATGGCCAGGACATGGCGGACGAACTGCTGGTTGGAGTCGAAGTCCGTGATGTTCCCGAACGCGACGAGGGATATGTAGAGCGCGACGACACCCGTGAGGACGGCCGCCGCGACGGCCGGTGTTCCCAAGGCGGTTCCCCCGTGTCTCCTCTTCGTGCGCTCGCCGGTGTCCGTGGCCATGCCCAACTCCTCTCGCCCGCCTGTCCGTTCGCCCACTGCGGGCGGCTGGAGACCCGTCGCGGGGGAGTGCCGGGGCGTGCGCGGTCCGGCAGGACCCGGCACTCCCGCCACGGATCGGTACGCCATTCTCATGGATCGGCACGTGATTCCCGCGGGCCGGGTGCGCCATTTCCACAAGGCGAATCCCGGCCCGCGGCGTTCAGGGGCGCGCGGGCCGGATGCGGTGGGCCGCCAGGACCCCGGCCGCCGCGAGGGCGGCCGTGAGCGTGAAGGTCACCGTCAGGGCGACCGTCACCGTCGAGCCGTACGCCGACGCCAGGGAGACGGCCGCGCCGCCGAGGCCGCTGAGCACCGCGACCGCCAGCGTCTGGGCGAGCTGCATGGCGCCGCTGGCCTCGCCCTGCCGGTCGGCGGGGGCCTGCTCCATGGCGTCCGTGGTGGCCGCGTTGAAGGCCACGCCCATGCCCGCGCCGCCGATCGCCCAGCCCGCCACGGCGACCAGGGCGGGCACCGCGTCGACCAGGACGCCGAGCGCCATCACGACGATGCCCACGAGCAGCACCACGAACCCGGCCGCGATCGGCACGGCGCGCGAGCGCCCGCTCCAGCGGCCGTCGGCCCGCCCCTGCCAGGCGGCGCCGAGCACCCAGGTGATCGCGCCCGCCGAAAGACCGAGCCCGGCCTGGGACGCGCTCAGGTCCCGCAGCCGGACCAGGCCGAGCGGCAGGAAGGCCTCGCTGCCGAAGTACGCCCCGCACAGCAGGAAGCGCAGCACGACCCCCGTCGGCACGCCGCGCCGCACCGTGAGGGTGCCGGGCGGCGTGACCGTGCGCAGGGCGAGCACCCCGGCGACGCCTCCGGCCACGACCAGCGGGACCAGCAGGGCGAGTTGACGCAGCTGGAGCCCGGCGAGCAGCACGCCGGTGCCCGCCGCGAGCAGCACGCTGCGCGCGACCGGCGTGGCCCACCAGCGGGCCGGCGGCGCCTCGGCCGGGGCGCCGCCGGTGCCGTCGGCCCGGTCCAGGCGGCGCAGCTGCGGCAGCGCGAGAGCGGCCGCGACGGCGATCAGGGGCAGCAGCAGGACGAAGACGCCGCGCCAGGAGAAGTGGTCGGAGATCACGGCGGCGAGGGTCGGGCCGACGAGGGACGGCACCGTCCAGCCGCCCGCGACGAGCGCGAACATCCGCGCCCGCAGGTGCTGGGGGTAGGCCAGCGAGATGGCCGCGTACGCGAGTGCCATCACCGCGCCGACGCCGAGCCCCTGGAGGAAGCGGCCCGCGAGGAACACGGGCCAGTTCGGCGCGGCGCCGGCGAGCGCGCAGCCGACCGCGAACACGACGAGCCCGACGGCGAGCGGGCGCGCCGGGCCGTGCCGGTCGGCGTCGCGGCCCGCGGCGACGGTGCCGATGAGGTTGGCGAGCATCAGCGCGGACAGGCCCCAGCCGTAGGCGTGCAGGCCGCCGAGCCGCTCCGCGATGTCGGGCAGGACCGTGGCCACGCCCATCGACTCGAACGCCACGAGGCCGACGGACAGGACGATGCCCCAGGTGAGGGCGGCGTAGGGGGCGCGGAAGACGCTTTCGGCGGCGGGCGCGCGGGCGGTGCCGGGCGGTTCGCCCGCGGGGGACGTGGACGCGGCGGGACCGCCGTGGACGCTCTGGACGGTCGCTTCCTGCTCTGACGGCAAGGCCGACCCCTCCTTTATGTTTCGATCCGGAACGGAACGAAATCACATGCTACCTATACTGATCCCCATGGCAACCCCGGATTCCGCAGCCCCGCCCGCCCGTTCGGCGGGCCGCCCGCGCGACACCCGGCTCGACGAGGCCATCGTCAAGGCCACGCTCGACCTCCTGGAGGAGTCCGGCTATCCGCACCTGACGCTCGAAGGGGTGGCCCGGCGCGCGGGCACCACCAAGCCGGCCATCCGCCGCCGCTGGCCGTCCCGGCAGCACCTGGTGATCGCCGCCCTCGCCGAGGCCATGGGCACCGCGCCCACCCCCGACACCGGCTGCACGCACTGTGACCTCATCCTGGGCATCGAGACCCTCAGCCAGGCCTTCGGCGGCACCCTCGGGCGCCGGACGCTGCCCGCGCTCGTGGCCGAACTGGCCGACGACCCGGAGCTCGACCGCGTGTTCACCGAGACCGTCTTCCGGCCCCGCAGGGCCACGACGGAGGCGGCGCTGCGCCGGGGCATCGAGCGCGGCGACATCCGGGAGGACGCCGACATCGGCCTGCTCCTGGACATGCTCGGCGCCACCACGTACCACCGCGTGCTCTTCGGTCATCTGCCGGTCACGGACTCGCTCGCGCACGACGTGGTGATGACGGTCATGGGCGGCGCGGCGACGCCGCGCTGGCGCGGGCACTACCAGCGCCACCACGAGCGCGCGGGCAGCTCCGTGTGAAGCGGCCCGCTCCCCGTCACCGCGCGGGCAGCACCTCAAGAAGCCGCCGGAGCGCGGGGCCCGGCGCCCCCGGAGGCATCGCCACGTACGTCGTCACGGCCGGGGCGGCGAGCGGTCGCACGGCCACGCGCGGGAACGAGGGCACCCCCGCCACCTCGTAGAAGACCGTCCACGACGGGGCGCCCGCGCCGATCTCGGCCAGGGTCTCCTGGAGCGTGGTGAAGGGCGGCCCGAGCGGCGGCTCGGCCCCGGCCGCCCGGAGCGCACCGGTCACCAGGTCGTGGAACGGCGGGTTCTGCTCGCGCGGCGCGAGGCGCAGCGGCAGCTCCCCGAGCTGCTCGACACGCAGCGCCGAGGAGCCCGCGAGCCGGTGCGCCGCGGGCAGCGCCACGTACAGCGGATCGCTCCACACCGGCAGGAGTTCGAGCCCGGGGGCCGTGGCCGCCGCCCGGACGAGGGCCGCGTCCAGCTCGCCGGAGCGCACCGCGGCGAGCCGCTCCGCGAGCCCCAGGCGCCGCAGCCGGACGGGGAGCCCGGGCGCCGCGGCCGCGAGGTCCGCGAGGAGGCGCTGGATCCGGTCGCCGGGGCCCTGCACGGTGCCGAGGCGCAGCGGCGCCCCGCCCGCCGCGAGGTCGGCCGCGACCTGGCGGGTGCGCCGCGCCGCGGCGAGCACCGCGCGGGCCTCGGGCAGCAGGCGCTCGCCCGCGCCGGTGAGTTCGACGTGCCGCGTGGTGCGCCGGAAGAGCCGCACCCCCAGCTCGCGCTCCAAGCGGCGCACCTGCTGGCTCACCGCCGACTGGACGATGCCGAGCCGCTCGGCGGCCCGGCTGAAGCCGCCCTCGTCGGCGACCGCGGCGAAGTACTGGAGCTGACGCAGTTCCACGGTCCCCCCCCCGCCCCTGACGGCCCATTGTGGCCGATTCATCACGATCGATGATTTCTGCAGGTGACAACTGCTTCTGGTACGCGGCTTGTTCCCCGGGTCGAATGAGTTCCGCGCAGAGCGCGCGGACCGCACCGCGGTCGACCGAACCCGAGGAGCCCCGATGACCGATGGCAAGCGCACCGCCGAAGCCCTGCTCGTGCGGCCCGGCACCGCCGAGCGCGTCCCCCTGCCGCACGGCGGCGGCTTCGAACTGCTCGCCGACGCCGCGGCCACAGGGGGCTCCCTCGGCGTCAACCGGCTGACGCTCGCCGACGGGGCCGACGGCGCGCGACCGCACCTGCACGCCCTGTCGACGGAGCTGTTCTACGTCCTCGACGGGGCGCTCGACCTGTACCTGGACGGCGCGTTCGAGACCGTCGGGCGCGGCGGGCTCGTCGTCGTGCCGCCCGGGATGCCGCACGCCTTCGGCGCCGCCGCCGGGGCGGGCGCCGATCTGCTCGCGGTGCTCACGCCGGGCGTCGACCGCTTCGACTACTTCCGGTCCCTCGGCCGCATCCAGCACGGCCTGGACTCCTTCGACCGCCTCCTGCCCGAACAGGACCGCTACGACGTGCACTTCCTGGACGCCTCGGACTGGCGGTCCGCCCGTGCCGCGACCGCGGCGCGGGCCGCCGGGGGAGCACAACGCGCCAAAGGCCGCCGAATGCCCTGATGACCGTGGTGACCCACGGCCATGTTCTGGGCAACACTGCACACAGCACGCAGCGCACAACGGGACGCCGCCCGCTACAGCCTGTGCCTGGCGGCAGGGCTCACGTCAGGAGGCTGCTGGTGTCGACGGTGGAGAGCCGGGAGGTCCGCCCGGCCCGTGAACGCTGGGAGGTCGCCCTGCCGGACGGCCGTGTCGTGCCCTGGACGGGCTTCCACGTCGGCCCGGCGGGCATCGCGCCGCGCGAGCTCGCGCACATCTGCCGACGGCTGCTCGGGATGGGGCCGGCCGAGGCCGAGGCCGCCGCCCGCGTGGAGCTGAGCCCGGCCGGTGCCGCCCGTGACAGACCCGGCATCGTGGCGTACTCGCCGCCCATGGCCAAGCGCATGTTCGAGGGCGCCCTGGAGAGCCTCGCGGCCGGTGAGCCGGCCGAGGACTGGCCCACGATCCTGGAGGCCCGCTCGGTCTGCCTGGCGCACACCGGCGACCTGCTCATCGGCAGGACGGCACCCTGGAAGGAGGCGGCGGCGGGCCGCCCGGTGGTCGTGGTCCCCGACCACGACCACTTCCACCTCAGCCACGCCCTGCTGAGGCTGGCCGACGGCCCCGCCGACCAGTGGGCGCGGGTCCTCGGCCCGGCGATCGACCGGCTGCGCGCGGATCCCGCCTGTGTCGTACGCGTCTACGCGCTCGACGAGCCGATGCGGATCCTGCTCCTGTGGCTCAAACGGGTCGCGGGGGTCGACCGGCTCCTGGTCGAGGCCAACGCCCCCGAGATCACCGAGCAGTGGGGGCACAAGGCGGTCCTGCACCCCGCCGCCCGCACGGCGCACGACCTGTCGGTGCCGCCGGGGCGTGCCCCCTTCGACGTACTCGACGCGGAGACGGAACTCACGCCGCTGTACCGCGTGTTCGGTCTGGCCGTGCCGCGGCTGCCCGGGTACGTCGTCCTCTGGGACGGCGAGCCCGCGGACGCCGTCGCGGACGGCGGGATCCGGACAACTCCAGGTGACGTCCGGGTGCCGGGCACCCCGGGCGACGAGCAGCTCGGGAACGGCCGCGCGCACCGCGCTGAGGACTCCTTCGCAGCCCAACTCGTACTCGCTGCACAGCTCTTGAGGGAGCGTCATGGGCTGCGGGTGGGATGTCTGAAACCCGTCAGGGGCGGCACGGGACAGCGCATCCACGTCGGGGTGCCCCTCGACGACCCGGACGTGCTCGCGGCGCTGGCCCGCCAGGCGGCCCGCTCCGGTGAGGACTACCTCCTGGAGGCGCACGCCGACTACCTCCGCCACGCCGTGACCGGCCACGAGTTCCTGCTCGCGCCGTCCGTGCACGTGCGGGCGGGCGCCCTCGCCGACGGCATGGCCCTGCAGTTCCTGAACGGCACCATGTGGGAGGGGAACGTCTTCCTCGACGAGTCCACCCACGCGGCGTTCGGCATCACCCGGAGCCACTACACGCGGGTCCGGCACGCCATGGCCGACTTCGTGCGGCTCTTCCAGGGCCGGGGACTGATCAACGGGGGTGTCGACTTCGCGATCGCCCGCGTCGGCGGCCGCTACGGCGACACCCCCCTGGTGGCCATGCAGGACCTGAACCTCTCCGCGTGCGGCGCCGATTACCTGCACGCCTTCCTGGCGGAGAGCCGCACCGAGCTCGGCGCCCTCGCCGGGACCGGGGCGGGCATCTCCGCCGCGACCAAGGTGATCCGCCCCGCGTCCGACATGGACCTGCCCCGCCTGCGCCGCCTCGTCGACCACCGCACCCCCACCTCGTACGCCCGCGCCCTCACGTCCGTGCCGGGCAACTGGGGGCTGATCGCCGTCGCCTGCCCGGACGCCGTACGGGCGGCGGAGGAGGTCCTGGCGATCGAGGCGCGACTCACGGCCTGACGGGTCAGGTCCACGCCTCACCGCCGCACGCGTGCGGCGTCCGGCACGCCTCAGTACACGCTGACGCCGTACGCGGCGAGCGCCTCGCGCACCGGTTGGTGGATGGCGGAGCCGTTGGTGCCCGTGCAGCCGGAGCTGCCCGAGTGGATGCCGAGGGCCACCGTCCCGGCGAAGTGGGCGCCGCCGCTGTCGCCGCCCGCGGAGCAGGCGGTGGTGCGGACCATGCCGTGCACGGGGCCGTCGCTGTAGTTGACGGTGACGTTGACGGCGGTGACCGTGCCGCTGGTCACCTTGGTGGTGGAGCCGCTCTTGCGGAGCGACTGGCCCACGACGGCGTCGGCGGCGGAGGAGATCTCCTGGTGGCCGCCGTTGTAGAGGTTGACGTTGCCCGCGGGGGACGAGCCGTCGGTGTAGCGGACGATGCCGTAGTCGTTGGTCGGGAAGCTGGTGCCCTCGCGTACGCCGACGGCCGCGCCCCCTGACGTTGCCGCCCAGTTGGCGCTGAGGTTGGTGCAGTGCCCCGCGGTGACGAAGTACCGGGTGGAGCCCTTGGTCACGTTGAAGGCGGCGGAGCAGCGGGAGCCGCCGCCGTAGATGGCGTCGCCGCCCGCGACCTCGCGTTGGAAGGTGCCGGGCACGCGGCTGACGCGTACGGCGCCGTCGAGCGAGTCGGCGACCCGGCGCAGCCGGGCCAGGTCGCGGGCCGAGACCGAGCTGTCGGCCTGCACGGCTATCTGGTTGGTGCGCGGGTCGACGCCCCAGGAGGTGCCGGTGATCTTCGCGCGGGACTCCAGCGCGTCCATGGCGGAGTCGAGCACGGCGGCGCTCCGCCGCACCCGCTGGGGGGTGGCACCCGCCGCGCGGGCGCGCTCGGCGGCCGCCTCGCTGGTGACGGTGACGACCAGCTTCCCGGTCCTCCGGTCGACGTACGTACCGGCGCTGTCGTCGCCCAACTGCCGTTGGACCTTGGCGTCGAGGGCGTTGAGCTGCGCCGGGGAGGGCGTCGGCGGTTCGCTCTGCGCCCCGGCGGGGAGCGCGCCGACGGCGAGGGAACCGGTGACGAGGAGGGCGGACAGGACGAGGCGCGCACAGGTGGTGCGTCTCATGTGGGGGGTCTCCTTTGACGGTGACGTGTGACGTACCGCGGTACGTGGGGGACGTACCGAGCAAGGAAAGTGGCATGACCTCGTCAATCGCGCAAGGGTGTGGGGCGGCCCTGTGCGTGTGGCTCTTGTGCGGGGAGGGGGCCTGGGTGGGGCGTTCGGCCAGGTGGTCGGGGGTTGGGCGGGCGGGTCGGCGGGGGGCGAACTCGGTGACGGTGATCGGTGATTGGCGATGGGTGGTCGGCGGGCGGGGTTCGGGGCGGGTTCGGCGATCAGTGTGTGAGGTCCGGTCCGGGCCGGGCCCGTGAAGCCAAGGGTTGGGGCCCGGCCCGTCCCGCCCTCACCCCCGTGACGCTCCGACGGTGGCGGCGGCCGCCGGGGCCCCGCTCCGCCGGGCCTCGACGGCAAGCCGGGTGTCCTCGGTGACCAGGTCGGCGTTGATCTGGGCCCCGGTCGCGGCGCCCGCCGCGGCCGCGCCGCCGACCTGGGCGGACAGATCGGTCACGTTGCCCGCGACCCACACGCCCGGCACCTCGGTGCGGCCGGTGGCGTCACAGGAGACGAACGCGCCGATGCCCAGTGGGTGTTCCGTCGCCCGCAGCCCGAGCGCCGCGAGGAAACCGGCGCGCGCCACGATGCGTGACGAGACCGCGAGCGCCTCGCGGGCGACCACCGTGCCGTCGCGCAGCCGCACCCCCACGAGGCGGTCGTCCGCCACCTCCAGGCCCGCCACCTCGCCCTCCACCACGCGGATGCCGCGTGCGGCGAGGCGCTCCGCGTCCTCGTCGGACGGCGGGGCCGTGGTGTGGGCGAAGAACGTGACGTCGTCGCTCAGCTGCCGGAACAGCAGCGCCTGGTGCACCGCCATCGGCCCGCTCGCCAGGATGCCGATGGCCCGGTCGCGGACCTCCCAGCCGTGGCAGTACGGGCAGTGCAGCACGTCCCGGCCCCAGCGGTCGCGCAGCCCCGGCACGTCCGGCAGTTCGTCGACGAGGCCGGTGGCCACGAGGAGCCGCCGCGCCCGGACCGTACGGCCGTCGGCGAGCGCCACCGCGAAGCCCGCTCCGTCGCGGGTCGCCGCGGTCACGGTGGCGGACGCGACGTGCCCGCCGTACCCGCGCACTTCCGCCCGGCCGCGCGCGAGCAGTTCGGCGGGCGGCATCCCTTCCCTGGCCAGGAGCCCGTGCACGCCGTCGGCCGGGGCGTTGCGCGGCGCGCCCGCGTCGAGCACCGCCACGGAACGCCGTGCGCGGGCCAGCATCAGGGCCCCGTTCAGTCCGGCGGCACCGCCACCGACCACCACCACGTCATAGCTGCTGTTCAGCTGATCGGTCATCGTGACCACCTCCACGACGACCCTGCGCCGAACCCTGCGGTTTGGGCAAGCAGACTTGCTGATACGGCAAGCATGGAGGGCCGTGCCGGAGGTCCGCGCAGGCGTCAGGCCCGTCCCGGCGGCAGCGCGCACACGGCGATGCCCGGCTCCACGAGGCTGCCCAGGACGAGGGTCCCGGCGCGGGCGGCGACGCTGGTGACCATGCGGTACCCGGCGCCCTTGCGGGCCAGGTCACGCACGGTCTCGCCCCGGGGCGAGAAGGCCATGACGCGCAGCACCCGGCGCGGCGGCACGGGCACGCGGAGGGCGGCAGCGGCGGCCGCGCGGCGTACGGCCGCGGGCGCCCGGCGCAGCTGGTCGATGAGCGGCTCGCGCGGCCCGGCCAGGGCGACCCAGAGCGTCCCGTCCTCGTCGCGCGACAGGTTGTCGGGGAAGCCGGGCAGGTCCTCCGCGAAGGTGTCGCTCCGCCCCGCCCGGGGGCCGGTGAGCCAGTACCGGACGAGGCGGCGGGCGCCGGTCTCGGCCACGGTGACGTGTGACGCGTCGGGCGCCAGGGCCGCGCCGTTCGCGAAGTACAGGCCGTCGAGCAGCACTTCGGGCTCGCCGCCCGGGGCGAGCCGCAGCAGGCGGCCGGTGCCGACGTGCTCGACGATGTCGGCCCGCCAGTCGTCGAGGCCGTAGCGGCGGCTGGACACCGTGAAGTACACGGTGCCGTCGGGGGCGGCGGTCGCGTTGCTGCAGAACCTCAGCGGCTCCCCGGCGACCGCGGCGGCGAGGACCTCGACCCGGCCGCCGTCCTCAAGGGCCACGCGCAGCAGGCCCCGGTGCGCGTCGCAGACGAGCAGCCGCCCGTCGGGCAGCGGTTCGAGGCCCAGCGGCCTGCCGCCCGTGCGGGCCAGCTCCTCCACCCGGCCCCCGTGCCCCGGGGACGGCAGCGTGACGCGCAGGATCCGTCCGTCGGCCGTGCCGGTGAGCACCCGCCCTGCCCCGTCCACGACGACGTCCTCGGGACCGGCGGCGGGCAGGCGCAGAACGCGCAGCGGTGGCAGGGGAGACGGCGGGACCGAACCCGCCGCGCGCCGGGCACGCGGGCGCGAGGTGCCGAGGATGGGCATGGGGCGGACCTCCCTGTGGGCCTTCCTGTGGGACTTCCTGTGCGCCTTCCGGCCGGTGGGCCTTCCGGTTCGCGTCAGGCCGTATAGGTGCCCAGCCGGGGCCGACCGATGCGCGCGGCGCACCGCGCCCCGGCCCCGCCGGGCCCCGATGACCGGAACGCGATATTCAGTGGCCGACCGGCGGCCGCTGACACAGGCTGGGGGCATGGACCCCCAGCTCGCTCCCGACCCCGTCCTCCCGTGGCTCGGCACCCCGATCGACGCCCGCCCCCTCTTCGCCGCCGAGCACGCGGCGCTCCTGGCGACGCTCCGCGCCCTGGAGCCCGCCGACTGGCACCGGGAGGCCGTACCGGGCTGGACCGTACGGGATCTCGCCGCGCACCTCGTCGGTGACTGCTACGGGCGCCTCGCCCGTGACCGCGACCGCCACGAGCTAGGGCCGCGCCCCGGGCCCGGCGAGACCCTTGAGGCGTTCATCCACCGCATCAACCAGGAATGGGTGGATGCCTGGGCGCGTGTGAGCCCCGCCGCCGTCACCGACACCCTGGAACTGGTCGGCGCGCAGGTCACCCGCCTCTTCGCGACCGCGGACCTCGACGCCGCCTCGCTGGGGGTGTCCTGGGCGGGAGCGGACCCGGCGCCGATGTGGCTCGACTGCGCGCGCGAGTTCACCGAGTTCTGGACCCACCGCCAGCAGGTCCGCCACGCCGTCGGCCAGGACAGTGACCCCGACCCGCGGTTCCTCGGCGTGGTCCTCGACACCTTCATGCGGGCGCTGCCGCACACCCTGCGGCACACGGACGCACCCGTCGGCACCCGGGTCCAGGTGCGCGTCGACGGCCCGTCCGGCGGTACGTGGACGGCCACCGCCACGGGAGACCGCTGGTCCTTGGCCCTGCCCGATGCCGATTCTTCGGACGCCGGTCTTTCCGACGCCGGTCTTTCCGCCGCCGTCGTGGAGCTGGACGCGGAGACCGCGTGGCGGCTGTGCACCCGCGGCATCTCCCCGGCCGCGGCGCTCGCCCGCGCCCGCACGAGCGGGGACCGGCGGCTCGTCGAAGCGGTGATCCAGATCGTGTCCGTGGTCCACTGAGATCCGGCCCCGGGCCTGGCACGGGGTCAGCCGGTCAGCCGGTCAGCCGGTCAGCTGGCCAGTCGGCCAGCCGGTCAGCCGGTCAGTCAGTCGTCTCCGTCCGCTCCGTCGTCTCCGTCGTCTTCGTCCCCTCCGTCCGCGGCTGGGGTGGGTCCGTCGTCTCGTTCAGCACCTCCTCGGCGACCGCGGTGAGCAACCGCCGCTGGGAGCGGGCGTGCCGGCGCAGCAGCGTGAACGCCTCGTCCACGCTGATCCGGTGGCGGTGCGACAGGGCGCCTTTGGCCTGCTCGATGACCACCCGGGACCGCAGGGCCGTCTCCAGCTGGCCGACGATGACGCGCTGCCGGTGTGCGGCGCGCTGCTGGAGGATGCCGATGGTGGCGAGGCGCGCCAAGGCCTGTGCGAGCCGGAGCTGCGCTACCGGCGGCGTCTCGGGCTGCTCGCGGAAGAGGCTGAGCGCGCCGATGGTCCGCCCCCGCAGCCGCAGGGGCGTGGCCGCGACGGAGGCGAAGCCGGACAGGAGCGCGTGCGGGGCGAACCGGGGCCATCGCGCGTGCGGGCGGCCGTTCGCCAGGAGCGCGCCGTCGACCACCCGGCCGGAGCGGAGGCAGTCGAGCCCGGGCCCTTCGTCCCACTCGACGGCCAACTGCTCCAGGCGGTGGCTGTGTTCGTCGGACCCGGACGTCAGGGGCGCGCTCTCCGGCACGGACAGGGTGACGCCCGCGGACGCGACGTCCAGGAGGTCGACGCATCGCGTGGCGAGCAGATGGAGGAAGCTGACGGTGTCGAAGTCGTCGACGAGCGTGTCGGCGAGCTCGACGAAAGCGGCGGCGAGCCGCTCTTCACGCGCCTGCTCGGGCATCGCGGCTCAACGCTCCTTTCTCAGTGGTCACCTGACTGCACACGGGAAGGGGTGGCTGCGGAACGGAACGGAGGGGAGAGGAGGGGGCGGGGGCGGCGGGAGAAAGGGGGGGACGAAAGCCGCGGAGCGGCTGATTTCCTGACCATGCCTCATACGCAATGTAACCCTGGGGTGGAGGCAGGGGAAAGCCCCCGGTCCGGTGCTGGTGGGACCGGCGGCGTCAGCTGCTGCCCGCGGGCTGGACGGGGACCATCTCGTACGGAGGGACCCGCGGGCGCCGTATGTCGTCCGCGTCGGCGAGACCCTGACTGCGCCGGACCTCCACACGGAAGTCGTGCAGCGCGTCCCTGAACCGGCTGTCGACCTCCTGGTACGCCCTCGTGTCCGCGGTCAGGCCCCTGCCCACGGCGTCCCTGAGGTCCCGGAGCACGGCGAACGCGTGCTCACACGCCATCGTGACGTGCGACTCCCCCGTGACCAGCAGCAACTGCCGCGAATCCGCCGTGCCCGCCTCGGCCATGAGGTCCCTGACCGCCCCGTAGTTCCGGTCGGCGGCCCGGTCCTCGCGGCAGGCCACGTCGTAGAGCCCCTCGTAGGCACGCATCAGGGCCCGCAGGAACTCGACGCAGACCTCCACCTGCCTGTCCCGCTGAGCATGCGCCCGGTCCCGCTTCCATCGCACCCGGTCAGCGACAACCGTCGAAGCGACACCGGCAGCCGTACCGCACAAGGTCGCCACGAGCGTGATCCACACACTGCCCCCCAGAACGAGCGATCGCTGCCCCCACGACTGAACTCCGGACGGAGCCGGGCATGTTCACGCCCTGATCCCCGTCCGTCCCGTCGAGTACGGTGCCAAGACTCACGGCTCCGTGGCAACTGCCGTCCGACCGGAACGAAGCCGCCCACGGCCAGGACCTGGCCATCGAGCAGCGGCGGCCGGCGCCTGACGCCACCGCTCCCGCGCTCCGCGATCCCGGCACTCTCCGCATGGACGCCGAAGCGTGTACCGAGAAGGTACGAGATCGTCCACCCCGACTACTCCTCCGCCTTCGCCGGGCCGGTGCGCCGCAAGGCTGCCTATGTCACGGTTCCCGCCGCAGCCGCAGCCGCCGTTGCAGAAGAAGAGCCGTACCAACGCCGTCATCATCGGGTCGGCCGCAGCTGTGATCGCGGCCGTAGTCGCCACAGGGGTCTTCATCGTCAACAGCCGCGACGACGACAAGAAGGCGGAGAGGACGGCGAAGCCCAGGTGTTCGGTCTGGACGACACCGTCACCTACCGCAACGAGGTGGCGGTCAGCCTGTCGAAATTCACGCGTGGCAGGTCGAGTTCGACTGCTGCCCCGGAGAACACGCCGTACCTGAAGTTCACCGTGCGGGTGGAGAACGGAGGGACGTCGACGGTCGACACGACGGCACTCTCCGTGAACTGCGCGTATGGCGAGGACGGCAAGGAAGGCGAACTGGTCATCGACTCCGAGCGAGGACTGAAGGGCAGTCCTTCGACGCGGCTCCTCGCGGGCCGCTCCCTCGCCGTGACATGGGCGTGCGCGGTGCCGGAGTCGGAGAAGACCGTGCAGATCGAGGTGTCGCCGGACTTCGAGACGGAGACGGCGATCTTCACGGGTGACGTGAAGTGAGGCCGCTGGAGCGGGCGTTATCGGCCGGCCGGCCCAGGCACGCTTCGGCGACCGTGCCAGCCGCTGTCGATGACGAGTGAGTGACCGCGCCCGCCGAAGCGCTGGTAGTCGGGGACGGCGTGGGGTGGTCGAGCTTGCGCGCTCCTCCGCGACGAGTGGCCCCAGAGCGCCCCGACTCAGGCGGCCGCGACGATGTCCGCGCGCACCGCGGCTTCCCACTCGATCAGGAGGCGCTCGTACACCACCCGTTGGGCAGCCGTGAGCCTGACGCGGGGGTCTCCGTCACGCCCTGCCCAGAGGGCGCGAATGTCCTCGTTCACGACCGCGGCGGGCCGGGGGCTGGGGGTGGGGACACGCCTGCCAGCGTAGGCGGTTACACCGACAGTCGGTGACGGTGAACACAGCAGCTACTCACGAGCTTCGTTACATAGGGTGATGCAGTATTGACGGGCCTCCCGTTCGCCGTGAAGGTGCGTGCAACAGCGTGGAATCCGCTCGGCAGAGGAGATCGCGATGGCCCTACGGTTTCTCGGCATCATCCCCAACACCCCGCAGGACGAGTCTCCGGCGATCTGGCTGGACGATAGACAGGGGATCTGCTGATCCAGTCGTACAAGGCGACCCCTGAGGATGTGCGGGCGTGCCAGGAGATCGGTTCTGTCCCCGGGCACTCCACGAACGTGCCGGATCACGAGACGATCATTAGGCTGCCTGCGGTGATGTTGCAGTACATCCCACGCCCGGAGCGCAGTGGAGAGGAAGCAAGTGCAGCCACCAGCGCGTAGCGCCCTGGCTCAAGCTCAACGATCAGCAGTGCACCTGGAGTTGCGCGACAGCTACATGCTGGAGGATCCCGAATTCATCGCCTGGCAGGAGGGACACCGGCTAGATCGGTCGGACAAGGCCTCGTGGTGGGGAGGCTGGCACGACGTCGTCCGGGCCGCGACAGGCCGCGGTGTGGCAGTACGCCGGCTGCGTGTGGTGTCTGAACCCCTGCACGACTACGCACGCTACGAGTACGACCTGACCTTCGCCAACCTGGCCGCGGGCGAGCAAGTCCGCTGGCTGCCCCGGCGGGAGGCGACTGGGCTCCTGCTGCCGGCCAACGACTTCTGGGTGTTCGAAGACGAGCTGCTGCTGGTGCACCACTTCACCGGCGAGGGCCAGCTCGCCAAGGACGGGCGCGAGTACATCACCGATGCCGTGCTCGCCGAGCAGCACAGCGAGGCGTTCGAAGCCGCCTGGCAGCGCGCCGTCCCACACGTCCAGTACCACCCTGCCTGACCGCCGACCATGGCGTCATCGGATTCGTCCAGCGCTCAGCAGGCTCGGGAGGATCTCGCCGACCGCCTCGGCGAGATCCGTCTGGACGCAGGCCTCAAGGGGAGCCAGCTCGCACAGAGGCTCGGCTGGTACCCGTCCAAGGTCTCCCGGATCCAGACCGCTCGCACGTCGCCGTCCGCTGACGACATTCGGGCCTGGTGCACAGCGTGCGGCGCCGAGGACCAGGCCGCTGACCTCATCCAGCGGCTCCGCGACGTGGAAGGCATGTTCGTCGACTGGCGCAGGATGGAGCGCGACGGCCTGCGTCACGCCCAGGAAGCCGTACGGCCTCTCTTCGAACGCACGACACGCTTCCGGGCCTACTCCTCGTGGTTCGTCCCCGGCCTCATCCAGAGCCGCGCGTACACGGAAGCCGTGCTGCGAGCGGTGCAGCGACGCCGTGTTGCCGTAGACGATGTCGACGCGGCTGTCGCTGCGCGGATGGACCGGCAGCAGATCCTGCACGAGGGGGGCCGCACCTTCGCGTTCCTCGTCGAAGAGTCCGTACTGCGCTCGGGGATGGGCGGACGAGAGGTCATGGCTGGCCAGCTGGGGCAGCTGATCACGGTTGGTTCTTTGCCCAACGTCAGCCTCGGCGTTGTCCCCATGAGCGCCAGCCGCAGCCGCATGCCCGTTGAGGGGTTCTGGATTTACGACTCCGTACAGGTCAACGTCGAGCTGGTTTCGGGATACCTGACACTCACCCAGCAGCGCGAAGTCGCGATGTACGCCGAGACGTTCGCCGAGCTGTCCGAGCTCGCCGTCTACGGGGCCGAGGCCCGGAGCTTGATCGCGCTGGCTCTGCGGGCCCTTGGGTGAACCTCATAGAATCTCGTAGAAGTTTCTGGAGCTCCTCGGCGCCCCGTCCGTACGGTCCGTAACAGGACCCCACGAGACAGGACAGGGCGGAACCTATGGCCACCCAGCAGGAGCAGCACGATGCAGGAGACACTTGCCGCGAACCCTGGCCTCGTCCGAGAGGCGTGGAGTCTGGGCGCCCTCGCCCCCCCATCCGCAGCGAGCACTGGATCGTCGCAGAAGCCGCGTGGCCACGGTTCTGGGCGCGATCGGCTGCTCTGCCCGCCTACGGGCGCGCCGGTGTGCGGGCGCTTCTGGGTGACCTGGCCGGATGGCTCTGGGTGCCTCACCAAGCCAGCCCAACTCGCCTCTGTTCTCCGAGCAAGCGGCGGCCCCGGACTTCTCGCGGAGGCATTGGGATGACCGTGCACCACGACCCCACACCGCCCGCGCCCTGGTCCGTCGAGGAACGCCTGCGGGCCTGGGCGGCGGAGGGCCAGGAGCGCATCGCGGTGGAGATGCTCATCGAGGAGCACGCGCTCCTGGCCCGGCCCGCCGTGCAGCGCATCCTCGTCGTGCGGACCGGCGGCGCCGTCTACGCGGACTGGACCCACCTGTCCCTGCGCCTGCCCGAGATGGAGCTCAGCGAAGGCGAGTACGCCTTCCTGGAGGTCGTCCTCGCCCTCGCGTTCGGGCGGCAGGTCCTCGTCGACCGCGTCCTGCCGCTGGGCGAGCGCCGCCTGGCGGTCGTGCTGCGCGCGCTGGCCGCGTGGGCGGGTGCCGACTCCCTCGCGGTGGGGGTCCGGTCATGACACTCACGGCGGACCAGTCCGCCCTCGACGGACTGTTGGAAGCGGCCTTCTCCGCCTGCGGCACACTGCCCCCGCCCGCGGAGACAGCCGAGGTGCACCGGCGCCTCCTCGCCGAGATCCGCCTCCGCCTGCCCAGCGCGGAGCGGGCCATGGCCCGCGCGCCGGTACGGAGCCGGGCCTGGTACGCGCATCTGCGGGTGGTGGACGCGACGCGGGACGCGCTGCTCATGGTGGGCGAGGAGCCGGATCCGTGCGAGACACCGCTCGGTGCCGGGTTGCGGGTGGCTGAGCTGGGGCGGCGTTTGCGGGAACTGGCGGTGTACCCGACTCAGAGCGAGGGCTCATGAGCCGGGGTGCGCAGCTGTGCTGGCGGTGCGATGAGCCGATCCGGCCGGGCGAGAGGGCCGAGACGGTGGTGAAGGACTCGGCGTCGGGCGGCGGCGCAGCGGTGATCTGGCACGCGGATCCGTGCATCGGCGATGAGGAACCGGTCAACGAGTGCGGGCACGCTCCGAGCGGTCTCGTAGCGGTGGAGAGCGTTTGTGACTCCGTGCGATCCGCTCGTCGACGGCGGCCTGGGAGAGCCGGGCGCTGAGGCGTGCGGTGCGGATGCGGTCCCCGATGGCCCGGTGGCGGGCATGTGGCCGAGCCGGAGTGGCGCCGGCCGCTCAGGCATCAGCGGCGGGGCCTCTTGTCAGGGCTGAACAGCGTGCGAAAGGCCCCCCCGCGGGGGCCTTCGTGATGTTCAGGGGGGGCGCCCGAGGCCCGGTCTAGTCCCCCGACTCTCCCGCGTGCGGGCTCAGTTCACCCGCTCCCACCAGGATGAACAGCACGATGCCCAGCGCGATCCGGTAGTAGACGAAGGGCATGAAGCTCTTGGTCGTGATGAACTTCATGAACCAGATCATCCCAACGCAGCCTTAGCCTCCTTGACCTGCAACTTCATCCACTCCGAAAGATCCACTGGGAGAGGAGTGGGAGACGGAGGCGGTTTCCAGCTCTCCGGGAGCGTCACCACGAACCGGTACCACCGCATCTGCAGCGTCTCCATGATGCGCCGCTCCATTTCCGGAGTCACGTTGGCGTACAGGCCCTCGACGCCGGCGACCTCGTGCCCCATCCGCGACTCGCTCGCGATCCGGCTGTGGCCGTCCTCGTCGAGCCACTCCTTCTGCCCGTGCCGCTTCAGATACTGTCGCTTGCCCGCCCAGTTCGGCACGGCCGGGATCTCCGGCAGAGGCCGTCGCGAGACGACGAGCTGCTCCTGCCCAAGGCGTATGCGCGGGAACTCCTCGCTCGCGGGGCGCCCGTCTGCGATCGGCCGCCAGTAGTGGTACGTGAAGTTCGCGTTGGCCAGCAGGCCGTTATTGATTGAGAGGAACACCCACTCGCTGTCGTGTGAGGAAAGCAGCATCACCAGGAGTTCAGCGAGAAAGGGCGGCAGTACGAGCGCACGCTGGCTCTCGTACTTTGGCGGATGAAGCCCGAGCACGCCGTCCTCCCGCTGGTGCTGCCACTGCACGCGAAGCGCGGGCATCAGGTCCGGTCCGTAGCGCAGGAGGTCGTCCGCATGCCGCTCCTCGCGGTCTTCTTCTTCGGGATCGTCGAGCGGGTCGGAGGCAGGCCAGTAGGGGTGGCAGTACTCGCGGCGCAGCGCATAGAGCTCGGCCGGTCGCATACCCTGAAATGGCATCATGAACTCGTAGACGAATCCAGGGAAGCCCCAGAACATCAGCCCGTTGCAGGCGAGCTGAAACACGTCCTCCATGTGCATGTTGCGTTTTCGCTCACGCTTCTTCTTCCGGTACTTCCCGCGGCGTCGCTTCTTCTGGACGGGGGAGGACTGGCGCAACCCGTCCTCGACCGCGTCGTCCATCATCATCGAAAAGGTGCCGAGTATCTCGCGGCCATACCCCTCGCCGATGTGCGACTGCCCCTCAATCCACATCTTCCAGGCCCGGTATGACGAGGGCTTGATGTCGCCGACCGCGGTATCACCCCAGCGGGGCTCGATGTAGAGGCGGATCATCGACTTGATCGCCCTCTTGCGCAGGTGGCCGACATCCTGGGTGTCAGGCCAGGTCTTGCAGTAGACCTTCATGAGGACGGAGCCGTCGCGACGGGATATGTAGCGGTCGTTGCGGATGTCGGCTTCGCGGTCGAGCCCATACTTCTTGGCTTCACTTTCGTCGGTGAAGCCGCCCTGCTGGTCGTAGATCCACTTGCCGCGTTCGTCCTTCTTGCCGGTGTTCCAGACGACCCGGCAGGTGTTCCCGCGCCACTCGGTGTACGCCACGGTGCCCCCTGGGTTTTGGGTGCGGGGACCGGCTGGCACCCCTGCCGCCGGCCGTCCGCTACGGCTGCGACTCGTGTCTGCCTATGACGCAGTTGCGGCAGGCATCGCAGTCGCCCCCTTGACGCCTGATCAGGTCTCGCACGGCGCGTCGTACTGCGGCGTCGTGCTCGACCCGGGGCGTCGCTGCACACACGATCTGTCCATCCACCTTCCCGTGGAATCCGTTGAAGCCGGGTCCGGCGTCGATGGTGAGCAATTCGTGCACGGGCTCCCCCTTTCGGGTGAGGGAACCTCCCAAGTGACCACTGATGGTGTCACGTTGAAGCGTGCGTGTGACCGTGTTCGACCAGAGTGCCCGGTGCTCGGCGGGTAACGAAACGGTTAAAGCGAATGGTTGTACGGCAGACGCGATCAATTGCGTTCAATGTCGGGGATTCTTCCGCGCTTCCTGAGCTCGTCGATCACGCCTTGCTTGAGGGCGCGGATCTGTGCCGCCGTCAGGTCGTCTGATACGGAGATCGCCGCGTTCTGGACGGCGTCTTCCACGTCGGCGGCGAGGTCGCCGACGGAGACAGGGGAGATGGAGCTCTGGGGGGCGCTGGGTTCGATGGTCGTGGGTGCCGTTGCCCCGGCGAGGATGTCCCGGCATGTGCTCGCTGCCCACTTGAAGACTGGCTCGATCTTGCCGTAGGTCACGTCGCGCACTGGCCGTCCATCTTCGACCTTCATGTACGTGTTGATGGTGATATCTGCCGCTTTGGCTACGTCGATCTTGTTCATGCCCAGCTCGACGCGTCGCTGCCTGACGAGGCGGGCGAGGCGCTGAAGTGCGAGGTCATCGTGGGGGACAGCCATGCTGCACATCATTGCAGCACCTATCAGGAACAGCTAGGAACACCTCAGTTTTGGCCTGAACTTTGACGATCTCGTAACTAGGTGCTGCACGCACCTGCCTGAAAGCGTCAACTCATGCAAGTTACTAATAGGTAAGACTTGTAGAAACTCGCAGAACCTCGTAGCTTCTCGTCATGGAAGCACCACCACCCACCTTCGAGGTGAACGGGGCCGCACTGCGCAAGCGACGCATGCGCCAAGGCCTCGGCATCAAGGAGACAGCGCAAGCCGCCCGCATCGACCGCAGCTACCTCCAGCGACTCGAAACCGGCACCCGCTCGCGCATGGGACCTGAGCGCTACGTCCGGCTCCGCACAGTCCTCAACTCCACTGACGAAGAGCTCCTGGCCCCAACGACGGAGCTCCAAGAAACGAGGTGACATGACCAGCCCCGAAGCCGCCCCCTCCCTTCCGGCCGACCAGGACGGCGCTGCAGCCGAAGAGTCGGCCCCAGGAACGACCGAGACGATGATGCGCCGCGACGGCTTCCTGCCGCCCGACGAGGCCGCTGAAGACCTCGGATGCGGCAAGCGATGGCTCCTCAACGGACTGAACCGTCACGGCTTCCCCCACACCCGTATGGGCCGTGCGAAGTGGCTCAGCCCGGAAGACCGTGCGGAGATCCGCCAGCTCTGCCGCGTACCGGCTGAGCCAGCCAAGATCGCCCGCCTTCGCAAGAGCCAGGCGAAGCGCAAGCCCGCCAAGTCCGCCGCCTAGGCGGTTGCGGCCCCAACCGCCGGTTTCTGGCGAGTCGCCGGCAGCCGGGGCCACCGCGGCCCGTGAGCCGCGAGATCCACCCACACCATCCGTAGAGAAGAGAGGTGGACCAACATCATGGTCTCATCCCCGAATCGGCTTCCGGAGATCGTGCGGCAGACGCCGGTCGTCACGGACACCAAGAACCTTCTCGTGTCGACCGTCCGTATCGGCGGCGGCTACTACGACACGGTCATCTTCGACGAGAACAGCGACAAGCGGCACGCCGGGTTCTTCCTCGGCGAGTACGTAATCAACCGGTCGTCCAAGACTGCGGGGTCCCGAGATGCCGCGATGGACGTCCACCGCGAGGCCCTGTACACGGCCCGCACCGAGGAGCCCTTTCCGCCGCGCGACGGGCACGACGCACTGTGCGCCTACGCGTCGGGCATGACCAGCCGCTGCACCTGCTCGGCCGAGGGCGGTGCCCGTGATGAGTGATCTGACCTTCGAGGAGATCGTCGCCGAGGTCGACGTGAAGCCGTTGTGGTCGCGGCTGTTCGACGAGGCCGAGCAGGAGCTCTTGGCGGACCGGCCGGAGGACTTCGACATCGAGGACATCGGCCGTGCCGCTTGGGCTCGTCTGGCGTCTGACGGCGAGCGTGACGCCGCGCTGGACGCTCTGTTCTACGCGTACTGGTCCGTTGTGATGGCGGAGCAGGAGGAGCTGGCGCGGCACGAGAAGGCGCGTGAGGAGTCACTACTGCGACCGCAGGATGTGCGCGGTCTGCTGCTGGACCTGAGCGTCGAGGCGGAGGGCCGGTCGGTGAGCGTGGACCGGTACGCGCTGCGCCGGGTGCTGGGAGAAGTGGAGCGTCTGCAGGGACGTGTCGAGCTGCTGGAGCGCCGGCCGGAAGGCGGTGCGGCATGAGCGCGGTGCGGGATGCGATCGGCTGGCGGGCCCGGCTGGAGTCGGCCGAGCGGGCGGCTCTGGTGGATGAGCTGGGGGCCGTGGTCCTCGACCTCTACAGGGGCGTCCCCGCGGACGCGGTCCTCGACGGGGTGTCGCGGGTGCTGACGGAGTACGGGGAGCTGGCGGCGGTCCCGGACCGCATCCGGCCCGACGACGTCATCAGCCTGCGCGACTTCGAGGGCGGTGACGGTGATGAGTGAGCGCCCGATGCCGGAACGCGAAGCCGACCCGTACAGGCCCCTGAGCGACGAACGTATTAAGGCGGTACGCGGCCTCGTCGATGCCGTGACGCCGGGGCCGTGGAAGGCGAACGTCCGCGGTGGGGTGGTCACCGACGAGTCCGGAAGCCCGCTGGCGGTCTTCGGTGGCGGCGCGCAGGACCGCGCGGATGCCGCGTTCATCGCGGAAGCCCCGGAAGCGGTCTATGACCTGCTCGTCGAGGTCGCTTGGCAGCGGAAGTGGTCGGGCATCGGCTGGCGTAAGGCCAACAGCTATCACGAGCAGTTTGAGGCGGCCAGCTGGGAGTTGGGCCGCACGCGGGGGCTCGTTGCCCGTCTGCGGCAGGAGCTGTCCCGTCAGGCGCGGCAACGCAGTGCAGTGATTGACGATCTGCGCGGTGAGTTGGCTGCGGTCGGTGTCGAGCGTGACGCAGCGCAGGAGACGTCTGTCCGCCTTGCGGGGCTGCTGGGTGAGCGTGACGCCGATCTGGAGCTCCTGCGCGGTAAGGCTGCCGCCGCGGACCGCTACTACCAGCAGATCACCGAGCAGGCCAAGCAGATCGACCAGCTGCGCAGCGAGCGAGACGGGTTGAATCGTCGGCTCTCCAGGGTCCTTGACCTGTGTGATCGCGAGCAGCGGAACGCTGTTCGGTGGGAGAACCCGGTCCCGGTTGCTGAATGGGTCAAGCCAGTGCGGCGAGCGGCCCTCGGTGACGCCAAGTCTGACGAGGCGGGTGGCCGGTGATGGCGATCGATACCCCGCCCCAGATCGAGCGTCTGGATCGTGCACTGCCTGCGCTGGGAGCCGAGGCGGTTCGGCTGTCGGGGCGTGGGGCGGAGATGCGGCATCTCGCCGATCCGCTGGACCACACGTGGGAGCGGCTCGCGGTCGAGCACCCCGAGGCCTGCTCGACAGCGGCCGACTATCCCGGCTGGGCTGAGCATGTTGCCGCCCTCGCCGCCACCAACCACCGTCCCAAGGAGGCGTCGTGACTGATCCGATCACCGACCTGGCTGCTGCGGTGCGGGAGCGGGGTGCGCTGCCGGTGCCGCTCGGCCGCTCCGACCCGGTGCTGACGGTCGAGGAGCTCGACGAGATCGAGATGTCGCATCCGGGGGACTGGTACGGCGGTGAGTGGCGCAGCGAGTACGTCGAGGGGACCCCGGACCGGTTCGGGCGCTACGTGGTGCGTCACCACGAGTCGGGCGAGGTCCTCGCGGAGCTGCCGGACTGGGCAGGCGGGATCGCCCTGTTCATCGCCGACGCCCACGACCACATGCCCGCCCTGCTGGCGGAGGTCCGCCGCCTGCGGGCCCGGAACGCAGAGCTGGAGGGGGCGGCGACATGCCCGTCAGTGTCGAGGCGTGGCACCCACTGCAGTCTCCCGATCCGGCACCGGGGCGATCACCGGACTGCTGACAAACGGCACTACTGGGACGACAGCTACAGCGTACCTGCCGGGGAGGCGCGATGACCGCGAAGATCGTGGGCGGTGTGACCGTCGCCTTGAATGACGGGCCTGTCCGCATCGAAGTCGGCCCCAGTCTGTTCGACGGTGCGCCCACAGCCCGCCTCGTCATCGGCGAAGGCGCTGGTGCGGTCGCGATCAGTGTCACCGACAGCCCCGCCGAAACGCTCGACAACCTCGCCGAGCAAGTGGCCCGGCTCGCCGCCTGGACGCGGCGCATGAAATCCCTCAAAACCCTGCCCGAGGTGGCGTGATGAAGTGCGGAGAACCGAAGCCCGACAGCAGCTACCAAACGTGTGACCGCAACCTGAAGCACCTCGGCGCGCACGAGTACCTCGGAAGCAAGTGGCCCCGCCCCGTGCTCGCCGAACCGGACCCGCAGGTGCAGGAACTTCTCGACGACTCAACACCCGTGAACGCGTGGGGCATCAACGAACGCAGCTACCCGATCATCGTCACCGAGACCATCACCCGGGTGCTCTTCGTGCAGGCCGAGAACGAGGACGACGCCCTGGCCTACTGGGTCGACGACTGGACGGACATCCCGCTCAAGGAAGCCACTGTGATCGAGGGCTACCTGGAGTTTGAGCGGCCGGACGAGTTCCAGCGGCAGGAAGCCTTCGGTGCGAACGGAGGGAGGCCTCCGGTCGGACCTCAGATCGCGTGCCCTGACTGCGGTGGGCTGGCGTATCGCCGTTCCTGGTTCCACGACCCGTACCGCAAGTGCCACGGCCCCATCACGTGGAGGACTTGGCTCGGCCGCGTGAGGCGCGACCACCGGCAGACCTCGGCGTTCACCGCCAGCGGCACGAGCGTGAAGGCGGTGGCGTAGTGGTGACTTTGTCTGTGACTCGCTCGCGTGTCGCCAGCGTCCTGTACCGGGCGGCGGTTCTGCTGGAGGAGGAGGAGGGGTGGGATCCCGAACGCAACTCGATGATCTTCGCTATCGATCGGGCGGCCGGGTTCGTGAAGCCCGGCATCGACCCGGCGGCCGAGGAAGCCACCCTCCAGGCATGGGACGCCCTGGTCATCCAACTCGGCGAGGAACTCGTCGTCCCGTGGGAACGGATGCCGGGCCGCACACAGAGCGACGTCCTCGCCGCCCTGCGCGGCGCGGCTCGGGCGGTGACGTCATGACTGCCCCGGTGGATCCTCGGCCCCGCGCGGACCTGGAAGAGGACGCTCTGGCCCGCGCCGATGCGATCGCCCACCGGGCGTTCGGCAAGGACGAGTCCCGGTGGACCGCGGCGCAGGTCGACGGCTACCTGTCCGCCGTGGCCACCGTCCATCAGGCGTTCTCCCCGAACTACACAGAGTCGATCATCGCGGGGCTCACCGAGACCTACAGCGAATTCGACGCCCGCATGACCGCCAAGGAGGCGGCGTCATGACCGGGGAGGAGCGGCTCGCCGACCTTCACCAGTTCCTTGAGACCGGCCACGAGGGCATCGAGGTGGAGCTCCTCTACCGATTCGGGCTCGGCCACCTCGACGAGGGAGGCGAGTCATGAGCCGCCTGCCCCGCCTCCGCAGCCTCGGACGACACCGCGGCAAGACACCCACACAGCTTCGGGGCGAACTCGACGACGCCTACCGGACGATCGCCGCATCCTTCGCTGAGATCAGGAAGCTGCGGGCCGGAACCACCGAGCTCGAGGCCCAACTCGACCAGGCCGGCATCGACGTCAGCGGAGCCCTCCACGACCTGCGAACCACACGCACGCAGGTCGGGCAGCTGCAGGAGCGGGTCCGTCTCGAAACCCAACGCGCCGACGGCCTCAAGCAACAGCTGGCCCCCTACCTGGCCGCCGAGGCCAACGCGGCCGCGGTCCGGGTGCCGCCCGTGTACCGCGACACCAGCGATCCCGATGATCAGGCCACCGAACCCATCCAGGCCCTCACCCTCCAGCAGGCGTTCGGCAGCACCGATCCGGCGCACGTCCCCGCCTGGGCCCTGAAGACCGGCCCGGCCGCCTAGACCGCCGGGCTCGCTGGATGGATAGCGGTCAGCGAGTCCGGCCACCAACCACCACCCACCCAGACGCGGCGTAGAGCACACCCCTCCAGCTCCGCCGCAGCCAGGCCGCCGCACCCCCCGTTCTGCGGCGGCCTGGCACCCCACATCCATTTGGAGTAGCACATGAGCACCACAAACCCGATCATCCCGGCAGGAACCGCCCGACACGTCCTCTGGCGCTACGACCGCCGTGGCGGCGCCGAACCCGGCAGCTTCACCAAACACCTCATGGCCGCCATCGACGCCGCCGACGTCACCAACCGGGCCATCCTCCGCACCGCATACCCGGCACTCTCCGAAGCCCTGCACCTGGCCCGCTACGACGAAGAAGGACTCGCCAAACTCCACCGCATCGCCACCGGCCAAGCACCCCTGGCCTGCCCGTGCGGCGACACCGCAGGCCCCTTCACCCGAGACGGACGCTGCGAGACCTGCGCGAAGGCCGCCGCATGACCGCCACCGTCGAGGCCCCGAAGGAGGTGCAGCCGGGCCTGTACAACATCTCCGCCGATCTCTACCACAGCGACCCCATCCCTGGCGGCAGCCTCTCCTCCACCGGCGCCCGCAAACTCGCCACCGAATGCCCCGCCAAATTCAAGTACTGGTCCGAGCACCCGGAACCGGTGAAGAAGGACTTCGAACTCGGTACCGCAGCACACACTCGAGTCCTCGGCGACGGGCCCGAACTCGTGCTGGTCGACGCGGAGAAGTGGACCACCAACGCCGTCAAGGCAGAGGTCGCCGCGATCCGCGCCGAAGGCAAGATCCCCATGAAGCGCAGTCAGCTGGAGCAGCTCGACGCCATGGTCGCCGCCCTGTGGGCAGACCCCGAAGCGGCCCGATTCCTCGACCCGGACTCCGGCATCGCCGAACAGTCCGCATTCTGGGAGGACCACGGGATCTGGCGGCGGGCCCGCTTCGACTGGCTGCGCCACGACGGACAGATCGTCGACTACAAGACCACGAAGTCAGCGAACCCCGTCGACCTGCCCAAGGTGATCCACGACTGGGGTTATCACCAGCAGCAGGAGTACTACCTCGACGCGGGCGTAGCCCTCGACCTGATCGACCCCGAGCGGCCGTTCCAGTTCGTGCTCCAGGAGAAAGAACCGCCCTACCTCGTCGTCGTCACGACCTGCGACCCGGTAGCCCGCAGCATCGGCCGCCACCTCAACGACCGGGCCCTGAACACCTACGCCCTGTGCCGCGAATCCGGCGAATGGCCGGGCTATCTCGAGTCCCCGTTCACCTCGCTCCCCTCATGGGTCGAGCGCCAGTACGCCTAGGAGAACCCGCACATGACCCAGCCCCTCGGCCAGCCCGTCCGCGCCGGACGGCAGGCGCAGCGAACCGACGAATACGACGACGGACCGGTTGTCTTCCGACCAGCCAGCAAGGATGGCCAGAAGGGCCGCCTGTCCATTCAGGGCCCCTCCGGGTGCGGCAAGACGTGGACCGGGCTGTCCACCGCCGGCGGCTTCGCTGAGGGCGAGCGGTTCGCCGTCATCGACACCGAACGCAATGCCGCCACCCTCTACGTCAACGACCTACCGGTCGAGTTCGACCACTTCCCGATGCGCCGCTACAACCCGCGCGGCCTCATCAAGGCCCTGGCGGCGGCTGCCGCGGCCGGCTACCCGGTCGTCATGATCGACTCTCTGACCCACTTCTGGAAGGGCGCCGAAGGCACCCTTGACCAGGTCTCCCAGGTCGCCGACAGCAAGTACAGCGGGAACAAGTTCGCTGCCTGGAAGGACGGTGGCGAGATCCAGGACGACATGATCGAGGCCCTCATGTCGTACCCCGGCCACGTCGTGGCAACGATGCGGGCTTCGGAGAAGTGGGTCCTGGAAAAGGGCAGCAAGACTCCCGTCAGCAAGGGCCTGCTCGCGGAGCAGCGTAAGGGCATCGAGTTCGAGTTCGGTGTAGCCGCCGAAATGGACGAGACCAACCGGCTCCGCTTCATCAAGTCCCGCTGCCCCGCCTTCAGGGGCCTCGTCCTCAACCAGCCCAACGGGGCGCGCGACATCGCCAAGCCCTACCTGGACTGGCTGCGCGACGGCGGCAAGGAGATCGACGCCACGACGTGGATCGATGCCGCAAGCTCAGACGACGCCACCCCGAAAAGCCTCCTCGCCCTCTATCGGGAGGTCGAGGCGTCCAGTGCGCTCGCTACGCCGCTGATGCACCCCAAGACGGGCCAGCCGACCAGCCTCGGCGCCTACATCAAGGAACGCGGCATGGCCCTCAAGAGCGCCCAGCAGTAGCCCGCGCCCCGTCAGGCAGCCCCGCGGGCCATGCGGGGCTGCCACCACCAAGGACATCACAAGGAGCCCGCCATGGCCCGCAAGCTCACCCCAGCCGAACGCCTCGCCACCGCCGAGAAGGACCTCCTCCTGGAGGAGATCGCCGACCAATCGTCGTGGGACCAGTTCCTCGTCGAACAGGCCGTATTCCACTTCGGGCAACGCCACGACGAATGGTCCTGCAACGACCTGCGCGACGTCCTGCCCGAACTCGGACACGGCTTCCTCGGCGCCGCCATCAACAGCCTCCGCGGCGCCGGGATCATCGCCCACACCGGCCGCACCGTGCCCTCGACCCAGGCCAGCACGCACGGGCACCGCATCGGCGTCTGGCGGATCACCGGCAAGGGGCGGGCCATCGCCGCCCAGCGCCGTATCGCCCGGGCCCGAGGGAGGGCGGCATGAGCTGCCGCATCGTGTTCCTCGTCGGCGTCCTCGGCCTGATCGCCTCCGCGACCGCCATCGCATACGCCCACGCCGACCGCAGGCACAGGAGGCGGACGTGATGGCCGAGATCGTCGAGACCGTGGACGCGATCGTCGGCGGCGCCATTGTCACCGTCTGCATCGTCTGCGGTGCCACCGCAGCCGGCGTCGCCCTCGGCGTCCAGGCCGCCCTCCACTGGGTCCGCTCCCGCCGGAGCCCGCGCATCCCCGCCGCACCCGACAACCAGCCCGGCACCAACACCGACGACCTGTGGGAATGCCGCCGCATCCACGCCACCAACCAGCCCCACACCGGAGAGGAGAAGCAGTGACTTCTGAAGCCGACCACACCCCGAGCCGCGCCTGCTACCTACGGGGCTGCCGCGAGACGGCCTGCGAACAAGCCAACTACCGCTACATGGCCCGCCTTCGCCTCGACCACCACCGCGGACAACGGCGCCGCCACGACGCCACCCAAACCCGCAACCACGTCGAACGCCTCTACGCCCACGGCTGGACACAAGCACAGATCAGTCGCGCCGCCCGCCTAGCCCACACCACCATCAGGGGCCTGGAAGACGGCCAGGCGACCGTGTCGCCCGCAACAGCCCGCGCCGTCCTCAACATCCCCATCACGCAAGCCCCGGACGACCTCCGCGACGTCGACGCCACCGGCACGGTACGCCGCATCCGCGCACTCGCCGCCATCGGCTACAGCCTCGCCTCGCTCGCACCGCACCTCAAACTCCACGTGAGCGCCGTCGGCCGCATCAGCCGCGGCGAATACGAACACGTCCGCGCCACTACCGCCCACACCACCACACGGATCTACCGGGAACTCAGCCGCACCCCCGGCACCAACCAACGCGCACGCAACCACGCCCGCAAACACGGCTGGCACGGCCCCCTCGCCTGGGACGACAACATCGACAACCCCGACGCCAAGCCGGAAACCGCCCACGGCCGCCAGCGCCCCGGCCAAGCACCACCGGACATCGACCCCCGCCGCGTCGCCCGCCTCACCAGCGAAGGCCTCACCACCGCCCAGATCGCCGAACGCATCGGCTGCCACCCCCGCACCGTCACCCGCGCACGCAAGCGCGCCCAACAACAGGCGGTCGCCGCATGAGGAACGACACCGGCACCACCCATGACTGGCGCGCCACAGCGCACTGCCGCAATGAAGACCCCGAGCTCTTCTTCCCCAACGGCACTACAGGGCCGTGGACCCTGAGGATCGAACAAGCCAAAGCAGCGTGCCGTCGCTGCCCCGTAGCTGACGCCTGTCTGCGATACGCCCTCAACGAGGGCATCTCCGACGGCATCTTCGGCGGGCTCACCGAAGACGAACGCCGCAGCCTCCGACGATCAGTCCAACGCGGTGCGACCGCTCCTGAACAGCTGGTAGACGCGGCGGACCGCACCCGCGCACCACACCGCGAACGCACCCTGCACACCATCGTCGAAGACAACACCATCCGCCTCTTCGGTGGCCATCTGGCATGGACTGGCAGCGAACAAACGTACCTCGGCGGCAGCCGCTACTCGCCGCGGCAAGCAGCCTTCGTCGCAGACCGAGGACGCCGCCCAGAAGGCCCCGTGCTGACCAACTGCGGCGTCAAGGAATGCGTCCTCCCAGCACACCTCACCGACCAGCCCGAACGCGGCTACTGCGGCACCCGCAACGGCTACCTCCGCCACCGCAAGAACGGCGAGGAAGCGTGCAAGCCATGCCGCAAGGCGAACACAGACGCAGACAACCGACTACGCCGCACCGGCACCACCAAGAAGAAGCCCGCCGCATGACCGCCACCCGCCCCGCCCGCGGGCCCCCGAGCGCCGCCCGCTTCCCCGCCCCAGCCCCCATCCACAACGCCAGGAAGAAGAACACCCATGGCCGTCTCCAAGCGCCTCAGGTACGAGGTACTGCGTCGGGATAACCACGCCTGCAGGTACTGCGGCGCGACGGCGCCCGGCGTGAAACTCAACGTCGACCACGTCATCCCGCAGGCGCTCGGCGGCAGCGACAAGCCCGACAACCTCGTCACCTCCTGCACCGACTGCAACGCAGGCAAAACCAGCAGCATGCCCAACGCACAACCCATCACTGACGTGGACCAGGAAGCATTCCGGCAGGCCGTCGCCGACAAGCAGGCGGCGAGCAAGCAGCGTGAACTGGTCGCAGCACACTTGTACGCGACGTGGCGTTGGGCGTGGGAACGCACAGGGAGTCCCGCGCCTGTCGACGGCGATGTGCGCTACTTCGCCCGTCGCCTGTTCGCGATGCTGAACCGCGGCCTGTCGGCACAGCTCGATCTGACCGAGATCGTCTTCCAGGCTGGATCGGACCTTGGGATTGATCCGACCGACTACCTGCCGCTTGAGTACCTGACGGAGGAAGAGCGCGCGCACCGCGCCGTGCCCACCGACGAGGAGTTCGAGCGGGCGAGGGGCGCCTATCCGGCATGGTGGGCTGGCTGGGAGAAGCGCGATCCGGCTCCCCCCGCCGACTGGGCTGATCACACCTTCCGCCGCCAACTGAGGCAGGCCCTCACCGCTGGCTTCCAGGGCGACGTCATAGCGCAAGCCGCCCACGCCGCCGGGCTGGCTATGAGCGCCGAGCTCGTCGCCTTTCTGCCGGAGACCCGCAGCTCGGGCGGTGGCAACTGATGCCGCGCATCCGCACGGTGAAACCGGAGCTGTGGGAAGACGAGCTCCTCGGCACGATCCCGCGGGATGCCCGGCTGCTGTTCATCGCCACGTTCAACATGGCGGATGACGAGGGGATCCTGCGCTGGACGCCGGCCTACATCAAGGCGCAGGCGTTCATGTACGACGACGACCTTGGCCCCAAGGAAGTCGATCAGCTCATGCGGTGCCTGACGGATACGGGACTGGTCTTCCCCTATGTCGGCGGGGTTGCCCGGCAGCAGATGGCGGTGGTCGTCAACTTCCGCAAGCACCAGCGGATCAACCGGCCGCAGAAGAGCAAGCTGGTGCCGCCGTCGACCGGGGCGTGGCAGGTGCGGGAGATGTATGCCCGCCGTGACGGCTGGGTGTGCCAACTGTGCGGCGGCGAGATCCCGCGGCGCTTGGTCGCCAACGATGATCACAACCTGTGGGTCGACCACATTCGTCCGGTGGCCGCGGGAGGCACCGACCATCCGTCCAACGTCCGTGCCGTGCACCGCGTCTGCAGGCGGAGCCGGGGTGTAGCCGATGACGAGGAGGGCTTCATTCCGCCCGCCGGACTGGCAGGCATTGAGGATTCACTGAACGATTCACTGAACCGTTCACTGAATGACCCCGTGAAGGAATCTCACACTCCGTCGAACTTGGATGCTCCGACGGATACCGACGGTGAGTTTTCTTCCATGAACCATTCACTGACGGAAGGGAAAGGAAAGGAAGGGAACAGGGAAGGGAAGGGAACCCCCCCTACCCCCCGGCAGACGTCCGGCCGCCCCACCGTCGAGCAGACGGGCGAGAGGCCCCTACCGGACCGCATGACCGACCGCTTCCTCGAGTGCTACGCCCGCGGCAACAGCTACCGGCGCCGCCAGGTGCGCACCACGATCGCCGACGCGCTCGCCAACGAGACCAACCCCGACGAGCTGTGGTCCGCGCTCGAGCAGCTCGGTGAAACCAGCAAGCCCGTGACCGCGAACACCCTCCAGTTCGCCTTCTCCAAGATCCGTCAACTCGCCACCGGCGCCGACGTGATCCCCTTCTCGGCCCGTCAGCAGCAGGGCAGCGACGACCTCTTCGACCGCGCCATGGCGCGCGCCAACGCCCGCATGGACCAGGAGTCCTCATGAACCCGAACGAAACGGTGATGCTCGCCCGCTACGTCAAAGCCCTCTGCCCGCAGCAGAAGTTCGACGAGTTCACCCCCGACGCATGGCACGACGTCCTCGCAGACTTCCGTCTCGCAGACGCCCGAGCCGCTGCGGCGACTGTCGCCCGCAAGCAGCCGTTCATCAGCCCCGCCGAGATCATCGCGGAGATCCGCAAGCAGCGGGACGACCGCGCCGACGGCTACCAGGGCCCCGGCCTGTCCGCCGAGATCCCCGACGCCGACCCCGACGACGTACAGGCCTACCTGTCGGCGCTCCGCGGCCAGCGCACCCGCGCCGCGGACGGCCTCGAGTTGAAGAAGCGGCCGGTAGCCCAACTCCTCGCTGGCGTCGGCAAAGAAATCCCCGACGAGCAGAAGCCGGTACGCCGGCCCGGCCCCCTCGGCATCGAGTGCCCCAACTGCGGTGCGGCGATCGGCCGGCCGTGCCGGACCCCGGGCGGCAAGGAGCGCGCCCCGCACCCGGCCCGCACCGGCGAGGCCTCCAATCCGGCGGCCGAGCAGGCGGAGATGGAACGTCGGCGTGCAGCGTCCGCTCGCCACCTGGCCCGCGAGGCGGAGGACGAGCACTCCGTCGACGAGGAGGCCGTCTCGTGAGCGATGCCCGGATTCCTGACGACGACGGCATCCAGCCAGCCGACATACGTGCCGTGCGTGGTGAGGGGCGTGCGGAGTTGCGGGCGCTGCTGCGGGCGCAGATCGACATCGGCCGCGCCCGCCGCGAGTCCCCGGCGCCACCGCCCGCCCCGCCGTCGCCGCCCGGTCACCGACCTGGCGCCTGGCCGACCGGCAGCAGCCCGCCGGGCCCGCCGCGGGACTGGCAGATCCCGGCCCCAGTGTGGCGCGCGGCGGCCCGCCACTACAGCAACCAGACCCACCGACCTGATCAGCCCTGCGACTGCGGCAACTGCCCCAGCACCGACACCGAGGAGAACTGATGGCCATCTACGAGATCGAATTCGGAGCACTCGGCGGCAGTCGCCCCGCGCCGTCGCTGACCGTGAAGACCCGCGACATCACCGAACTCAGCCGGACAGTCGTCGAACACGCCCGCCCGCACATCACGCCCGTCCTCACCGAGATGGGCCGCCCCGAGTGCGCTGACGCGCTCTTCCGCGTCAACAGCGACCGGACGATGGGCGAGTTCCTGTGGCTCGACATCGCGGCCGGGAAGCAGGCCACGTTCCTCCCGGCGCGCATCAAGACCACCCCAGAGCGCATCCAGCGGAAGCGCACCAGGGACTGGAGCTCGAACGGCGCCAAGTACGTCGGCCGTGGCAGCCGCTGGGGCAACCCGAACCGAGTCCTGAAAGCTGACGGCGGCTGGGCAGTCAGCCACGACAGCGGCGGAACGGTCGGCACGTTCGCCGACAAGTCCGAGGCGCATCGGTTCGCTGTCGACGCGTACCGGTCCCACCTGAAGGCCCGCGCCCGGCTCGTCGGCGAAGCCCGCGCCGAACTGGTCGGCCGGGACCTCATGTGCTGGTGCGCTCCGGAACTCGCGTGCCACGCCGACGTCCTGCTGGAGACCGCGAACGAAGCGGAGGCGGCTCGATGACTCTCCACTCCGGTGCCCCGATGCCCGAGCAGCTCCGTCACTGGATGCGCGCGAAGCAGCATCCGGCCCGGTCGGTGCCGTGCCCGCACTGCGGGGTGGCCGCGCACAAGCCGTGCCGCTTGCGCACCGCGAACCGGCTCCTGACCGAGCCGCACCCGCAGCGGATCTCCGCGTGGGCGCAGACCATCGCCTGCTGCCCCGAATGCCAGGTCACGCCGACCGTGCCCTGCCACGACGACGGCCGTGCCCTGGCCACCGTCCACGACCGCCGCCAGCAGGAAGCCCAGGAGACCGCCGCATGAGCACCGGAAGGACCGGCTGGCATGAGGCCCGCCCCTGCTGGCGGGAGGCCGACACCTACGACATCGACGTGATCGTGCGCGAACGCCGCCCGACCGACAGCCTGACCCGCCTCGAGCGCGTACTGGTCGCCCGCGGCCTCCACGGCCAGCTGCCCGGCACAGAGATCGCCCGCATCGTCGGCGTACACCCCCGCACGGTATGGCGGTGGGCCGCCGACGGATGGAAGCAAGCCGCCTGACCGCGCGCATCCGGATACAGCCCACCCCACACCCCAACCACCCACCACCCCAACCCGCCCACCAGGAGCAGCACATGACCAAGCTCGACCCCAACCCCCGCAGCCCCCACGCCGACGCCGACCCGCAGTACCGGCACCTCTTCCCGGCGCCGCTCTTCTTCCCTGCCCCTCAGCCCGGTGCGCTCGCCCTGACCGGCTGCATGGCCCTGGCCGTCGTCCCCGACGGACCCCTCTCCGAGACCAGCCCGGACGGCGAGCTGCCCGAGGGGCTGTGCCCGGACTGCGTGGCCGTCATGCGCGGCGGGGAGCCTCCGGCCCGGCCGGTGACCACCTGCCGCGTGTGCTCGGAGCGGACTCGGCACGGCGGGCTGTGCGCGCTGTGCCGGCAGGACGCGCACGAGACGTGGTGGCCCGTCCGGGCCGACGTCGTCCTCAGCGCCAGCGACATCGAGCTGGAGGGCGGCGACGTGCTGCTCCAGGAGCTGGCCGTCGGCGACCGGATCGAGATCGAGAAGCAGATCGGCCCGGTGGCCCCCGGCCTCTGGGTGGTCACCGCGGTCGAGAGCGAGGACTCCAGCCGCGTCCGTGTTCGCCGTCTGTCCCGCGAGGAGATCGAGGCGCTGCGCGGTAGTGCGTGCGCCCAGACCAGCGAGTGAGTAGCCCGGCCGCCGTCCCGACACCACGAAGGAGCACACCGTGCCTGACCGCCCGTACACCGACGCCGACCTCCGCGCCGAAGCCGCCCGCCAGCTCTCCGCCCACGCACCCGGGTCGAGCCCTGAAGGCGCCTACGCGGCCATGCTCGACGCCCGCATCGAGAGCACCCAGACCCCCGACGGCCGCGGGCCCACGTGGACCGAGGCCGTCGACACCCCGGACCTGGGCGCCCCGGCCGCCGCGATCCACGCGTACATCCAGGGCGCGGCTGACGTGTCCGAGTGGGCGATCAACCTCGGCGCCGATGGCCTCATGCCATCCGCCTCCGAGATCACCCTCGACGCGGGCGAGCAGGCCCTGGCCCGGGTCCACTTCGCGTTCTCCCCGGTCATGCCGGAGGAGATGCGCACCAACCTCGTCGAGGGGTTCGAGCAGGCCCTCGCCGACGCCGACGCGTCCCTTGACGAGCCCGACCCCCAGGACGACGGCGACGCCGACAGCAACGTGTTCGAGCTGATCTCCGAGATCGCCAGCCGCCTCCGCGACGCCACCGACAGCGGCGAGTACCACGCCGTCGGCCTGATCTACGACCTCGCGAACGGCCGCACCACGATCGCCGACGCGCGCGCCGAGCTCGCGGAGATCACGTTCCGCCATGTCTGACAGGACGGCCCGCCCCGTGGCTACCGGACGCTGTTGGCGAATTGACTGCGTGTGACCTTGTCGGCCCCCGAGACTTGCTCTCGGGGGCCGACGTCGTGCGTGCGGAGGTCGGCGGTGTCGTTGCGGGTGAGGGAGCCGCAGGAGGTTCCCGCAGAGACGGTGCGGGTGGCCCGGGCGGCTTTCCCGAAGGGAAGCCTGGCAATCCGGGTTCGGGACGAGCTGGGTGTGCTGTTTTGCGACGAGGAGTTCGTGGGGCTGTTTCCCACGCGGGGCAAGCCTGCTTGGTCGCCTGGCCGGCTTGCGTTTGTGCTGGTGTGGCAGTTCGTGGAGGGACTGACTGACCGGCAGGCCGCGGAGGCGGTGCGGGCGAGGATCGACGTGAAGTACGCACTCGGGCTTGAACTCAGTGACCCGGGGTTCGACTACTCGGTGCTCTCGGAGTTCAGGGACCGTCTGATCGCCGCCGAGGCCGGACGGCAGGTCCTGAACGGGATCTTGGACGCGGCCCGAAAGCGCGGGTTGCTCAAGCCCGGCGGCCGGGCCAGGACCGACTCCACGCATGTGCATGGTGCGGCCCGTGAGCTGAACTGGCTGGAACACGTCGCGGAGACCCTGCGGTCCGCACTGAACGCGCTGGCCGAGGTCGCCCCCGAGTGGCTGGTGGAGGTGGCTGAGCCGGACTGGTTTCGCCACTACGCCACCCGTGCCGAAGAATCGCGATTCCCTCAGGCCCGCTCCGAGAGAACCGAGGTCGGTCTGCGGATCGGGGCGGACGGGATGCGCCTGCTGAAGGCCGTGGCCTGTGCGGACGGGGCCGACCGGCTACGCGTACTGCCGGAGGTGGAGGCCCTGCGGCAGGTCTGGGTCCAGCACTTCCACCTGGTGGAGGGCGAGGTGGCCCGCCGAGGCCCAAAAGACCGACCGCCCAGCGCCCTGCGTCTGGTCAGCCCTTATGACATCGAGGCACGCTGCGGCCGGAAGAACGAGACCCGCTGGGACGGCTACAAGGTCCACTTGACCGAGACCTGCGAGCCGGACGCCGTGCACCTGATCACGAACGTGGTCACCACCACCGGAGCGGTATCCGACGACCGGATGGCCGTCGTCGTCCACAACGGCCTTGCCGCACACGGCCTGCTGCCCACAGAACACTGGGTGGACGCCGGATACGCCAACGGGCCCGCGCTGACTGCGGCACGACGCGATCACGGCGTCGAACTCCACGGGCCGCTCAAGGCCGTCACCAACGCCCAGTCCCAAGGCGAAGCGGTCTTCGGGCAGGAGGCCTTCGTCATCGACTGGGACAACCAGCATGTGACCTGCCCCGCCGGGCACACCAGCACCGTGTGGCGGCAGGCCCGCTCACAACAGGGCGCACCGGTCATCCGCGTTCAGTTCTCTCCCGGTGACTGCACCCCTTGCCCGTTGCGGCCCGAGTGCACCCATTCGAACGTTGCTGCACGCAAGCTCCCCCGCCGTGATCTGACGTTGCGGCCGTGGGCAGAGTACGAGGTCCTCCACCGGGCCCGGGCTCTCCAGCAGACCGACGAGTGGAAAGAGCGATACAAGATCCGTGCCGGAGTCGAAGGCACCATCGCCCAGGGCGTCCTGCGATGCGGCCTGCGCAGATCCCGCTACCGAGGCCTGTCCAAGACCAGCCTCCAGCACCAGCTCACCGGCGCCGCGATCAACCTCGCCCGCATCGACGCCAACCTCACCGGAACACCCAGAGCCCGCACCCGCACCAGCCACTTCGCAGCACTTCGCCCCGCCGAGCAACTCGACGGGGCGAAGCAACACGGCCCGAATTAACCAACAGCGTCCGTGGCTACCGGGGCGGGCCGCACCACCGATCTCAGCACACCTCACTAGGAGTTGACCATGAGCCGACCGCCTGTCCCCGAAGGCTGGGAGTTCCGCCTTTCCCACGACCGCCGCTACTTCGCGTTCTACGACCCTGGCAACGGGCCCTGGTTCGTACCCGAGCCGAGCATGCGCGGACGGTTCGTCGACAGCGCGGAGATGAACAGCTTGGACTGGTACCGGTACATCCCGGAGCAGGAGCAGCCGCCCGTCGCCGCGCCGTCCGCGCCCGCTGACAGCGTCACGCTCACCCGCGGCCAGCTCGCCGCGCTCCTCGCCCACCACGCCGACGTACTCGCCGCACGCTGGCACGCCGTCGCCCCCGGCGCCGGGGCGTGGGAGGTCGCCGCCGCGTACTCGCTGCGCGGCCATGCCGCCGAGCTGACCGCCGACGAGGAGACGCCCGCAGTACGCGAGCTGCTCGTCTCGGTCCTCACGTTCAACGCTGAGCAGCAGCCCGCTGCCGTGCCGCCCGTGCTCGCCGACGCCGAGCGCCGCGACCGGTACGCGACGGCGATCCGGCAGGCGGGCGATACCGCCTACGGAAACCGCCCGTTCTACGAGGCGATCACCGACGCTGTGATCGCGGTGGCGGATGCCGAGCAGGCCGGCCTCCGCGCTCGGATCACCGAGCTGAAGCAGCGGGCTGATCGTTCCGAGAAGATCCGCGAGAACGCGGACTTCCACCTCGGCCAGGAGATGGCCCGCCGCCAGCGCGCGGAGAAGGAGACCACGCGACTCCGCGCCGAGCGGGCTGCCGTGCTGCGCGAAGCCGCCGACGTGATCGAGGGCATCGACTTCCACCCAAACGCGATCGTCCGCTCCCTCGACGTTGCCGCCGGACTCGCCCACCGCCTCCGCCGCATGGCCGACGAGGCGCAGCCAGCGTGCACCTGCGGCCCCGACGAAGCCTGCGGAGACCCGTGCAACTACGAGGCGCAGCAGGCAGGAGACAGCCGATGATCCGCGAGGACAAGTTCCTGATCTCCCGCAAGCCGTTCGCCGTCGACCTGCCTACCGTCACCGGAACCCAGCATCCGCGAGGCGACCGCTACGCCTTCAGTGGCACCGCTGACGCTCTCTGGTTCCGGCGCCAGAACGGTGTCACCCGGGCATGCATCGGCACGCTCAAGCTGTGGAGCCACTACCTCCCCAAGCCCATCAACCTCGACGACCCGCACAACATCCTCGCCGCCGACCTCGATGGCCGGTACGGCGGCGACTGCCAAGGGCGTTGGGATGGCGTCCGGTACTGGGGTGCTCAGGAACCCGAGGTGCAGGAGCAGCACCTCGCCATCCTCCGGCAGATGCTCAACCACTACCCGGCCCTGCCCGCCGGCTACGACGGCTGGTGGACGTTTCAGACCCCGAAGGGGCCGTCGTGATCGGCGAGGCCTTGAGCACGGCGTTCCTCCTGCTCCGCGCCCTCGTGGTCTGGGTGGTCCTCGGCGCTGCCGCGGTCGCGCTCCTCATCGCCGCCGCTACCGCTCTCGTCTCGAAGCTCACCTCGTGGGCATGGGGTGCCCCCAGGAACGGCTCCAGGCGCCCTTCCTGGGTCCGTGGGTGCTTCCGGGCGGCATTCCTCGCCCGGCGCGTCACGAGAGCCTCAGACGGGCGCACAGCGCCTCGACCCCATCCTGCATCCCGAAAGGCCCACGCTCGTGGCTGACTTCACCACCGAGACGATCACCCGCACCGTGCACCGCTGGCTCATCTCCGCCGCCGAACCCTGGGGTGCGGCAGCAGCCGAGATCGGCAAAACCTGGGCCGCCGCCGAACGCGCATACCGCCAGCACCACGACATCCCCCAGGACCAGGCGCTCCACGACGACGCCCTGCGCTTCCACACCCGCGACGACCAGATCGTCATCGAATACATCACCGAAACCCCCACCAACTAGACCATCCCGGAGGAACCTGATGCTCACTCCCGACCAGTGGACGACGATCAAGCGGCTTGTCGCCTGGCTCGACAGCGAGAACGGACGCAGCCAGGAGGAGATCGGCCTGCGCGTCCTCAAGCTCACCGAAGAGACCGGCGAAGTCGCGCAGGCGTGGATCGGCGTGCAAGGCCAGAACCCCCGCAAGGGGATCACGCACACGATCACTGACGTGCAGGACGAACTCTGCGACGTGATCGTCACCGCCGCCGTCGCCCTCGCCTCGATCACCGGCACCCCCGAAGACGTCCTCGACCAGAAGCTCGCGAAGATCGCCGCACGGGCGCAGGCGGTGAACGCCTGATGCCCCGCCTGATCCGGGCCCGCGACATCGACGCCGTCCTCGCCCCGTACCCGCACTCCGAATGGGTCGGCGACGACTGGATCCCCGGCTGGCGCACCGCCCAGGACGGCCGTCGGCAGGTCAACGTCTTCCACGACGGGCCTGGCGAGACCGACGGCCTCGAAAAGTACCGGCTCGAACTGCAGGCCGCCGGTTATTGCGTGATTCCCGACCAGCAGCTCGGCGGCGGACGACGCCGACTCCACATCACCCACACCTGACCAGGAGGAACCGTGACCACGCCACCGCCCCACAGCGAGTACATCGACGCCGTCGTCAAAGCCTGCACCCAGCAGGAGATCCCGCCATCCGACATGTGGATCGAAGACGACAGTCTGGACCGCTACCGCGACGACGAGCACTCAGGCGTCGCCTGCATGCTCAGCGCCATCCTCGAATGGGACGCCGACCACCCCGCCGTCGACCGGCACGTCCACCGGCACGGCATCACCCTCGTGTGGGAGCACCCCGCGCAGCATTGGATGTGGGCTGCCCGGAAAGCGTCCGGCGCGCTACTCCGCGACCCCGAGCCCCTTCAGGCGCTGCCCCGGTGGGCCGAGCCGCTCCTGCTGCCCCGTGTCGTTGGGTGCCTCGCCAAGGGCTACCGAGTGAGGTTCGAACCGGCGCAGCTGTGGCCCGAGCATGCGGCAGCGCAAGCCGCAGTCGACGCATGGGAAGCCGCCGAGATCAGCGGCCAGCCCGTCCCGGCCCGACCTGCCCCAGACACGCTCCTGATCTACCGCACGAACCCCAAAGACCCGGGCGAAAAGGTGTTCGCGCAGCTGAGCAGCCGCCTTCCCGACGGTGCTGTGAGCGTCCTCTGCGAAGACGGCCGGCTCATCACAGTGCCGGTACACCATCTCACCGACGCTACGGCCGACGACGCCACGAAGTAGCCCACCCGGGGCGGTGGTTCCGGCCGCCGCCCCACCCTGAACCGCAAGGAGTAGTAGACATGACCACAACCGCTGGCGAACTCCGCGCCGAAGCCCGAACACTCCGGGGCCTCGCTGACGCCGCCAACCCCCGGGGCGACGGCCACTGGTTTGCCCGCTGCGACTTCCCCAACAGCCGGTTCCCCGGGTCTCAGTGGCGCACCCGCGCCCGGCTCTGGACCACCCGATGGGGGCAGCTTTTGGGCGCCCATGCCAAGGGAACAGACGCCTTTGCTTACGTCGATCAGCAGGTCGGCATCTACATCGCAGTAATGAACCCGGCAGTAGGGCTCGCCCTGGCCGACCTGCTGGACCGCACCGCAGATCACTGTGCCGAGAACCTCCCCTGCTGCGCCGACGGCGTGGAGTGCCCGACCGTGGAGCCGGTGCTGGACCTGATTGCCGCGCTGCGAAAGGCCAGGGCCCTGACTGCGAACGGCGGACCGTCGTGACCGAGCGCCCCACCCCGGTGTATCTCGACGCGCAGACTGCCGAGATCCTCGCCCGCTGCTACCGCGGCCAGGCCAAGCGCGACGTGATCGCCCGCGCCGTGCGGCTCCTCGCCGCCGCCGACGGCCACCTCGACCCCAGCGGACGCATCAAGACCGGCCGCGAAACCCGCAGGAGCCCCCAATGACCGAACCGCCCGAGCAGCCGCGCCGCCTGGTGGTCGACCGGGGCGGCCGCGTCACCGCCGTCCCCGCCAGGCCGGGCCGCCCGAACGCCCGCCGCTACCTCACCCCCGCAGCCGAGCAGATCATCGCCCACTGCTACCCGGGCCAGGTGATCGCCGTCGTCATCGAACGCGCCCTCCGCCACATGGCCATCGCCGACGGACTACTCAAACCCAAACCGAAGAACCCCAGGAGCCAGCCGTGACCACGTACTGGGCGGCCCAGGACCCCGCGATAGAACCCTGCGACACCAGCGGCATCGAAGGCCCGCTCGTCGACCTCGACCTGGACGCCACCCGGCAAGGGCGGGCCACCGACGGCGACGTCCTCACCGCCCAGACCGTGATCGTGGCGGGGGAGTGTCTCTGATGCCCCGCAACCCGCACGCTCCGCTGAGCCCCGGACAGGCGGCGGCGCTCCGCCTCGCCGCATCCGGCTACACCAGCCGCCAGATCGCGCTCCGCCTCGGTGCCACCGAGCAGGGAATCCACCTGCGCCTCAGAGCGGCAGCCATCCACCTCGGCGCCCGCTCCCGCACCCATGCCGTCGTCATCGCACTCAGGCGCGGCCTCATCAACCCCGACGACATCGAGTACCCCACCCAGGAGACCGCCGCATGACCGACCACTCAACGCCCCCGCAGACGGCCCCAGACGGGCCTGAGAGCGTCCCGCAGCCCCGTCACGGCGCCGCGCGGCCACCGGACGCCCCGGAGGCGCCACAGGCGCCCTCGGGCGGCTTCTTCGTCTTCGTCGACCCGGACGCCCCGCCCCTCACGCTCGTCGTCAATCCGTCCGGGCAGCGCACGGCAGCAGGCAGCAACGGTCCGTCGCCCGTCCACCCGCGTGTCCAGGGCCGCTGCCCCGCCTGCCGCGGCGCCAGCCTGTTCCTCGGCACCGGCGGACACGTCACCTGCTCCCGCAGCGACTGCCCCAACCCCTGCGCCGCCGACGACCTCCTCCACGGAAGCCCCGACGTGGCCACCCTCACCGCCCGTCTCCGCGTAGCCACCACTGAACTCGCCCGCCTCGGAGAGGGCGAGGAGAAGCCCGCGCGCGAGAACTCGTTCCCCACACCCGGCGAGTGGATCTGGCGGTGGAACCGGGCCACCCCGGCCACACGGCTGAGCGTGATAGCCCAGCTCCTCGACGCAGCACGCCACATGCGCCAATGCGACCAGCCCGCCCCGGCAGCGACCGAAGCGACCAAGGCTCCGCCATACGACGGCCCCACCGTCGCCGAAGCCGCCGCCGAGGATCGCCGCTGGTGGAACAGCGAAAAGGACGGAGAACGATGAGCTACGCCTGGTGCTTCAGCCACGGCAGTCTTCACCACTTCGAACGCAGGGGAGAGCCGTGGTGCACCGCAACCTGGACGTGGCTTGACGGGGCAACGGAAGACGAGGCACTAGCGGATAAGATCAGCCGCTACAGCGGTGCGCGCTTCCTCCATGAACTCCCGGACGATCAGCAACTTCAGCTCATCCTCGGCCCCGAGGAGGGATCATGACCGGCTCGACGCCACCCCCGCCCGGCGACACCCGCGAGCAACTCCCCGACCACCTGCTCGCGTTGATCGATGTTCCGCTGTACGTGTCGACCGCCTGCGAAGCCGCCGACCGCCTGACCGAAGCGATCACCGTCCATCCGGGCCACGCCGATGAACTGCGGCAATGGTCCGACCGCATGCACGCCCGCTGCCGGATCAACAACAAGTACACCGGCCAGCTGTGCCGCTACCCCTGCCACCTGCGTGCAGATACTGCACACGCCCTTGACAGCCGCTAGTCCCGTGACGGCACCCGGGCGGCCAGCACTGACGCAAGATCCCCCGCCCAGCGGCGATCCACCGGCCTGCCCGCTGCGACCAAGGCGAGGGCTTCGACGATGTCCTGCGCCTCCGACAGCGTGACCAGGGGCAGGAGCAGGCCGTCGTCCGGGGCCGGGCCGGTGATCGCATCATCCACGCAGAGACCAACCCGCCGGGAAGCCGGACAGTTACGGGCGACCTGAACCCCACGGCGATATCACGGTGATATCGTCGGCCAGAGGACAGTCCCCGCGCCGGAGGCCGTGATGACCGCACCCGCATGGACGGCAGACGAACTCGCCGACCTCGAAGAAACCATCACCGCCGCCCGCGAAACCGGCAACGAAGAACTCGCCGCCCACTGGGAAAACATCCGCGACGGCCGCACCCCCACCCGCGACTGGGAAGAACTCCGCGTCGACCTCTACGCAAAGAACGGAATCGACGTCAGCCCCAGCGCCGCCTAGCTAGGCTCGGCAACCATGCCGCCCAAGCACAGCCGCTCCGGCGCCCGCATCATCTTCGGGCCCGTCGCCGTCGAACAGGCCGCCGACTTCACCCCCGCCGAAGAGATCGCCGTCGACCGCGCACTCTCCGCGATCGCCGCAAACCCCCTCATCGGCACCCTGCGCCCCAAAACAGAACACGGCGGCATCATGTGGGAATACCGGGCACCCGGCACCAGTGTCCGCATCATCTACACCATGACCGTCCGCCGCACCATCATCACTGTGGCGTACTTCGAAGCCTGACACCCGGGCTCCACTCGCGATCTCCGCTACCCGGAGAGACCCTGAAGAGGGGTGGCAGGAGCGCCGCCATGCGAGCAGAAGTCACCATGGGCATCATCGCCCTCGGAATCGCCGCCCTCGGTTTGATCTTCGGCCTTGCGAGTGCCATGCGAGCCCGCATCAAAGAAGTCGAGGACGTATACCTCCAGCACTACTGGGAGATCCTCGATCGGCTACCCTCGGCCGCCCTCGTCGGCCAACGGAACCGCAAGACCAGCGACGGGGACCGGCGCGTGGCCCGCCTCTACCTCCGCCTCTGCGAAGACGAACTCCAGCTCCGCGCCAGCGGCTGGGTCAGCAGGTGGACCTGGCCCGGCTGGCGCAACGGCATGCTCACCCAACTCGGCAAGTGGCCTATCGCCGACGAATGGCAACGCATCCGCTGCGGCGACCTCTGGACCACCACCCGCGGCCAATACACCCACCTGCGGAAACTCGACGCAGACCCGGGATACGACCCCCTCAACGTTCGATGGATCACCAAGGCGTGGCGCAGGCTCTGACCCCCGCCCCCACGCCGACCACACGACACAGCCGAACAGACGCCCTGACGCGACAGCACCCCCGCAGCCAGTCAGCTGCGGGGGCGCTCCCGTGCCCACAATCAGACGCCGGCGACAGCCCCGCCGGCCCGACGCGCCAGCCGAGCCTGCTCCCGCACTGCCAGGCCCAACGCGATCAGACCGTCCGCCGCCACATCCGCCACGGCCGGCGTGAGAAACGCATCGAGCGGATCGTCCGAGCTCACCACCACATGCGGCGACCGCAAACGCGAGTCGTCACTGTGCGGATCCGCGTGCACCCGCACGTCGACCTCGAGGACCTTCACACCCGGCAGCAGGAACGAACCGACGGACCACGCCACCGGGACGCCGTAATGATCTACATCTGCGACGTCGACCTCACGAACCGACGCATGATCCACCACACACCAGTCAGGACACGGCAGCCACACATGCGACGCCGCACCAGGACGGCCAATCAACGCCGGAACCAGACGGTAGCCCGGCGGAACCGACGGAGCGGCCGACGGAGGCGGCACCGGGGGAGCGGCGCCAAGCTCAGGCGCTACAGTCATGGGTAGAGCTCCTCTCATGCAAGGGTCGAGTCTCTTGATCAGCGAGTTCGCAGCTCGCTGGTTATCGACGGCCGGAGCGGGTGATGACCGCTCCGGCCGTCAGCTTTCCTACCGCCTGCCGCCGCCGCGAGAGCAACGCGCACCACAAACCGTGAAACCCATGAACGCGGCCACCGAAAGCTAGCGCGGACCTCAAATCAACTCCACTCAAACAAGCGGCGAAAAGTCGACAAACAGCACCCCGCGGCAGGCGAACCCGCAGGCCAACGCTCCACACGCTGTCAAGCGAAGAACTCCCGATCTGGTAGCCCCAGGCGCCCTGGGCCAGCGAATAGATCCACCCCACTGAAAACCGGACCGCCCCGCCGAACCCCGCACCCGAGCCTCCCTCCCCGCCGCCCCCGCCACCAGACGACAGGACTGGACAAGCACGACTGTCCAGATGCAGCGGCCGACGGAAGTCCGCGCACCGCGTTCCCAGGAACCTACCTGGACGGCGGGAACGAGACACCGGGCCAGCGCGAGATCCAGAAGACGCCACCGTGTGCTCAAGGTGTAGCCAGAGCGTCGCCAAACTGCACAGGTGAGAGCGTGCATACACGAGATCCAAAACGCCCCCACCTCCCCACACTTACTGATGCTGGGCACCCCGGTGGCCGACCTGCAGACCCCAGAAAATCTGGCCCGAAGATGGCCGGAACCCATGCCCTCCCGAACGACACTACGACCACCCAAAAGCTGGCCGATGAAAACCGGCACCCACCCCAACCGAGAAGACCCGACGAAACCCGAAAGGGCTCGGCGAAACTCGAATAGACCAGACGCGCAACGTCAGCAGCGGACCGGGCAGGATGTCCGGAACTCGGCCACCAGCCAGACGCTACGACCCGGTCGGCGCGCCATCGCGAGAACCAGACGGCGGACGTCAGGCCCCTGAACTGCGGTGAGTCCGACTTGCCCGAAGCAGTAGGATCTGACGCGCGCCCCACGGAGTGCGCGGGACACCGGCGGCCAACAGCGGAAGCGGCCGGAAGACGTCAGGGCTACTGCGGATCGATCGGCGTGCGGTACTGCCGGATGCACAGGTTTCCGGGCTCGATGAGGCTCTGGACCTCAAGCACTTGCCCGTCGTCGTCGAGTACCTGCCGGAAGACGTTCATTACAGGGACCTCCTCGGGGAGTTGAAGGGCGAGCACCTCAGCGGTTGTCGGCGGCCGGACGGAGACTTGATCCAGCAGTTCCGCCGGAACTCCGAGGGCGTCTTGCAGGCGCCGATATGTGGAGACGGTGCGTATCGGTCGGCCGTCTACCTGGACGAGCGTCTCCTGCCGCTGGACGGGTTCGCCTTCTCCGACTGCCAGGGCGCGAGCCACGCGGCGCGGAGGAGTGACCTCGGCGCTGGAGATCTCGGTTTCGACGTGCTGGGTCTCGTCGTCAAGGTGCTGAGGGGCAGGTGAAGTTACGTAGACGGCTGATCCGGAGCGGCCAACGGCGAACCCTTCATCCTTCAGGATGCGGAGACCGCGTTGAATGGTGACGTTTGAGGTCCGAAACTGGGTGATCAGGTGTTGCGTGGACGGAATCCGGGAGCCGACGGGCATATCGCCAGCCATGATCAGCGGTCGGATCTCAGCAGCCATGCGCTGGGCCACGTTGCGACTGTCCTTTGATACCGCCGCAGGTTGCGGCCGCAGCGGCTCGTCACGGACGGCGGGCAGGAGGGCGAGCACTGCTGAGATGTTGTGGGTGTGATTGTGGAGCGGCTGCTGCTGCCTGATGGCTTCGACCTCGGCTTCGGCGGCCTGCTCCCTGGTGTCGAACCATTCGAAGTCGCGTGTCGCGACCTCGGGCCACCAGGGCTTGTCGGCTGCGTGAGCCTTCATGCGCATCTTCGGCGCACCGCTGATCCCGACGTACAGCAGTCGGTCGTCGACGTCGTAGAGACGATAGAGCGCGGTGCGCTCAGGGGGTTCGGGCATGGGGATCCCTTCGTTCGGCCGCGACTTAACGCACAGCAGCGCGGCGACTACAGCGACCGTAGCGCTCTAGAGCAATCGAAGCTAGGAGTCTGCGCCGATTTCCACAAAGAGGCCCCTGACCTGCCGTGAGGTGTAGCGGGTAGCGTTGCTCTGGAGGAATCCATCCCGAGGAGGTCACGTGCCGCGCAAGCCCGGCGAGCCACTGAAGTACCGGCAGATCGCCGACGAACTGCGAGGCCGCATCGATGCGGGGGAGTTCGCTGACGGCGACAAGCTGCCCCCTGAGCGAAGCCTTGCGGAGGAGTACGGCGTCGCGCCTGGCACCGTTCGGCAGGCGCTCGGAGTGCTTCGTGATGAAGGTGTTACTGAGTCTCGGGTTGGTTCTGGTGTCTATATCCGCAGGTGGCGCCCCATCGTTCGCAACGCGCTGCGTCGACTCTCCGGTGAGCAGTGGGGTGAAGGTAAATCGATTTGGGATGTCGATGTGGAGAACCGGCGCCTGGAGCCGGTGGATGTACAGATCGAGCAGGCTCCGGTGTCCGCGGACGTAGCCCGCACTCTTGACCTCGAAGAGGGTGATCTTGTCTGGCGCCGCAACCGCAAGTACTTGGTTGACGGTGTTCCCGTGATTCGATCGACCTCGTACATTCCCGAAGACCTTGCTCGTGGAACCAGGATCACCCAAGTCGATTCTGGGCCTGGTGGCACTTACGCGAGGCTCCGGGAGGCCGGTCATGGCCCCGTGCGCTTCCGGGAGGAACTGCGCTGCCGCATGCCTTCGGCGGCAGAGTCGGAGGACCTGGGGCTCGCTGCAGCTACGCCGGTTGTCGAGATCTGCCGCACTGCCTATGAGGTGACGGGTCGTGTCGTAGAGGTCAACCGTATGGTTTTGGACGCCTCGAAGTACCTGCTGGTCTACGACTTCCCGGCCTGACCTGCGTAGTCAAGCCCCCGCCCTTACGGGTGGGGGCTTTCTGTATGCTCATTTTCAGCCAAGCGCTCTAGAGAGCTATTGATTGCTCTGAAGCGATCTGGTTCTCTAATGGTGTCCGCCCCAGTCGACCGCAGGGGAGCACCCAGTGACGTCTGCTTCTGCCGCCTCTGTGGGCGGTTACCTGACTACCGGAGAGGTGGCGGCGCGCATTGGTAGCACCCCGCAACATGTGCGCCGCCTGATCGAATCCGGGCATCTCGCCGCGATCAACATCGCTAGGGGGGCGCTTCGCCCCCGCTTCCGCATCTCCCAGTCCGCTATCGACGACTACCTCCGCTCGGCGCGGGTGGTCCCAACGGAAATCCCCGAGTCCGTCCTGGAGGCGGATCTTCCTGCTCATGAGGAGGTGGCCTGATGGCCACGGCAACCCCTGCCCCGCCCGAACCCGCTCTCCGCCCTACTGCTCCGCTTCCTTCTGCTGCGCGTGCTGCTCTGCTCCGTTTGGAGCGTGCTCTGTCGGTTCCGTCGTTGTCGGCTGCTGATGTGGCGGCGCATGTGGCGGCGTCGTATGTCCGTCCGCGGCGCACGGTTCTGGCGTCGTTTCCGGCGGGTGGTCCGCGTGGTTCGTGGCCGGCGGAGGAGTTTGCGCAGCAGCGTCGTCGTGAGGGTGTCGCGGTCGACGTGGTGATGGATCTCGACTCGGACGCGTTCCTGGTCGTGTCGGCTGAGGGTGACGGGAAGTCGAGTTACGAGGTTCTGCTCAAGTCGCGGCGTCCGCGCCCGTACCCGACGGGGGTGGCGTGATGGCTGACATCGTGATCAGGGTGGGTGTGAGTGCGGCCCGTCGTATCGGCCTCGAGGACTTCGTCCTGTACCGGGATCCGGTGAAGCACTTGCTGGGGCAGGCGGGCGCGGAGCGGGTCTGTCAGGTGGAGTGCGCCCAGTTCGAGCTTGTGGAGCTGGTGGATATCGCTTCGGGTGACACCTTCCGGGCGAAGCGCGAGTTTCTGCGGCTGATCCCGGTCGAGTTCATCATGCGGGATATCGATGAGGCGCCGCTGGCTGCGGACTTTCCGGAGCTGGTTCCGGCGGCGGTGGCGTGGCTGCAGCAGCGGTCGGGCGGGCAGTCCCGGCCGGCCGAGCTTCCCTCGGGCGGTGGCCGGCGGTGACGGTGCTGTTCGATGCGGATCACGCGGCGACGGAGCTCGGCGTGAAGCGCCGGTCGCAGACGTCGGTGGGTGAGGTTCGTGACGCGGCGGTGGCGGATCTGTTTGCGGATTTCGCTGCGGCGCGTGAGGCGGGCCGCCCCGACATGGAGGCGCTGGTCCTGGACCACGCTTACGCGCTGGATCCGCTGTTGGTCGATGAGTTGCTGGGTTTCGACTATCCCGCGGCGGCTTGAGTCGGCCGGTCTTCGTTCGGGTCTCTGATCTGCACTTCCCCTGTTGTGAGAGGAGCTTGTCGTGGGCTTGTTCGGCCGTAGGAAGTTCAGCGAGATGCCGACTGCGGAGGAGCGGTACTTCGCCGCGCAGAAGCCGTCGGAGCGGCGGGTGCCTGCGCAGCCTGATGAGGCTGAGCTGGCGTTTCGGGAGCGTAGTGCGCGACGTCGGGAGCGGGAGCGTGCTGCTGCTGAGGAGCGGCGTAAGCAGGTTGTCAGCGCGGGGACGATCCGCCGCCGCGGGAGGACGGTGATCCTCGAGGGCGACTGGAAGCTGGCCACCGACAAGCTGCCCCTCGGTGATCTGAGCGGCCTGACGGCCAGGGGGAGGCTCGGTGATCTGACGGTCAGTGACCTGCATGCGTTGGCGACGAATCACGGGCCGGACTGCAACTGCGGGCGTTTCCGCTGATCCCGCTTGATCGGCCGTGGCGGCGGGTGTGCTCCCCCTCGCCGTCACGGCTCCCAGCCACTGTCTGATCGCGAAGGGGATTTGTGATGCCTCGTTGGACTGTGACTCGCATAGGTGCCGAAGGCCCTGGTGTGGGCGGCCGGTACACGTACAGCGCCCGCGCTGAGAGCGCCAAGGAGGCGGTGGTGAAGACCGCCGCGAAGGCTGACCGGCTGCATCACCGTCTGAATCGGGGCGGGACCGTGCTCGACCCCGAACCGATCAACATCATCCGCATTCGCTGAAGGAGATCGCTATGTCCAAGCCTGCCTGGTTGCAGAGTCAGCTCGATGACCGTGCCCGCACCGCCGATGCTGTCGGTGCTGCTGCCGATCAGATGAATGTGTGTCGCCGTATCGCGGACGGTCTGAACGCGAAGGGCCAGGACCACACTTCGGATCCGTATTGGCAGGCGGCGGTCGGTGAGTCGCATCGGCTCACTGCCGTGGCTGAGGCCGCCGGGATCGACGTGCACGACATCGGCGCTGAGGCCGCTCGCCGCCGCTGATCATCCAAGCCGCCGTGGCGGCGGGTTCATTCCCCCTTCCGCCGCCACGGCTCCCTTCTTCCGATCTTTGAGAGGCGTCATGACCGAGACGTTTGAGGCGATCCGCTTCACCGCTGACGTGGTCGTCACCACGACTGACGGGTATGTCCTGCTGATTGAGCGCGGCTGGGATCCGTTCAAGGGGCAGTGGGCGCTGCCTGGCGGGTACGTCGACCCCGGTGAGACGAGCCGTGCCGCCGCTGCCCGCGAGCTGGCTGAAGAGGCTGGCGTGTACGCGTCCGAGGCGGAGTTGGAGCAGGTCGGCGCGTTCGACCGGCCCGGTCGTGATCCGCGTGGCAGGTACGTCAGCGTCGCCTACCACCTGACCGTCCTGCCCGGCACGGCCATCGAGGCCGGGGACGACGCGACCCGCGCGCAGTGGTGGCCCCTGGGTGACTTGCCGCCGCTGGCGTTCGACCATCCCGAGATCATCGACGCGGCTGTCGCTCCGACTCGCTGAAATCCCTTCACGACCACCCCCGATCCAACAGGAGGCACCCCATGGCCAAGCTCGTCACCATCACCGAATCCGACGGCCGCGTCATCGAGACCACCGTCAGCGACGACGCCACCGCCCGTGAGTACGAGGACCTGCCGTTCCAGGCGCCGCACGTCGCCTCCGTCACGGTTACGAACGCCGACGACTGACTGGCTGCTCGCTGGTCTCGACCGGCGGCGAGGGGAGCGGGTGAGTTCCCTCGCCGCCACGGCTCCAGGCCCCGGTATACGCCGCGATGGTGCTCGTTCGAAGCGGGCCCGGGGCGCGCACGACCCCTATCCGGGATCGATCACTAGACAGGAGAGAGTCATGACCCGTGACTACGGCGGCGAGGACAGTGCCGATGACGAGGTGCACCGGCTGATCGAGGCGCGGGACTACCACCGCACGCGGCAGCTGGAGGCGGAGGGCTCAGGGCTCGCGGAGGTCCACGGGGAGAACGCAGCCCGCTGCCAGGGCCTGGCTGAGGAGAGCATCCGCCGCGGTCGGCAGGGCTGACGTGTCTGCGGCGATTGTGGCTGCGGCCGCTGCTCTGGCGGGTGTGTTGGTGCAGGCGCTGATCGGGGATCGGCGGGTGCGTGCGGAGCGTCGGCGTGCGGAGTTTGTGGCCGCGGTCCGGGGCGTACTCCGGGCCTATGTCCGCTTTCGCGGCAGGCAGTACATGAAGATCCGCGCCCGGAGGTTGGGTCGCGACGACACCGATGAGTCGCTCGCTGCCCGGTATGCGGCCCGTGACGCGCTCACTGAGGCGATCGACTACCTGTACACGGCTACAGCCGATCAGCGGCTGCTGGCTGCGGCGGAAGAGGCGCGGGAGCTGGTGGTGGCCCTCGGTGATGCCGCGTCGGAGCCGGGCGCGGTCGATGAGGACGCGGTCGCGGAGATCGGGCGGCGCGCCCGGGAATCCCATTCCGCGCTGCGGCAGATGGCCCGCCGCGCCCTGTACGGCTGACGAACCTAACCAGAACTGATCAAGGAGGGCTTGCCGCCATGGACTACAGCGAGATCGCAGCGAAGGCGCGGGTGGTGATCGGGGTGTCGAACGCTCCTCTCCACACCGGCACCGGCGACATCTACACCGTCATCACCGGCCCCGCGGGCGAGGACAACACGGACGACGAAGACCAGCCCCGCTGATCCCATTCCCCTGCTTCAACCAGCTTGAGAGGAGCCCGTGATGGGCGACCGCACCCCCAGCACCAGCAATGAGGTGGACGGCTCGGACGTGCACACGATCGTGCAGTCCGGCACCACCGACACCGTCGACGCCAGCCAGACCACGGTCACGGTCACCCACGGCGACGGCACCACCTACATCAACGGCGACCACGGCCAGGTCAGCCACACCTTCAACCGCTGACCGGTTGCCCGATCCGCCGGACCTTGCATGCCCGGCGGTGAGGGGAGCCGGGACAGCCCCGGAACCAGGAAGGAGCTAGTCATGGGTCAGCAGGACTCTGAGTTCGGGTTTGTGGAGAGCGAGCGGACGGATGAGAACACCGTCACCACGGTGATTGTGACCGGTGACGGCGCTACCGCGCACCCCTGTCCCGGCGGTCTCACGGCCGACGACCTCGTCGACTGATGCCGCAGGCGACGCCGCCGGGGGAGTGCCCGCAGTGCTGGCACCACGCGCACGTGCTGCACAACGTCTGGTCCAGCGGCTACGTGCCGTCGAAAGGCGACTGCCCGCAGTGCGTCGACCACATGATCAACGGCTGTCCGAACCGCGTACCGAAGAAGCCATCCATCTGGTGGTGACCCGACCCGAGAGAGGAGCCCCGGCGTGGGTGTGTTCCGTAGGACCCCCGAGGAGAAGGAAGCGATCGCAGAGATGAAGGCGGCGGACAAGGCGCTGAACGAGAACTCAGACCGTGAGTTCGCGGCCGGGATCCGGCACGAGACCGACGAGTACCAGCGCCTGAACGCCGCAGCGAATGACGCCGCAGCGAAGGTCAGCTTCTGGCACGGCGGTACGAAGAAGCGGGGCGGCTGATGCGGTATCTGATCTGGCTGGTGATGATCGCTCCGGCGTTCGCGGCCGCCATCACGGTCCGGGATGTCGCCGCCGTGGGCGTGGCGGAGCCGTGGCGTGCTACCGCCACTATCGCCACCGCGCTCGTCGTGTGCGCGGTCATGGACTACCTGGTCGACGTCTACTTCGCCCGTCGCGCGGACCGCGCCCAGGACTGATGGTGGCCCTCGGCGCACGTCTGGCACGTGCGCCTTGGACATCCCTCAGCACCCCTCAATCCCACACCTCGTTTTGATCGGAGGCCGCCATGAAGCGGCTTGTCGGCTGGCTGCTGCTCGCAGCCGTCTTGTTCCTCGTCGGGATCTTTCCCGGCCTGGCTGCGGCCATCGGTGCCGCGGTCGGGCTCGGGCTGAGTGGCGGCCTGGCGCTCCTGCTGCAGCCCTCGGTCCTCACGGTTGCGCTGCTGGTGGTGGCGTGGCGGTCGGTTCGGTCGGAGGCCACTTGATGGGGATCACTTACCGCCGGTCGTGGCGGATCTTCCCCGGGGTCCGACTCAACATCAACCGCCGCTCCTGGTCGATCACTTTCGGCGGGCGGCGCGGACCCCACTACACGATCTCATCCACCGGCCGCCGCACCGCCTCCATGAACCTGCCCGGCGGATTCGGATACCGCCACACCACCCGACGCAACCGAGAGGACTGATCAACCGTGAGCACCTCCGTCGAGAAGAAGGTCAACGGCCTTGCCGTGGCCTCGCCTGAGCCCCGGTTCGACCCGGTGGCGCTGGCCGAGGCGGAGGCCATCCGGACACGGGCGGCCGCCGAGGCTGCCGCGTTGCGCATCGAATCCGAAGGCCGCGCCGAAGCCGAGAAGACCCGGGCTGTCGAGGAGGCGGAGAAGCAGCGGATCACCAATGAGCGGCAGCGCCTGCGCCTGGAGAAGGACCAGGCCGACCATGACGCCTACCTCGCCCGGAAGGCGGCCGAGAAGAGAAAGGCCGACGCAGAACGCGAGAAGGCCGCACAAGCCGAGGCCGAGCAGGCGCAGCGGGAGGCCCAGGAGCAGGCCGAGCGGACGCGCGCTGAACGCTGGTGGAAGTGGGGTGCCCGCGGCATCTACGCCGTCGGCCTGGTCATTGCCGCGCCGGTGCAGTTCATGCACTTCTGGGATCCCGCCCGGAAGTTCCTCGTCGCCGCGCCCGCGCTGCTTGAGGGTCTTGCGCTCGTGCTTGCGTGTGGCGCTGGCTGGGCGGTCGCGCACCGCCGGGACGTCACTCCGTACCGCATCGGCGTCATGATCTCCGCGTTGATCGCTGCTGCGATCAACATGCATGGCGGCATGACCAAGCCGGAGATCGGCTTCAACGCCGGGCTCATCGGCGCCATCGCCTCCCTCGGCGGGCCGATCGTGCTCATGGTCTACGAGCACGGCATCGCCCAGCAGAGCGACGGCATCCCCTCCCGGCGCGAACGCCGCGCCTCCCAGCGGGCCAAGATCATGGAGGATGCCGCCCGCGCGCAAGCCCGTAAGGCGAAGGAGGCCGCGGACCTAAAGGCGCGGGAGGAGAAGGCCTTCGCGCAGCAGCGCGCCGAGCGCGAACAAGCACGCCGCGACGAGGACCGGCGCAAGCACCACCCGGAGGTGTGGGCAGTCGCCGACGCGATGCGATCTGCCCGCGGCTCCGCGTTCGTCACCGAGCAGATCTGGGCCGAGGCCTGGCAGCGCGTCACCGGCTGCAAGACGGTCGGAATCACCCTCGACCTCGAGGCCGCATCCCGCGCCCAGCAGGCCCGCGTGAAGACCGTCACGGAGACCCCCGTCCTTGGCGAAATGTCACTGGTCAATTCCCAACGACCCGCCAAGCAGAAGAAGGACCCGAACGCCCCCGACGGGCGCCGAAACAACGGCGGCATTCCGCCCCGCAGGACGACCGGTGACAGCGAGCCCAACCATCCCCTCGCCCGTGCACAAGCCCGCGTCGAGCGGACCCTCGAGAAGAAGGACTGAGACCCGCATGGCTACCCCGCTGAAGGATGGGCGTCCGCCGCTGACGCTCGTCAAGGAGACCCCCGAAGCGGCCCCCGTTTTCGAGTTCGAGAAGCGGCCCCGTCCGGCGTGGATGATGTCCGCGGAGCAGCTGAAGCAGTGGGCGGTGTACGCCCGCGACAACAGCCTCGACTGGATGCGTTTCCATGCCGTCCACAGTCCGTACTACCTGGGCTGGTCGGTGCGCGGCTACCGGCGGCTGTGCCGCCGCTGGTGGGAGGCTCGTCACGACGACTACCGGCAGCAGATTGCCACTGCCAAGCTCATGCTCCGCCAGGCCAAGGAGCTCCCGCGCGGCGATGCGCGGGCGGCGTCCGAGTCGAAGGCGCGGGCCCTGCTGGAAGTGCGGCGGGCGGAGTACAAGGCGCACAAGAAGCGGCACTGGATCCGCACCGGCTACTGCGGTCTGGCCGTCGCCGGCGGTGGTGCGGCTACTGTGATGCTGGGCAGCTGGTGGATGCAGCTCCTCCTCGCTCTCGCTGTGGTGCTGACCGGCAGTTGGTTCGGGCGGCCCGAGACTCCCGCGATCGTCCCCGTGCAGGCGCCGACCCGGACCTCGCACCTGGGGGAGGACACGATGCGCCGCGTCCTCGTCGAGGCCGGCGCGGTCCCGGAGAAGCGCGGCGGGGAAATCCGCGGCGTTGGCATCCCTCACGGGGAAGGCCCCGGCATCGCCTACGCCGTGCACACCCCTTCCGGGATCCCTGCGGCCGTGGCCGTGAGCAAGAAGCAGCAGATCGCATCCGCGCTCGGCGTGCACTCCGACTGGCTCGACCTCAGCGTCGGCAGCATCGAGACGCTGCTGCATGTGTGGGTGGCGAGCGATGACCCGTTCTCGGTGGTCCGCCCCTCGCCGCTGCTTGACCACGACGGGCCGATCAATACCTTCCGTGACGGCATTCCGGTCGCCTTCGGCAAGCGCGGCGACCCGATCACCCTGCATGTGCGGGACACCAGCCTGATCGCGGCCGGGGCCACCCGGCGCGGCAAGGGGATGCTTCTGGCGAACATCCTGATCGGCGCGGCCAAGGACCCGTGGGTGAACGTCCGTATCTTCGACGGCAAGGGTGTCGCCGAGCACAACCCGTATGCGCCGATCCTGGCGACGTTCGTCAAGCGGAACCCGGAGCGTCTCGCCCTCATCACCCGCCTGATCAAGGAGGAGGTCGACCGCCGTTCCGATCTCCTCGACGACCACGGCTACGAGAAGATCGACGACGACAACTACGAGCAGGCCATGCGGCTCCTCGGCGGCCGGGAGCTTTTCATCGTCGACGAGCTCGCCACCTACACCCCCAGGGGCACGAGCCCCTGGGACGACGAGATCACCGAGAATCTGTCGCAGATCGCCGCCGTCGGCGCTGCCGTGGGCGTGCTCCTGATCAGCATCACGCAGGTGCCCGAGGTTGCGGTCATCCGCGGACGTCTGCGCCAGAACCACGTTGGCCGCGCGGCGATGAACACCGAGTCCGGGCAGGCATCGAACACGATCCTCGGCGACGGCATGACCGGTCAGGGCTACGACGCATCCAAGATCCCCCTTGACCAGCCGGGCCGGTTCTGGCTAGCCACCCCGGAGACCGGTGTCATCCAGGGTCGCTCCTACCTGGTGAAGCCAGACGACAAGCGGAAGGTCGTCGCCGAGGCCTACGAGATCCGCAAGGCCGCCGGGCGGCTGCCGGGCCAGTGGCGCGACCGGATCGAGGAGCAGCTCCAGGGAGAGACAGGGGTGTCGTCTGCCGCAGGCGGGCCCGGCGGTAGGGGACGCATCGTCCGCGTCGGCATTCTGGACCGGCTGTCGGCGATGGCGCGCGCCACGGGGCGGGGCAACATCACGAACGCCGAGGTCTTCACGGCCTTCGCCGCTGCGGACCATGCCCGCTTCGGGCGTCGAGACGGCGAGACGGAGGAAGGCTGGTCTGCCCGTGTCGGCAAGGCAGTACGGGAGCAGATCGAGGCGGTGACACCCGATCTGAAGGTCAAGCGAGTACCGGCCGAGGACGGTAAGCGGCCCCAGGGCTACCTGCTGGAGGACATCGAAGCCGCCCGTAATGCCCGCAATGCGCCCTGACGGTCCCCTGGTAAGACGTGGATCGCCGCAGGTGGCCGCCCTGACAGGCCCCTGACCGCGCCCGTCGAGCGCACTCTCCAAGCCGTGACCTGTCACCCGCCTGTCAGGGCTGTGGCCTGCGCAAATCCACGACTGTCAGGGCACCCGTCAGAGCAATATGCGAGGAAGGTCCGGAAGATGCTCACCCTCAGGATCCAGCAGATGACGATCGACGGACACCCGTATCTGTGTCCCGAGTGCGCCGCGCAGGCGTTCACCCTCGACGGCACCGGGTTCATCGACGCGCTCCCGGTCCGCGGGAACTGCTGGCAGTCCCACACCTGGGAAGAGCCCCTGATCACCCTCGGCGTCCTCAAGGAGATCCTCCACACGAGCAGCGGCCGCCAGTGCGCCACCGACGAGGACACCTTCGAGATCACTGTGGGCGGCGCGGTCCTCGCCGGGATCCTCCACCCGGAGATCACCGTCGATGACGTGAAGCAGGCTGGCCGCCTGTACTGGCGGCGGATCATCAAGCCCGTCCTGCGACGGCATCGCCGCGCCGCGGGGCGCGCCGTCACCCGGCCGGTCAAGGGCGCGGTCGCCGCGACCCAGGCCGCCGCCCTCACCGCCGCCTGGGACCTGCGGGCCGGCGGCCACGAACCCGACCCCGATCGCCAGCCCGAGCCCATCAACCCGTGCGGCGCGGGCTGCGACCGCGGCTGGTTCACCATCCCCACCCGCATCCACCCCAAGGCCGGAAGCCAGGGCAAGATCCGCGTCCCCTGCGGCGTGTGCGCCACAACCGGCGAGGCCGACTAGCCCGACTGCCCGTCCGTCAGGACCCGGCGTCTGCCGGGCAAGGGGGCCGCACTCGTTCCGAACTCCACCCCACCCTGACAAGGAGATCTCTCATGGCCGACTACACGATCGACACCCTGCAGACCTGCGGCCGGCTCGACAACCCGCACCCGCCGAAGTGGGGCGCCGTCCTGTGCGACCAGGACGGCCAGGCCGTCATGAAACCGGGCGGTGGCGCCGCCTACCGTTCCGACCTCCACGACACCGAGCAGGACGCCATCGACGACCTCACCCGCCAACTCGCCGCCGCCAACGCCGCCTGACCGCACCGACAAGGAGACCGTCATGGAACCGCTGCCCGGCCGTCCGCCGCTCGACCACCCCGCGGTCGCGCAGCGGAACCTCTCGCCCGCCACCCAAGAGATCCTCGACGACATCGAAAGCATCGACTGGAAGGTGCCGACGTCGCATCGCGACACCAGCCCTGTCCCCACGGTCGGAGACGCTCAGCCCGTCGCGCAGCCCGGGCGTCCGCCGATGAGCCAGAAGGCCACCGACGGCAGCGCACTCATGCTCGCAGGGAGCGTCCTGATCGTCGCGACCGGAGGGGCTGCCAGCCTCGTTTTGTGGGCCTCTGGGCAGGCCAACCCAGTTGTTATCGGCATCGTCTGCGCCGCACCCCCCGCCGCATTCCACTCCCTGAAGGGCCTGGCAAAGATCTTCAGCCGGACAGGCCCGCGGGAGCTCCACCAGACGTACAACGCGCCCGTCCATCAGATCAACAGCACCGTCACCACCCACAACCGCTGGTGGGGCCGTAGCTCCACCAACCTGTGAAGGAGATCAGCATGCCGAAGACCCCCACCCCGGAAGAGATCGACGCGGCAGCGCGGCAGGTGCAGCGCGGCGGCTTCCTCGGCCGCGGCAGCAGCAGGAAAGCCGACCAGCTCATCGACGCGGCAGGCGAAGACGGTCAGGCCGTCGCCATGCAGATCCTGTCCGCCGCCGCCGACCACAAGCCCCGCTGGCGCCGATAGGGGAGCGCTCATATGTCTGCGCCTGATCATCGTCTTGTCGCCCGTGCCCGCCAGTACGTCCCGCGCGGTGTGCTGGTGGTGGCCGCTACCGCGGCGCTCGCCGTCACTCTGCCCGCTGCCGGAGCCCCCACCGCCGCCACCGGCGCGGGCATGGCTGTCACGTTCACTGCCGGGCTGGCCGCGGTCGCCTACGGGGCCGGGGCGCCCGTGAAGTCCAAGGCCCGGTAGCCCAGTTCGTCCGCTCGCCCCCGTCGAGTGTGCCATTGGCCCGGTATTGCAAGCTGCTGGGTGCACAATGGCTCAATCAGCACCCTGCTTCCCGTGCCACCCGAGGAGCCCGCCGTGCACAACCACCCCACCGGCCTCGACGACTACGACTGGCCCGCATGCGTGGCGCCGCGGTGCGGCCGTCTGCTTTGGGTCGCCGAGACCGGACGGCTTGCGTGCCGTCCGTGTGAGGACGCCACCGCGACCCGCATCCGCGAACTCCCGGCATTGTTCGCCCGGTTGGACACGACGGCGATGCTGATGAAGGGCGCCCGCCGCACCGGCAGCGCCACGTCGGGCAGCCGGACCCCGCCGATACCGCCCCGCCTTGATGTCCTCGCCCTCGTCGGCCCCGGCGGCATAGCCGCCCGGCTCCGCGACATTGAGGACGCGTGGCGGTCCGCGCTCGGCTGGACCGTCGCCCCCTGGCGCGGGAGCCCGGCCGAAGCGATCCCGCAGCACGTCCGATTCCTCGCCGACAACCTGCTGTGGGCCTGCTCGAGCTACGACAGCATCGGCCAGGACATCGACGACCTCCGCAAGCTGCACGGCGAATGCAAGGCGATCGCCGACGGCGAGAAACGCGGCGGCTGCGTCCAAGTCGGGCCCTGCCCCACGCGCTACGACGACGACACCCTCTGCGGGGAACCTCTCACCGCCGTCACCGACAACCACCGCATCCACTGCCGAGCCTGCGGCGCACGCTGGGAAACCCTCGGGGAATGGCGCGGCCTGCGTGACGCGCAAGAAGCCGTACTCGAAGAGCAGCTCCGGCGGGCGGAGGATGCGGCGTGAACGACGCTCTGCGGCTTGTCCTCGGCCTTTGCGGCTTGCTTGGCGGCGCCGTCGGATTGGCTGGCGCATGGATCGTATGGAAAGGACGGCAGACGTGAGCGAAGCTGCCGACAAGACCCAACGATCACCGGTAGACGGCATCGGACTGGCCCTGGCCTACATCCGCAGCCACTGGCATCCCCGTGTCGCGAAGGCAAGCCTGTATGCCGAGGCCTCAAAATCCCGTGACGTTGCCCTGGAACCCGAGCCAAGCTGAACCCCCACGCCAATGGAGGCCCGCATGCAGAAGATCCCCACCCTGTTCGTCCGCAACCCCGACGACCGCCGCCACGTACTCCCCGAGGTCACCTCCGGCTGCGAGTGGGTTCTGGAAGGCTACGGCACCGCGACCCGCAAATACGACGGCACCTGCGTCCTGCTCGACGAGTCCGGTGACTGGTGGGCTCGGCGTGAGGTCAAACGCGGCAAGGCACCGCCACCGAACTACGTGCCGATTGAGCACGACACGACCACGGGCAAGACGGTCGGCTGGGAGCCGATAGCGCAGTCGTCGTTCGCCAAGTTCCACACCGAGGCCGCCGAGATACATCGGCACTGGCCGCACGGAACTTACGAGCTCTGCGGCCCGAAGATCAACGGAAACCCTGAAGGTGTCGAGCGGCACACCCTGATCCGACACGTCACGGCCGAGACCGTCGACCCCCGTCTGGACTTCCGCACCTACGACGAGATCGGGAACTTCCTCGCAGGGCACACATGGGAAGGCCTCGTGTACCACCACCCCGATGGCACTATGGCGAAGATCAAAGCCAGGGACTTCCCGGGCGCGGAAGCACCATGAATACTTGAGCACTTGACAAAATATGTTCACCGAAGTCACTCTGTGCTCAGATAGCTGAACTTCGCGCTGAGGCCACCCGCCACCCCGGGTGGCCTTCGTTGCATCCGGAGGTGACCACTTGCCCTCCGAAACCCCAACCCTCGTCACCGCCGCAGACCTCGCCTACTGGACCGGACGGCCCGTCGGCACCATCTGGCGCTGGGCCTCCGAAGGCCGCCTCACCGTCCACGGCCACGGCAAGAACGCCCGCTACGACCTCAACGAGACCACGGCCGCCGAACGGAACCCTGACACACGCGAGCTCATCACCCCCGCCCCGCCGCCGCCCATCAAAGACCAGCGGCAGCACGCCGCTTAGCCCCTGCGCCGTGGTGGTCGTGGCGCAGGCCGGGCCTCGTAGCGCGTCGCGCTCGGCCCACCCCGTCCGCCCGGTCCGTGGGGGTCCGGGCGGACACCTCCCGGCCAGTAGCGCCCGCCCCCAGCAGGCGGTACTGGCCCCCGTCGCCCGGCAGGCCCCCGCCCCGGGCGACGGGACCCTCAATCTCCGCCGCCAGGCGATGAGACCGGAGAGGTCTCCTCGTGTGAGGGCTTACACCCTCCGTGAGTTGGTACCGGCGTCCGGGCGGCGGACCACCACCCCTGAATCGTGCGGCGAGGAAGAGGTGGTGTGCTATGCGGCGTCCACTCACCATCGCCGGGATCCTCGCCGCACTCCTCCTCTGGCACGTTGCAGCGCCGACTGCCGATGCCGGCCGCGTCGCGGATGCCGGGCCGACGTGGAAGCTGCGGTTCGTTGACGCCTTCAACACCCCAGTCGCGAAGGGACGTTTCCGCGACTGCAGCCACAACGTCGACACTCCGCGCGCCTACTGCGGTGGCCTCACCGGCAGCGCGCGGGCGAACTGGTGGGCCTACCCGAAGGGCTGGCCCGACACCGCCACCCAACGCGACTACCCGGTAGGTGGCCTGTACGACCCCGCGTCCACGGTGTGGATCTCGGGCGGGCAGATGCACATCCGCATGTGGCGCGGCCCGTCCGGGCCCGTGCACTCCGCCGCGGTTGTGCCGAAGAAGCTTATGGAGCAGCGATACGGGCGGTACGAGGAACGTTTCCGCGTCTCCAAGGTCGCCGTCGGCTACAAGTCGGCGCACTTGCTCTGGCCCGTCGTGAATGACGGCTGCTCGGAGATCGATTTCCCTGAACTTGAGTGGTCGGAGACCATCGCAGGCTTCGTCCACCCCGCCAACTGCACGCGGCAGACCGCGTTCGACAGCGGCAGGCGCTGGAGCGATTGGCACACCTCACAGATCGAGTGGAAGCCCGGCGAGGTCCGTTTCTACCTCGACGGCGAGCTGATCGGCCGCTCCACGAACAGCGTCCCCGACCGGCCCATGAGCTGGATCATCCAGAACGAGGCCGCGCTTAACGGGGACCGGGCTGCCGTCAACAGCTCGGCACAAATGGACATCGCCTACGTCAAGGGCTGGACCTGGGGCTGAGGCCCGGAAGGAAGATCAACATGGCGAACATCGTCTTCAACACGGCCCTCGGCTACCTGAAGCGATATGCAGAGCAGGTCGGCACCGGCAACGCTGCCCTCATCATCGTGCCCCTCGAAACCTCCGGCCTCGAAGCCGACTCCGTGCTGCGCGACAAGGACGACCTCGCCGCCGTACTCTCCGGCACCACCAACGAGCAGACCACCATGGGCCGCAAGACCGTCACCGCGTGCACCGTCACCGTCGACGACACCAACGACCGCCTCGCCCTCGACATCGCAGACCAGACCTGGACCGCAGCCACCGGCAACGCGATCTCCAAGCTCCTGATCTGCTACGACGCCGACACCACATCGGGCACCGACTCGACCATCGTGCCACTGACGCTGCACGACTTCTCGATCACCCCCGACGGCTCGGACGTCTCAGCAACCATTTCCGACTTCTTCCGCGCCACATCCGCCGCCTGACCCTGGCCGCCGGATTCCCGGTAGGGGGCGATCGTGGGCCAGCCTCTCTACGTCAACAAAGCCGTCAACGCGGCCACGGGCACGAGCCTGTCCGTGAACGTGCCGGCGGGCACCGTGGACGGCGACGTCATGATCGCCCACGGGACCACGGGCGCCTCCGGCACCTTCAGCCCACCGGCAGGCTGGACGCAGATCGACTCCAACGCCACCGGCTGGCAGGGCCGAGCCTGGTACCGGGTGGCCTCCAGCGAGCCCGCGTCCTACTCCTGGACGCAGACCGTCCTCTCGCTGATGATCGTCTCGATCTACAGCTTCCGCAGGGTGGACAACACCAGCCCCATCGACGCCCACGCGATCAGCGCGTCGACGACCGCGGCGACGGTGACCGGCCCGCCGATCACCACGACAGCGTCCGGCTGCCCGATCCTCTACCTGCGCCAGTCCCGCTCCTCCGGGGGGACGAACCCCACCTGCTCGACAACCGACACATCCGTGACGGAAATCGACGACCAGGGCGCGAGCGGCAACGGCCAGGCCGGCTACCTCAGCTTGGCGCCCAAGAGCGCGGGCAGCGTCACTGGGCTGAGCACGACGGCGACGCAGACGCTCACCAACTGCAATCACTACACGATCGCGTTGAAGCCGGACGCGAGCGCGAACCCGGCCGGCTGGTCGTATGTGTCCAGCACTCTCGGCACCGGCAACAAGACCGGCGGCACCGCGGCGGCGGCGTCCGTCACGGCGTCCGTCGGCGACTGCCTGATCGCCGCCTGCGTCAGTGACGACATCAGCGGCGCCGACGCGATCGGCACCAGCGCAGTCTCCGACGCCGCTGGCAACACCTGGACGAGGATCGCGGCGAACCAGTCGCAGACCAGCGCCGGCTCCGTCGCTGTGGCGATCTTCTACTGCACGGTCACGAACCCGATGTCCGGTACAACGGTCAGTTTCGCGCCGTCCTCGAGCGCGGCGGCGAAGAACCTCACCGTGTACCGGTTCACCGGCGGGTCCTCGACGCTGCGGGGCTCGGCCACCACCGCCACGATCGTCTCCGGAAACGTCAACGTCAGCCTCACCAACGCCAACCCGGTCGCCGGGGACCTGGTGATCGGCGTCGACGGCTTCGAGGGCACCGTCGGCGGCTCCAACAACATCACCGGCGACTCGGACACCACCAGCGGGTCCTGGTCGACGATGCTCAACGCTGGCACCACCGGCGGCAGCGGCTCCTCCAACATCCAGGCCGCCACCCAATACAAGATCGTCACGACGGACGGATCCCAGACCTGGGACACCACCATGCCGGTCGGCGGCGACGGCAGGGCCATCCTCATCGCCCTCCGCCCCGGCGGCCTCACCGCCACAGCCGGAATCGCCTCCGAAACCGCCACCGCCCAAACCCTCACCAAAGCCAAGACACGGGCGGCGGCACCCGGATCCGAGACCGGCACGGCGCAGCCCCTCGGCCGCCGCAAGACCGTCGTCCTCGCCCCCGCCCTCGAAACCTGTACCGGTCCAGTGCTTGGGCAGGCCAAGTCGGCGGCGCTCGCGGCCGTCACAGAAACGGACACAGCCCGCTCCCTGGCCGCACCCGCTACGCCGCTGGTCGCCGGCAGCGAGACCGGCACGGCGCAGGCCCTCGGGCGAGCCAAGGCCGTTGTACCCACGGCCGCGGACGAAACCGGCAGCGCCCAAGCCCTCGGGCGGGGCAAGACACAGGCCCTCACAGCGGCCGCCGAGACCAGTGCCTCACAGCCAGTCGGCCGCCGCAAGACGGCACCCCTTGGTGCTGCCACCGCTGATGCCGCGGTTCAGCTGGTCGGCAGAGGCAAGCAGCGTACCCTCGGCACCACCGAAACCACCGACAGCGCCGGGGCCCTCACGTCGGCGAAAACCGCCGCCCTATCCACCGCCACGGCATCCGATGTCGCTCAGGCCCTCGGTCCTGCCAAGCGCCAGCAGCTCGCCGCCGCGACGAGCATCGAGGATGCGCACGGCGTCGGGCGGGTCAAGTCGATAGCACCCGCGGCAGCCGCCTCTGTCGAGGCGGCCGTATCGCCGGGTGCCGGCAAGACGACACCGCTGCTGGCCGCCACAGTCCAGGACGCCGCGCAGACAGTGGGACAGATCCGCAGCCGCACCCTCGGCGCAGTCGCCGAGGAAGCAACGGCCCGGCCCGCCAGCGCGGCCAAGCGCACGACGCCACCTCCTGCACAGGGCACGGAGACAGCGCAGCCTCTGACCGCCGCCAAGGCGTTGACCCTCGCCGGAGCGGTCGACGCCGAGGAAGGCGGGCCGCTCGCCCACATCAAGGCCCGTGCGCTGGAGAGCGCATCGGCCGCGGAGACGGCGCAGCCACTGGGTGGAGCCCGCAACGTCCTGCTCCCACCCGTCGATGAATCCGGCACGGCACGGCTGGTGGGCGCGGCCAAGACCGCGCTGCTCGGGCCGGCCAGTGCCACGGAGACGGCCGCCTCGCTCACCGCAGGGGAAGCCCGCGCCCTGGCCGCAGGAGGGGCCGACGAGGCGGCCCAGGACCTCCAGGCGACCAAGCAGCTGCGGCTCGACACTGCATCTGTCGACGAAGCCGCCCAGCCACTGGGCGCCCGCAGGACGCTCCCGTTGGCCGTGGCTGCGGAGACGGCACAGGCCCTTCCGCTGGCATTGGCAGGATCCCTCACAGCAGCCGGTGAGACCGACACGGCCCGCGCAGTCGCGGGGATCAAGGCCCACCTCGTCGCGCCGGCCTCGACTAGGGAGACAGCGCAGGCCCTTGGGCAAGCGAAGGCCCAACTCCTGGACACCTCCCAGGAGATCGACACGCCGCAGGCTCTCACCTGGGCGAAGACCCGTCCGCTCGACCCGGGCGCTGAGACTGTCACGGCCCAAACCATCGGGCGCACCAGGACGCGGGCGCTCGGGACCGCGGCAGAGAATACGGCGGCCAATGCGGCGGGGCGCAGCCGCCCACTCTCGCCCACCACCGCCCTGGAGACCGCACAAGGCCTCCAGGCGGCCAAGATCCAGGTCATGGCCCCGGCGGCCACCCAGGAGGCGGCACACCCCCTCACAGCGGCCAAGACGCAGGCCATGGGGGCTGCAGAGTCCGCCGAGACGGTACAGCCTGTCACGGCCCGCAAGGCGGCTCCCCTCGACCTCGCCGACGAGATCGACCAAGCGCAGCAACTCGCGCAGCCCGGCCGCCTCGACAGCGCAGGCGAATCAGACAGTGCCATACCGCTGGGACGAGCCAAGCAGGTGGCGCTGCCCACGGCCGGCGAGGTCGACAGCGCGGAGTCGGTCGGTGGTTGCAAGACCGCCTGGACCGTCGCCGCGGAGAGCCAGCAAACCGCGGGGATCCTGAACGCCCGCAAGATCCAGGCGGTGACCGCTGCAGCCGCCGCAGAGGACGCACGGACCGTTGTCACGGCCAAGGCCAAGCAGACCGGCATTGCCGTCTCAACTGTGAGGGCAATGCCGCTGTCGGCCCGCAAGACGGCCCCCCTCGGCACGGCTGCCGAAACCGACCGGGCGCAGCAGTTGGCGATACCCGGTCACGCCTCCGTGGCAGCGGAGACCGAGACCACGCGGAGCCTCGGACGCCTCAAGGCCCTGATGCTGCAGGCCGCGATCGAGAACGCCGAAGCTTGGTCTCCCGGTCACAGCAAGGCGCGGCAGCTCGGGGTCGCGGGCGAAGTCGACAGTGCACGTGCCCTGCCCGCGGCCGGACGTCTCACCGCAGCGCTCGAAACCGAGACGGCCTTCACCGTCGCGCGCCTCAAGCAACTGCTCCTGGGCGTCGCCGCAGAATCCGCCGAGGCCATTCCGCTCGGACACATCCGGCAACGCACCCTCGGCACCGCCACTGAGATAGACGTGGCGCAGGCCCTGACGCCGACCAGCCCCGTCACCGACGTCGACATCACCATCGGCCTGCCGTACAGCCGGTGGGCCGCCAGTACGCCGACAGCCCGGCCCTACACGGCGGGAGTACCCGAGGCCGCGGACTGGGAGGTGGGCGCCCCGTGCTGATCCCCGCCTCCTCCACCGAGTACCTGCACGTCCCGGTCACCGCACCCGAGGGCGTCGACCTGACCGGAGCCCCGGTACGCATCGCCGTCGTCGCGCATCGGGACAACCCCGCGACCAGCGAGTGGAAGACCGGGGTCTGGGACGACGGCGAGGCCACGCTCCTCATCGGCCCCGGCAGCACGCTCGTCCTCACCCGCGGCGACTACCGCGTGTGGGTGTCCGTCGACCCGCCCGGCGCCGAAAACATCACCCGCATGTCCGGACACCTCGGCGTCACCTGACCAGGAAGGAGGGCAGTAGCCATCGCTGACAATCTTTCGAACACGGCGGAGAACCGTGCTCTGGACTGGCTCATGGGCACGGCCACCACTGCGCCCACGCTGCCGCTGAAGGTCGCCCTCGTCACCGCCAACGGATCCGACTCGGCCGCTGGCACTGAGGTGACCGGCGGATCCTATGTCCGCAAGAACCTCACCGTCGGAGCAGCATCCTCCGGGGCTACCTCCAACTCGGCGGATATCGTCTGGACTGGCATGCCTGCCGGGACGATCGTCGGTGTCGAGATCTGGGACTCGGCAGGCACCCCAATCCGCTGGTGGTGGGGGCCTCTAGCTACCTCCAGGACTCTCGCTTCCGGCGACGAATGCCGCTTCCCTGCAGGCGCTTTGGCCTTCGCGCAGGCGTGATCGGGGGCAGCGATGGCCTTGATCGGCACCCTCGTCGACACGTTCAACGACAACGTGATCGGCCCGGAGTGGGGCAACTCCTACGGTGGCGCGACTGAGACCGGTGGCCGGGCCAGGTTGCCGTGCGTGGCAGGCCAGTACTCCGGCTACCAGACCGCCAAGGACTGGACGTTGGCAGGCAGTAGTGCCTACGTGCAGCTGCCCGTGGCCGCTGCCGCGAACGGCGCTTCGACGGAGGCGCAGACAGCGTTCCAGATCATTCAGGCGACCGCCGGAACCTACCTCTCCATCAACATCAACACTGTCGCGGGCACCATCAGGTTCGAGTCCAACGTGGGCTACACCGACGGCTCCGCGGTCTCCCTCACCTACAACTCGTCGACGCACGCCTGGCTCCGTATCCGCGAAACCGGTGGAAACGTCCTGTGGGACACCTCGACGGACGGCTCCTCCTGGACCAACCGCCGGACCCTAGCCACCCCCGCCTGGGTGACCAGCGGCACCAACGCCCTCGCGGTGGAACTCCTCTCCTACCGCAACAACGGCAGCACGAACTTCAGCGAGTTCGACAACTTCAACACCGCGGCCAGCAGTGCAGCGGTCTACCTGATGTCCGCCAGCCTCACCGCCGACGGCGCCCAGACCGCCGCTCTCACCCCCTCCGCGGTCCTCGGCGCCTCCCTCGACGCCAGCGGCAGCCTCGACGCGTCCGCCACCCAAGCCGCCGTCCTTACGGCCAGCCTGTCCGCCAGCTCCCGGCTCGGCGCCCAGACCGACGCAGCCGTCCGCGACGACCTCACCACCCACATCAGCGAGCCCCACAGCGGATGGACGGTGACCGGCCCGTGGATCTAGCCGCCCTCTCCACCGAATACGTGAAGATCACCGTCGTGGCCAAGGCAGGCGGCGCCAGCCTCAACCTCGGCGCCCCACCCGAGTTCGCATTCCTCGCCGACGGCACCACCCCCGACACCGGCGACTGGCACACCGGCGAATGGCTCGCACCCCACGCCCGCATCCTCATCGGACCCGAAGGCGGCGAAACCACCCTCACCGAAGGCGACTACCGCGTGTGGATCAAATTCGCGGGCGGCACCGAAACCCCCATCCACCGCACCGGCACCCTCACCATCTACTGAGAGGGGCCCGCGCCGTTGATCTCCGTGCTCCTGCCCTCGCGAGGGAGACCCCAGAGCCTCAGCGACTCCATCGACAGCCTTCTCGACCACGCCGACAGGCCCGGCTGCATCGAGATCCTCACCGGCGCCGACCCGGACGACCCGGACACCTATGAGATCAATCTGCCCTGGCAGGCGATCCCCTGGACAGCCCCCGAACGGTACGGATACTCACGCCTCCACGAGTACGTCAACCAGCTCGCCGCCAAGGCAAGCGGGGACTGGCTGATGCTGTGGAACGACGACGCCCGCATGCTCAACGACGGCTGGGACACGGCAGTCCACAAGCAGCCGCCCTCGGTGCTGTGGCCGTACAGCAACGACATCCCGACCTGCAACACTTTCCCGATCTGGCCACGCGCCTGGACCGACCACCTCGGCCACGTCAGCCTTTCGCCGCACTGCGACTCGTGGATCCAATACCTCGGCCAGACCCTCGGCCTGCACCAGCGCGTTGACGTGCACATCCTCCACGACCGCGACGACCTCACCGGCGGCCACAACGACCAGACCCGCGCCGAGTCCCTCGCCGGCTACCGCACCACCGACTACGGAAGCGCCGCCATGGAAACCGCCCGCGCCGCTGACGTCGCAACTCTGAAAACCCTACTCAACATCGCCTGACGGCCGGGCACGCGCCCGGACCCGCGCCCCGGAAGGTAACCCTGCGCATGGCACGCATCGGCTGGATCGGCCTCGGGAAACTCGGCATCGTCTGCGCCTTGACCCTCGCCAAACATGGCGGGCACACCGTGACCGGCTACGACCCGTCACCACGACCCGCCGACATCCTTCACGGAGCAGCCCCGCCACCGCAGGAAGAAGGCATCGAGGCGCTACTGGCCGGGGCCTCCCTCACCCTGGCCTCCTCCGCGTCGGCTGTCGTGGCCAGCACCGACAGTGTCGTATTCGTCGCCGTGCAGACGCCCCACAGCCCCGCCTACGGCGGCGAACAGACCATGCCCGACGAGCCCAACGACTTCGAGTACCAGTACCTCGTCCAGGCCATCCGCGACCTCTGCCGCTCCGCCGCACTGCAGGAGAAACCGATCACCATCGCGGTCATCTCCACCTGCCTTCCCGGCACCATGAACCGGCTGATCCGACCGCTCCTCAACAAGTGGACGACCCTCGTCTACAACCCCGCCTTCATCGCCATGGGCACGACGATCGCCGACTACCTCCACCCCGAGTTCGTACTCCTCGGCGCAGACGACCCCCGGCACACCGAGCCGATCCTCGACATTTACGCCACAGTCCATGACCGGCCCGCTCAGATCATGGGCATGGAGTCGGCGGAGCTCACGAAAGTCGCTTACAACGTCGTCATCTCCACCAAGATTGTCGTAGCGAACGCGCTGATGGAGATCTGCCACAAGACCGGCGCTGACTGCGACGACGTGGCCGACGCCCTAGCTAAGGCCACAGACCGAGTCGTATCGCCCAAGTACATGCGCGGAGGCATGGGCGACGGCGGCCACTGCCACCCCCGCGACATCATCGCCATGTCCTGGCTCGCCCAACGCCTCGACCTCTCCACCGACGTCCTCGGCTACATGGTCCAAGCACGCGAAGCCCAAACCGGCTGGCTCGCCGACCTCGCACAGCAGTGGGCGGAACAGACCGGCCTCGACGTCATGATCCTCGGTAAGGCGTACAAGCCCGGATCCGACCTCACTGGCGGCAGCCCTGCCCTCCTCCTCGCACACCAGCTTCGCGAGCGCGGTGTCGACGCCCAGCACTGGGACCCCCACGTCGACACCGAAGGCCCCTGGTTCGACGCGGTCACGCCAGCAGTGTTCGTCGTGGGCACCCGGCACGACGCGTTTCTCCACCTCAGCATCGCCCCCGGCTCCGTGGTCATCGACCCGCACGGCTACATGCCCGACCAGCCCGGCGTCACCACCATCCGCGTCGGCAGGAAGGGGTGACCGCCGTGAACCCCGAGGACGTCATCGCCGCCTGGGACCAGCCCGGCGCCACCGCCTCCATCCACCCCACCCGCGGCATCAGCGAAGGCGCCTACTGGGCATCCGGCGAAGCGCAGGCCGAACTCCTCGCCCGTGACATCCTCGCGGGCAGCCGCGTCATGGACTTCGGCTGTGGGGATGGCCGTGTCGCCGTCCCGCTGCGCGCGCTCGGATACGACGTCACCGGCGTCGACGCCGCTCCACGGATGCTGGCCGCGCTGAAGAAGCACGCCCCAGACCTGCCGACGTTCCAGTCCGACGGATCCGACTTCGGCAAGCACGTTGGCCGCCGCAAGTTCGACGCCGTGTACTGCCTCGCTGTACTCATCCACCACAGCCACGCCACCGGCGAGCAGCTCGTCGAACGCCTCCGGGCGGTCGTCCGCAAGGGTGGTCTCCTCGTCCTCGACTGGCCCGTCGCCGACGAGCCCGCCGAGACCGACGCATGGATCGGCGTCACCACCTGGTCCCGCGAACAGCAGGACAACATCACCACACGGCTTGGCCTGGAACGACTGGACGTCGACCGGCCGTGGGCGGTGTACCAGGCATGACCGTCGGCGTCGTCATCCCGTGGCGGCCCGGCACCCCGGAGCGGAACGCCCACCACGAATACGTGCGCGCTCACCTCGCGGCGCTGCTGCCTGACGCGATCCACCTCGATGTCGACAGTGGCCACGAACCGTTCTCCCGCGCCGGAAGCCGAAACGAAGGCGTCCGCCAAGCCGAAGCCGCTGGCGCCGACGTCGTGGTGCTGTGCGACGCCGACACCCTCGCCGAGCCCGAGCCCGTCCACGAGGCCATCGCCACAGCTGCGGACGGCCGCCTCCACCTCCCGTACAGCTGGTACCGCGGACTCACCCGCGACGGCACACGCGCTTACCTCGCGGGCGCACAGGCAGCGGACTGCCCGGTCGACCTCGAACATGGATGGGCCACCGGCGGCGTCCTCATTATCCAACCAGCCAGCTGGTGGGCCATGGGCGGCATGGACGAACGGTTCACCGGCTGGGGCTTCGAGGATGCGGCAGCGAGGATCTGCGCCGACGCACTCCTCGGCCCGACGGGCACACACGAGGGCACGATCACCCACCTGTGGCACCCGCAGGAGTCCGGCCTCGGCAGCCCCCAGCACGTCGCCAACGGCCAGCTCTGCCAGCGCTACGTCGACGCCACAGGCAAGCCCGAAGCGATCCGCGCCCTCATCGCCGAACGCACTTCGGTACCCGCCTGAACCGGAAGGCCCGCGCCCATGGCCCGCCACCACATCACCATCGCGATGCGGCCACTGCGGCTGATCGAACGCCTCTGGTACTGGCGCCTCGGCATCCCGGCGCCCCTCGCGTCCGGCCCCTCACCGGCGAAGCGGGAAGCCTGGATCCGGCTCCTGCCGCAGTCCTGGACCCGCATCCACCACCGGTACGCGGAGCGCCACGGCTACTACTGGCTGCCGTGCATCCTCTGCACCAGGCCATACGGCGGGCACCAGTACGCCGGCAGCATCCCCGACCCCGTGTACGGGCCCGGCTCCGGCCGCAGCGTCGGTATCTGCCCGCACTGCACACGCCGTGGACGGCACGTCGAGCTCGACCACGACGACCTGCCGATCTACTGATCCCACGGAAGGCCCGCGCCCATGGCTTCCCCCGACCCCACCGACTTCACCCTCCATGCCGAGCCCTACACCGACGGCACCAGCGCCATCCTCGCCCTCCGCTGCCCTGGCTGTCTCGGCTACGAACTCGGCAACTGGGACCCCAGGTACGACGACAACGCCACACCTAGTGTCGCCGACATCCTCGCCGCCACCGCCGCCCACGAACACGTCCTCATCGGCTAAACCCCGGAGCCCGCGCCATGGATCTCCACGCCTGGATCACCCAGCAAGTCGACCGCGTTGAACAACTGCTGGACGAGTACGAGTGGCCGCCCAGCCAGAGTGAAAGCGTCCGCCTCCGCTGCGAGGCCGACCGCCGCATCCTCACCCGGCACACGCTCGACCTCGACTGCACCTACGAACCCGCCTGCAAAGGCTGCCGCACCTACGGCGACCAGGACATGGCGTGGACCGACAACCTCAACGACTGCCCCGAACTCCTCGACCTCGCCCACGCACACGGCATCACCGACAAGATCCTCGCCAGCCTCGACCGGCCCCCGCCGCCCAAGCCGACACCGGCACAGCAGCGACGACTTCGCGAACAAGCCCGACTCATCGTCCCTATCACCACCAGCGACGTACCCGACGCACTACGCGGGCCCCACTGGAAGCCGTAACCGACCACCCCACAGGAGCCCGCGCCATGGCCCGCTACCTCATCACCTTCGACGACGGCAGCACCCAGAACCTCACCGCCGACACGGTTGAGTACGACGGCGACCAGTACACGGCCTACGCCAACAATCAAGTGAAGGCGTTCATTCAACCTCTCGACGTCCGAAGCATCGTCCGCCTGGACGGACAGGCGGCAGACGCCTGATGGCCCGCCTGCAGATCCTCGAACTCCCCGAAGGCGCCGCAGACGACCGGCCCCCGTTCGTGCTCATCATCGACCAATACGAAGACACCGACGTCACCCCCGGCATCACACAGGAATCACGGCTGCTGCGCTACCAGGGAATGGCCGACCAGATCGGCGCCCGCGCCGTCCTCGTCTTCGAAGAGCCCATCGACATCCCAGCCAACGACGTCCCTCTCGACGCCGACGGCCACCCAGTGAAAATCCGCGTCGAGCCCGACTTCGACCAGTTCCGCGAACAGGTACAGGACGAGATCGCCAAGGCACAGGGCGAACTCGCTGCAGCACTCCGGCGACGTGGCCTGCCAGCAACGGAGACGCAGGAGGACGGATGAGCGGCGGCTGGAAAGGGAGCACACGACGCCAACGGCTCCCCTCGAACTGGGAATCTGCAACCCGTCCCGCAGCACACGCCCGCAACCCCGAACACATCTGCCACCTCTGCGGACAACCCGGCGGCGACTACCTCGACCACAAGAACCCCGGCGACGACCACAGCCTCGACAACCTCGACTGGGCACACGACCGCGTAGCGCCCCACTGCCATCGCTACAAGTCGTCGCAGGAAGGCAACGCCGCCAAGGCAGCCAACCCGCGCCCAGGACGGCGACGCCCACCCGAGCAGCACCCCGGACTGAGGTGACGCCATGCTCAGCTTCAACATCCCCGTAGCCCCTGGCGAGAACCCCGAAGCAGTCGCACGGACACAGATCCTGTGGAAGGCACACGTGAAACAGGTCCACCTGCAACGCCCGATCCTGTTCACCGTCACCCGCATCACGGACAGCTTCAACACGCTTGCCAAGGTCATGGGGCTGCCGCAAGACCCTGAGCCCCGTCAGTACTACCGAGTCGACGCCAGGACCAACGACTGCCCCGGCGACAAGTCAGTTGGCGCCTGACCATGCCCGCCTACCTCATCGTCCACAACGAACGCCGCGGCGAAGACACCCTCCTCGAAGACGACCCCCTCAACTTCGAACTCGACGACGGCTGGATCGTCTTCCACGACCAACACGGACCCTGCTACGCCGTACCCCGCGAACAAGTCCGCAACATCATGCGCATCGACCCACAACAGAACGACGAGCCAGACCAAGAGGGCGAGCCCGACAGGCGGTGAACTGCTATGGCCAGCAAGGGGCGAGGCGGACGCAGCCAGCGAGGCAACGCCGAAGCGCTACGTCGCTACTGGGGTCTGTCAGGCGCGGGCGGAGCACGCATCCGCTGGGGAACAGCAGGAGACTGGCGACGCTGCAACCGGCTCCTCAGCAGGTACCTCGGCGCACGGGCCAAGGGGTACTGCCAACTGATGCACATCCGGTCGACGGGGGTCGCGACGGGCAGCCGGCTCAATCCCGGTCGGCGCCGCACCCGGTGAGGGCAGTGCGTGCCGGCGCTCGGCGGTGGTGGCACGCGGTGTCCGGGAGGCAGGGACGTCGTGGCGGGCAGTGCCTGTGTGCGCCTCGTCTTGATCCGCGCTTCGGCGTCGGGTATCGACGTGGTCTGCTTGAGATCATCAAGGTCAACTCGCTCGTGATCCTTTATCACTGATCGCTTGTCGAGCGGCCGTTCGAGTCTCGATCCAGGCGGCAGCCTCGATCTTGAGGCGAGCGGCTCGCGACGATCATCTCGGACGCCCACCTTGATCACGGCAGCCAAGATCAACCCTGGGGGAAGATCCCCCACCAAGATCCCTCCGGATCGGGGGCGTATAGCACCTGACATCGCCCCCGGGTTTCCAAGGCCCCTGACCTGCGGGTATGCCCTACCGGTCTAGTCCACTCGATGGGCTAGGCAGTGTCGCGAGATGGTAACCATGCAGGTCAAAGCACTGTAGTCGTTAACAGTCAGCTGTATCCTGGATGCATGCCAGAGACGCTTCGGAGTTGCGAGCACTGCGGGGGAGATCTGCCGGTCATGCACCGGTCGGATCGCCGCTACTGCTCGAACTCGCATCGCGTCCTCGCGGCTCGGGCCCGCAAGCGTGAACGTGACGCCGTCCTTGCCGCCGAGCAGCAGGCCCGCATCCCGGCCGAGTTGACGTCGCGTCCGCGCTGGGTGCGTCACAAGGACAAGGTGCCGATGCGCACCGATGGCCGTTTCGCCTCGGTGAAGGACCCGTCGTCCTGGTCGGACTATGCCGCGGTCGCCGCATCGAACACCGGCGACGGTGTCGGCTTCGTCCTGACGGCCGGCGACGGCATCGTGGTCGTCGACCTGGACCACGCGGTCGAGGACGGAAGCGTCCTTCCGTGGGCGCAGGCGATCGTAGACCGGTTGCCGCCGACGTACATGGAGCGTGGCCGGTCCGGTACTGGCCTGCATCTGTGGTTCCGCGGCGCGGTTCCGCATGGTCGACGCATCCGCAAGGGGGAGTTGGCGTTCGAGGTGTACTCGGATCGCCGCTACATCATCGTCGGCGACCGGGTTCCGGGTACGCCGCTCAGTCTTGCCGTGCTGCCTGATGCGGCCGGTTTGATCGCCTCGCTCTGACGCCCTGGCGGCGTCCCCGAGTTGGGGCGTCGTTGTTTCCAGCCCTCTGCGCGCCCTGGTGGCGTGCCATGACCCTGGAGGTCGTCATGGGCGCTCGTGGACCTATCGGTAAGCGCTCTGAGGAGCGCATGGGCCATCGCTCGAAGAAGGAGAAGGACTCCGTCACGAAGGCACCGTCAGGGGCGCCGACGGACCTTCCTGCACTGCCGGAACCGGATGAGCTCTGGCATCCGATCGCGAAGGACTGGTACCTGTCGCTGCGCGAGTCCGGCCAGGCCATGTTCTATCAGGCGTCGGACTGGGCGACTGCACGGTATGCCGCGGAACTCATGTCGCGCGGACTGTCGTCGGACCGGCCGCCGAACGGACAGTACGTTGCCGCCCTCAACAGCCTGCTGGGCAGCCTGTTGACGACGGAAGGGGATCGTCGGCGCGTCCGTATGGAGTTGGAGCGGAAGAAGCCCGCGGGCTCGGGCCGGGCGAGCGTGACGGCACTGGATGATTACCGCTCCGCCTTCGGTGGCTGAGCAGACGATCGAGGCAGTCCCGGACACGATCACGCCTGTTGTGATCGGGCCGACGTGGACGCGGGGCGAGGATGGCCTGTTTATCCGGCCCCTGTTCACGCTGGGCTGGCATGTCCTTCTCTGGACGGCCGCGTATCTGCAGCACCGGGGCTTGCCGTGGCGGTACACGAGCGAGCAGGTCCGCTTGATCCTGTGGTGGTTCGCCATCGATCCGGAGACGGGGGCGTTCTGCTACCGGGATGCTGTGTTGCAGCGCTTGAAGGGGTGGGGCAAGGACCCGTTCGGGGCGACGCTGTGTGCTGTCGAGTTCGTCGGCCCGTCCCGGTGGTTGGGGCGGATTGCCGGGCCTGACGATGAGAGCGGGGTGCCGGAGGGGCAGCCGGTCGGTGAGCCGCATCCGGAGCCGTGGGTGCAGGTCGCAGCGGTTTCCAAGGATCAGACCCGCAACACAATGATCATCTTTGGGTCGCTCTTCACACCCCAGGCCAAGTCCGAGTTCGGGATCGAGATCGGCAAGGAAGTCGTCTACGCCCACAAGGGCCTGGCCCGCATCGAGGCCGTCACCTCCTCGCCTCGCGCGCTTGAGGGCGGCCGTACAACGTTCACGCTCCTCAACGAGACACACCACTGGATCGATTCGAATCAAGGCCACGAGATGGCGGCGACGATCGAGCGGAACGCCACCAAGTCGGCGGACGGATCGGCGCGAACGTTCGCCATCACCAACGCGTTCGAACCCGGCGAGGACTCGGTCGCTGAGCAGACGCGCGATGCCTATGAGGCAGCTGAGGCCGGGCGGGCTGAGGACCCGGGCATTCTGTACGACTCTCTGGAGGCCCCGCCGGAGGCGAAGCTGACCAAGCCGTGGCTGGCGAAGGTCATCGAGGCGGTACGGGGCGACTCCACGTGGCTCGACATCCCCCGCATCGTGAAGTCGATCCTTGATCCACGCAATCCTCCCTCGCGCAGCAGGCGGTTCTGGTTCAACCAGATCGTTGCTGCCGAGGATGCGTGGATGGCCCGCTACGAGTGGGACGCCTGCAAGCGTGATGACCTGCGGCTTGCTGACGGTGATGAGGTCGTCATGTTCTTCGACGGCTCCAAGAGCGACGATGCCACAGGCCTGGTGGCCTGCCGTGTGTCAGACGGCCTTGTGTCGGCCTTGGGTGTGTGGCAGAAGCCATCGAACTGGCCGACGCCGAACACGCCGGGCTTCGTGCCGTACCGGGTGCCGCGCGACGAAGTGCATGGGGTGGTGGAGAACGCGTTCGCGCGGTTCAAGGTCGTGGCGTTCTTCGCAGACCCTGGCTCGGGCCAGGATGACGACGACGGCGAGATGTACTGGGACTCCTACATCGACACCTGGGGCCAGACGTGGGGCGCCAAGCTCGCGCTCCGGTCGGTGCTGTCCGGGCCGAAGGCGCATGCGGTGCGCTGGGATATGCGCGACAGCCGGAATCAGGAGACGTTCACAGAGGCTGTGAAGCGGGCGCACGCGGATGTTCTGCAGCGACAGCTCGTGCATGACGGGCACAAGGTGCTGCGCACGCACGTGATCAACGCCAGGCGTCGGACGAACCGCTGGGGCGTCACGATCGGCAAGGAGCACCGCGAGAGCGCACGGAAGATCGACCTCGCGGTGTGCATGGTCGGAGCCCGGATGCTGCGCCGGATGATCCTCAACTCTCCGAAGCGTAAGAAGCGCACGCCAGGCAAGGGACGGGTGGTGGTGCTGCGGTGACCGTCTCGATTCCTGATCTTCCGCTGGTGTATCTGTCGGACGATGAGCTCGCTCTGATCAACATGTTGCGGGCGGACATGCTGCGGGATCGTCATGCTCTTCAGTTGCGGGATGCGTACTTCAACGGCGAGCAGTTGGTGCGTGATCTGGGGATCAGTATTCCGCCGCAGCTCAAGAGCCTGCACACGGTGATCGGCTGGCCGCGGGTGGGTGTCGAGTCGCTGGAGGAGCGCCTTGATCTGGAGGCGTTCCGGTGGGCGGACGGTGCGGATTCGTCGGAGCTGGCGGAGATCGCCGAGGCGAATGATCTGTTCGACGAGTCGAGTCTCGCGCATCTGGATGCGCTGGTGTACGGACGCGAGTATCTGGCGGTCGGTTCGGGCGACTGTGGTGGGGACTGCCCTCCGCTGATCTCCGCCGAGTCGCCGCTGGACATGACGGTCCGGTGGGACGCCCGCGTCCGCATGAGCACCGCGGCGCTGCGCGAGTGTGCGGCGGACACGTACCTCGAGGCGGGGCCTGAGGAGCGGATGCTGGTCTTGTATCTGCCGGATCAGACGGTGATGTGCCTGCCGTCGGAGTCGGGCGGCTGGGAGGTCGTCGACCGGGATATACACGGCCTTGGTGTGGTGCCGGTGGTGCGGATGGCGAACCGGCAGCGGACCGCGGACCGGGTCGGCAGGTCGGAGATCACCCCCGAGGTCATGTCGATCACGGATGCGGCGTGCCGCCGGCTGATGGGCATGGAGGTCGCGGCTGAGTTCTTCGGGGCCCCGCAGCGGTACATCCTTGGGGCGGCGGAGTCGGCGTTCCAGGACGCTGAGGGCAACGCGAAAAGCGCGTGGGAGACCTACGTTGGCCGCGTGCTCGCCCTGGAGCGGGACGAGGACGGCAACTTGCCGTCCGTGGGCCAGTTCGCGGCACATGACCCGACCGGCATGACGAAGATCATCGACTTGTACGCCAGGATCATGTCGTCGCAGTTCGGGCTTCCGCCGCACATGCTTGGCTACACCACCGACAACCCCGCCTCCGCCGACGCGATCCGTTCCACTGAGGCGAAGCTGGTCAAGCGCTCCGAACGTCGGATCCGGCGTTTCGGCGCCTCCTGGCAGCAGGCCATGCGCCTCGCCCTGTGGATCCGTGACGGGGAGCCGCCGGACAAGGCGCGCCGTATCGAGACGGTGTGGCGCAACCCGGCGACGCCGACCGTGGCAGCCCAGGTGGACGCCACCGTCAAGCTCGTGCAGGCCGGGGTCCTCCCGGCCGACTCGGACGTGACGCTGGAGATGGCCGGGTTCACCGAGGCGCAGCGGCAGCGTGTCGCCGCGGACCGCCGCCGCACTGCGGGCCGGGCTGGGAGCACCGCGCTGATGGACCGCCTGGCCGAACTCGGCTCCGGCACCAGCAGCGGCGTAGCGGCTGATCCGTCGGAGGCCGACCTTGGCATCGACGACCTCGGATAGCAGTGCGAGCGTCACGCGCTGGCGGCAAGCACAGTTCGGGCTGACCACGCTGCTCCTGCGGGACCTGCGAGGGCTGCGCCGTCTGATCAACCCTGCCCGTCTGCAGGCCACGGTGCCGGCGTGGATCGAAGCGGTAGCGGCCCTGGTGGCCCGCTACTCGGAGGTCGCCGCGACGCTGGCCGCAGACTTCTACGACGGCGAGCGCGAGGCTGCTGGCATGCCGGGCCCGTTCACGGTGCCGCTGGCCGATGGCCCGCCGGATGAGCAGACGTCGAACTCTCTGCGGTGGGCCACGAAGGATCTGTGGCCCCGCGCTGAGGGCGAGGCGACAGTCGCGCAGTTGGAGCCGCTCGACAGACGCCTGGAAGCGGCGATGTCGAAGGCGGACGGGGCGGTCGAACGGCTGGTGCTGAACGCTGGCCGGGAGACGGTGCAGGATGCGGTCCGGCAGGACCGCGGGGCGGTCGCCTACGCGCGGGCCGCGGCGCTCAGCTGCTGCTCCTTCTGTGCCCTCATGTCCAGCCGCGGGGCGATCTATAAAGATCGCGGAGCGGTGGGCGAGGACGCGAATGAGCAGTTCATCGGCAACGACAGTGTGATCAAGTATCACAACTTCTGTCGGTGCCAGCCGATACCCGTGTTCCGCGGGCAGTCCTTCGAGTTGTCGCCCAAAGCCCGGGAGTGGGACCGCATCTATCGCGAGTTCGCCCAAGGCCATCCGGGTCAGCAGCTTCGGCTCTTCCGCGCGGCGCTAGCCGAGCAGCGCGCGCAAGCGGATCCCGGTTCTTTCTGATCGACGAGGTCGCCCTGGTGGCGGCCTTTCTCATTTCCACAGCCCCTGGAGGGCCGATTCGTCATGCCTGAAGAGACCGAGCAGGCCGCCGAGCAGCAGGAGTCCCCGCAGCCCACCGAGCAGGTGGTCGCCAAGGGAGATGCCGAAGAGGTCGAGGAGCCTTCAGCCGGAGATGCCCCGGAGGCGGAACCGGACAAGAAGGACGAGCCGTTCGACGAGGCGCGCGCCAAAGCGGCGCTGCGCAAGAAGAACTCGGAGAACGAGAACCTCCGCAAGCGCCTCAAGGAGGCCGAGCCGCTGCTGGCCGAGCTGAAGAGGCGGCAGCAGGCGGAACTGTCGGAGTCGGAGCGCCTCACCGAGCAACTCGGCGTTGCGCAGGAGCAGATCGCTAAGACGCGGCAGCGGCTGGTCCGTAGCCAGGTACAGGCGCTGGCAGGCGCGGCGACGGATGCGCGGCCCGCGTTCGCTGATCCGGCAGACGCGTTCGGCGAGCTGGATCTCGACTCGTACATCGACGACTCAGGTGACATCGACGAGGCCGCCATTGAGGCGGATCTTCAGGCGCTGTTGGAGCGCAAGCCGCACTGGGCGAAAAGCCAGCCCCAGGAGGGCCCGCGGCGTCCCGCGCCGGATCGCACTCAGGCGTCCGGCGCCAACAAGAAGCAGGCCCCCAGCCCGCGCGATGAGTTCGCCGGGTGGCTGAGTACGCAGCTGAAGTAGCTGCGGGAGACGAGAACCCCATGGCGGTCACCGCCCCTCTGACATTGTCCAATGTCGATGCGTCGCTTCTGCCGCGCACAATCACTGCACCGATCTTCGAAAAGTCCGTTGAAGCCAGCGCGGTCATGCAGCTGGCCCGGCCTGCGCCGCTGGCTCTGGACGCAACTACGTCGGTGCCGATCCCGATGGACGTCCCGGTTGCGGACTGGGTCGGTCAGGCGGCGAAGAAGCCCCTGTCGACCGGCGGCGTCGACGTCAAGCAGATGCAGGCCAAGAAGGTCGCCGTGCTGATTCCGGTCGCCATGGAGGTCGCGAAGACCAACGCGGGCGGTCTGTACGATCAGCTGCAGAAGGACCTGCCGACTGCATTCGCGCGGGCCTTCGACCACGCGACGATCCACGGCAAGACCATGAAGGGTGCCACAGGCCCGTTCACCGAGTACCTCGCCGGGACCACGAACTCCGTGGCCCTGGGTACGGCGGATCAGGCTGACGGCGGCATCTGGGCCGACTTCGTCAACGGCATGGCCGAGGTCGTCGACGGCGACTGGGACTACACCGGCACGGTTGCGGACCACCGGCTGAAGCCGTCGCTCCTGCTGGCGACGGACACGACCGGCCGTCCGATCCTGGTGGACACGCAGACGCCGGGCACGAACATGGCGGCGGCAGGCACGCTGATCGGCGAGCCGCTGGCGTACTCGCGGTCGGTGTCGGGCAAGCAGCGCCGTCAGTCGACATCCACGGACACGGGTCTGCGGGCGATCGGCGGCGACTGGTCTCAGGCTGCGTATGGCGTGGGCATGGACATCACGGTGCGGATTTCCGACCAGGCGACCTATGTCGACGAAGAGGGCGGCGTTCACTCCGCGTTCCAGGAGAACCTGGTGCTGATCCTCGCCGAGGCCTACTACGGCTTCGTGCTGGGTGACGTCGACGCCTTCGTGAAGTACACCGGCGCTCCGAGCGGTTCCTGATGGCTAGGGCTGTCCCGGCTTCCGCGCCGGGCGGGGCAGCCAAGCCCCTGAAGATCGTGGCCCGTGTGCACGCGATGCCGCCGGAGCATAATGCGGGTGCCGAGCACATGCTCGTCTCCATGCTGCGGCCCCTGGTGGAGCGTGGCCACGACGTGTCGGTATGGCTGTCCCGCTACGGCAACGCCCACCAGGAGTACGAGTACCGCGGCATCAAGGTGATCCCCCTGGAGTCGCGGCTGGATTTCCCGACGGCGGTGCGGCGGGCGGATGTGCTGGTGGCCCATCTGGAGACGGTGCCGCCGACGGCGTCGCTGGCTCGCGGGTATGGCAAGCCGCTGGTGGTGGTCTGCCACAACACGCACCGGGAGACGTTCCGAGACATGGCTGCGGGCGGGACCGCGCTGGCGGTCTACAACTCGCGGTGGATGGAAGCGGAGGCGGAGGTCTTCTTCGCCGAATACCCGAAGTCCATCCGCCCCGCGGGCACGTTGATTGTGCGGCCGCCGGTGTTCGCCGACGAGTATGCGACGAAGCCAGGCAAGGCCATCACGCTGATCAACTGCAATCCGGAGAAGGGCGGCAAGGTGCTCCAGGCCCTCGCCGAACGGATGTCGGACCAGCAGTTCCTCGCGGTGAAGGGCGCCTACGGCGAACAGATCCTCCCCGACCTGCCGAACGTTGAAATCGTCGAGCACGTTCGCGGGGAGGACATGCGGAAGCAGGTGTACGCCCGCACCCGGGTGCTGCTGATGCCGTCCTCGTATGAGTCGTGGGGCCGCGTCGGCTGTGAGGCGATGGCGAGCGGCATTCCCGTCGTTGCCCACCCAACGCCAGGTCTGTGCGAGTCGCTCGGCGAGGGCGGGATCTTTGTCGACCGGACCGAGATTGACGGCTACGAGGCGGTTCTGCGGAAGCTCGCATCGGCCGCCGAGTACCGGCTTGCCAGCAAGCGCGCCAAGACCCGTTCCGCCGAACTCGACCCCTCGGGGGACCTCTTCCTGTGGTGGACCGCAGTGGAGGGCCTGTCCGGATAGGAGGCTGTGATGGCGTTCCAGGCGCCGACGGCCGAGGACCTCGGCCTCTACCTTGGCCTCGACGAGATCGAGGGGGACCGGGCGGCCCTGCTGATCCTGCAGGCGGTCAGCCTGTGTGAATCGGTCGTCAAGCCGCTCCCGGATCAGGCGACGGCCGTGGTGCTGTCGGTCGCCGGGCGGGCTTACGTCAATCCGCAGCAGGTCAGCTACGAGACGATCGGCCCGATGTCGGTTCAGCGTCCGACTGGCTCGGGCGGCCTGTATCTCACGAAGGCTGACAAGGCAGCTCTGAAGGCTTTGGCCGGCCGCGGGGGCGCGTTCACGGTCGACCCGACCCCGGCTACGGCCGATCCGTCTCCTACCTGGCCCGTCGACGATGCGGGGTTCGCGGATGAGTTCGAGCCGGGCTGGGGGTATTCCTGATGCCCGGCCGGTACCCGTATGGGGAGACGGTGCGGATCCTGCGCACCGGTGTCTCGCCCGGGCGTGACGCCCGCGGGCAGCCGCTTCCCGGGCCGGACGAATCGTTCGACCTTCAGGGCTGTGTGGTGACGCCGCGTGCGGAGACGCCGCAGGTGGGGGGAGAGCAGCAGCAGGCGCGGGACACGGTCATCGTCGGCTGGACCGTCTACGTACCCGTAGCCCAGAAGGCTCAGGCTCGTCTGCCGCTCCGCACCACCGACAAGGCCAGGGTGCGAGGCGTGGCCTGCGACATCACCGGGGAGCCCGGCGACTGGGGCCGGAGCCCGTTCACCGGAACCCGCGGCGTGATTCAGTTTGCGGCGGACAGGGTTACGGGCTGAGCCGGACACGGGCTTCCTCGATCGCGGCGACGATCTTTGCTGCCGCGTCGTTCGACCGGTACGGGATGGACAGGCTGTTCGGGTCGCTGTGCGGCGGACGGCCTCCCAGGAAGATCCCCTTCTTCTCCTTGGCCTGTACGGCGCCGGGCACGGCGAGCTGGATGTAGCCGTGGAGGAGGCGGGTCGCCGGCTTGCATGTTGTGCCGCTGATGCTGCGGACATTGGTCCTGGCTGTCCGGTCTGGTGCACCCACCTCCTTCTTGACGATGGTGATCCACTCGCCGTCGAAGCTGATCGACGCCTGCACGCCCTTCACATCCATAGCCCGCCCCCTGGATCGCAATGGCTGGAGGTGGCTATGCCAGCACGCCTCAAGGTGAAGCGCAGGGGAATCGGCGAAATGCTGCGAATGCCCGGCATGCAGGCAGAGATGCTGCGACGCGCCGAGGTCATCAAAGGAATCGCTGTGGCTACGTCACCGGTCGACGAACGGGGCCCACACCCAGGGCACTACAAGGCGTCGTGGGAGACCGATAGCACCAGCCGTGGTGGCCGCCGCAGGGACCGGGCTGCCGCCTATGTCCGCAACACCTCCTACTACGCCCGCTGGGTGGAGTACGGCACCGAACGCGTCCCCGCCCACCACGTGCTGCTGTGGGCGGCGCAGATCGGCGGGCGGAACCAGTGACCGCGCTCATCGATGTCGAAGGCGAACTCATTCCCCGCGCCACCGCCCGCTTCCCGGACGCTGTGGTGCGCGACGAACTCGACAACAACCTGCTGGATGAGCTACCGACAATCCAATTCCTCCAGGTTCCCGGTGGTGGATACGACGGAGCGAAACTGGCGCGGATGCTCTTCGACATGAACGTCTACGCGCCGACGAGGGCCTCTGCGTTCTTGCTGGCGCGCGACGCCCACGAGTGGATCATGCATGTGGTGCGTGGTTCGACCACGTCCACGCTGGTCGTCGGAATGGTTCGGTGCCTGGCTCTGCCCGCCGGGCTCCCATACGAGAACAAGGCTCTCCGTCGCGTCGGTGGTACCTACGAAATCTATTGCCATCCGGCCTAAGTGCCAGGCCCGCTGAGGGCTGCGACGGCTCGCTCGTACCAGTCAGGTGGCACTAGAACGCCCGCCGCCTTGCCGTGTCGGGTGATGGCGATGTGCTTGCCCTGCCACTGCGTTCCGTTCAAAAGCTGCGCGAACCGCTCGCGCGCCTCCTGCACTTTGACTTCTTCGTCCATAGACGGATCGTACAGCTTGATAGTTCTGTAAGGTTAGGGCGGACCTTACAGACTGGAGTGGCGTGGAGAAGATTTGCATCAAGTGCGACAAACGCAAGCTGCGCAGCGAGTTCCGCAAGAGGAGTAGCAGCAAGGACGGGCTGGCCACCGAGTGCAAGGAGTGCGGGCGGGCCCGTGACCGTGAGTGGAATCGGAAGAATCGTGACCATCGAAGGGCGTACCGCGAGCGCACGAAGAAGGAGCGCAGCGAATATGCCAAGCAGTGGTATGCGAAGAACCCGGGCTACCGGGAGCGGTACTACGAGGAGAACAAGGAAGCCAACTATGAACGGCGCTACCGGTGGATCGAGCTGAATCCCGAGAAGCACCGTGCGGCCTCCGCCAGGCGTCGCGCAGCCCTGAAGGTCACTTCAGACCTTGATGCAGTCGCTGAGTACATGGGGCTCATACGAGCTGACCCGTGCGTCTACTGCGGATCCCCGACGGACCACATCGATCACATCGTCGCCCTCGCCAAGCAGGGTGCGCACGAGTGGGACAATCTAGCTCCCACGTGTGCCACCTGTAACACATCGAAGGCTACGCAGGATGTCTTGACTTTCATGCTGCGTCGGCTCACCACAACCACATAACTGCACCCGGTCTCTTGACCGATTCGGGCCCGCGCCGGACCCCAAGATCCCGCCCGTGCGCGGGCTTCACGCATGTCTGGAGACAACGATGGTCAACATCACTCGCGCAGCGGACCTGATGGAGGTCGGCGCTAATGGTGGCGGCTGGACTGCCCCGCTCGGCACTTCGTCCCCCGGTGACCCGCTGGTCCAGCCGATGCCCCCTTGGGCGCCCTTGGGGGGTATCTCAGACGACGGTCTGGTGCAGGGGTTCGACGAAGACAGCCAGGAGTACACCCCTTGGGGTTACACGTCGCCGATCCGCACGACGATCACCAAGTCCCTGCGCACCTTCAAGATCACGGCATGGGAGACGGCGCGCACTACGGTCCGGTCGCTGCACTACCGTGCCTCGCTCGCAGACCTTGAGCCGGTGTCCGGATTGACGACATTCGCGGAGACTGCGAGCCCCAACCCGGATCGTCGCTCCTTCTGGTTCGTCGTCTTTGACGGCGAGACAAGCCTGAGCTTCTACGTCCCTGCCGGGGAGATCTCGGACCGTTCCGACGTCACGCACAAGCAGGACGAGATGGCTGGCTTCGAGTGGACGATCACGGCCTATCCGGACGAGGCAGGCAACACCGTCTACCACGCGGACCGCGTCCCGGCGACTGCCGACTACACCGGCTCCTGACCGGATTCTGTGCTGGTGGGTGGGCCGCCACCGTCGGCGCGGGCCCGGCCCATCCACCTTTCTTCGTAACTGCCCGCGCCATTGATCGAGGGAGGCCCGCGCCGTGGCCAACACGCGTAGCACCAGCACCAGCACCAGCACCAGTACCAGCAGCAGCCGGAAGCCGCGCGCAGCGGCTCGTTCAACGTCCCGCCCGGCGGCCACTCGACGGGCTGTGGAGCGCGAGCAGGAGCTTGAGGAGCCGGAGGTAACGGCCTTCGAGGCTCAGGAGATCGAGGCAGAGGGGCACTACGTCACTGCCCTTCTCTGCGGTGAGGAAGTGCGGATCGTCCCGCCCGACGCTTGGCGAATGTCGTGGCATCGCATGCTCACGCAGGGCTACATCGACACGTTTGCTCGGAAGGTGCTGCACCCGGACGACTTCGACTTCTTCATCGAGATCGACCCCACGAATGAGGAGTTCCAGAACTTCATCGCCGATGCGGGAGATCGTTCTGGGGAGGGCCTGGGAAAGTCCGTAGCACCATCGCGCTCTGGGAGGCGCATGCAGAGTCGGTAGAGGCCGACTTGATCGACCGGCACTACGACATCGCGGATGTGCTGTCGGGGCGCCGGTCTTGGCGTTGGCTGCGGGTGCTGATTGAGCATCTGCCGCCCGAGTCGCACACCATGACTGCCTTGCGGAACACGCTGTCCGACGAGGAGCTGGCGGAGCAGGCGGACAAGGGTGAGCCAGAGAAGGGGCGTTGGTCGCAGCTGGAGCAGTTGACCGCTGCACTGGTTGATGGTGTGCGGCGTGTCGAGTACGTGCTGATCTGCGCGAATACGGAGAAGGGCAAGCAGCCGCAGCCGCCCGATCCCACGCCGCGCCCTGGGGCGAAGGCCCGTGCGGCGAAGCCGAAGCTGAACGACGAGCAGGCGGAGCGCCTGTTCCGGATCATCAATGGGGGCGCTGCGTAGCGCATGCGGGAGGGGGACCTCTCGTGGCGATCAGTGTCGGCTCCGTCGAGATCGATGTCATCCCGAACGCGCGCGGCATTCACGGCCGTCTGCGTGCGGCGTTGGTGCCTCCGGCGTCGCAGATCGGCGATGAGGTCGGGCGGATCATCGGCCGTCAGATCGCTGCGCACATCACGCCTTCGGTGCGGGACGGCATCCAGGACGGGGCCCGCGCGGCCCGCCCGGCCGCGACCCGGCAGGGCTCGGATACGGGTGGGGCGTTTGCCCGGTCGCTGAAGGCCCGCCTGGAGGCGGCGTTCCGCAGCATGCCCAAGCTCGACGTCCGCCTCTCGGACACGGGTGTCGACGCGGACCTGGCGCGGCTGCGTGCCCGCCTGGAAGCGCTGTCCGGCAAGACGATCGGCGTCGACATCGACGCGCAGGCCGCCCGCGCGGAGGCCGCGGACATTGAGGAGCGTCTGCGCCGTATCGGTGCAGCGCACCCGAACGTGGCCGTCCGTGCGGACACGGCGGCGGCGATCGCCCAGCTGCGGCTCCTGCAGGAGCAGGTGGACGAGCTGTCCGCCGACCCGGCCCGGATCCGGGTGGAGACGGACGGCACCTTTGGTCAGCGGCTGCGCGCCCAGGTGCAGGCGGCTGAGGCCAGCCTCCCCAACATCAACATCGGGGCGGACACGTCGCCGGCCGAGGTGGAGCTGGCGCGGCTGCGGGCCCGGCTGACCGCCCTGCGGGATGTGCGGATCGGCGTCGACATGGACGCCGCGACCGCGCAGGCCGAGATCTCCGCGATCGAGGCCCGTCTGCAGGCGCTGGCGGCGCAGGACGCGGACGTGGCGGTGCGCGTGGACGCGGCTGCCGCCGCGGCGCAGCTTGCTGCTGTCCAGGCGATGGTCAACAAGCTGGACGCGGACGACGTCAAGGTCCGGGTCGATACCTCGGGTGCCACTTCGGCGATCTTCCAGCTGTCGGTGGCACTTGGGTCTGTCGCGGTGATCCCCGCGATTCCGGTCCTTGCGGCCGGGATGGGCGCGATCGCGTCCGCTGGTGTTGCTGCGGCGGCTGGCGTCGGTGCGCTGGGTGCTGTGGCGATCCCCGCGTTCATGGGGATCGCCAGAGCTGCTCAGGCGCAGAAGGCGGCGCAGGACGCCGCGACGACTGCGTCGATCAAGGGTGGTCAGGCGGCGTCGCAGGGTGCGGCGCGGGCACGCCAGCTGGAGGGTGCGCAGCAGTCGCTGGCCGCCGCGCACAGGAATGCGGCCCGGCAGATTCAGCAGGCCGAGCAGGCCGTCGCGGACGCCAAGAGGTCTGCGGCGGAGGCGAACCGGCAGGCGTCCCAGCAGGTGCGGCAGGCCGAGCAGGATGTGGCGGCTGCGGTGCAGCAGGCGGCGGACCGGCAGCGGGATGCCGCCCAGCAGGTTAAGGACGCCAAGCAGTCTCTGGCGAACGCGGTACAGCAGGCGGCGGACCGGCAGCAGGCGGCGAACGACCGTGTCGTGGCCGCCGAGCAGTCGCTGGCTGATGCACAGCGGTCGGCTCGGCAGGCGCAGCAGGATCTGACGCAGGCGCGCCGTGACGCGGCGATGGAGCTGGAGGATCTCGGGAACCGCCTCACTGACGCGCAGCTGTCGCAGCGGGATGCGGCCCTCACCGTCCAGGCGGCTGAGCAGCGGCTGCGGGCGGTGCGGGCTAAGGGGTCGAAGGCGTCGGCGCTGGAGCAGGCGCAGGCGCAGCTCGCCTACGACCAGGCGGTTCAGCGGCTCAAGGAACAGCGGCTCGCGACGAAGCGCATTGCCGACGAGAAGAAGAAGGCCGACAGGGCCGGGGTCGACGGCTCGGACCGGGTCAAGAACGCGCAGGGGCGGCTGGCGGATGCCCAGCGGCAGGTCCGTGAGCAGACGGCCGCGCTGGCGAAAGCGCAGCAGGCGGCGGCCCGGCAGCAGCGCGAGAACGCCCTGGAGATCGCCGCCGCGCAGGCGAAGGTCGCGGATGCCCAGCGGAATGTGGCGCGCGTCCAGAAGGAGTGCGCCGCGGCGATCTCCGCCGCGCAGGACAAGGTCATCGAGGCGCAGCGCAACGCGACCAAGGTTCAGCAGGACGGTGCACGGTCGGTGGGGCGGGCGCAGGAGTCCCTGGCCAACACGCACGTGACGGCAGCGGATTCGATCACGTCGGCCGAGCGGCAGGTGGCGTCGGCGGCGCAGCAGACGGCCGGGAGCATGTCGCAGGCCGCTGTCGCGCAAGCCAAGTACCAGGAAGAACTGTCGGAGCTGTCGCCTGCGGCGCGGGACACGTTCGACGCGTTCACGGACCTGAGGTCGGCGTTCTCCGCGTGGTCGGAGTCGCTGCAGCCCCGCGTCATGCCGATCTTCACCCGAGCGTTGATCGGGCTGAAGAACGCGCTGCCCGGGCTGACGCCCTTCGCGAAGGAAGCAGCAGACGCCGTCGGTGAGCTGCAGGACCGGGCAAGCAGGGGCTTCAAAAACCCCTGGTGGAAGGGCTTCAAGGCAGATCTGGCGGGCGCAGTCCGACCTGCGATCATCGGCTTGGGTGTCTCCTTCGGCAACGTGTTCAAGGGCATGGCCGGAGTGGTGCAGGCCTTCCTGCCCCATATGGACTCCATCAGCGCGCGGATGCGGGCCATCACCGGCCGCTTCGCCGCTTGGGGTGCCGGCCTGAAGGGGTCGCCCGCCTTCGAGCGGTTCCTGGCGTATGCCGCTGAGAACGGGCCGCTCGTTGCCCGCACCATCGGTGACATCTCGCGTGCCTTCTTCGAGGTCGCGCGGGCTCTGTCGCCCCTGTCGGGGCCTCTGCTCGAGGTTCTTGGGGTTCTGGCGCGCGGCATCGCCTCGGTGGCAGAGACCACGCCTTGGCTGATTCAGGGCCTGTATGGGCTGTTCATCGCGACGAAACTGTGGACGCTCGCGCTCGTCCTTCAGGCGGCGGTGCTGAACGCGCACCCGATCACCCTGCTCATCATCGGGATCGTGGCGCTGGTCGCCGCTGTCGTCTACGCGTACAAGAGGTTCGACTGGTTCCGTGCTGGGGTCCAGGCGGTCTGGAACGGCATCAAGGATGCGGTGTCCGGCGCCTGGAATCAGGTACTCAGGCCCGCCTTCGACGGCATTTCCACAGGTCTGCGCACGGTGGGCGGCTGGGGATCGTGGCTGTGGCGCACCGCGCTGAAGCCTGCCTTCGACGGCATCTCGCTGGGCGCGCGGGTCCTCGCTGCTGTCATCGCCACACTGCTGATCGCCCCTGTCGTGCTGGGGTTCAAGCTGACAGCTGCGACCGGGAAGTGGCTGTATGAGAAGGGGCTGCTCCCGGCATTCCGGGGTATCGGTGTCGCGGCCGGAGCCCTGTACCGCAATGCGATCAAGCCTGCTGTCGACGGCATCGTCGAGGGCTTCCGTTTCGTCGGCCGGATCGGTAAGTGGCTGTGGGAGAACGCGCTGCGGCCCGCGTTCCGGGGGATTGGGACGGCGGCTGGAGCGCTGTACAGGGTCACCATCAAGCCTGTCGGTGACCGCATTGTCGGCACGTTCCGATTTGTTGCCAGGATCGGGAAGTGGCTCTGGCAGCAGGCCCTGGCACCGGCGTTCCGCGGGATCGGCGCGGTCGGGAAGTGGCTGTACGACAAGGCGATCAAGCCTGCGTTCAGTGGGATCGCGACGACCGCGTCGTGGCTGTGGCGCAAGGGATTGAAGCCGCCATTCGATCGGATCAAGGAAGCGGTCAGGCTGGTCGGGGTCGCTTTTGGCAGGGCGAAGGACGCCATCAAGACGGCCTGGGGCAAGGTTCAGTCGATCACTAAGGGCCCCGTCAACTTCGTGATCAAGTACGTGTACGGCAAGGGCATCCGCCCCGTCTGGAACGCCGTCGCGAAGATCGTCAGCCTGGATGAACTGCCGCCCGCACCGAAGCAGCTGGCGGCAGGCGGCACCGTCGGTGACGGCTTCGGCCCTGCCCGGCCGATGGTCACCAACCGCCCGACCGCGATCGTCGGCGAGGGCAACCCAAGGTTTCCGGAATTCGTGATCCCGACGGACCCGCGATTCCGTAACCGTGCTCGCGCCCTGCATGCCGCGGCAGGCACCAAGCTCATGGCGGACGGGGGCATCCTCGGCGGCGCCTGGGACTGGACCAAGGACACGATCGGCAAGGCGATCAATTGGGCCAAGACCGGCTTCAACCTGCTGACGAACCCGTCGAAAGCCTGGGACAAGCTCGTCAAGCCCATCAAGGAGCGGGTTGCGAAGGGCATCACCGGCGATGGGCTGTGGGCCAAAGCGATCCGCCGGGTACCGGGCAAGTGGATCGGCGGGCTGAAGAGCAAGCTCGTCGACGCCGTGAACAGCATGCTGGGCGGCGGCGCCGACGGGATGCTTGGCGGCGCCTGGCTCAAGCCAGTCGACGCCCGGTTCGGAACGAAGTTCGGTGTCCGCGGCAGCATGTGGAGCTCAGGTCGTCACACCGGTCTCGACTTCCCCGCGGCCATCGGCACCGCGGTGAAGGCGGTTGCTGACGGCACCATCGCCAAGACGGCGAACGGCGGCCCCTACGGCAAGCACATTGTGATCAACCACGGCAGTGGGCTGCAGTCCCTGTACGCCCACATGTCCGCAATCCTGATGAAACAGGGCCGCGGCGTTGCGGGCGGAACCCAGATCGGCCGCGTCGGCAACACCGGCAACACGACCGGCCCGCACCTCCACCTCGAAGCCCGGGTCAACGGGCGCTCCGTCGACCCGATGCCGTTCCTCACGGGTGGCGGCAAGGGCTTCCCCGCGAACGCGGTGGGCGCGGCGCAGAAGTACGCCAAGGCGCTCCTGCCGCGCTACGGGTGGGGCGCCAACCAGTTCGGGCCGCTGAAGAAGTTGTGGCATGGCGAGTCCGGGTGGCGTTGGAACGCAGATAATCCCACGTCAGACGCCTACGGAATCCCGCAGGCGCTCCCGGGGTCGAAGATGCGCTCGGCGGGCCCCGACTGGCGGACCAACGCGAAGACGCAGATCCGCTGGGGCATGGGCTACATCAAGGACCGTCCGGACTACGGCAGCCCAGCACGGGCGTATGCGAAGTGGCTGGCCAGGTCGCCGCACTGGTACGACCAGGGCGGCATGCTCCAGCCCGGCCTGAACCTGGCCTACAACGGCACGGGGCGGCCGGAGCCGGTGTTCACGTCCACGCAGGCCAGCGCCCTTGCGCGGATGGCAACGGGCGGCGGCGGTCTCGGGGACCTGAGCGTGCAGGTGTTTGTCGGCGATCGGGAGATCACGGAAATCGCGCGTGCTGAGGTGCGGCGGTCGAACGGCGAGCTGGTGACGGCGCTGCGTGGCGGGCGGGGGTGAGCGATGGCGATCCCCGGGAACATGCTGTCGGCGACGACGTCGGAGATCGACCCGAACACCTCCGGCTGGACGCCGAAGCTGAACTGCACCCTCAGCAAGGGCACGGGCGGTCGGATTGGTGACGGCTGCCTGATCGTCAAGAGTGTCGCGGCGGGGGAGATGCAGGCCCGCACGGTCTCGTCGTACCCCGTCACCGCCGGCACCGTCTACCAGACGTTCGGTGATGCGGCAGGCGTCGTGGTGGAGCGGATCGGGATCCGCTGGCTCACTGCGACCGGCACGGAGATCTCGGTGACGTGGTCGCTGTCCACGGCGTCCGCCTCCGCGACCTGGCATCGGGTAGGAGTGGCGGGCGCGGCGCCGGCGGGGGCGACGCAGGCGCAGGTCCTGCTGTCGTCCACACCGGCTGCCGGGAACGTCAACCAGTTCTGGGAGAACGTCTACCTTGGACTGCCGATCAGAACGACTGGCAATCTCTTCGCGTTCGGCACGGAGACCGCTGAGGTCGACGCGTCGGGGTGGACGGCGGAGGTCAACGCGGGCGTCACCAGGCAGGTTCCCGCGGTGGCGTGGGCCGTCGACAACTACTTGGTCGGCGGCCACGTCATCGCGATCACCGCCACCGGTGCCGGTAACGCTGCGGCGGTCTCCACGGATCGGCCCGTGGTCACCCCGGGTACCGACTATCGGGCCTACATCTACCTCAACCCGCCGACCTTGGCGGCGGACACGTGGGTGGAGCTGCGCTACTACGACGTCAACGGCAACCAGGTCTCGGCCGCCCGCTCGAGTCTGGTGCAGCCGTCGCCGGGGCAGGGCTGGTACCGGCAGCGCGCCTCCGGCATCGCCCCCGCCAACGCAGCCACCTGCTCCATCGCGGCCGGGATCAACGGCGCTGCGGCCGGGCAGGTGCTGCGTCTGGAGGGCGCGGTCGTCACCGTCGCCCCGGAGCTCCAGGCCGGGACGATCCTCCCCTACGCCGACGGCAGCTTTGAGCAAGGTGTTGCAGGGTGGACGGTTGCCTCCGGTGTGGCGACGATCTCCCGCTCGACGCCATGGGGCGCCGCGTACTGGGAGGGTGCCTACGCCCTCGCGGTCACGTCCTCAACGGCCACGGCCAGTGTCATCAGGTCGGGGCGGTTCGCGGCGCCTGCGGACACGAGCTATCGGGCGCAGATCATCGCGAGCCGGTCGGCGGGTTCCTGGACGTCGGTCAACGTCAAGGTCCGCTGGTACGACGCGGCCAACGTGGACCTGGGGACGACGGGCGGTACCAGCTACAACCTGCCGGCCAGCGACTGGTGGGCGATGGCCACCGACGCGACGGTGCCCGCCACCGCCACGCAGGGCGCAATCGAGCTGACCGTCACCGCCTCCGCATCCAGCTCCGGCATGTACGTGGACGTGGCAGCGCTGTGGGAGGCCCTGCCGCTCACAGCGGTGGAGGTCGTCGAGTCGACCGCCAGCATCACGCTGACGCTGCGGGAACTGCCACTCGACTACTACATCAGCGTGTACCGGGAGGCGTCCGACGGCTCCCGCACCCTCGTGCGTGGCACGTCGGGTCTCCTCAACTACACGTTGATTACGTCGGATCTGCTGGTCATCGAGGACTACGAGGCGCCGATCGGCGTACCGGTCGCGTACCGGATCGAGCTGTACGAGCCCGACTCGACGAGCCCGTCCACCCGCAGCTCCGACACCGTCACCATCCCCGCAGGCGACATCAACCTCGCCTGGCTGAAGGATCCCGGCAATCCGCAGCGGAACGTCACAGTGATGGTGCAGCGGGCGCCGGACTGGCAGCGGCCCATCGATCAGACCCCGTACCGGGTCAAGGGCCGCCGCAACGCAGTCGTCCTCTCGTCGAGCCGCGGCGGGCTGGAGGGCGAGCTGACGGTGTGGACCCGGACCGACGACGAGCGGGCGGCGCTGCACTGGATCCTCGATTCCGGCGCCACTCTGCTGTGGCAGGCCGTCCCCGGTATGGGCGTTGCCGACATGTACGTGTCCGTCGCCCAGGTCACCGAGGCCCGCACGGGGGCCACGGCGATGGATCTGTGGCGGGCGTGGACGCTGCCGCTGACCGAGACGGACATGCCCGTCACCACCGGCGTCGGCTCCAGCGCAGGCCGCACATGGCAGGACGTGCTTGCCGAGTTCGACAGCTGGCAGGCGGTGCTCGACACCTACGCCAGCTGGGAGGACGTGCTCCTCGACCGCAGAACGGGGTGACGTCGTGTATCCCGTCTCAGACCGGTTCCTGCCGCGCCTCGCCGAGTCCCACACTCCTGTCACGCGCGTCCAGCTGTTCCGGACCGACGGCAGCGTTGTCGAGCTGGAGCACACGGGTGGCAGTGTTCCGGTGGACCGCGGGCAGGCGACCCGCCGTACCTGCACGGTTACCGGCGCCGACGTGTCCCTCATCCCGCGCACGCCTACCGATCAACTGGCCGTGTACGGGGCCAAGCTGAGGATCGCGCGCGGCGTCGACTACGGCGACGGCACCACGGAGCTCGTACCACTCGGCGTGTTCCGCCTCGACTCCGTCGAGGGAGACGTCACCGAGGGCCCCATCACCCTGACCGGCAAAGACCTCTCCGCTGTGGTCGCTGACGACAAGTTCACCGAGCCCTACAAAGCCACCGGCACGGTCGTCGGTGCGATCACCGGGCTCATCCAGCGCAGCCTGCCGGATGCTGCCGTCATCAGCGCCATCGCCGACGCCCCCATCGGCGCCAGGACTTTCGACATCGAGGCGGACCCGTGGGCTGGCGTGCAGGAGATCGCCGCCGCGGCAGGGGCCGAGTGCTACGCCAACGCGGACGGCGAATTCGTGATCGCCACGCTGCCGGAGCTGACGACGACGCCTGCCGTGTGGGAGGTCGCCGCAGCCGAGGGCGGCGTATACGTCACCGGTAGCCGCGCCATGAGCAGCACCAACGTCTATAACGGCGTCCTCGCTCGCGGCGAGAACACCGAGGAGAACGTGCCGCCCGTCTCCTACCTGGCCACGGACGACGACCCGAACTCGCCGACGCACTGGGGCGGACCCTACGGGCGCCGGCCAATGTTCTACGCCTCCTCGACGCTGGTCACGGAGGAGGCGTGCGCGCAGGCGGCTGGCCTCAAGCTCAAGGCCAGCAAGGCCCCTAACGCGTCGGGTGACTTCTCTGCCCTGCCGAATCCGGCGCTCGAGCCAGGCGACGTGATCCGCGTTGTTCACCCGGACGGCACCCGCGAACTCCACCAAGTGCAGTCGTTCAGCGTGCCTCTCGATCCTGCTGGCGGTGACTTCCCGATCACTACTATCTCGGCGAAGGAGGACGAGTGAGCTCCTCCTTCTCCTCGGCACGCGACCTGGCCGATGCCGTCGTTCACTCCGCTCAGAGGGTCGGAGCCACGACCCCGGCGATCCGCGGCGCGGACTGGCGTCTCGCCACCGTCACCGCCGCCCCCGGCGACGGAACCGTCACCGCGGACGGCGTCACCTGCCGCTGCCTCGACAGCTATCCCCTGCCCACCGTCGGCGACCTCATCGTCATCACCCAGTCCTCCGCCGGGAACTGGCTCGCCGCAGGCCGCACCTCGAACAGCAACTTCGGCATCGGGCAGTCCCGGATCGCCCTGAAAACCGCGGACACGTCCCGCACCAACACGGCCACACCCACAGACGACCCCCACCTCGTGTTCACCGTCGCCGCGAACGCCACCTACGCGATGGACGGCTGGATCAAATACTCGGCGCTCGTCGACCTCGACATCACCATCGACTGGACCGTGCCGGCCAGCGCGCTCGGGGAGTGGACCGGACACGGCATGGGCCTGGGCACCACCGGCCAGTCCACCAGCGGCTACTCCATCCGCACCGAAACCAACGACGTCGCTCAGCCCAGGAACTTCTCCGGCACGACGTCAGCCGCGGGGGAGTACTCGGTGCTGCTGGCCGGCACCCTCCGCGTCCAGGGAACCGGCGGCACCTACGCCCTCCAGTGGTCCCAGGGCAACACCGGCGGCACCGCCACCACCGTCTACACCGACTCGTGGCTGCGCCTCACACGCATCTCATAAGGAGGCCCAGTTGCCGATCACGGACGACTACGGGCAGGGCATCCAGATCGCCAGCCTGACCGACCAGCCCGACGCGGGCAAGCTCGCCCGCGACATTGCCAACGCCCTGGCTCAGCGCGGCGTCATGCGTTTCGCCTCGGCGAGCGCGCGGGCCGCGACGCTCGTCGGCTCGGCGGCGCCGGTCGAGGGCATGCAGACGTGGCTGCAGGACGTCAACCGCCTGGACGTGTACGACGGCACGTCGTGGGTCGCGGTCTCTACGGGCGCCTCTGCTTGGACGACGATCTCGCTGGCCTCGGGTTTCACTCAGAACGGCAACAGCAACGGCAATCTGCAGTACCGGCTCCTCAACATCTCCGGTGAGGAGTCGCTGCAACTGCGCGGCGCGGTGAACCGCACCTCGTACCCCTCGTCACCGCCGAGCTCCTACGTCATCAACTCCACTGCCCTGCCGTCCGTGGTGCGGCCGTCGACGCTGCGCACTGTGCTGATTCCCTGTTCGGACATCAGCAGTGATCGCATCGCCCTCAAGCTTGACGTGCAGACCGACGGCTACCTGCAGGTTTACGGATTCGGATCATCCGTCAAGCCACCATGGATCGGCTTCAACGGCGTCATCGTCAGCCTCTGAGGAGGACGCCGTGGCCACGCAGTGCAAGCTGTACCGCGACACCCCGCAGGTCATCTGGCCGAACTCGTGGACCTTGCTGACGTTCGACCGGGCTGTCCGCAACGACCGGCACATGCACAGGCCCCCTGCGCTGATCATGCCGCCGTTCGGCGGCGACTTCATCTGGGGCCGCGGCATCCGCTGGGAACCCCTCAGCCTGCCTCCCGGCGACACCCGGCCCCGACAGTTCATGGCCCGCTTCGTCCGTGACCCGTTCGGGGAATCCGACGACACCGGCGCCGAAGACCAACTCGACACCCCCGGCCGTGACTGGTCCACCAGCACCTGGTGCTTCTGGGGCGAGTCCGGTGTCCCCGTCGGCATCGAAGTCTGGCACGACCACCACGAGCCAGCGTCCGTCGGCCACGCCCAGTTCGTCGCCACAACCTGGGACTACTAGAAAGGGGCGGCCCATGGCCTGGTATCCGGGCGCTGTCAAGATGGAGCTGCAGCCTGAGTCCGATGCGCAGCCCGCGATCCGACCGACGCAGTTCATCGTCCACTCGATCATCGCGCCGTGGACGGCCCGCCGCACCTACGAGTACTGGCGCGACAGCACCTCGCTGGAGTCCCACTTCGGCGTCGACTACGAAGGAACGGTCGGCCAGTACATCGGCACCGAGACGCGGGCAGACGCCAACGCGGGCGCGAACCGCAGGTCCGACGGCACCGGGGCCGTGTCCGCAGAGACAGCCTCGAACACCTCCGGCTCCGACCCATGGAACGACAAGCAGGTCGAAGACCTGATCGCGATCGGCGTGTGGTTGCACCAGACGCACGGCCTCCCGCTGCGGATCTGCCGCTCCCACTCCGACCCGGGCTACGGCTACCACTCCCTGTTCCCGCAGTGGTCAACGTCCGGCACGGCCTGCCCTGGGCAGGCCCGCATCAGGCAATTCAAGGAGGTCGTGTTCCCGGGGATCGTCGCCCGCGCGACCGGCAAGACCCCGACACCCCCGCAGGAGGACGACGTGCCGCACACGCTCGGCCTGTACGACGAGACCGACCGCACCCTTGCCCCCGACAAGTGGACCACCCTGTCCATCGAGAGCGTGGATCTCCTCAAGGGCGCCAGCATCTACCAGGCGATGGTGCAGGTCACCGGCAGCGTCCCCGAAGGCTCCACCCTGCAGGGCCGCTTCTACCACCTGCGCTCGGACAACACCCGCTGGCTCGGCGGCATCACCGAACGCGTCGCCACCGCAGGGGCCACGTTCGCGGACTTCCACAACGTCGGCTCCATCAAGCCGACCGAGAAGCTCCGCTTCGAGATCGCCTACTTCCCTCTCGACCCCGACGACATGAGAGCCATCACCATCACCACCGCGCGCTGCCGCGGCCTGTACTGGAAGTGAGCACCATGAAACTCTTCGGCCGCGAGCCAGCCCTCATCATCGCCACCGTCAGCGCCGCGCTCTCCCTCGTCGTCAGTTTCGGCTTCGACGGACTGTCCGCCGAGCAGGCCGCCGCGGTCGTCGCCGTTATCTCCGCGGTGTTCGCCGCGGCCACGGCCGCCATCACCCGGCCCGTCGCCCCCAGCGCGTTCACGGGCCTGGCCGCAGCCGGTTTCGCCCTTCTCGCCGCCTACGGTTTCGACGTTTCCCAGGAGACCGTCGGCGCCGTCAACGCCCTCGTTCTCGCGATGCTGGCGCTTCTCACACGCGGGCAGGTGTCCCCAGCGCGGCCTCCGGCTGGAGTCTGAGTGCGCTGCCGCGCGGCCCGTCGGCTGGCCCGGATACTCGGCCGCCGCGGCGCCATCCTTCTCTGCTACGGCACCGTGTGGGCCCTCTACGGGTACGGGCAGCTCGTGTCACCGCAGCCCGACCAGCGGGGCCTGCGCCTGCTCCTGGACCGGATCCCGCTCGACGCGTGGGCCTGGATGTGGATCGCGACAGGGCTGCTGGCGGTTGTCTTCTCGTGGCTGCCGCAAGGCCGTGACGCACCCGGATTCGTGGCCCTGGTCCTGATCGTGCTGCCGTGGATGGGCGCGTATGCAGCTGCCTGGATCATGGGGGAGTTCGAGCGCGGCTGGGTCGCCGCCCTCATCTGGGGAGTCATCGCCGTACCGGTGATCGTCGTGGCCGGATGGCGTGAGCCGCCCCGGCCCAAGAGATTGAGGGCCGCGGATGGGCACTGAAACGATCGCATCAGTAGTGGTCACCGCAGTGACCGGTATCTGCGGGCTCTGGGCAGCCCGCGCGGCCCGCCGGACACCACGCCAGGAACGCCGCGACGATTTCACTGTGGTCACCAATCGGATGGACCGGGACATCGAGCGGCTGGAAGGCCGCCAGCGCGAGCAGCAGGACCAGATCACCGGGCAGGGGGCGGCGATCTCCTGGCTCGTCGTCGACCGCCGCAGCCTCGTCCGAACCATCCGTAAGGCCGGACTCGATCCCCCACTGGCGAAACCGATCCCGGAGCGGGCCCGCCCCTACCTCGACCACATCGACGTGTGAGAACTGGAGTGCGATGCCCGAGCCCCCGCGGCCACTGGCCCGCCGCCGCGACAACACGGCCGCCGACCTCGGCTCCCTCGTCGACCTCGGCCTCACCGAACCACCCCCCGAACCCGCACCCATATCGCCCCCCGCCCCACCGGCGACGGAGCTGGCCGTGGGCGCTGCTGAGGAAGCCGCCTCCAACTGACGTCGCCCCGCCCCTGCTTCGGCAGGCGGCGGGGCGCTTCGTCGTATCCTGGCTGCAGCCGCTGGCCTGTAAAGCCCGCGCGCGGGACGTATCCACCGCCCGGTGCGCGCGTGCGGCTAGTGGATAGGAGGGCCGGAGCCGACGGGCGACGGCCCTCCGGCGTTGTCGACGACGCCGTTCAGTTGGGGAACCAGGGCCACTTGTTGAGGATCTGGCCGTACAGTTGAAGCACGGCAGGGCGCGCACGCCGGAACCGCTCGACGGTCAAGGCTCTCGGAGCCCGCGCAACCCACCCCGCCCCCTCGCAGGGGCGGGGTTTTCCCTTGCTCAGAACGGGGCGTCGCCGCTGCCCTCGATCCGGATGCGGAACTGGCCGGTGGGGGAGTTCACCCAGTCCGACGTGTCCGGGCGCACGAACGAACCCTCCTGGCCGCGGATCGACAGCCGCCCCTCGGTCAGGTTCAGCAGATGCGGCGTCCGCGCCTCGACGGGGAACGCGAGGCTGCCACCCCACGAACCGGCCTCGTCCCTACGCAAGTCGCCTGCCGCGGCAGGCCTCTCGTCGCCGTCCAGCAGAAGGATCACAGTTCCTCGGTACGCGCTCATGCCGCGAACCTACCGACGCCGTCAAGCCGGAAATCCACAGCACCGTCCACAGGCGCATCGTGTCCTCCTTCGGCCCGCATCGATAGCCGGGCATGACCCCCGAAGAACGCCGTCGCATCCTCGGCGACGACTGCATCGCCCACATCCACGCCCGCGTAGCCCAAGCACCTGAGCCGTCACCCGAACTCATCGACTGGCTCCGGCGCATCCTCGCACCCGCGGTCGACAGGGTCCTGGCGCGGAAGGCGAGGGAGAACAGCGAGGAAGCTAGCGCATAACGTTCCCTGAAGCGCTAGGAGTTGACCATGGATGACTCTCGATAACATGCTATATCGCGGGCGAAAAAACGGTACAATTAGCTATGGCTGACGACCTGACACTCGGAGAGATCCGCCGCGAACTTCAGCGCCTCACGTCCATGGCTGGCAGTGCCGAGCGCCCCAAGCCGACCCGCATCAATCCCCCCGATCATCAGTGGCCCGGCCATGAGTGGGATCTGCGTGAGATGACGCCACAGGGCGGCACCAAGGAGAAGGTGTGGGTGATCCGCACCGTTGACGAGCAGAACACCGCCGACGGCTTGGTGTACGTCTCCACCCCCGAGTCGATGTATCCCGGCATTGACTTCGTTCCGCTGTACGCCTCCGATGCGCGGCAGCTCGCGATGGCGCTGCTCGCCGCAGCGGACCGGGCGGACCACCAAGCACTCGACATACCGCGCCTTGAAGACCGACGGAAGGCGAGCTGACGTGACGGAGCCCTACGACCCGCTGTCGGATCTCATCGCCCGCGCGGAGAAGCGCCCCGACGGCGTCAGCCAGCTGAAAGATGTCGCCCGGCTGGCCCTCAGTTGGCACCGCCCCGTACTGACGTGGGTCACGGGCGGCATACGCAAGGACCCCGTGACGGGTGAAGATCTTTGGCGAGCGGCCACCGTGTGCGCCTGCGGCATCGGCGAGTTCCCGTGCGGGCACCGGCAGCAGCTCACTGCCATCCTCGGCGTGGTCGAGGAGTACCAGCCGTGACCGACCTCGTTCCGCAGCAGCCGGACGCCGCCCCCGCCGTCCCCGCCGTCCGCGACGCCGCAACCCTCGCCGTCCTCGCCGCGATGGAGCAGGCCGCCGAACAACACCTCGACGCCATCCGCCCACACAACACGAAACGCGGCTACGCCAACGACTGGAACCTCTGGACCGAATTCCACGACTGGCTCACCGAACAGACCGGCCACCGCATCGCCCTGACCGACGTCACCAAAGGCACCCTCGTCGGCTTCGTCGTCTGGCTCGACACGATCAAACTCGCCGCACCGACGTCCATCGACCGCAGGATCACCGGCGTCACCGTCACCGCACGCGGGCTCGGCGTCGAGGTCCCCAAGGCCGCCACCGTCGCAGCCCGGCAAGCGCTCAAGCCGATGAAGAACGACCCCGAACGCATGGCGCGCGGGCGCGGTAAAGCAGCCGCCGTCACGCCGGAGCAGCTGCGGCAGATGAACGCCGCCGTCGCCGACGGACTCACCGGACTCCGCGACCGAGCCCTCTGGCTCATGGCCTTCGCTATCGCCGGACGCTCCGCCGAAGTCGCCGCCCTCAGGGATGACGGCATCGGCCTCGTAAGCCAAGGACTCGAAGTCCACGTCCCCGCCGTGAAGGGTCGCCCGCCCCGGGACGTCGTTGTCAGCTACGGCAAGAGCGCCGACACCTGCCCCGTCCGCGCTTGGCTCACCTGGCGTGCGGCATCTGGGATCACCACCGGGCCCGCCTTCCTACCCATCGACGTCTGGGGGCACATGGGCGACCATGCCCTGTCCGCTGAAGCCTGCCGCGAGATCATCGCCCGCAATGCCGAACGCGCAGGCGTCGCCGTCCGCCTCACCGGACACTCCATGCGATCCGGATTCATCACCACCAGCCGCAAGGCAGGCAAGCGCGAAGAGAAGATCCGTGCCCAGTCCGGTCACGCCGAGAACAGCCCCGCCTTCTGGGGCTACATCCGCGAAGCCGACAAATGGACCGACGCCGCATCCGAGGACATCGGGCTTTGACGTCCGACGCGTGCCCGCCCCGAAGCGAGGCGAGCTCACGCGTGTCAGAGCTCGCCGGGTTTGACCTGTCTGATGGTCACCGCTGTGCAGCCGTCGGCTTCGAGTTCCTTCTGCCGGTGCTTGGCGCTGGGTTTGTCGTAGCTGGCGACGGCGGTGTGGGTGGTGCCGTCGGGGTCGGTCCAGTCGAGCTTGTAGCTGATCATCGTGGTGGTGGTCATGAGGGCATCATCGCTGGTGGCACTGACAATCGACGGATGGCTGTCTAGTCGGCGAGGTCGGGGCGGAGTCGGCGCACGGTGGTTGCCGCGTGCCGTGTCGTGCCATGGTCGACCTCTACGGACAGGGGCTGGGGCAGCTGCCAGTACTCGGTCCCGTCCTCCAGTCGCGCCGTCTCCGGGCGTCTGCTGGTGCTCGCCTGGAGGGCCTGTGCCAGGTGGTGGCGGAGCTCGACGCTGAGCGGCGTGGACAGCGCCAGATGGTCGCCGAAATCGATGATGAGCCGGGCCGGCGCCCGTGCCCGGCCGGTGTAGCCGACGGCCACAGCATCCCGAGGCGCTGACGGTCTCAGCTTCAGCCAGCCGCGGCGCCCTCCCGGGTAGGCCTGCGTCCATGGCTTGGCGAGCACGCCCTCCACTCCGGCCGCGGCCAGGTCCTCATCCGCCAGCCATGCGAGGGCCTGTGCCCGGTCCCGCGTCATCGGCACGACCTGCAGGGGTGGGCCGATGGGGGCGACGAGGTCCTCAAGGAGCGCCCTGCGCCGGTGATACGGCCAGCCTCGCCGGTCCTGCCCGCGGTCGACGATCACGTCGAAGGCAACGAAGTGCGCGGGCAGCCGGTGGGCGAGGTCGGCGGCGCGGCGTGGGGCGGCGAGGGCCCGGGACTGCATGGCCCCGAAGTCGATGCGGCCGTCATTGTGGACGACGCCTTCACCGTCGAGGACCGTGCCGACCTCGAGCCGCTCGGCGACCGCGGCAAGGTCGGGAAAGAGGCCGGTGATGTTGCGGCCGGAACGCCCGGCCTGGACGAGCGGGCCCACCTCAGTGCTTGCGAGGAGTAGCCGGTGCCCGTCGAGTTTCCACTCGAATGCGTACTCGCCGTGCGGCAGGTCGGTGACCGGCTCGGCAAGCGCGACACGGACAGGGAAGGGGAGCACATAGCCAGCCTCCGGCCAGCTGCGCGGCGACGCCTGCTGGGCTACTCCAGGAACCCGAGCTCCTTGTCGGGTCGGCAGTGCGGACACGCTTCTACGCCCTCGGCGAGCTTGTGCAGCGCTTCGCCGCGGTCGACGCCCTTGCTGCGCTTGCCAGCCATGTGACAGCCGCCGACGTGCACGTACACGGGGAGTCTGTCGCGGCCGACGCCGGTCTCCAGCAGCCAGTCCGGGGTCGGCGGCCGGGCGGCGGCCCCGCGGGCGCGTTCGGTCTCGCGTTGTTCTTCGGCCGCGATCCATCGCCGGGTGCGCTCGAGATCGCCGACCTGGACGCGTTCGAGGAAGCGGAGCGCGGTGAGGCGGGGTGACTCAGGAGCAGTGTCGTGCATGTGTTCGATTATAGGCGTGGCTGGATCTACACTGCACCCGTGAACGACCCAGACAGATACCGTGTCACCCTCACCACCAGCGGAAAACCCACCCTGATCGGCTGGTGGGGCAGCCTCGCCACCGCGACGACCAAGTACTCCGCAGTGATCGGAAAGCATGGCCGCCCAGGGAGCACCGTCGAACTCGCCGAACGCCGCGGCGACTCCTACCGGGTCCTGAAAACCTGGCCGCCGACCGCATCCGAAGCCGCCGACCATACGGAATGAGCAGCGACGGAGCCCCGCTCGCCCACTCGAACGCCGCTGGCCTCACCGCCCCGTCGCCGGGGCCGGCGGTGTTGTCAGTAGTGGCCGCTACCGTGAGGGCATCGATATCCGCGCATGCTGGCTGCAGCGCAACGCCTCGCCCGGAGTGATACCCGGGCGAGGCGCACGACTTGGAGGGGCCGTGGAGCCTGAGACCGAGGTACGCGAAGTCGAGATCACCTGGAACGAACTGGGTGAAGCGACGATCAAGTTCATGGAGTCCGACGGCAGCCGCACGCGGACGACCACACAGTTCGGGTGGATCGAGCCGAGCGATCCCGACCTCTCCGACGGCCTGGGCGAGTGGAAGCTGACCGTCCGCCTGGGACGCGCCGTCGGCCAGTCACGCGGCCTGATCGAGGAACGCCCGTGAGCGACAACCCGGCGCAGTGGCTGCGCGACCAGCTCAACGAGGACGAGCGGATCGCCAAGAGAGCGGCAGGGCGCAGCTCGGAATGGAGGCTTGCGCGGCCGCTCGACGATGAGGAAGCGGGCGACGCATCCCTCCTGCGCCCCGTGGAACTGGAGCACGCAGAGCGGCACGATCCGGCACGGGTGCTGCGCGAAATCGATGCCAAGCGCAAGGTGATTGCGGCGCACGCCACGGCTGCCAAGCGTGTGGAGGAGCTCACTACTCTCGTTGCCCGGCTGCGAGCCGAGGGGCAGGACGATCTCATGGCGACGATGAAGCAGGAAACGGCCATCCATCAGCGCGACGTACTGCATGGCGTTCTCTGCCTGCTCGCCCTGCCCTACGCTGGTCGGCCGGGCTACCGCGAAGAGTGGCGCCTGTAAGAACCCTCTGTGATCACTTTGCGCAGAGTGATCAAGTGGTGCCGTCCTCCAGCTCCGGGTTCCGGACGATCCGCTTGACCTGAATTTCGACGTCGTTGCGCGGCTGTCCGGTCTCGGCGGCGACCTCCGTGATCCGCTGCTGCACTGCCTGCGCGGTCTCCACGGTCAGCGTCCCGGCCTGGATCTGCTCCCAGGCGGAACGTTCCAGCTCGATCAAGTCGTCGGGGATGTTGAAGTCAGCCACGTTGTTGAATCTTAAGTGATCTCGTCGTCCGGCCCGGCTTCGGCGCGCTTGGGGAGCTCGGCGCCGGGGCGCCGGACGTACCACTCGATGAACTGGCGGACCTCGGCGGAGCGGTCGCTGTCAGCTGGGATGGCGGCGGCGAACGAGCCCCAGAGCTCGTCGCTGATGCCGCGTAGAACGCGTTGCTTATGGCGGTGTCGGTGTTGCTTGCGGCGTTCTTCGGGGGTGGGCATGAGTGCATCTTCTCAGGTGGCTTGCCACCAGTCAAAGGATCTGTCATCTTGGTGGCAAGCCACCAATAGGCTGTAGCCCGGCAAAGAGGAGCGACCATGAAGGCGTACACGCTGACGATGCGCCTTCAGCTTCGAAATCACCGACGTCACCGAGGAGAGCTGATCATGCCCAGCAGCCACCGCCGCATCCAGCAGGAGACCATCGAGCGCCTCGGCCCTGCACCCACCACGCCGCTGGAGCGCCTGCACCACACCTTGGCCGCCCATGCTGAGACCCCCGGCGAGTGGATGGCCGTGGAAGCCACCACCGGCATCTACGGCGACGGCATCCGCACCGGCCTGACCATGGATGACCTCCGAACCCTCGCCGCCCTCATCAAAGAGAAGTGATGCCCATGAAGAAGCCGACGCAGGCGCAGATCGCCGCGCTGCACTTGCTCGCCGACGGCTCGGCGTACCGCAGCTCCCGGGCCTTCGCCGACACCAGCGCCTACCGCGAGGGCAAGCGGATCACGGCCGCCACCGCCGCCGCACTGGTGCGTGCTGGCTGGGCGGAGTGGGGCGCGGAAGCAGGCCTCAAGCGGCCGCTGACCATCACCGACGCTGGCCGTGCACAGCTCCCTGACGCCGCACAGGAGGGCTGACCATGTCTCTGCTGCCGCTGCAGTTCCCGTACCGAGTCCAGCACGCCGGGACCGACCCGGTGCACGCCGAATAGAGAGGACATGACCATGCTGGCTGTCTCAGAACGAGTGACCGGCCCTGGAGCGGTCACGGAAAAGTTGATCTGGCACAAGCCTATCGGCTCCGATCCTGAAGCCATCTTCCAGCGCATCGCATGCAGCGGCGAAGACGGCATCGTCATAAGCAGCGGCAAGCGCGAGGTGCCTCTGAAGCTCGACAAGCCGGCGAGAAGTGGTGCGCCGACTGCCTCGCGCTGGTTCGACGGGGTCGCGGCGGCCAACGCGTAGTGCGAGTGATCAAGCGCGGGCACCCGCACTACGCGTTGACGATCGATCGCGTCGACATGGTCCGCTACCACCTGACCGAGGAAGACGTCGCCGACATCGGCGCCGAACAATAGGGCCCTCGCAAGGCCGTGGCGGCTGGGCGCCCCGTCGCCCGGCGGCCCCGTCTGCAAGCCGCTAGGTATGAACCGGCAACGAAATGGCACGCCGAGTAGGAAGACAGCTCGATCATGAACTTTCTCATGCAGCAGACGCTGACGAACGGCAGCGAACTCCCTGACGGCCCGCACTTCACCCACTGCTACATCTACGCGGGCGCCCACTGCTCCTGTGGCGGCAACTACCAAGGCGATCGGCCCGGCCCGGAACTCGACCCGAGCGCTGTTGTGGCACTGGCCGAGCAAGCAGAGCGCTGACCATACCGACCATGCTGAAGCCCCGGCCCAGGGTAAGTGGGCCGGGGCTTCAGCATGTCAGCCTACGTCACGCCGCCTCGACGACGCCTTCGCGGATAGCGTGCGCCCACTCCTCCAGCAGCTGCTCGTACACGGCCCGATCCTCCCGTGACAGCCGCGCATCCCGGTGCGGCCACAACGCACGAATCCGCCTGTTGATCTCCTCAACAGAGCGCACGCAGCCGCGAGATGGGGGAGAGGGGGGCATGTGCACCAGCCTACGACCCGGGTCTGACAGCGGCCACGGCTATCCAGCCGCAGGCGGCTCCGTGATGTAGGTGCCCTTCGACGGCAGCGTCACCACCAGGCCGCGGTCCCGCAGTTCCTGGATCGCCCGCCGTGCCGTACCGATGGCGACCTGGTACTCGTCCGCAAGCTCCCGCTCACCGGCCAGCCTGGCGCCCGCGGGAATCTCGCCCGCCGCGATCCGCGCAGCCAGATGATCCGCGACCTGCACGTACACGTACACGGGCCGGGACGGATCCACCACCGGCTCTTGATCACTCATGACGTCAACGTAAAGCGGCCGGTCACACCCTGAAACCGCAGGTAGCGGCATGGTGCTCCATATAGCGGTATAGAGCGGTACCGTGGTCCATCACCATCACAGACCCCCGCGACCGCGGTCACGGCCCGGGGGCATGGCCGACGAACGGAGCGTCGACAATGGACCAGCGTAGAGATCAACCCCAGGCGCGCCAGACCGCTGGACAGCGGGAGGTCCGGCCGTGACGCGAGCCGCCTACCGGTACGTCGACTGGAGCCTCGGCACCGACCCCGAGCAGCCGCTCCAACGCCGCATCGAATGCGCTTCCTGCTCCGCCGCATCCGGCGACAGCCCCGGCCAGCTCGGCCCCGAGCAGTGGGCCCTCCGGCACGCCGCCGCCACTGGACACCGGGACTTCCAGGAGATAGCAGTCGCCTACCTGCGCGCCACACCCGCAGTAGAGGACGCCTGAACTCCGGTTTCACACGGGGTGTGACGGTCGCGTCGCGACCCTTGTGGCACACACCCTTCTCGGCATATGCATATATCTACGAAACTGAGTGGACCGCCGCCGGGCCCGGGCCCCGCTCGGCGGCCTCTCAACCAGCAAGCCGGATCGTCCACCTGTCCATCGGCAGGATCAGATCCGCAGTCTCCACGGGGGCGCCATGCTCATCCAGGCGGGTCCGCACCACCCGATAGGCCAAGGCATCCACCAGCAACCCCAGCGCATGCGCCTGCTCCACACCCAGGCTGACCACGCCCAACTCGGCCACGAACGACGCGTGCCGCCGACGCCGGCCGCGCCACCACGTCGACACCAGCATCGCCGACCTGCCGCCCGGATCCAGGCACTCCACCGTCTCGTGCTGCAGCACCGTCCGCGGCGCAACCCGAAGGCGCTCAGCCAGCTCTTCCGTGGCGGGGCGCGGGCGGGTGTCGGTGGTCTCGCTGGAATACGGCCACGGCGCGTCCGGGTCCGTGAGGGTGCGCATAGCAGGAGGATGCGCCACGTAGACGTGACTGCGCTCCTCGCCCTCAAGAACTCCCGTGCGGCGCAGAAGGACGTAGGCCAGACGCATCGTCTGAGGGTGCACCCGATATTCACTGGCCATCTGGGTACGCGAGGGTAGGGGTTGTCCTGGCTGCCACTCGCCAATTGCGATGCGGCGGCGGACGTCAGCTGCGATGCGGCGGTGCTTCGCTTCCGACATCGGGACCCCTGGCGTCGATCATGACGTGAGGCCTGACGGTATGAAGTAGGCGGAGTACTGGATATATCCAGTAGCCCGTAAGCAGTCTGGCCTGAGCCAGAGGCAATTGCACAGAGGCTTCGGCGCTGCGGGGTTCAGGTCTCCGTGGAACCGACGGGTTCATCCTTCGCCCGCGCACCCCCTTGGCGAGCGCATGGTGAGCCGCACGAGTGGTCCCGCGATCAAGGGAGGGGAAATGGGGCCCAATGGGTTGGTAGGGGCGCCGTTGGTACGGCGTCCCTTGTAGGCACCGCCCGTCTGCTGGGGCACCCGCTAGGAGCAGACGGGCGGTAGTGGCCGACGCCGCTGTCGGTCATGTTGCCGCCCTCCGGCTTGCCAGTCCACCTCCCAAGTGGGCCGGCCGGAGGGCGGTTTCGCGCGCCTGCGTGATCGACTGGGAGAACTTTGGGAGAACCGGCCCGCAAGACGCTCCGCCAAGCTACGAGTAAGGGCGAGTTTCTGCGCGTAACTACACGCTAAGTGGCCGTTGAAGGTAGCCCGAAATGCCCCCCGCTAGTCCCCCGACTCTCCCGCGTGCGGGCTCAGTTCACCCGCTCCCACCAGGATGAACAGCACGATGCCCAGCGCGATCCGGTAGTAGACGAAGGGCATGAAGCTCTTGGTCGTGATGAACTTCATGAACCACGCGATGACCGCGTAGCCGACGACGAAGGCGATGATCGTCGCGAAGATGGTCGGGCCCCAGGAGACGTGGCCCTCGCCCGCGTCCTTGAGTTCGTACGCGCCCGACGCGAGGACGGCGGGGATGGCGAGGAGGAAGGAGTAGCGGGCCGCGGCCTCTCGGGAGTAGCCCATGAGGAGGCCGCCGCTGATGGTCGCGCCGGAGCGGGAGACTCCGGGGATCAGGGCCATGGCCTGGCACAGGCCGTAGATGAGGCCGTCCCTGATGTTCAGCTGCTTGAGGTCCTTGCGCTCGCGCACCGCGCGGTGCTTGCCGCCGACCTCGTCGCGCGCGGCGAGGCGGTCGGCGAAGCCGAGGACGATGCCCATCACGATCAGGGTCGTGGCGATGAGCCGCAGATCCCGGAACGGGCCCTCGATCTGGTCCTTGAGCGTCACGCCGAGCACACCGATCGGGATCGAGCCGACGATCACGAGCCAGCCCATCTGCGCGTCGTGGTCGGACCGCGGCACCTTGCCCACAAGGGAGCCGAACCACGCGTGCAGGATGCGGCCGATGTCCTTGCGGAAGTAGATCAGGACGGCGGTCTCGGTGCCGATCTGCGTGATGGCCGTGAACGCGGCACCCGGGTCGTGCCAGCCCGCGAACGCCGCGGTCAGCCGCAGATGCGCGCTGGAGGAGATCGGGAGGAACTCGGTCAGTCCCTGGACGAGTCCGAGGATGAACGATTCGAGCCAAGACATGAGAACTGCGCCGTCCAGTTACTGATCGTGCGCTGACCCGTGTGGTGGCGGTCAGAAGCGGTGAAGGGGGACCGGGGCGGCGAGGGCGGTGCGGTGTGGTGCGGCCTGTGTGTGGTGGTCGGGCAGGAAGGGGGTGCTGATCCAGCTGATACAGGGGATCACGTGCCTCGCCGGGGGCAGCGTAGCGCCACAAAGTTACGCCCCCACGCGAGGGCCGCTTCTAAGCGGCCGAATGCCTCGGCCGGGCCGCCCCCCCCGTGCCACACCCGCGCCGCGCCGCCACCATGTGTGCACTCCGGCGTCCGCCGCTCGCCATCCCTCGGCCGCCTGTCCGCCACCTGTGATCCCTCAGCAGGCCGTCGGACAGTAGGCGTCCGTACGTCCGTACGCGATGCTCCCGCCGTCGCCGAGGGCCGTCCCTCACACCCCCGCAGGCCCTGTCACCGTCCACCCCGGCACCTGCGGATGCGCCGTCAGGTCCTCGTGGCGGACCTCGGTGCCGCAGTGGGCGCAGGTGACCACAGGCGTGAGCGTCCGGCCGCAGGCGTGCTCGACGAGCATGGGGCGGCCGTCGTCGGGGCGGAGGTGGCGGTCGCCCCACGCCATCAGGGTCATCAGGACGGACTCCAGCTCCAGGCCCGCCGGTGTCGGCCGGTACTCGAAGCGCTGGGGGCGTTCGCTGTAGCGGGCCTTCTCCAGGACGCCCGCGTCGACCAGGCGGCGCAGCCGGGCCGTCAGGACGTCGCGCGGGGCGCCCGTGTTGCGGGCCAGCTGGTCGAAGCGCCGGGCGCCGAGGAAGACCTCGCGCAGGACGAGCAGGGAGTACTTCTCGCCGACCAGGGCGAGCGTGTCGGCGATGGCGCAGGGGCGCGGGCCCTTGGTGGATGGCATGAAAGCCAGTCTACGGGTGGGTTGGAAAATCAAACTCACTTGGTTACCGTGGAGTACGCAAGTGCGTCCAGTTTTCAAACTCATTCGCAGGCCGCCGGGCACAGGGCCCGGCCTGTCCGAGAGGCACCCTCATGCGCGACGCCGTCATCGTCGAAGCGGTACGCACCCCGGTCGGCAAGGGGAAGCCGGGCGGCTCCCTCCACCACGTCCACCCCGTCGACCTGCTCGCCCACACCCTGCGCACCCTCGTCGAGCGCAGCGGAGTCGACGCGGCGCGGGTGGACGACGTGATCGGCGGCTGCGTCGACCAGGTCGCCGAGCAGGCCATGAACACCACCCGGTACGCCGCCCTTGCCGCGGGCTTCCCGGAGTCCGTGCCCGCCACCACCGTCGACCGCCAGTGCGGCTCGTCCCAGCAGGCCGTGCACTTCGCCGCGCAGGGCGTGATCGCGGGCGCGTACGACATGGCGATCGCCTGCGGCGTGGAGTCGATGAGCCGCGTACCGATGTGGTCGAACGTGCCCGCGGGCGCCGACCCCTTCGGCCCCGGCATCGCCGAGCGCTACCCCGAGGGGCTCGTCCCGCAGGGCGTCAGCGCCGAGCTCATCGCCGCGAAGTGGTCCATCAGCCGGGAGGAGATGGACGTCTTCGCCACCGGCTCGCACCGGAAGGCGGCCCGGGCCTGGGCGGGCGGCCTCTTCGACGCGGAGGTCGCGCCGCTCGGCCACGTCACCCGCGACGAGTCCGTACGCCCCGCCACCACGCCCGAGGTGCTCGCCGGACTCAAGCCCGCCTACGAGGACCCGGCGTTCGCCGAGCGCTTCCCGCAGATCGACTGGTCGGTCACCGCCGGGAACACCAGCCCCCTCAACGACGGGGCGTCCGCCGTGCTCATCACCACCAGCGAGAACGCCGCCCGGCTCGGCCTGCGCCCGCTCGCCCGTCTGCACAGCTTCGCCGTCGCGGGCTCCGACCCGCTCCTGATGCTCACCGGCATCCTGCCCGCCACCGAGCAGGTGCTGCGCCGGGCCGGCCTGACGCTCGACGACATCGACCTGTTCGAGGTCAACGAGGCGTTCGCCAGCGTGGTCCTGTGCTGGCTGCGGGAGACCGGAGTCGACGAGCGGAAGGTGAACGCGCACGGCGGCGCCATCGCCCTCGGCCACCCGCTGGGCGCGAGCGGGACGCGCCTGATGACCACGCTCGTCCACGCCATGCGGGCCCGTGGGGCGCGGTACGCCTTGCAGACGATGTGCGAGGCGGGCGGTCTCGCCAACGCGACCGTCCTGGAAGCCGTGTGACGTCGGGGGCCGCGCCCGGGCCGCCGAGCGGCGGGCCGTCCGGTCAGTTCCCGCGCAGGCGGTGACGCTTGCGCCAGGCCACCGCCGCGGCGCCGAGACCCGACACCGCGATGAAGCCCATCGCGAGCAGGAACGCCGGGGAGGTCGGGGTGTCGGCGCGGGCACCCGCTATCACGTACGCGGCCGTGTTCGGCACCGAACCGAGCGCCGTGGCCAGGAGGAAGGGGAGCCAGCCCATCTTGGAGACGGCCGCGCAGTAGTTGGCCGCCGCGAACGGCACGCCGGGGAAGAGGCGCACCGCGAGCATCGAGCGGAAGCCGTGGCGGCTGAGCTGGCCGTCGGCCGCCTTCAGCCAGCGGCCGCGCAGCAGCGGCCGCAGCGCGTCCTGGCCGAGGATCCGGCCGAGCCCGAAGGAGGCGCCCGCCCCGAGCACCGTGCCCGCGACCGCCGCGGCGAGCCCCGCCTGCGAGCCGAACAGCGCGCCCGCCGCGAGGTTGAGCAGCGGCCGCGGCACGAACGCCACCGTGCACGTGCCGTACGCCACCGCGAACACGCACACCGCGGCCGTCCCGGTCAGCTCCGGCGGCCAGCCGTCGGCGAGCAGCCGCTGCGGCTCGAAGAGCAGCACGCACGTGGCCGCCGCGACGAGCAGCAGCACGAGCAGGGACAGCCGCGACCACGGTGAGAGGAGCACCCGGGTGCAGCGCACGACGAGGCCCTGCGGCGGGGTGGCGGCGGTGTCGAGCATCCGGGGAGACTAACCGACGCATGTGTCTGATCGCCGTATGGTGCGTCTCATGAGCGTCACAGTGCCGCGCAGCACCCTGGCCGACACGGTCCTCGACCGGCTCACCGCGAGCTATGCGGAGGCAGCCAATCCGGTCCGGGCCGCGGAGATGCGCGCGTACATGAAGGACGTCGCGCCGTTCCTCGGCCTCGCCTCCGGGGTGCGCCGGGAGCTGGCGCGGGCCGTCCTCGCGGGCACTCCGCGCCCCGACGAGGCCGACTGCACGGCGCTCGCGCTGCGGTGCTGGCGGCTGCCCGAGCGCGAGTACCACTACTTCGCGGTCGACTATCTGCGGCGGCACGTGAAGCGCTGCTCGTCCGGCTTCCTGCCGGTGGCCCGGCACCTCGTGACGACGGTCCCCTGGTGGGACACCGTCGACCTGCTGGCCGCGCACGTCGTCGGCGGGCTCGTCGCCGCCGACCCGGAGCTGACGGCCGACATGGACGCGTGGAGCACCGACGACGACCTGTGGGTGATCCGCACCGCGCTGCTCCACCAGCTGCGCTACAAGGAGCGGACGGACGCCGACCGGCTCTTCGCGTACTGCGCGCGGCAGGCCGGGCACCCCGACTTCTTCATCCGCAAGGCCATCGGCTGGTGCCTGCGCGAGTACGCCAAGACCGACCCGGACGCGGTGCGGACCTTCGTCGACCGGCACCGCGACGCGCTGTCGCCGCTCTCCGTGCGCGAGGCCCTGAAGAACATCGGCGGCTGACGGGGGGCGCGCGGGGCGTATGGGGCGCGTGGGACACAACTGCCGTACGTGACCGGTGCGTCGCAGAAAATCATTCGACGGGGCGCGACGCGTCAGCCATGATCGTCGACATGTTCCGGCACGCCTTTCCCACAGCTCCGACCGCGGTCGCGGTCGCTGCGAAGGCTGCCGCGTTTCCCTTCGACGGCGCCCGAAGCTGACTCTCCCCGGACATTCCGGCGGACCCCGTAGGGGGAGGGTCGGCCAGGCCCCAGGGGTCCCCGTCCGACGGCCGCGCGCCGCGGGCCTCAGCTTTCGAGTTCCGGAGAAGGAACCGCCATGTCCAAGACCGCTTACGTCCGCACGAAGCCGCATCTGAACATCGGCACGATGGGCCACGTCGACCACGGCAAGACCACCCTGACCGCCGCCATCACCAAGGTGCTCAGCGCGCGCGGCACCGGCACGTTCGTGCCCTTCGACCGCATCGACCGCGCGCCCGAGGAGGCGCAGCGCGGCATCACGATCAACATCGCGCACGTCGAGTACGAGACCGACACGCGGCACTACGCGCACGTGGACATGCCCGGTCACGCCGACTACGTGAAGAACATGGTGACGGGCGCGGCCCAGCTCGACGGCGCCATCCTCGTGGTCTCGGCGCTCGACGGGATCATGCCGCAGACCGCCGAGCACGTGTTGCTCGCCCGCCAGGTCGGCGTCGACCACATCGTCGTGGCCCTGAACAAGGCCGACGCGGGGGACGAGGAACTCACCGACCTCGTGGAGCTGGAGGTGCGCGACCTGTTGTCCGCGCACGGGTACGGGGGCGACTCCGCGCCCGTGGTCCGGGTCTCGGGCCTCAAGGCGCTGGAGGGCGACCCGCGGTGGACCGGGGCGATCGAGGCGCTGCTCGACGCCGTCGACACGTACGTACCGATGCCGGAGCGCTATGTCGACGCGCCGTTCCTGCTGCCGGTGGAGAACGTCCTGACGATCACCGGTCGCGGCACGGTCGTCACGGGTGCCGTCGAGCGCGGCACGGTCCGGGTCGGCGACCGCGTCGACGTCCTCGGGGGCCTCGGCACCGACACGGAGACGGTCGTCACCGGCCTGGAGACGTTCGGCAAGCCCATGGAGTCGGCGCAGGCCGGTGACAACGTGGCGCTGCTGCTGCGCGGCGTGCCGCGCGACGCCGTCCGCCGCGGACACGTGGTCGCCGCCCCCGGCAGCGTCCGGCCGAGCCGCCGCTTCACCGCGCAGGTGTACGTCCTGTCAGCCCGCGAGGGGGGCCGTACGACCCCGGTGGCGACGGGCTACCGGCCGCAGTTCTACATCCGCACCGCGGACGTGGTCGGGGACATCGACCTCGGCGAGGCCGCGGTGGCCCGCCCCGGCGACACGGTCGCCATGACCGTGGAGCTGGGCCGCGACGTCCCGCTGGAGCCGGGCCTCGGCTTCGCGATCCGCGAGGGCGGGCGGACGGTGGGCGCCGGCACGGTGACGGCTGTCGCCTGAGGTCGCGGTGAGGGGGGCTCGGCCTGGGGAGGCCGGGCCCTCCTCGCGTCCGGCGGGGGCGGGCACAATGGGGCGGTGGACCAGCCCGCCGATGCCCCCGACCCCACGTCGATATCCGACGCCGAGCAGCCTCCCGAGCCGGAGCCGGAGCCGGAGCCGGAGCCGATGCCTGAGTCCGTGGCCGAGCCCGTGCCCGTCACGCGCGTCGTCGACCACGGCACCGCCAAGCTGCTGCCCGACGTCGACCGGGCCCGCGCCTGGCTCCTGACCGTCGACGGCGCCCCGCAGTCGTACGTCGACCTGGACGCGCCCACGTACCTGGAGTTCGAGTACGCGCGCAGGCTCGCCCACGTCCTGGACACGCTCGCCGCGCCGGGCCGCCCGCTGGACGCCGTGCACCTCGGCGGCGGCGCCCTCACCCTGCCCCGCTACCTCGCCGCGACCCGGCCGGGCTCCGGGCAGGACGTCGTGGAGGCCGACCGCGAGCTGCTGCGGCTCGTCGTCGAGCATCTGCCCCTGCCCGGGGATGCGGGGATCCGCCTGCACGGCGCCGACGCCCGGGCCTGGCTGGAGGCGGCCCCCGCCGACAGCGCGGACGTGATCGTGGGGGACGTCTTCGGCGGCTCGCGCGTGCCCGCGCACCTGACGTCCGACGCGTACGCCCGTGACGTCGACCGGGTCCTGCGCGCGGACGGCGTCTACGCGGCCAATCTCGCCGACGGCGCGCCGTTCGACTTCCTGCGCTCCCAACTGGCCACGTTCGCCGGGTGTTTCGCGGAGCTCGCCCTGATCGCCGAGCCGGCGATGCTGCGCGGGCGCCGGTTCGGCAACGCCGTGCTCGTCGCGTCGCACGTCCCGTTCGACGTCGACGCGCTGGTGCGGCTCGCGCGGGCCGACGCGTTTCCCGCCCGGGTCGTACACGGGGGCGAGCTGCGGCGCCTGGTGGGTTCGGCGCGGGTGGTGCGCGACGGGGACGCGGTGGCTTCGCCGGAGCCGCCGGGCGGGGCCTTCAGCGTGGGCTGACCCGCGCCGACGGGGCCCCTCCGCCATGGTGACGGCCGGCGGGCGCGATCGCGCGTGCGCTGTGGTCACCATGTGCAGAGAGGCCGTCGCTGTCCCCGGAACGGCGGTCGGTCAGCCGTTGGTACGCGCGAAGCTCGTGAGGGCGGACCGTCACACCCGGGTGTCGTCGAAGTAGGTGCGGCGCGACGCGATCAGGACGGTGCCCGCCTCTTCGGTCAGGTCGAAGAAGTCGCTGAAGGACAGGTCGGCGTGCGAGCCGCCGCGGAGGGTGCCGGTGAAGCGGCCCTCGACGGCCACCTGGCGGTCCGAGTGGAACAGCGCTTCGATGGAGTGCTGGCCCTTCGCGATGACGCGACGGCTGGTGTAGAACTCGCGGAGCTCGGACATTCCCTCGATCACGGGATAGCCGGGCCGCTTGTAGCGTATGGCGGGGTGGAAGAGGTCGAACATGGCCGGGTCTTGGCGGTCGACGCACTCGTAGTAGCGGCGGATCAGGCTTTCCGGCGTGCTGGTGGGAGCCGTCATATCAGGGGTGTCTCCGTCCTTGGTTTCGTCAACATGGGCGGCCCGGTCGGTTCAGGCAGCCGTAACGAAAGATGGCGCAGTTCTCCAGTGCGACGTCGATCTCGCACTTGGCCCGTACAAGTACGCGGCAGGCTAACAGGGGGCGCTGTTCTCTTCGAAGGGGTCGTTTTATTGCCTCAACGGGCGTGGCCCAAAACTGACAGTCGACGCATGGCTGCTGGTGGCAGGGGGGTTGACTGCATGTCCCCGCGCTCCCTCGCCTGATTCGGCAACGGTTTCCCGCGCACGCACGGCTTTCCTGAGCCCATTCGCGCCGGTCGCTTGAGTGGATTGACATGGCCGCGCCATTCGGACTCTTCGATTCCCTCGTGGTGCCGTACTCCGGGAGCGTCTTGGGCCAAACCGACGAGCATAGGAGAGTTCCGCTATTCCGGCTCCGCGCGACGCCGAAATCAAGGGCGGCCGGAGGGAATTCGAAGGGGTGTGCTCGGCGGTCTCGAATGGTCCGGCATTCCTGAATGGCCGGAAAGCGGTCGGCGCGCTCGTCGTCGATATCTGTGGCCGTGCCCGTGCCCGTGTGTGGCGGGTGGCCGGTCGGAGCGGGGCGGGCACGTCACCGCGGATGCCGGATGCCGGATGCCGGATGCCGGATGCCGCATGTCACATGCGAGGGGGTCGCGCCCCGCGTCGGATTGTCCCGTCGCGCAGGACATTTCTCGTGGGCCGCCCGCGCTGGTTGATCATGTCATTTGACCGTCAAATCGGGCGTAATCCATGGAAAGTTGGATGAAAACTCCCCCGAAAACTGACTGTGCCCGCCCGCCCCGGATCGGGGCGGGCGGGCACAGTCAGGAGGGAGCGGCGGGCCCGGGGTCAGGAACGCTCAGGACTCGCTGGCGGTGCCGTGGAGGCGCACCGTGGCGAGGATCTTCTTCACCAGTGTGTCGGGCACCTCGCCCTTCACGCCCTTCGCGCCGTGCAGCGTCCACGCGACGTAGTCGCCCGCGCTGTTCTTGAAGGAGAGGGTCGTGGCCTTGCCGTTGGAGTCGCACTTGCCCGAGCCGGGGTCGCCGACCGACGTCGTGGTGACGACACTGCCCTCGATGCCCGACGTGGTGGTGTACGACTCCACCTTGCCGATCTTGACGTTCTTCTTGTCGGCCTTCTTCTGGCCGGTGTAGCCGCCGAAGACCCACCACGCGGAGTCGTTGCGGGCGACTTCCTTGGTGCTCTTGGCGCCGTTCTGGCCCTTGGTGCCGACGCTGGCGAGCGAAGAGTCGTTCATGCGCCCGTCCTTGTCCTCGTCGGACGAGCACCACTTCTCTTTGTAGATGGCGGGGGCGGACATGATGATCAGCGGCTTGGAGCCGTCGCCCTTGTTGTGGTCCTCGAAGCCGATGTAGGTGTCGGGGGTCTTGATCGTCCAGTCCGGCGGCACGTCGAAGGCGGTGCCCCACTTGGGGTTCACCACGACCTGCCAGCCGGGGACGGTCGGCTTGGGGTCGTTGCCGGTGCCGCGCGGGTTGTCGTCGTCCGACGGCTTGGGGCTCGGCTTCTTGGTGGCCGACTTGGACGGCTTGGGGGCCGCCGTGTCGGACTTGTCGTCGTCACCGCCGAAGACCAGGAAGCCGGTCACGCCCGCGGCCACGACGACGGCCCCCACAGCGACGAGGGCCGTGACCTTCGTCCGGTTGCCGCCGCCGTTGCCCCCGCCGCCCGCGTCCGGGCCGCCGGGCTGCGCCGCCCCCATCGGGAACGTCGGGGCGCCCCACTGGGGCTGCCCGCCCGTGGGCCGGCCCGCCGTGGGCTGCCCCCCGGTCGGCTGCTGATACGGGTTCGGCTGCTGGTAGCCGGGCTGCTGGTACGGGTTGGGCTGCTGATACCCAGGCTGCTGATATGGGTTCGAACCCGGACTTTGCGGGTTCTGCTCGCCCCCGGGCGGCTGCTGTTCTGGCCACATGGCCAGTAACCATAGAGGGGCCCGGGGCTCAGGTGCCACGCCCGCCCGGCGGGCGGACGGGCACCGGGCAGGACCTCGTACGAAGCCGTGACGAAGTGGTGAAGAAGCGGTGGACGGACGTCGGCGTACGGCGTGGTACGCCAGTCAATGCCCGGTTCTTCCGCTAGCGCCTGATGTGCGGGGGAGTGGTGTGGTTCACGACTCCGAGGCATCGCCGTGCAGGCGCACCGTGCTGAGGATCTTCATGATCGTCTTGGTCGGGATCTCCTCCTTGACGCCCTTGGCGCCGTAGAGGCTCCACGCCACGAAGTCGCCCTCGGCGTTCTTGAACCCGAACGTGATCGCCTTGCCGTCCGAGGCGCACTTGCCCTTCTGGGGCGTGTGCTGCGAGCGGGACCACGCGATGCTGCCCTTGATGCCCGCCTTCGTGGTGTACGGCTTCGCCTTCTCGTCGAAGAACAGGCTCTTCTTGTCCGGCTGCGTATAGCCGCCGAACACCCACCAGGCGACCTGGTTCACCGCGACCTCGTCGGTGTTCTTCGCGCCGTTCGCCCCCTTGGTGCCGACCGCGCCGAGCGCCTTGTCCTCGCTCCTGCCGTCCCTGTCCTCGTCGGAGGTGCACCACTTCGACTTGAAGTACGCGGGCGCCGACATGGTCATCAGCGGTTTGCCGGTCTTGACGTCCTCGAACGCGACGATGGCGCCGGGCTTCCTGACGTCCCAGTCGGGCGGCACGTCGAAGGCGGTGCCCCACCTCGGGTTCACCACGACCTGCCAGCCGGGGACGGTCGGCTTCGGGTCGCCCGCCGTGCCGCGCTCGCTGTCGTCGCCGTCGGCCGCGCCGGAACCGGGCTTCGCGGCGGCGGACCTGGACGGCTTGCCGTCGGCCTGAGGGGACTTGCCGCCCTTGTCGTCGTCCTTGTCGCCCAGGAGCAGGAAGCCGGTCACGCCCGCGGCCACGACGACGGCCGTCGCCGCGACGATGGCGACGACCTTGGTCCTGTTCCCGCCACCGCTGCCGCCGTCGCCCGCCGACGCCTGCGGCACGCCCGAGGGGGCCGTCGGCGCGCTCCACCGGCCGGGCTGCCCGGCCTGCTGGTACGGCGACGACTGCTGGTACCCCGGCTGCTGATAGGGGTTGGGCTGCTGGTAACCCGGCTGCTGGTACGGGTTCTGCTGCTGCGGGTTCTGCTCGCCCCCGGGCGGCTGCTGTCCTTGCCACATGGCCGGTAACCATACGTGTGGCTGGCTGACGTGTTCACAACCACCCCGGGGCGGACCGCCGGTCCGTCAGTGCTTCTGCGGCGCCCGGTACTCGCGCACGGTGCGCAGGATCTCGCGCACCGTCCGGTCGGGGATCTCCTCCTTGACGCCCTTCACGCCGTGGAAGGACCAGGAGAGGAACTCGCCCTCGGAGTTCTTGAAGCCGAACGTGGTCGCCTTGCCGTCCGTGTCGCACGCGCCCTTCTTCTCGACGCCGGAGGAAGCGGCCGTCACCAGGCTGCCCTTGAGGCCCGAGGCGGTGGTGTAGGGCTCCGCGGGGCCGGTGGTCACCTTCTTCTTGTCGGGTTGGGCGTAGCCGCCGTAGACCCAGGCCGTCGCGTTGTTCCGGGCGATCTCCGCCGTGCTGCTCGCGGTCTTGTTGCGCTTGGTGCCCGCGAGGCCGAGGGGCGTGTGGTCCTTCCTGCCGTCCTTGTCGTCGTCCGACGCGCACCAGCGCTCCTTGAGGACGGCCGGAGCGAGCATGGCGACGAGGGGCGTGTCGGAGGGGTCGTCGTGCTCCGAGACCCAGGTGGCGAAGTCGGCCGACTTCAGGTCCCACTGCGGCGGCACGTCGAAGGCGAGCCCGTCCCTGGGGTTCACGACGGTCTTCCAGCCCGGCACCGTCGGCTCGGGGGCGCCGTCCGTCCCGCGGCCGTCGGAGTCCTCCGGCTCGGCGGGGCGGGGCGCCGTGCCGGTGGACCGGGTCGGCCCGGGCGTCGCGGAGTCGTCCTCGCCGCCGCCGAGGAGCACGGCCCCGGTGGCGACCGCGGCCACGACGACCACCGCCGCGGCGGCGATGGCGATCACCTTGGTCCTGCGGCCGCCCCCGCCCGGCGGGACGGGAGGCCCGGCCGACACCGTCGGCGCGTTCCACGGCTCCTGTGGCGAGGGCCCCGGGCCTTGCTGCTGGTAGGGGTTCGGCTGCTGGTAGCCCGGCTGCTGGTACGGGTTCGCGTCCTGGCCCCCGCCGGGGTTCGGCTGCTGGGGTCCACCGGGTCGATCTTGTCCTGGCCACATGGGCGTCCACGATAGGCCCGGCGGGAACGGCTGTTCGCGGAAGCCTGGCCAAGCGCCGCTACTCGTGGGTAACATCCCGGTCATGAGCGCAGACCAGATGTCGATCGGCGAGATGCTCGCCGCCACCGTGCCGATGGCCCGGACCCTCAAGCTGGAGTTCGTCGAGACGACGCCCGAGCGCGCCGTGGTCGTGCTGCCGGACCAGGCGGAGTACCACAACCACGTGGGCGGGCCGCACGCCGGCGCCATGTTCACCCTGGGGGAGTCCGCGAGCGGGGCCATCGTGCTCGCCGCGTTCGGGGCCCAGCTCTCGCGGGCCGTGCCGCTCGCCGTGAGCGCCGACATCGCGTACAAGAAGCTCGCGATGGGCCCGGTCAAGGCCACCGCGACCCTGGGGCGTCCGGTCGCGGACGTGGTCGCCGAGCTCGACGCGGGGCAGCGCCCCGAGTTCCCGGTGGCCATCGCCATCACCCGCGAGGACGGCGCCGTGACCGGTGAGATGACCGTGACCTGGACCCTGCGGCCCAACGACCCGAAGTAGCGGCGACCGTCGACTCCCTCGGCCGGCCCGGCACTTCTGAGTAGGAGTACTCAGGCGGGCCCGGTCGGTGGCCGCGAGGATCGGTGGCATGGACCTGCCGATCGCGCCGCCCGCCTTCGACGCCTCCGCCCGCACCCGGGCCGACACCGGGCCCGATGTCGGCGCGGCCGTCGGGCTCCTCGTGGCCGAAGTGCTCGTCCTCGCGGGGATCGTGGCGGTGTGGATCGCGAGCGGCCTCACCTTCGACCCCGCCGCCGACGCCGAGTTCGACCGCCTCGACGGCTATCTCGCCGCCTCCGCCTGCGTGGGCGGCCTCGCGCTGCTCGCCACCGTCGTGGCGATCCGCGTCCGGGCCCCGGTGACCGCGTGGAGCCAGGGGTTCATGGTGGTGGTGATCGCCGCGGCGGTCCTCGCCGGATTCTCGTACCAGCGGCACGAGGACGAGGTGCGCGGGCCCGCGCCCGCCTGGACGGGCCAGGTGGGCTGCCGCAGTGGCGGGGACAGCGACGAGTGCGCGGCCACCGGCGGCTGAGGCGGGGCGCGGAGGCCGGGGCGTGAGCGGGTAGGCTGCCCCGGCGCGCGCGATCATCGCGCGCGCCGGGGGAGTCGTCCGCGCACGGAAGGAACCGGGGTTGCACGTCCAGGAGTGGCTGGAGCACGTACCCGCCGTCAGCGTCTACGCGCTGGTCGGCCTCGTCATCGGCCTGGAGTCACTGGGCATTCCGCTGCCGGGCGAGATCGTCCTCGTCTCCGCGGCGCTCCTGTCGTCGCAGCACGGCGACGTGAACCCGGTGGTGCTCGGCGTCTGCGCCACCGCCGGGGCCGTGATCGGCGACTCCATCGGCTACGCCATCGGCCGCAAGGGCGGCAGACCGCTGCTCGGCTGGCTGGAGCGGAAGTTCCCCAAGCACTTCAGCGCGGCGAACGTCGGCAGCGCCGAGCGCTCCTTCCAGAAGTGGGGCATGTGGGCGGTCTTCTTCGGCCGCTTCGTCGCGCTTCTGCGCATCTTCGCCGGGCCCCTCGCGGGCGTCCTGCGCATGCCGTACTGGAAGTTCTTCACCGCGAACGTGCTCGGCGGCATCATCTGGGCGGGCGGCACCACCGCCGTCATCTATTACATCGGCGTGGTCGCCGAGGACTGGCTGAAGCGCTTCTCGTACGTCGGCCTCGGGATCGCGGTGCTCCTCGGCATCGGCTCGATGCTCCTGGTCAAGCGGCGGGCGAAGAAGGCCGCCGAGGAACACGCGGCGAGCGAGGCCGCGGCCGCGTAGCCGAAGCGGGCGGCCCGGGGGGGGCAGGGGCCCGCCCCGGCCGCCGCCCGGCGCGCGGAGGCGCTCAGTCCTCCTTGGCGTGCGCGGCGCGGTGGGCCTTCGCGAGCTCCACGTACATCGAGCCGTTGAGCGAGATGCCCGCGCGCTCCTCCTCCGTCAGCTGCCGCTTCACCTTGGCGGGGACGCCCGCCACGAGCGAACCCGGCGGCACCCGCATGCCCTGCGGCACCAGGGCCTGCGCGGCGACGAGCGAACCGGCTCCGATCACGGCGCCGTTGAGCACGGTCGCGCCCATGCCGATGAGGCAGTCGTCCTCGACGGTGCAGCCGTGCACGACGGCGTTGTGGCCGACCGAGACCCGCTCGCCGATGGTGACCGGGAAGCCGGGGTCCACGTGCAGGCTGCAGTTGTCCTGGATGTTGCTGTCGGCGCCGATCTCGATGGGTCCGCAGTCGGCGCGCAGGACCGCCCCGTACCAGGTGCTCGCGCCCGCGTGCAGCGTCACGTCGCCGATCACCACGGACGTGGGCGCGGTGAACGCCTCCGGGTCGATCCGGGGGTCCTTGCCGCCGATGCCCATGACGAGTGCCTGGTGGCTCATCTCGTTCTCTCCTTGGATCGTTGCGTCCGTCGCGCCTGAGCGAACCGTACGGGACCCCGGTCGCCGCCCGGCGGTGTGGGGCGAAGATCACAGGTGGGGGGAGTGCTCGCCCCGCGCGGGGCTGAGTAACGTGAGCGCGTGCCCAGGAACAAGAACGTGTTCTCATCCCTCACCGCGTGGCGGCGCGGCGTCGCGCAGCGCGCCGTCCACGCGGGCTGGGCCTGGGTGCAGCGCACCGGCGCGGTGACCGCGCGGCGGCCCGGACGCCTCGAGTTCGGCGCGATCGGCGAGGGCACGAAGCTCGCCTTCCCGCAGGGCACGGTCTTCGGCGCCCCCTGGATCCGGCTCGGCGCGCACTGCGTCGTGGGCGAACAGGTCACGCTGACCGCGGGGTTGATGCCCGACCTCGACCTCGGCCCCGACCCGATCCTGCGCGTCGGCGACGGCGTGGTCCTCGGCCGCGGCAGCCATGTGATCGCCGATACGTCGGTGACGATCGGCGACGACTGCTACTTCGGGCCGTACGTGTACGTGACCTCGACGAACCACAGCTACGACGATCCGCACACGCCGATCGGCAAGCAGTGGCCGCGCATGGAGCCGGTGACGATCGGCTCCGGCTGCTGGATCGGCACGGGCGCGGTGATCCTGCCGGGCGCCCGGCTCGGCCGCAACGTGGTGGTCGCCGCGGGCGCCGTGGTGCGCGGCGAGGTGCCCGACCACGCCGTGGTGGCGGGCGCGCCCGCGCGGGTCGTACGGACGTGGTGCGCGGAGCGGGGGTGGCAGCCGCCGTTGCGGACGCCCGCCCCGGTGCCGATCCCGGAGGGCATCACGCCGGAGCAGCTGCTCGCGCTCGGCGACCTTGAGGACCTCGAAGGGCTCGGCGAACTGACCGACGTGCCGGACGCCGAGGGCCGCGCCTAGGGCCCGGCCGCGCCCGGTGCCGCCTCACCCCGTGGCGAGCAGCACCGTCCCCACCAGGGCGAGGCCCGCGCCCGCCGCCTGCACTCCGCGGAGGCGTTCCTTGAGGACGCCGCGCGCGGCGAGCGCGGTGACCACGGGGTAGAGGGAGGCGAGCACGGCCGCGACGGTGACGGGGCCGCTGCGGGCCGCCATCGCGTACGTGCCGTTGGCGGCGACGTCCGCGAGGCCCACGAAGGCGAGCGCGGGCAGCGCGGCCCAGACGATGTGCATGCCGGTGCCCTCCGGCAGGGCCCTGCCGCCGCGCCGCACGCTGACGTACAGGGCGGTCCCGCCCGCCAGGACGTTCGTGACGCGCTGGACGAACAGGGCGAGGAACAGGCCCGTGACGGTGGTCGACGCCTCCGCGATCAGGGCCATGACGGCGCCGAAGCCGAACGCCGCGAGCAGCGTGAGCAGGACCGCCTGGCGCCGCACGGGCGCGCCGCGCAGCTCGGGCCCGCCCGCGAGGACGATGCCGACGACGGCCACGGCGATGCCCGCGAACTGCGCGGGGCCCGGCCGCTCGCCCAGGAACAGGCCGACGCCCACCGGCACCACGACGCCGAGGGAGCCGAGCGGCGAGACCACGCCCATCGGGCCGAGCGCGAGCGCCTTGTAGAAGGCGAGCATCGCGACCGGCCCCACCAGGCCCGCGCCGACGGCGAACCAGAGCTGTGGCCCCCACTCGGTCCAGCTGCCGGTGGCGACCACCACGACGCCGAGGACGGCCACCGCGACGCACTGGGACACCACGACCACGGTCAGGGCGGGGATGCGCCGGGTCAGCAGTCCGCCGCCGAAGTCGGCGAGGCCCCACATGAGGCTGGTGGCCAGGGCGAACAGCGCTGTCAGTCCTGGCACGGGGAACCTCGCAGTACAGTGTGGTGAACCATCGGGAGCCTTCGGGTGCACCACACCGTAGTTCAGTACAGTGAACCCTGTCATCCAAAATATTGGACGGAATGTGTCGGATCTCGACCAGCTCACGCAGTCGCTCGCGCGGAACCTGAAGCGCTGGCGCGGCGAGAGGGGCTTCACGCTCGACGCCCTCGCGGCCCGCTCCGGCGTCAGCCGCGGCATGATCATCCAGATCGAGCAGGCCCGCACCAACCCCAGCGTCGGCATCACCGTCAAGCTCGCCGACGCCCTCGGCATCAGCATCACCACCCTGCTCGACTACGAGCAGGGCCCGCACGTGCGCGTCGTGCCGCCCGAGCAGATGGTGCGGATGTGGTCCACCGACGCGGGCTCCAGCACCACGCTGCTCGTCGGCGCCGAGGCGCGCGGCCCCTTCGAGCTGTGGTCGTGGCGCCTGATGCCCGGCGACGGCAGCGACTCCGACGCGCACCCGCCCGGCACCATCGAGCTGCTGCACGTACGGGCCGGTGAACTGACGCTCGTCGTGGACGGCGCGGAGCACCTCGTGCCCACCGGGTCCTCGGTGACCTTCGAGGCCAACGTCCCGCACGGCTACCACAACAAGGGCGCGGAACCGGTGGAGATGACCATGTCCGTGGCGGTGCCGCCCGCGCACGCCGGGTCGTACTGAGCAGCCGCCGCCACGGCGCGGCCTCCGGCCCCGGTCGGGCCGAACCGCCCTGTTACGGTGCGGACATGCGCGCTCCTCTCGGAAACTTCGACGTCGTCCGCCCCGCTCCCCAGGCCCTCGACCTGCTCGTCGCCCCCGTGGCCGACGCCGTGCGCGCCTGGAGCGGGCCCGTGCCCGCCGACGAGCTGATCCACGTCGACACCGAGCCGCAGTGGGCGGACACCGCCGCGTTCGTGGAGCACTACGGCCCCGAGCTGCTCCAGGAGTCCGCGAACTGCGTCGTCGTCGCGGGCAAGCGCGGCGGCGAGACCACGCTCGCCGCGTGCGTGGTCCTCTCCGGCACCCGCGTCGACGTGAACGGTGCCGTGCGCCGCCAACTGGGCGCCCGCAAGGCGTCGTTCGCGCCGATGGACACCGCCGTGGGCGAGACCGGCATGGAGTACGGCGGCATCACGCCGATCGGCCTGCCCGCGAGCTGGGCGCTGCTCGTGGACACCGCCGTGACCGCCCTTCCGCACGTCCTGATCGGCAGCGGCGGCCGTCGCGGCAAGCTGATCGTGCCCGGCAAGGCGCTCGCGGACCTGCCGAACGCCGTGCTCATCGAGGGCCTCGGCGTGGTCTGAGCGTCAGTCGAGGCCGCCCCGCGCGATGAGCTGACGCACGATCACGTTCCGCTGGATCTCGTTGGTGCCCTCGCCGACGATCATCAACGGGGCGTCGCGGAAGTAGCGTTCGACGTCGAACTCCGTCGAGTAGCCGTGCCCGCCGTGCACGCGCACGGCGTCGAGCGCGATCCTCATGGCCGTCTCCGACGCGCACAGCTTGGCCATGCCCGCCTCCATGTCGGCGCGCCGTCCCGCGTCGGCCGCGCGCGCCGCGTACAGGGTGAGCTGACGCGTCGCCGTCAGTGACGTCGCCATCTCCGCCAGGTAGTTGCCGATGGACTGGTGGCGCCAGATCGGCTTGCCGAAGGCCTCGCGCTCCTGGGCGTAGCGCAGCGCGTCCTCGAACGCGGCGCGGCCCACGCCGAGCGCCCGCGCCGCCACCTGGAGCCGCCCGGTCTCCAGGCCGTGCATCATCTGGCCGAAGCCGCGCCCCTCGACCCCGCCGAGCAGCGCGTCCGGGCCCGCGCGGAAGTCCTCGAGGAGCAGCTCGCAGCTCTCCACGCCCTTGTAGCCGAGCTTCGGCAGGTCCCGCGCGACCGTCAGACCGGGGCCGTGCTCGGCGAGCAGCACCGAGATGCCCCGGTGGCGCGGCTCGGCGTCGGGGTCGGTCTTGCACAGCAGGGCGAACAGGCCGGAGCGGCGGGCGTTGGTGATCCAGGTCTTCGCGCCGTTCACCACGTACCCGGCGCCCTCACGCCGGGCCACGGTGCGCAGGGCCTGGAGGTCGGAGCCGCCGTCCGGCTCCGTCAGGGCCATCGCCGCGCGGACCTCGCCGGTGGCGAGGCGCGGCAGCCAGCGCGCCCGCTGCGCGTCGGTGCCGAAGCGCAGCAGCAGCTTCACGACGACCGTGTGGCCGCCCATCGCGCCCGCGAGGCTCATCCAGCCGCGCGCCAGCTCCTCGGTGACCAGGACGAAGCACGGCGTCGACACGGGCGTCCCGCCGTACTCCTGCGGGACCGCGAGCCCGAACACGCCGAGCCGCTTCATCTCCTCGACGAGCGCCTCGGGATACGTGTCGGCGTGCTCCAGGTCGCGGACGACGGGCCGGACCCGCCGGTCCACGAAGTCCCGCACCGTGGTGACGACCAGGCGCTCGGCGGGCGGCAGCCCTTCGAGCGCGCTCATGCGCCCGCCCCCTCGGGGCCCGGCGCGCCGAGCGCGCCCCGGGCGCGCAGCCGGGCGACGTCGTCAGGACCGCGTCCGAGCTCGGCCAGGATCTTCTCCGTGTGCTCGCCCGCCGCGGGGACCGGGTCCATGCGGGGGCGCACCCCCGAGAGCCCGGCGGGCGGCACCAGGGCCCGCATCGGGGGCGCGCCGTCCGGGAGTCCGACCTCCCGCCAGCGCCCGCGCTCGGTCAGCGCGGGGTGCTCCAGGAAGTCGGCGACCGAGTTGACGCCCGCGTGGGCGATGTTGCCGGCGTCGAGCAGGGCCACCGCCTCCTCGCCGTCGAGGGCGGCGAACCGCGCCGCGACGATCCCGTCGAGCGCCTCGCGGTGCGCGACGCGGGCCGGGCCCGTGGCGAAGCGCGGATCGCCCGCCAGCTCCGGGCGGCCGAGGAACACCCGGCACAGCGCCCGCCACTCCGGCTCGTTCTGCACCGAGAACAGGACCTCCGTGCCGTCGCGCGCGGTGAACACGCCGTACGGCGCGACCGTCGCGTGCCGGGCGCCGACACGCGGCGGCTGGGTGCCGCCGTAGCGGGTGTAGTACGCGGGCTGGCTCATCCACTCCGCGAGCGCGTCGAAGAGCGACACCTCGACCGCCGGGGCGCGGCCGGTCGTCGCCCGCGTGTACAGGGCCGACAGGATGCCGCTGTACGCGTACATCCCGGCGGCGATGTCGGCCACCGAGATGCCGACGCGCACGGCCTCCTCCGGGGTGCCGGTGAGGGAGAGCAGCCCCGTCTGGCACTGCACGAGCAGGTCGTACGCCTTGCGGTGGGCCCAGGGCCCGGACGTGCCGTAGCCGCTGATCGCACAGGTGACGAGGGCGGGGTGGCGGGCCTGGAGCTCCTCGGCCGACAGGCCGATCCTGGCGGCCGCGCCCGGCGCGAGGTTCTGCACGAACACGTCCGCTCCGGCGACGAGCTCGCCGAGCACCTCCCGCCCGGCCGCGGACTTCACGTCCAGGGTGATCGACTCCTTGGAGCGGTTGAGCCAGACGAAATAGCTGGCGTGGCCGTGCACGGTGGTGTCGTAGCGGCGCGCGAAGTCACCGCCGCCCGGCCGCTCCACCTTGATCACACGTGCGCCGAGATCGGCGAGCTGACGGGTGGCGAACGGCGCGGCCACGGCTTGCTCAAGGCTGAGCACGGTGATGCCGGTCAGGGGCAGGGGGTGCGGCATGGCGGGGCTCCATCCTCCCTCGGGCGTCCGTGACTCTTTGTACGGGACAACGACCCGACGCGGTACGGGGCGTCCGCCCGGCCCGGTACGGGGCGTGTGCCCGGTGCCCCTCGGCCCTGGCGCCGGCAGCTCGCGGAAGCCGGGGCGCGGACAGAGGCCGCCGCCGTTCACCTGATGCTCACGAGGGTCGGCCCGATCCGCCGTGCGGACCTCGTGCGCAGTTCAGCCGGGGCGGTCACCGTGCTGAGTGGGTGCCCGCCCGTTCCCTCCGTCGCAGTTCAACGAAGCTCCCCGTCGAACGGAGAACGTACTGTCATGCCCGCGACACCATTGACTCCCGCGACTCCCGCGACTCCCGCGACGCCCGTTCCGCCGCTGCCGTCCACGTCCGCTCCGGCCGCCGGAAGCCGCCCCGCCTACGTCCCCTCCATCGCCCACTCCGAGGGGCAGATCCGCGCCGCCCAGCGCCTGCGCTTCCAGGTGTTCGGCGAGGAGCTGGGCGCCGCCCTCGACACGCCCCTGCCCGGGCACGACGTCGACGCCTTCGACGAACTCGCGGACCACCTCATCGTCACCGAGACCACGACCGGCGCCGTCGTCGGCACCTACCGGCTCATCCCGCCAGGACGCGGCGAACTCTCCTACTCGGCGGGCGAGTTCGACCTGAGCGCCCTGGCACCGCTGCGGCCCGCGACGGTCGAGGCCGGGCGGTCCTGCGTCCACCCCGACCACCGCTCCGGCGCCGTCATCAACCTGATGTGGTCGGCCCTTGCCCGCTACGTCCTGCTCTCCGGCCACCGCTTCCTCGCGGGCTGCGCCTCCGTGCCGCTGGCCGACGGCGGCGCCGCGGCCGCGAGCGCCTGGCTGCTCGGCACCGCCAAGCACGCCTCGCCGCCCGAGCTGCGCGTCCACCCGCACCGGCCGTGGACGCCGCCCGACGAGCGCGCCGGACACCGGCCGACGTACGCCGACCTGCCGCCGCTCCTGCGCGGCTATCTGCGCCTGGGTGCCTGGATGTGCGGGGCGCCCGCGCACGACCCCGACTTCGACTCCGCCGACTTCTTCGTGCTGCTCGACACCCAGCGGCTCAACGAGCGGCACCGGCGCTTCTTCCTCGGCGACGAGGGCTCCCGGGGGGCCGTGTGAACCCCTGGTCCGTGGACGCGGGCTGTCCGCGGACCTGCGCCCGGCCTGCCGCGTCGCGCGCGGGCGCCGCCGAGGCCGCGCGGCGGTACGCGGCGCTCGCGCACGAGCTCGGGCGGAGCCTGGCCCTGGGCGACGGGCTCGGCGACGGCGACGCCGCGCGGGTCCGCGCCCGGCGGGTGCTGCGGGCGCTCGGCGTACGGCTCGACGCGGGGCCCGTGCCGCTGACCGTGCCCGGCGGGGGCGCGGGGACGCTCGTCGTCGCCAACCACATCTCCTGGCTGGACGTGGTGGCGCTGCTCGCCGTCGAGCCCGTCGCCTTCGTCGCCAAGCGGGAGGTGGGCCGGTGGCCCGTCGTCGGGGCGCTCGCGCGGCGGCTCGGCACGCAGTTCATCGACCGGGAGGGCGGCCGGCGCGAACTCCCCCTGATGGTGGGGGAGCTCGCGAAGACGCTGGCCCACGGGCGGTCCGTGCTCGTCTTCCCCCAGGCCACGACCTGGTGCTCGGTCTCCGGCGGCCGGTTCCGGCGGGCGGCGTTCCAGGCGGCCGTGGACGCGGGCGCCGCGGTGCGCCCGGTGACCGTGGCGTACGAGGCGGCGGGCGCGGGCAGTACGGCGGCGGCGTTCCTGGGGGACGAGGGGTTCGGCACGTCCTTGCGGAGGGTGGTCGGGGCGCGGGACCTGAGCGTGCGGGTGCTGGCCCACGCGCCGCTGTACGGAAGCGACCGGAAGGGGCTTGCCGAGGAGGCGTGGACCGCGGTCACGGGCTGCCGCCCGCTGCCGGGCCTTCCTCGGGGTCACGTGCGCTGAGCGCCGTGCCGCGATGGTCACGACCGGCCGTTGCCCACCAGCGGGTCCTTCCTGGTTGGTTCGCACAGTTCCCCGCACCTCTCCGGGGCGCTGCCGAATGGCGAAATTCTTCTCTGGCGACAGCTGCAAGTTGACGGCAGAATCACCATTCCAGTGACGTTCGATTCACTGTCCACGTTCACGTCGGAAATCCGTGCAAGGAGCATGCCGAAAAACGACGAGAGGACGGTCGATGGACGCGATCACCCCCGCGGAAGGCACCTTTGCCGAGGCCTTGGCAGCACGGCCGCAAAGTGCCCTCATGACGGGCCAGTTCCGGATCAAGCTCTTCTATCCCAGCGGGACGTTCAAGGGCTATCTGAACAGGAACGGCGACAACTGGGCCATCATCAGCCAGGATCCGCTCACGCTTGAATTCTACGAGTGGAACGGCGTGACCTACTACAAGATTCCGGGCGAGAGCCGGTATCTGTCGGTGAGCAACAGCGCGTACGGCGGATTCTACGGCTGGTCCGGCGCGACGAGCTTCCGGCTCAACGACGACAAGGAACTCGTCTCGAACTACAACGAGAAGCTCGCCTCGTTCCGCAACGGCGAACCGTGGCTCTTCTTCTGGGACGAGTACAACATCTTCAAGGTGGAGTTCGAGAAAGTCTGACCCACCGAAAAAGGGGCCTGCTGAGCGGGCCCCTTTTTCGCTGCCGCGCCGCTGCCGCCCCGCCGGCGCCCGCTGTGCCGCCCCGCCCAGGACCTCGCCCCCCCGCCCCCGCCCCGTGGCGTTGCCGTCCCCCGGCCGTCAGGGGACGCCGTCCGGCATCAAGAGAGCATAAAGATTGCCGGAAAATGGCAGTGCGCCGAGGCGTCCGGACAGGTCAGGATGGAAAGGCAGGAACGGGGGGCGAGGCCCGGGTGCCGGATCACGGAAACGAGGTCCGGCACCCGAGTGGGGACGACCCCCGGATGACCACCGGTCAAGGGGGCGGGGGCATGGGGGAGTTGTTCGGCGCGGTGGTGGGGTTTCCAGGGGTGGTGTTCACCTCGGCCCTGGCCGTCGTCGTGTGTTTCTGGCTGCTGGTGGCGGTGGGTGTCACCCGCACCGACTGCTTCGACGAGGACGCCGACCTGGACGTCGTGGGACTCGGGGGAGTGCCGGTGTCCGTGGCGGCCTCGCTGTTCACCCTCGCCGGGTGGGCGACCGGTGTCGCGGGGTCGGCGGCCACGGCCCGTGCGGGCCTGACGGGGATGGCGCACGCGGCGGTCGACCTGGGGCTGCTGCTCGCGTCCGCGTGCGTCGGCTGGGGCGCGACCCGCGTGCTCGTGCGCGTGCGGGCGCGGCGCTCCCCGGGCGCCTCCGACCCCATCGCCCTGGCCCTCCTCGGCTCGGTGGGCACGGTCCGCACGGACGGGGTGGGCGTGGATTCCGGCCAGGCCGAAGTCGCCACGCGCGACGGAGCCGTGGTGGTCGTGGAGGTCCGGCAGGACCCCTCCGACCGGTCCGCGGCCCTCGCCCTCGGCAGCGCCGCGGTGCTGTACGCGTACGACGCGTCCGGCGCGTTCTTCTGGGCGGCTCCGGCGGCGGTGCGGCTGCCGAAGGGGCCGCGCCCGCCCCGGACGCACGCGCATCCGCGGGAGCGGTCGTCCACCGGCCACGACTGGCCCTGCGCCGACTGCGCCTGAGCCCCGGCCGTGCAGAGGTTTCCGCTGGTCAGCGGGGTGGGAGCGGAGCGCGTCGGCTTCCCACCCCCGTGCCTGCCGCCGAGCCCCGATGCGTTAGAAAGGCCCGGAGGTCTGATCAGAAAACCGGGGGCGAACATGGCGAGTCAGGACATACCGGAAGAGTTCCTGGACGGCTGCGCGCGGATACTCGCCGACGCCTCCGCGACCGGGCGCGGACTGACGCGCGACGAGCTGGACTCGCGCCGCGCGCTCGGCGAGCGCGCGGCCGACGCCGGGTACGGACTGCGCGCCCTCGTGGGCGCGCACCTGGCGCGGGCCCGGGCGTTCGCCGCCGCGCCCCGGGCCTACGGGGCGCCGGGGGGCGTCGCGCCGCCCGTGTCCGCCGAGGCCGTCCTCGCCGCCGTCGAGCAGGCCGTCGACGCCTTCGCCGAGGGCTACGAACGCGCGCAGCGCCTGGCGATCCGTCAGGAGGAGGCCGCGCGGCGCGAGTTCATCGACGATCTGCTGCACGGGCGCAGCGACTTCGGCCTCCTCGGCGAGCGCGCGGAGCGGTTCGGCCTGCGCCTGTCCGTCGCGCACGCGGTCGCCGTCGCCCGGGGCGAGCGGGTCTACGAGGACGGCGACGACGCTCCGCGCGAGGTGGAGCGGGCGCTGATCGCCCGCTTCGGTGACCGCAGCCCGCTGATCGCCACCAAGGACGGCCGTCTGGTCTGTGTGACGACGGCCGACCAGGGGGACGTCCTCGACTTCTTCGCCAAGCAGGCGCACGCCGCGACGGACGGCGGCCGCGTCGCCATCGGCCGCCCGCAGCCGGGCGCGGGCGGCGTCGTCCAGTCGTACGAGGAAGCCCTGAGCACCCTGGACCTCGCCGAGCGCCTGGACCTGCGCGAACCGGTCCTGCGCGCCGCCGACCTGCTCGTCTACCCCGTCCTGACCCGCGACCGGCAGGCGATGGCCGATCTGGTCCTGAACACCCTCGGGCCGCTGCGCGAGGCCAGGGGCGGCGCCGAACCGCTCATCGAGACCCTCGCCGTCTACTTCGACGCGGGCTGCGTGGCCGCGCAGGCCGCCCGCCGGCTCAGTCTCAGCGTGCGCGCCCTGACGTACCGCCTGGAGCGCATCCACCGCCTGACCGGCACCAATCCCGCCGATCCGATGCACCGCTACACCCTCCAGACCGCGGTGATCGGCGCGCGCCTCCTGAGCTGGCCCGCGCGGGAGTTCTGACCCGGGGACCTAGCGCGGCGAAGGACCGAGTCGCGGGATCTCGATGGCGGGGCACCGGTCCATCACCATGTCGAGCCCCGCCGCCCGCGTCCGTTCGTACGCCGCCTCGTCGACGACGCCGAGCTGGAACCAGACGGCCTTGGCGCCGATGCCCACCGCCTCGTCGGCGACGGCCCCGGCGAGGTCGCTGTTCACGAACACGTCCACCACGTCGACCTCGAAGGGAATCGCGTCGAGGGAGGCGTACCCCCGCTCCCCGTGGACCGTCTCCGCCTTCGGATGCACGGGCACGATCCGCTTCCCGAACCGCTGCAGGACCTCGGCGACGCCGTAGGCCGCCCGCCCCTGGTTCGACGAGAGGCCCACGACCGCCCAGGTGTCCCCGAGCTCGGTGAGGATCTTGCGGACGGTGGCGGGGTCGCCGTACATGCGGGCCTCCTGGGCAGTGGGCGGTCTGACTGCCGTAACCACGGGGAAGGCGCGGTGATTCCTGAACGCCGTCCGCTTCGGAGAACGCCGTCTGCCCGGACAACGCCGTCTGCCCGGACAACGCGGATGCGTTCTCCGGGCAGACGACGTCGGTGAAGGGCGCGCTGGTCCTCAGACGTTGACGCCGAAGTCCGACGCGATGCCGCGCAGGCCGGAGGCGTAGCCCTGGCCGACGGCGCGGAACTTCCACTCGGTGCCGTGGCGGTAGAGCTCGCCGAAGACCATGGCGGTCTCGGTGGAGGCGTCCTCGGAGAGGTCGTAGCGGGCGATCTCCTGGTTGTCGGCCTGGTTGACGACGCGGATGAAGGCGTTGCGGACCTGGCCGAAGCTCTGGCCGCGGTTCTCGGCGTCGTGGATGGAGACCGGGAAGACGATCTTGGTGATGGTGGCCGGGACGGTGGCGAGGTTGACCTTGACGGCCTCGTCGTCGCCCTCGCCCTCGCCGGTGAGGTTGTCACCGGTGTGCTCGACCGAGCCGTCGGGGCTCGTGAGGTTGTTGTAGAAGATGAAGTGCTGGTCGGAGACGACCTTGCCGGACTCGTCGCAGAGCAGCGCGCTGGCGTCGAGGTCGTAGTCCGTGCCGGTCGTGGTCCGCACGTCCCAGCCGAGGCCGACCAGAACGGCGGTGAGGCCGGGCGCCTCCTTGCTCAGCGAGACGTTGCCGCCCTTGGCGAGGGAAACTCCCACGGTGTCCTCCTGTGGTCCTCTGCGGAGATGGTCCTGTTGGAAAACCGGCCCCGTCCGTGACCGGACCGGGACTTAGAATCTACATGACTGTAGAAGTTGCTGTGACGGCCGCGGCGGAGCCCACCGGGCCGCCTTCCCCGTGCGGCCGTTACGATGTGACGCTCCCCAGTGACGTGCCCGACATGCACGCGGTGCGCGGAGCGCTGACGGCGGGCTGAGCGCGCGGCGTACGGACGACGGCAGGCGAGGGCACGGCATGGAGCGGCGGGAACGCGACGGGCGGGAGCCGCGGTCGCGCAGGCGCGGGCAGGGCGAGCTGGAGGCCCAGGTGCTCGCGGCGCTGCACGAGGCGCCGGGCCCGGTCGGCGCGGCCTGGGTTCAGGAACGCGTCGGCGGCGACCTCGCGTACACCACCGTGATGACGATCCTCACCCGGCTCCTCGCCAAGGGCGTCGTGAGCCGCGAGCGCGCGGGCCGCTCCTTCCACTGGCGGTCCACGGCCGACGAGGCGGGCCTCGCCGCGCTGCGCATGCGCAAGGTGCTCGACAGCGAGCGCGACCGCGGGGCCGTGCTCGCCAGCTTCGTGACCACCCTGTCCGCCGACGACGAACGGCTGCTGCGCGATCTGCTCGGTGACACGGGCGCCGGGGCGGCGGAGGGCTGACCGCACGCATGGGACTCTTCGTCTACCTGCCCCTCGTCCTGCCGCTCACGGCCTGGCCGGTCGCCCGGCTCGCCGCGCAGCACCTGCACCCGCGCACCGCGACCCGGCTGCTCGCGTCCCTCGCCGCCGTGATGGCCCTGTGCAGCACCCTGTGCCTGGCCCTCCTCATGGTCGTCGGCACCGCCCAGCTGCCCGGCAATCCGCTGCCCGACGCCTGGTCCGACCCCGAGGTCCGCGCCGCCCTGCCGTACGACGAGATCGCGGGCACGGCCGCGATCCCGGCGCTGCTCGGCGTGTGCGCGGCCGTGGGCCGCACCGTGTGGCGCCACCTCGCGGTGCGCCGCCGGGCCGTGCGGGCCGTCGCGGGCCTTCCGGGCACGTCGGTCGCGGTCCTCGACGACGGGGCCGGGGCCGAGGCCTACGCGTACGCGCTGCCCGGACCGCCCGGCCGTCCCGGCGCGGGGCGCGTCGTCGTCACGCGCGCGCTCCTCGACCGGCTCGCTCCCGCCGAGCGGCGGGCTCTGTTCGCCCACGAGCGGGCCCATCTCGCCGCGCGCCACCACCGGTTCCTCCTGGTGACACAGGTGGCCGCGCGGGCGAACCCGTTCCTGGTGCCGCTGCGCACGGCCACCGCGTACACGGTCGAGCGGTGGGCCGACGAGGAGGCGGCCCGGGTGGTGCGGGACCGGCGCGTGGTCGCGCGGGCCATCGGCAAGGCCGCCCTGGTGGCGGCGCGCGCCCCCGCGCCTGCCTTCGCGGGCCTCGCCGCCGCTGGTCCGGTGCCGCGCCGGGTCGCCGCGCTGCTCGCGCCCGCTCCGGCCGCGCGCACCCGCCCCTCGCTGTTCACGGGGGTGGGTCTCGCCCTGTGGTGCGCGGCGGGCGGCACCGCCGTGTCCGCGATGTCGTCGGCGAACGCGGCCGTCACGACGGTGCTCGTGCTGCGGGCGGCGACGCCCCTGTGAGGCGCGCCGCCGCCCGCGGTGGTGCCGGAGCCCCGTGGGGCGCGCGTCAGAGGTCGAACTCGTGCGGCGGCAGGTCCAGGGCGTAGCACGCCTCCCGCACCACGGCCTGCTCGTCCTTGTCGAAGTCGCCGTCGGCGCCGCCGATGACGATGCCGATCTGGACCACGGCGCGGGCCTCGGCGGGCTTCTTCTTGGCCTTGGCGACCTCCTGCAACACGCTGACCTTGCCGAAGTCGAAGTCGGTCGTGAGCTTGTTCACGTACTCGTCGAAGCGGCGGCGCAGGTCGTCCGCCGGGAAGTTCTGGAGCACGTCGTTCGACGCGATGAGCTGGGCCACGCGCTGGCGCTCGGCCTGGTCGACGGTGCCGTCGGCGGCGGCGACCAGGGCGCACATCGCCATGCTCGCGTCGCGGAAGGAGCCGCTCTTGAGGTCGTTCTTCTTCGCGAGCAGCTGGGCCTGCATCGTCGAGGCGGATTCCTTGAAGCGGTCCCACAGGGCCATGGAAAGTCTCCATCGGGTTGGTGCTCATGAGCGGGCGTCAGACGGTGTCCGACGCGACTCGCCAGTTTCTACAACGATGTAGAAACTAACATCCGGGCGGGAAAGTTCCGCAAGGACGGGGGAGGAGGTACACGGAGGACGTACGAGGACGTCCGCGGTGTGCTCCGCGGTGGGCGTACGCGGCGGACGTCCGTGACGGAAGCGCACGTCCATGACGGAAGGGATGCCTCCGATGACGCCGATGACCCGAGGCCAGGGGGAGCCGTCCGCCGGGCGGCCGCAGTTCACGGCGCGGGACCTGCTGGCCCGCGCGGCGGCGGAGCTGCTGCCCGCGCCGGGCGCCAATCCGTTCGTGCCGCTCGTCGCCGACGGCACGGCGGGGCGGGGCGCGGTGGCGGTGCTCGCCCTGGAGCAGTGCCGGGTCATCCCGGCCGACCGCCGTTCGTTTCTGCACCTGGCCGCGCGCTCGGCGACGGCGGGCCTGCCCGCGGCCGCCGCGTTCTTCTCCACCCTCGCCGAGGGCGAGAGGCTCGCGGCCGACCGGCTCGACGCGCTGCTCGCCGGCTGCCGGGTGAGCGCGGAGCAGGCGCGCGCGTACGAGCCGATGGCGAACTGCCAGGCCTACCCCGCGTACGTGGCGTGGCTCGCCCTCAACGGCGCACCGGCCGACGTGGTGCTCGCCCTGACCGCCAACTTCGCGGCCTGGGGCGGCTACTGCGCGACGCTCGCGGGCGCCCTGCGCACCCGCTACGGTTTCCCGGACGAGGCCTGCGCGTTCTTCGACTTCTTCGCCGAACCCGCGCCCGGCCTCGACCGCGAGGCCCTGGCCGCCCTTGAGGAAGGGGTGGCCGGGGGCGGGGTCACGCCCCGGACGGCGCTGCGGCAGGGGCGGCTGCTCCAGGAGTACGAGGGGATGTTCTGGACGGGCCTCGCGGGGCGGGCGGACGCCGAACGCCCGTGACCCCCGCCGTGCGCGGCCCCCGGCTCACTCCGCGCGCAGCACGATGGCCGTCGCGATGACCCCGTCCCGCATGGTCCACACCCCGTCGAGCCCGGTCAGCTCCGAGCCCGCGACCAGCGGGCCCTCGATGAGGATCTTGGCGGAGAAGGTGCCGTCGGCGCGGATGGTCAGATGCGCGTCCTCGAAGCCGAGCCAGCGCCGCGCCAGCGGGAACCACGTCTTGTAGACGGACTCCTTGGCGCTGAACAGGAGCCGGTCCCAGGGCACGGACGGCCGCTCGACGGCGAGCGCGGCGAGCGCGGCGCGCTCCGCCTCGTCGCTGACCAGGTCGAGCACGCCCGGGTCCGAGAGCCGCTCGGCGGGCTCCGCGTCGATGCCGAGCGAGGTCACGGCGGCGGCGTCGGCGACGACCGCCGCGCGGTAGCCCGCGCAGTGCGTCATGGTGCCGACCACGCCGGCCGGCCACACCGGCTCGCCCTTCTCGCCGCGCGGAATGGGACCGGGCGGCACGCCGATGCGGGCCAGGGCGGTGCGGGCGCAGTGCCGCGCGGTGGTGAACTCCCGCCGCCGCTTGTCCACGGCCTTCGCCACGTGCACGGCCTCTTCGGGGTACAGAACCGCGTCGGCCGGATCCTCGCGCGTCTCGCAGACGGCGACGGGCTGCCCGGCCAGGAGCGTGCTCAATATGCGGGTTCCGCCGAGGGCGTCGGACGCCGCGTTCGAAGGTGAGTTCACGGCGGATCACTCTACCGGTGGCCCCGCGCCCCCGACAGGGCCGCACGGCCCGCCCGCGCCGTGGCTGGACACCGTATAGGTCACATATAGCGGCCGAACCGACGCTCGACTCATTCGAACGAATGAGGGGGGCTTCACGTGGAGTCGGACCAGGGGGCCGGGCGTACGGCCGGGCAGCAGGGCAAGGGTCAGGAGCCGCGCGTCGCGCTGGTGACCGGGGGCTCCCGGGGGATCGGCCGCGCGGTGGCGGCCCGGCTCGCGCGGGACGGCTTCGACGTGGCGCTGTGCTACCGCTCGGACGAAGCCGCGGCCGACGTCGTGGCCAAGGAGGTCGAGGCCGCGGGGCGCCGCGCCCTCACCCGCAGGGTCGACGTCGCCGACGGCGCGGCGGTGCGGCAGTTCGTGGCCGAGGCCGAGGGGGAACTGGGGCCGCTGCACGCCGTGGTGGCCTCCGCGGGCATCACCCGGGACCGGCCGCTCGGCCTCATGACCGACGACGAGTGGGACGGCGTCGTCCGCACCAACCTCGACGGCACGTACCACCTGCTGCGGTCCGTGGTGCGGCCCCTGATGGGGCGGCGCGGGGGCTCGATCGTCACCCTCTCGTCGGTGTCGGGCGTCGCGGGCAACTCCGGACAGGCCAACTACGCCGCGTCCAAGGCCGGGATCATCGGCCTGACCCTGTCGCTCGCCAAGGAGGCGGGCCGCTACGGCGTGCGGGCCAATGTGGTCGCGCCCGGCTTCATCGACACCGACATGGTCGCCGGGCTCCCGGACAAGGCGGTGCAGGGCGCCCTCACCGCCATCCCGCTGCGCCGCTTCGGCCAGGCGGAGGAAGTCGCCTCGCTCGTCTCGTACCTGGTGTCCGACGAGGCGTCGTACGTCACCGGGCAGGTGCTTCGCATCGACGGGGGCATGGCCCTGTGACCGCGCCGGACGATCCGGGGCTCTGGTTCCACCGCGCCCCCGGGCGGCCGCAGCCGCCGCGGCTGCGCCTGGTGTGCCTCCCGCACGCGGGCGGCACCGCGCGGCTCTTCGACGGCTGGCGGCACCGCCTGCCCACCACCGTGGACGTGCTCGCCGTGCGCTACCCCGGGCGGCAGGAGCGGCTCGACGAGCCGTGCGTGGAGTCCATGACCGAGCTGGCCGACCGCGTCACCGCGGCGCTCGCCGCCTACGACGACGTGCCGCTCGCCCTGTTCGGGCACAGCATGGGCGCGACCGTCGCCTACGAGGTCGCGCGGCGCCTCGAGGCGGGGGCGGGCCGTGCCCCCGTGCACGTGATGGTGTCCGCGCGGGCCGCCCCCGGCTACGGCGGGCGCACCACGCTGCACCGCGCGGCCGACGACGTCCTGCTCGCCGCCGTGCGCCGCCTCGGCACGCTCGGCGGCGTCGACCCGTTCGCCGAGCCCGAGCTGAGGGAGCTGCTGCTGCCCGTGCTGCGCAGCGACTACCGGCTCATCGAGACGTACGCGCCCGCCGCCGACGCGGCCCCGCTGCGCGCGCCCGTCACCGCCTACCTGGGGGACCGCGACCCGGGGTGCTCGGGCGACCGGGTCCGCGCCTGGGAGGGGTTCACCACCGGTGACTTCGCGCTGCGGGCGTTTTCAGGAGACCACTTCTACCTCGCCCCCAGGGAGGCGGAGCTGACCTCGGACATCGCCGAGCGGCTCGCGCCCGCCCCGGTGGCAACCGCGAGAGGAACGACAGCGACATGACGCGATCCCAGACCTGGGCCCCGCACGAGGTACGGGCGGCCGTCGGCGGCGGCGCCGACGAGCTGCTCACCCGCATCGACGAGCTCGACGGCGGCCTCGACGCCGCCCTCGTACGCGAACGGGCGCTGGTGTTCCGGGGGTTCGAGGTCGGCACGGACGAACTCGACCGGGTCCTCGACCGGCTGCTGCCGCACCGCCTCGCCTACGTGCACGGCAACTCGCCGCGCACCAAGGTCGGCGGCAACGTCTACACGTCCACCGAGTACCCGCCCGAGTTCACCATCTCCATGCACAACGAGATGAGCTACGCCCACGTGTGGCCCGCCCGGCTCGCCTTCTACTGCGCGATCCGGCCCGGCGGCGGCGGCGCCACGCCCGTCCTGGACGCCGCCCGGTGGCTGGCGGCCCTCGACCCGGAGGTGCGCGAGGCCTTCTCCGGCGGCGTGCGCTACATCCAGAACCTGCACGACGGCTACGGCCTCGGCAAGAGCTGGCAGGACACCTTCGAGACCGCCGAGCGCGGCGCCGTGGAGGACTTCCTGAAGGGCTCGGGCGCCGAGTGGGACTGGCAGCGCGACGGTTCCCTGCGCGTGGAGTCCGTGCGGCCCGCCACCACCCGGCACCCGGTCACAGGCGCCGAGGTGTGGTTCAACCAGGCCGACCAGTGGCACCCGGCCGGGCTCGGCGACGAGACGGCCGCCGAACTCGCCGCGATCCTGCCCGAGGACCAGCTCCCCCAGATGGTCACCTTCGCCGACGGCGGCCGCATCCCCGGCGAGTACGTCACCCAGATCCGCGACCGCGGCCTCGAAGCCGCCGTCGACGTCGACTGGTACCAGGGCGACCTGCTGCTCATCGACAACGTCCTGCTGGCGCACGGGCGCCGCCCGTTCACCGGCGACCGGCGCGTCCTCGTCGCCATGTCGGACTGACGGCGCCGGGCCGCGGAGAGCGAGAGAGCGAGACAGCCATGAGCCACCAGGTCGAAGAGGTGCCCGCGGGCTGGGCGGGCGCCGGTACCCTGCCCGGCCTCCACCGGCCACAGGACCCGGGAACCCGGGTCCAGGACTACATCCACACCCACCGGGCCGCGCTGCGCGCGCAGCTCACCGAGCGCGGCGCGCTGCTCCTGCGCGGCTTCGACGTGGCGGGGGTCGACGGCTTCGACGGGGCGGTCCGCGCCTTCTCGGGCACGCCGCCGCTGGCCTACGCCGAGCGGTCCTCGCCCCGCAGCACCATCAAGGGCCAGGTGTACACCTCGACCGACTACCCGCAGGACGAGGAGATCTTCCTGCACAACGAGAACTCCTACCAGGCGGTGTGGCCGCGCACCCTGTACTTCTACTGCGTCGAGCCGCCCACCACGCAGGGCGCGACCCCGCTGGCCGACACCCGGCAGGTGCTGCGCTCCCTCGACCCGGAGGTCCGCGAGGAGTTCGAGCGGCGCGGCTGGCAGGTCGTGCGCAACTTCCACCCGGGCTTCGGCGTGCCCTGGCAGGAGGCCTTCAACACCACCGACAAGGCGGCCGTCACCGCGTACTGCGCGGAGCACGACATCACCGCCGAGTGGCGCCCCGGCGGCGGCCTGCGCACCACCGCGGTGCGGCGTGCCGTGCACCGCCACCCCGGCACCGGCGAGCAGGTGTGGTTCAACCACGCCACGTTCTTCAACCTCACCACCCTCGCCAAGGACGTGAGCGCGGGCCTGAGGGCCATCTTCGACGACCCGGACCTGCCGACCCACACCTACTACGGCGACGGCGGCGCGATCCCCGACGCCGTCACCGACCAGCTGCGCGCCGCCTACCGGGCCGCGACGGTCCGCTTCGACTGGCGGCGCGACGACGTGCTGATCGTCGACAACATGCTCACCGCGCACGCGCGTGAGCCCTTCACAGGCCCCCGGCGCATCGCCGTCGCCATGGCCGAGCCTTCGGACACCTGAGCGCCCCGAGCGCCGAGGACACTTCAGAGAAGTCGAGGAAGACATGCCCCTGGCAGACCTGTTGCAAGACGAGCGCACCTACGGTTCGCGCATCACGGGCATCGCCGCCTACCGGCCCGCCCGGCTGCTCACCAACGAGGAGCTGGCGCCGCTGACGACGGTGTCCCCCGAGTGGATCGAGCAGCGCACGGGCATCAAGACCCGCTACCACGCGGGCGAGGAGGAGGACCTGGTCGCCATGTCCGTGGCGGCCGGGGAGAAGGCGCTCGTGCACGCGGACGTCGACCCGGCGGAGGTGGACCTCACCATCGTCGCGACCGCGACCCGCAAGCGCCGCATGCCCGGCATCGCCCCGGAGGTGGCGAGCCGCATCGGACTGCCCAACTCCGGCGCGTACGACCTGAACGCGGTCTGCGCGGGCTTCACCTACTCCCTCGCCATGGCCTCCAACGCGGTGCGCCTCGGCGAGGCCCGTACCGTCCTGGTCGTCGGCGCCGAGCGCACCAGCGACTGGATCGACCCCCAGGACCCGGACACCTTCGTCATCTTCGGCGACGGGGCCGGCGCCGCCGTCGTCTCCCGCTCCGCCGAGGTGGGCGTCGGACCCGCCGTGTGGGGCAGCGACGGCGCCCGGCACAAGGTCCTCGGCATCACGGAGAAGGCCGACGGCCGCGAGTACGTCCAGATGAACGGGCCGCTGGTCTACAAGTGGTCGACGGCCACCATGCCCGACGTCGCCCACCGCGCCTGCGCGGCCGCGGGCCTGACCATCGACGACGTCGACTGGTTCGTGCCCCACCAGGCCAACAACCGCATCATCAGGACCCTCACCCACGAACTGGGCCTGCCCCCGGAGCGCGTCGTCAACGACGTCGTCGTCACCGGCAACACCTCGGCCGCGTCCGTGCCGCTCGCCCTCAGCAGCCTCTACGACAGCGGCCGCAGCACACCGGGCGACATCGTGCTGCTGCTCGGCTTCGGCGCCGGGCTCACCTACGCCGGCCAGATCGTGCGCATGCCGTAACCGGCGTCCGCACCGCACCACCCAGCGCAACCAGTCACGTCCCCAACCGCACGGAGAAGAGGTCACCATGGCCAGAGACACACTCACCGCCGACGTCGTCCGCCTCGTCCAGGACACCGCCTTCGACCTGGACGGCGAGGTCACCGCCGAGTCCAGCTTCGAAGAGCTCGGCATGGACTCGCTCACCCGCGTCGATCTGCTCGCCGCCGTCGAGAAGACGTACCAGCTCTCGGTGCCCGACGACACGGTGGCGACCCTGCTGCGCGTCCGCGACGTCGTCGACTTCCTCGTCGAGGCCAAGGCGGGAGTCTGACGCATGGACCGCACCGACCCCTTGGCCGGGACACTGCCCCTGTCGGTGGGGCAGGAGGGGCTGTGGCTGCTGCACACGCTGCACCCCGAGTCCACCACCTACAACCTCGCGGGCGGCGGCCGGATCACGCCCGCGCCCGACCTGGCCGCCCTCGACCGGGCCTGGCGGGCGCTGCTCACCCGGCACCCGATGCTGCGCTCGCGCTACACCGAGGTCGCGGGCCGGCCCCGGCGCGTCGTCGACACCCCCGAGGAAGCCGCGCAGATCGCGGTGGTGGAGGTGCCGGACGCCACCGAGGAGGAGCTGCGCCGGCGCGTCAACGCCGAGGTGCGCAGGCCCTTCAGGCTCCGGGACGAGGGGGCGGTGCGGGCCACGCTCCTGCTGCGCCGCACGGACGCGCTGCTGGTCGTCGTCACGCACCACATCGCGACCGACGCCATCTCGCAGTGGCTGCTGTGGCGCGACCTGTTCGCCGCCTACGAGGCGGAGGTCGCCGGGCGCGAGCCCGACTGGCGGCCCATCGCGCACGACTACGACGAGTTCGTGGGGCGCGAGCGGACCCTGCTCGACTCGCCGCGCGGCACCGGCCAGGGAGAGTTCTGGCGCGCCGAGTGCGAGGGCTCCACACCCGCCGAGCTGCCCACCGACCGGCCGCGCCCCGAGGCGTCCTCGCACACCGGGGCCAGCCTGGTGCGCAGACTGCCCGACGCGCTCGCGCACGCGGTGTCCAAGGCCGCCGCCGAGCGCCACGTGTCACCGTTCGCCCTGATGGTGGGCGCCTTCCAGGCCATGCTGCACCGCTGCACCGGCCAGAGCGACTTCCTCATCGCCTGCCCGGCCTCCACGCGGCGCGCGGCGGCCGCCGACATCATCGGCTACTTCGTCAACCCGGTCCTGATCCGGGCCCGGTTCGACCGCGAGACCACCCTCGGCGACGCCGTGGACGCGGCGGCCGACCGCGTCCGGCAGGCCACCGCACGCGTCTCCTACCCGTTCCCGCTGGTCGCCCAGGGCTCCTCCGGGCCGCTGTTCCGGATCTCCGTCACCATGGTCGCCACCGACCGGTTCGGGCACGGCATGGACGGCCTGGTCGCGGGGGAGACGGTGACCCTCGCCGGACACCAGCTCGGCTATGTCGAGATCCCGCACCTGGAGGGCCAGTGCGATCTGGCCCTGGAGATCACCCGGGACGCGCACGGCCTCACGGTCGCCCTGCGCTACGACACCGACCTGTTCGAAGAGGCCACCGCCCAGCGGCTCTTCGACCAGTTCCAGCGGTGCGTCACGGCCGCCGTCGAGGCGCCGGACACCCGCGTCGCCCGGGTCCCGCTCACCGACGACACCGAGCGGAACCTGCTGCTCGCGCTGAGCGGCGGGCAGGCGTGAGCGCCCGCACCCCGGTCCACGACAGCATCCTCGACGCCGTCGGCGGCACCCCGCTGGTGGAGCTCGGCGGGCTCCTGCCGAGCCTCGGCTCCCGGGTCTTCGCCAAGCTGGAGTCCGCCAACCCCGGCGGCAGCGTCAAGGACCGCTCGGCGCTCTCCATGCTCCTCGGCAAGATCCGCGCCGGCGAGCTGCTGCCCGGCCGGTCCACCGTCGTGGAGTCCAGCTCCGGCAACCTCGCGATCGGCATCGCGCAGATCTGCCGCTACTACGGCATCGACTTCGTCTGCGTCGTCGACCCGCGCACCACCCGGCAGAACCTGGCGATCCTGCGCGCCTACGAAGTCACCGTCGACCTGGTCACCGAGCCCGACCCGGAGACCGGCGCCTATCTGCCGAGCCGCCTCGCGCGGGTGCGCGAACTGGTGGCGACGACGCCCGGCGCGTACTGGCCCAACCAGTACCGCAACCCGCTCAACCCGCGCGCCCACGAGCGCACCATGCGGGAGATCGACGAGGCGCTCGACGGCAGGGTCGACTACCTCTTCTGCTCCACCGGCACCGGCGGCACCCTGCGCGGCTGCGCCCAGTACATCCGCGACCGCGGGCTCGCCACGACGGTCGTGGGCGTCGACGCGCTCGGCAGCGTGCTGTTCGGCGGGCCGCCCGGGCCGCGCCTGCTGCCGGGGCACGGCGCCGCCGTGCGCCCCGAGCTGTTCGACCCCAGCGCCGCCGACGAGGTGGTCCTCGTCTCGGACCTGGAGTGCGTGGTGGGCTGCCGGACCCTGACGCTGCGCGAGGCGATCCTCGCGGGCGGCTCGTCCGGCGCCGTCACCGCCGCGCTCGGCAAGCTCGCGGACCGCGTTCCCCCGGGCAGCACCTGCGTGCTGGTCTTCCCGGACCGCGGCGACCGCTACCTCGACACGATCTACGACGACGACTGGGTGCGACGCCACTTCGGCGACGTCGAGCACCTGTGGAAGGAACAGGGACACACCATGGCGGTGGCGGCATGCTGATCCTCGGACACGGCGCGGTGGAGGGGCTCCTCGCCGGGCGCGAGCGGGAGCTCATCGACCTGGTCGCCGACGCGTACACCGCGCACGACGAAGGCCGCACCAGCCTTCCGCACTCCGTGTTCCTGCGCTTCCCCGACCGGCCGAAGGACCGCATCATCGGGCTGCCCGCCTACCTCGGCGCGAGCGCGGCGGCGGACGGCGAGCAGGGCGGCGAGGACGTCGCGGGGATGAAGTGGATCGCCTCCTTCCCCGACAACGTCGCCTCCGGCCTCCAGCGGGCCAGCGCCGCGATCCTGCTCAACTCCCTGAAGAACGGCCACCCCGAGGCCCTGATCGAGGCCTCCATGATCTCCGCCCGGCGCACCGCGGCCTCCGCGGCGCTCGGCGCCCGGCTGCTGCTCGGCGACCGCAGGCCCACCGGCGTCACGCTCGTCGGCTGCGGCGTCATCAACCGCGAGGTCCTGCGCTTCCTCGCGGCCGACCGGCCGGAACTGACGGACCTCACCCTGTACGACAGCGACCCCGAGCGGGCCCGGTGCTTCGCCCGGGACAACGCGCGGCTTCTGCCCGGCGTCAAGGTGCGCAGGCGCGACCGGCTCGACGAGGCCCTCGCCGACCACGACCTGGTGTCCTTCGCCACGACCGCGGCGACCCCGCACACCGGACTCGCCGCCTGCCCGCCGTCGGCCGTCGTGCTGCACGTGTCCCTGCGCGACCTGACCGTGCCCGCGATCCTCGGCGCGCACAACGTCGTCGACGACGTCGACCACGTCTGCCGCGAGCGCACCTCCGTCCACCTGGCCGAACAGGAGACCGGCGGGCGGGACTTCATCGAGGCCGGTGTCGGCGCACTCCTTCGCGGGCGGGCCGTGCTGCGCCCCGCCCCGGGCAGGCCGCTGGTGTTCTCGCCGTTCGGCCTCGGCGTCCTGGACCTGGCCCTGGCCCGGTTCGTCCACGACAAGGCGCGCCGCTGCGGCATCGGCACCGTCGTCAGCGACTTCCTGCCGGCGCGGGCCCTCTGACAGCGCGGCTCGACCACTCTTACGGAGAAACAGACATGACTGTCCCGCTCCATCAGCTCATCGCCGCCCAGGCCGCGTCGACGCCGCGGGCCGTCGCGGTCGAGGACGACCTCGGCTCCCTCACCTACGCACAGCTCGACCGGCGGGCGGGCGACGTCGCGCGGCTGCTCGTGGCGCGCGGCGTCACGCCCGAGTCGCGCGTCGCGGTGTGCCTGCCACGCGGGCGCGACCTGCTCGCGGCGCTGCTCGGCGTATGGCGGGCCGGCGCGGCGTACGTGCCCCTCGACGCGGGGCACCCGGCGGAGCGGAACACCTGGGTGACCCGGGACAGCGGGGCGGTCCTCGTTCTGACCACGCGGACCTCGGCCGGGCTCTTCGAAGCCGCCCTGCCCGGGCGCGTCGCCGTCCTGGACGAGGACGCCTTCGACGGGGTCCCCCAGGAGGACGCGGCGGCCGAGGTCTCCGGCGACCACGCCGCGTACCTCACCTACACCTCGGGGTCCACCGGCCGCCCCAAGGGCGTCGTCATCCAGCACGCCGGCATCGCCAACCGCGTGGCCTGGTCGCTGGCCCACCAGGGGCTCTCGGCGCGGGACCGGGTGCTGCAGAAGACCGTGATCACCTTCGACGCGGCGGCCTGGGAGCTGTTCGCGCCGCTGGCCGCGGGCGGCACCGTCGTGATGGCGCCCGCGGGCGCCGAGTCCGACCCGGCGCTGCTCGCCCGCACGGTCGCCGCTCGCCGCGTCACCGTCCTTCAGGGCGTGCCGTCCGTGCTGCGGATGGCCGTGCAGGAGCCCGCCTGGGCCGACTGCGGCGCGCTGCGCCTGGTCGCCTCCGCGGGCGAGCCGCTGGACGCCGCGCTGTGCCGCCGCCTCGCCGAGCCCTCCGGCGCCCAGGTGTGGAACACCTACGGACCCACCGAGTGCTCCATCGACGTCAGCGGCCAGCTCTTCGACCCGGAGCGGCACACCGACGCCGTACCGATCGGCCGCCCCCTGGACAAGATGCGCGCCTACGTCCTCGACGAGGAGTTCGCGCCGGTGCCGATCGGCGTCGTCGGCGAGCTGTACGCGGCGGGCGTGGGCGTCGCCCGCGGCTACGCGGGCAACGCCGCGGGCACCGCCGACCGGTTCGTGCCCGACCCGCACGGCCCGGCCGGCAGCCGCATGTACCGCACGGGCGACCTCGCCCGCTGGCGCTCCGACGGCGCCCTGGACTTCCTCGGCCGCGCCGACCACCAGGTGAAGGTCAACGGCGTACGCATCGAACCCGCCGAGGTCGAGGCCGCGCTGACCGCCCACGACGACGTGCGCGGCGCCGTCGTCGCCGCCCGCGAGACCCTCGGCGCGAAGCGGCTCGTCGCCTACCTCACCACCGGCCGCCGGGTGCCGCGCGACGAACTGCGCCGCTTCCTTCGGGGCCGCCTTCCCGAGGCGATGATCCCCTCGCTGTTCGTCACCGTCGACTCCTTCCCGCTCACCACCAGCGGCAAGGTCGACCGCGCGGCCCTGCCGGACCCGGTCGACGAGCAGGGCGCCCAGGGCACGTACACCGCGCCGCGCACGCCCGCCGAGAAGCTCGTCGCCCAGGTCTGGGAGGACCTGCTCCAGGTCGAACGGGTCGGCGCCGACGACGACTTCTTCGCCCTCGGCGGCTCCTCGCTCGTCCTGACCCGCCTCGCCGACGCGCTGCGCACCGCCTCGGGCGGCGACGTGCAGCTGCGCGGCCTGTTCGGGGCCTCGACCGTCGAGTCCCAGGCGCGGCTGCTCGAAGAGGCGCGGCCCGCCGTGCCGCCGGTGACGCCCGCCTCGCGCGAGGAGCCGCTGCCCCTGTCCTTCGGCCAGCACCGCCTGTGGTTCCTGGACCGCATGCACCCGGGCAGCCCCGAATGGGTGGCGCCCATGTTCCTGCGGCTGCCCGCGGGCACCACCACGGCCGCCGTGCAGGAGGCCCTGGACACGCTGGAGTCCCGGCACGAGTCGCTGCGCACCCGCTACGTCCTGCGCGGCGAGGAGCCCCGGCAGGCCGTCGTTCCCGCCGCCCCCGTGGAACTGCGGGTCGAGCATGCCGGTGAGGACGAGCTGGAGAAGCTGTTCGGCGAGCAGTTCGCCCGCGGCTTCGACCTCGCCGAGGGGCCCCTGTGGCGGGCCCTGCTCGTCCAGGTGCCGAAGGGCGGCCCCGTGCTGCTCGTCACCACCCACCACATCGCCACCGACGGCTGGTCGACCGTCCTCCTGGAGCGCGAGCTGCGGGAGCTGTGCGCGGCCCGCGCCGAGGACCGCGCCCCGGACCTCGCGGAGCCGTCCGTCCAGTACGCCGACTACGCCGCCTGGCAGTCCGAGCGCGCCGACGACCCGGCCCTGGACCGCGAACTGGAGTACTGGAAGGAGCAGTTGAGGGACCTCACGGAACTCCAGCTGCCGACGGACCGGCCCCGGCCCGCCCGGCGGGACGCCCATGGCGCGGGGGTGCGCTTCACCATTCCCGCCGGGCTCGCCGACACCCTCACCGGCGTCGGCCGCCGCCACGGCGCCACTCCGTACGTCACCTTCCTCGCGGCCTTCGCCGGGCTCCTGGCGCGCTACTCGGGGCAGGACGACATCGGCGTCGGCAGTCCCGTCACGGGCCGGACCCGCCCCGAGACGCAGGGCACGGTCGGGTTCTTCCTCAACTCCCTCGTCCTGCGCTGCGACACGAGCGGCGACCCCGCGTTCACCGAACTCCTCGACCGGGTGCGCGCCACGACCCTCGCCGGGTTCGCCCACCAGGAGTTGCCGTTCGAGCGCCTCGTGGACGAGCTCCAGCCGGTGCGCGACCTCTCCCGCACCCCGCTGTACCAGGTGGCCTTCGACCTCCAGGACGAGGGCGCCACCGCCGTCGCCGCCGACGACGTCCTGATGGACGCCTTCCAGGGCGCCTGGCGGGTCGCGAAGACGGACCTGACGCTGTTCATGTGGCGGCAGGCGGACGGCTCCCTCGTCGGCGCCTTCGAGTACGCGACCGCCCTCTTCGACCAGCCGACCGCCGCCCGCATGGCCGAGCACTACGTCCGCCTCCTGGAAGGCGTGGCCTCCCACCCCGAACTTCCCCTGTCGGCCCTCGACATCTCCTCCGTCCAGGAGCGCCGCCTGCTGCGTGCGTGGGGCGGCGCGGAATCGGCGGCGGTGGTGTCCGGGGTTCCGGTGCCGGAGCTGGTGGCGCGCCAGGTGGTCCGGGTTCCGGATGCTGTGGCGGTGGAGTGTGGTGAACAGCGGTTGTCGTACGTGGAGTTGGATGCGGCGGCGAATCGTCTGGCTCATCGTCTGCGCGCCGAGGGCGTTGGTGTGGGTTCGTCGGTGGCGGTGCTGCTGGATCGTTCGGTTGAGTTGATGGTGGCGTTGTTGGGTGTGTGGCGTGCGGGTGCGGGTTATGTGCCGATGGATCCCGTACTGCCGTCGGAGCGGATCGCGGCGATGGTGGCCGACGGTGGCGTGTCGGTGGCCGTGACGTCGGCGGAGTACGCGGATCGGTTCACGGATGTGCCGGTGGTGCTGGTGGAGGGGGACCGGTCGGACCTCCCCGCGACCGCGCCGCAGGTCGACGTGGATCTGGATGCGGTGGCGTACACGGTGTTCACGTCGGGTTCGACGGGGCGGCCCAAGGGTGTGGAGGTGACGCACCGGGGCCTGGCGAATCACGTGGAGTGGGCGGAGCGCGAACTCGCATCTTCTGGTTCCGGCGGCGCGCCGGTCTTCTCGTCGGTTGCCTTCGACCTGGTGGTGCCGAACGTGTGGGCGCCCCTGGTGGCGGGGCAGCGGGTGTGGCTGCACGGCGGTGAGCTGACCGAGCTGGGTGATGCGCTGGTCGCGGCGGGTCCCTTCTCGTTCATCAAGCTGACCCCCGGTCATCTCGAAGTCCTTGACGGGCAGTTGTCGGACGAGCGGGTGCAGGAGCTGACGCGCAAGGTCGTGGTCGCCGGTGAGGCGCTGCCGGGCCAACTGGTCGAGCGGTGGCGGCAGTTGCTCGGGGACGGTCAGGTCGTCAACGAGTACGGTCCGACCGAGGCGACCGTGGGGACCTGCGTCTTCCCGCTGGAGGAGGAGTTCACGGGCGTCGTCCCCATCGGCAGGCCCCTTCCCAACATGGTGATGCGGGTGCTTGATGGTGGGATGCGTCCGGTGCCGGTCGGGGTCGTGGGGGAGCTGTTCGTCGGTGGGACGGGTGTCGCGCGCGGCTACGCGGGACGTCCGGCGCTGACCGCGGAGCGGTTCGTGCCCGATCCGTACGGGGGCTCCGGAGAGCGTCTGTACCGGACCGGCGATCTCGTCCGGTGGCGGGCCGACGGCGCGGTCGAGTTCGTCGGCCGCATCGACGACCAGGTCAAGGTGCGGGGCTACCGCATCGAACTCGGGGAGATCCGCGCCGCGTTGGTGGCGCGGTCGTCCGTGTCCGACGCCGCGGTCGTCGTGTCCGACGAGCAGCAGTTGATCGCGTACGTCGTCGGGGAGAGCGACGGCGTCGCCGAGGCCCTGGGCGAGGTCCTGCCGCAGTACATGGTGCCCTCGGTGTTCGTGGACCTCGACGCGATCCCGCTCACGGCCAACGGCAAGGTCGACCGCAGGGCCCTGCCCGACCCCGGCGCGACGGTCACCGACACCTACGTCGCCCCACGCTCCGAGGTCGAGGCGCGCATCGCCGAGGTGTGGAGCCAGATCCTCGTCGTGGACAAGATCGGCGCCGACGACAACTTCTTCGAGCGCGGGGGCCACTCGATCCTCGCGGTCCGGCTGATCTCCCGGCTCCAGGACGAGTTCGACCTCGACCTGCCCGTCCGGGTCGCCTTCGAACGGCCCACGGTCGCCGGGCTCGCCCAGGAGATCGAGGACCGCGTGCGCGCCGAGATCGAGGCGCTCCTCGCGCCCGCCGGAGCCGACGGGACGCCCGCCGAAGCCGACGAAGCACCCGCCGACCAGGCCTGAGAAGGGGGAACCACCATGCCGCAGCACACTCGACAACACCTCGACGGGGCCCGGGCACAGGACGCCGGAGCACCCGAAGGCGCCACCCGCCACCTGATCTCCGTGCGCGACCTCAGCGACGACGAACTGCGCGCCCTGGTCGCCCGCGGCGCCGAGTTCGCGGCGGGCGCGCGCGAGGAGACGCTGGCCGGGGCGATCGTCGGGATCTACTTCCGGCGCACCTCCACACGCACCCGCACCGCCTTCACCAGCGGCGCCCTGCGGCTCGGCGCGCGCACGGTGACCTTCGGACCCGGCGACCTCCAGCTCAACACGGGGGAGACCAGCGAGGACACCGGACGCGTCCTCGCGGGCATGCTCGACCTGCTCGTGGCCAGGACGTCGGACGCCACCGAGGAGATGCGGACCTGGGCCGCGGCCGGGCCGATGTCCGTCGTGAACGCGATGAGCGCCGAGGAGCATCCGACCCAGGCGCTGACCGACCTGACCACGCTGCACCGCCACTTCGGGCAGGTCGACGGCTTGCGCGTGCTGTACGTCGGCGAGGGCAACAACAGCGCCGCCGCCCTCGCGCTCGCCCTGAGCCGGTTCCCCGGCACCACCCTCGACCTGCGGACGCCGACCGGCTACGGCCTGCCCGCGGACGTCGCCGCCACCGCGGTCGCGCAGGCCGACACGCACGGCGCGACCGTACGCGAGCGGCACGACATGGCGGACCTGCCCGAAGGCGTGCACGCGATCTACACCACGCGCTGGCAGACCACCGGCACGACGAAGCCGACCGCGGACTGGCGCGAGGTCTTCGCGCCCTTCCAGGTCACGCGCGAGCTGTGGCGGTCGAGCCCCGACGCGGTCTTCCTGCACGACCTGCCCGCGCACCGTGGTGAGGAGGTCACGGCCGAGGTCCTGGACGGGCCCGCCAGCATCGCCTTCACCCAGGCGACCCACAAGCTGCACAGCGCGATGGCCGTCCTGGAGTGGTGCCGGGCCGGGGCGCGATGAGGAAGGCAGCCGACGGCGGCACGAAACCGCGTCGCCGGCACGCCCTCCCGGGCCTCAACTCCTACCGCGACTTCCGGCTCCTGTGGACCGGCTCGGCCCTGTCGGTGATGGCGGAGCGCTGCTCCGGCATGGCCTTCACGCTGCTGATCCTGTGGCACACCGGGTCCAAGAGCAGCGCGGGCCTCGTCGGCTTCGCCACGCTCCTGCCCGCGCTGCTCGTACAGCTGCCCGCCGGGGTGCTCGTGGACCGCTGGAACCGGCGCGGCGTGATGCTGGTGTGCGTGGTGGGGCGGATGGTGGCGGTCGCGACCGTCGCCGTCGCCCTGGCGGGTGACCGTCTCTACGTGTGGCACATCGCCGCCGTCGCGTTCGTCCAAGGGACCCTGACCGTCTTCTACCAGCTGGCCGAGCGGGCCACCGTGCGCGGCGTGGTGCCCGCCCGGCAGCTGTCGGCGGCCATGGCGACGAACGAGGCGCGGTCCCGCGCGGTGAACTTCGTCGGACACCCGGCGAGCGGCATGCTGTTCGGCATCTCCGCGTGGATGCCGTTCATGTCGAGCGTCGGCATGTACCTGCTGTCCCTGATCACCCTGATCCGCCTGCGGGCCAAGGACGGCACGAAGGGCAAGAAGGGCAAGGGGAAGGGCGGCAAGGGCGGGAAGAAACGCGCCATGACCGCGGAGATCCGAGCCGGGCTCGACTGGGTATGGAAACGCGCCTATTTCCGCACCGCGCTGCTCATCATGGCGGGCAGCAACCTGATCTTCCAGGCCCTGATCCTCAGCGTGGCGGTGGTGGTGCGGGACTCCGGCAGGCCCGCGGGCACGGTGGGCCTGATCATGGCCGCGGGCAGCGTCGGAGGCCTTCTCGGCGCCATCACCGGCGGCGCCCTGAGCAAGCGCCTCCCGATGCGACACACCATGATCGTGGCACACGTGGCCTGGGCACTCGTCCTGCCCGGAACGGTGGTTTTCCACCATCCAGCGGCACTTGGGTCTCTCTTTTTCATAACATCGCATATAGGAGCCGCTGTTACCGTCGCAGGCATGTCCCACCAGGTGCGCATCACGCCGAACAACATGCAGGGGCGGGTCGGCAGCGTCGTCATGCTGCTCGTGTCCGGCGCGAGTTCGCTCGGCGCGCTCGGCACCGGCTTCCTCCTGGACGCGTACGGCACCCGTCAGGTCCTGATCGGCGCATCCGTGGTGATGGCGGTCCTCGCCGCCGTCGCGACCCTTGTGTTCACGCGCCGTGGTGCGGCACTGGAGGACGAGAACAACATGGCTCCGCCGCCCGAGAGGCAGAACGAGCCGGTGGTCGTCTCCTCTCGTACGACCCTGACCTTACGGAGAATCGATGGATGAGGCAGTGCGGCTGGAGTCGCTGACCAAGACGTACAGCTCGGGAGCCAACCCCGTGACCGCGCTGCGCGAGGTGACGATGGCCTTCCCCCGGGGCAGCTTCACGGCGATCATGGGCCCCTCCGGCTCCGGCAAGTCCACACTGCTGCAGTGCGCCGCGGGCCTCGACCGGCCCACGTCGGGCCGGGTGAGCGTCGACGGCACCGATCTGAGCACGCTGAACGAGACCCAGCTGACCGAACTGCGCCGGGAGCGGACGGGCTTCATCTTCCAGTCCTTCAACCTGCTCCCGTCGCTCACGGCCGCGCAGAACGTGTCCCTGCCGTTGCGCCTGGCCGGACGCAAGCCGAAGCGCGAGGCGATAGCGAGGGCCCTGGCCCTGGTGGGCCTGGCCGAGAAGGCGGGCAGCCGCCCCGGCCAGCTCTCCGGCGGCCAGCAGCAGCGCGTCGCCATCGCCCGCGCGCTGGTCAGCCGCCCCGCCGTGCTCTTCGCCGACGAGCCCACCGGCGCCCTCGACCTGCACACGGGCCGGGAACTGCTCGACACCCTGCGCAAACTGGCGGGCCCGCCGACCGGCGACGGCTACGCGGCCACCGAGCTGGCCGACCGGCCCACCACCATCGTGATGGTCACCCACGACCCGAACGTCGCCGCGTACGCCGACCGCGTCGTCTTCCTCGCCGACGGCGTCCTCGCCGGCGGCCTGGAGCGGCCCACGGCGGAAGCGGTCGCGGCCCGGATGACCAGCCTGGCGGTGTCGTAAGTGCTCTTCGTCGCCTACCAGACCCTGCGGGCCCGCTGGGTGTCGTTCCTCGGCACCCTGGTGGCGCTCGTCCTGGGCGTCGCCCAAGTGGCCGCCATGGGCACCCTGTTGATGACCGTGCTCGACCTGCCCGACCGCCCCGTCGAGCGGTTCGCGAAGGCCTCCGCCGTCGTCAAGCCCGATGACGGCGACTGGAGCTCCTCCCAGCACGACCTCGGCGTCCGCTCGCTGCCCGCGGCCCGGGGCGTCGAGCCCGCGCTGCGGCAGAAGGTCGCCGACACCGGCGAGGTCGTCGTCGACCGCGCCTTCTACGCCCAGCTCGACGGCGGCCCCAAGGACCAGGTCGGACACCCCTGGCCGGTCGCGCGCTTCGGCGGCTACCGCCTGACCGACGGGCGCGCGCCCACCGGCAAGGACCAGATCGTCGTCCCCTCCGACCAGGCCCGCACCGGCGAGCAGGTCACGGTGATGACCGCCGCCGGAGTCTCCCGCTACACCGTCTCCGGCACCGTCTCGCCCGTCGACTGGGAGGACGCCGTCTTCTTCAGCGACGCCGAGGCGGCCCGGATCTCGCCGCGGATCGAGGCCCTCGTGCCGCTCGGCCCGCTCGACGCGGTCCGCACGGCCGTCGGCGACGACGCCGAGGTGCTCACCGGGCAGGACCGGCACAAGGCCGACGCCAGCGAGGAGAGCGACCGCGAGACGCTCGACAACACCGTCACCCTGGTGCCGGTCATGGCGAGCGTCGCGGGCACCACCGCGGTCTTCGTCGTCGCCTCCACGTTCGCCTTCGCCGTCGTCCAGCGCCGCCGCGAGGTCGCCCTGCTGCGGGCCGTCGGCGCGACGCCCAAGCAGGTGCGGCGCATGGTGCGCGGCGAGGCACTGCTCGTCGGCACGCTCGCCTCGGCGGCCGGTGCGGCACTCGGCCTGTACGGCGCGCAGCTCCTCGCCGACGTGCTGATCTCCATGGACATCTCACCGGACTGGTTCGAGGTGCAGCCGTCCCTGCACTGGACGATCCTCGCCCCGCTCGCCGGAGCGTTCCTCGTCGGCGTCACCGTGGCCTGGTGCGGCGCCGTCGCCGCCGCCCGCAGGGCCGGCTCGGTACGCCCCGTCGAGGCGCTGCGCGAAGCCGCCGTGGACGACACCGGGATGACGCCCGCCCGCAAGCTGCTCGGCCTGGCCGGCGTCGCCGCGGGCCTCGGCCTCGCCGGGTGGATCGCCTTCGGCAAGCCGCAGAGCGTCCTGTCGCCCAACACGTACGTCACCGAACTGCTGGTGCCCGTCCTGGCGGCGGCCGTCCTCGCCCCGCTCGCGGTCGGCCCGCTCACCCGGTTCTTCATGTGGCCCTTCCGCAACTCCTCGGGGCCCACGGCCATGCTGGTGCGCGAGAGCGCGCTCACCGCCCGCCGCCGCACGGCCGCCACCGCGGCGCCGATCCTGCTCACCGTCGGCCTCGCCCTGTCGCTGCTCGCCGCCACCGACTCGCTCGGCGCGGCCCGCGACCACGGCCTGCGCAACTCGGTCACCTCCGAGTACGCGCTCGCGCCCGACCACACGCCCGGCATCAGCCCCGACGTCATCGAGCGGGTCAAGCGGATCGACGGCGTACGGATCACCGCACCGCTCCTGACGACCGTCTACACCCGCGACGAGGACCGCTTCGACGTGAACGACGGCCTGGTCGTCGACACCTCCGCGCTGAAGCACACCATGGACCTCGACGTCACCGAAGGATCCCTGGACAAGCTCGACTCCACCAGCATGGCCGTCGCCGACCTGTGGGGCTGGGACGTCGGCACCCGCGTGAAGATCTACCTCGGCGACGGCGAGGAGGCCACGCTGAAGGTCGCCGCCGTCTACAAGGCGCTGCGCGGCTCCGACGTCGCCTATCTGCCCGAGCGCTTCGCCGCCTCCGCCGCGTACTCGCGCGACGGCCTGGCACGGCGCGCCTACATCTCCCTGAAGCCGGGCACCGACCGGGCCGCCGCCACCGCGGCCATCGAGAAGGCCGTCGAGGGCAACGGCGCGAAGTTCATGACGCGCGACGAACTCGTCTCCTCCGAGAGCGCGTACGCACGCCACCTCATCGAGGTGCGACAGCGCTCCACCGCGCTCATCGTCGTCCTGTTCTGCTTCATCGCCATCCTCAACACCCTGCTCATGGCCACCGCCGACCGGCGCCGCGACCTCGCCGTGCTCCGTCTCGCCGGGGCCACGCCGAAACAGGTCGTACGGTTCTTCGTCGCCGAGTCGCTCCTCGTCACCGCGATCGGCGTGGCCCTCGCGGTGGCCGCGTCCGCGGTCAACCTCATCGGCCTGTGGGGCGCGCTGCACGAACTGTTCGGCGCGGCGCCGATCGTGGTGCCGTGGGCCGTGGTCGGCGCGGTTACCGCGATCTCGGCGGTGCTCGCCGTCGTCGGGACCGTGCTGCCCGTCGGCGCCGCCCTGCGCTCCCGCATCGTCCAGCTGGTGGGCGCCCGCGAATAGGTGGTTCGCGCCCGCCCCGAAGATCACGCGGCCCGGTCCCCATCGCCCCGGCGGGACCGGGCCGCGTGCTGTCCGCGCGCGCCGGTCCGGCGCGCGCGCCGTGTGGTCTGCGTAGAGGCCGCATATAGGGGCCCGCCGGAAGCTGAGGACGTATCGACCGCCGGGGCCCGCCCCGGCTCTCCCCCCGGGCTCGCCCCGGCTTTCGAAGGGACGCCGACATGGCTGACGACCTCAACGACGACCGCCTCTACCGCGTCGTCCGCAACGACGAGGAGCAGTACTCGATCTGGGCCGCCGACCGCGAGCCGCCCGCCGGCTGGCACGCCGAGGGCACCGAGGGCACCCGCCAAGAGTGCCTGGACCGGATCGACACCGTCTGGACCGACATGCGCCCGGCGAGCCTGCGCCGCCGCATGGAGCAGGCGGGCACCTGACATCCGCGCCCCGGCCGGGGCGCCACACCCAGCAGGTTCGCGGCAACGCACGCACGCATCACGTGGAAGGTCGGGAGGAGCGCTCAGCATGAGCACTGGCGGAAATCGGTCGGGCCAAGGGGCCGGTGCGGCCAAGGACAAGCGCGAGGAGCTGGTGCGCGCCCGGCTCGCCGGAGCCCGCGGCGGACGGCGCACCGCGGTGGCCCGCGCCGACCGCGAAGGCCCGCTGGCCCTCTCCCACGGCCAGCAGCAGATGTGGTTCCTCAGCCGCCTCGACCCGGACAGCTGGGAGTACAGCGTCCCGGTGGTGCTGCGCCTGAGCGGTCCGCTCGATCCGGAGGTGCTGTGCCGCGGCCTGACAGCGGTCGTGGCCCGGCACGAGATCCTGCGCACCCGCTACCGCCTGGAGGGCACCGAGCCCGTCCAGGTCATCGACGAGCCGGGCCTGTTCGAGCTGCCCACCGACGACCTCACCGCGCTCGGCGACCCCGCCGAGCGGGAGCGCCGGGCCCGCGACCTCGCCGAGGCCGAGCCCGGCATCCCCTTCGACCTGGAGCGGGGCGGCCCGGTGCGGGCCCGCCTGATCCGCATCGCCGCCGACGACCACATCCTGGTGATCGTCTTCCACCACGTGGCGTGCGACGAGTGGTCCGTCGGCCAGTTCCTCGGCGAACTGTCCGCCCTGTACGAGGCGTTCGCGGCGGGGCGGCCGTCGCCGCTCGCGCCGCTGCCGGTGCAGTACGCCGACTACGCCGCCTGGCAGCGGTCCCGGCTCGCCGACGGCACGCTCGACCGGCACCTGGCGTACTGGCGCGCGCAGCTCGAAGGACTCACGGCCCTGGAGGTGCCCACCGACCGGCCGCGCCCGGCGACCCGCTCCTGGGACGGCGACGCGGTGCCCGTCGCCCTCTCGCCCGAGCTGACCGCCCGCCTGCGCGACCTCGGCACCGGGCACGGCGCCACGCTCTTCCACACCCTGCTCGCGGGCTACCAGGCGCTGCTCTCCCGCTACACCGGCCGCACCGACGTGCCCGTCGGCACCGTCGTCTCGGGCCGCGGCAGACCGGAGCTAGAGCAGCTCATCGGGTACGGCATCAACACCCTGGTCCTGCGCGGCCGGTGGAGCGGCGACCCGGCCTTCACCGACCTCGTCGAACAGGCCCGCGCCACCACCCTGGACGCCTTCGACCACCAGGAGGTGCCCTTCGCCCGGCTCGTCGACGAGCTCCAGCCCGAGCGCGACCTGTCCCGCACCCCGCTGTGCCAGGTCGCCTTCACCCTGCACCAGGAGCGCACCAGCTCCTTCCGGCTTCCCGGCGTCGCGGCCGAGCCGCTGCGCGCCACCAGCCGCGTCTCCCGCTTCGACCTCACCCTGCAGCTCGGCGAGCGCTCCGACGGCGGCGTGCACGGCACCCTGGAGTTCAGCACCGCCCTGTACGACCGGGCCACGGCCGAGCGGCTCGCCCGCCACTACGTGCGGCTCCTCGAAGCCGCCGCCGACGCGCCCGGCCTGCCGCTGTCCCGCCTCGACCTGCTCGACGCCGCCGACCTGGCCGTGCTCGTGCCGCCCGTCGAGACGCCCACCGCGCCCGCCTCCTGCGTCCACGAGGTCTTCGAGGAGCGGGCCGCGGCCGCCCCGGACGCCGTCGCCCTGGTGTGCGGCGCGCAGCGGCTGACGTACTGGGAACTCAACGCCCGCGCCAACCGCATCGCCCACCACCTGCGTGCGCTGGGCACCAGGTGCGGCGACCTGGTGGGCATCAGCCTCGACCGCGGCATCGACCTGCTGCCCGCGCTCATCGGCGTGCTCAAGGCGGGAGCGGGCTATCTGCCGCTCGATCCGGAGCACCCGGGCGACCGCATCGCGTACACCCTCAAGGACGCGGGCGCCGACACCGTGCTCACCTCGCAGGCGCACGCCGAGCACCTGCGCGGCGCCCACGACGGCCGGCTCGTCGTCCTCGACGGCGACGAGGACGCGGCCGCCCTCGCGGCCGCACCCGACACGAACCCGGACTCCGGCGTCACCCCCGACGACCTGATCTACACCATCTACACCTCGGGCTCCACCGGCCGCCCCAAGGGCGTCGGCCTCACGCACACCAACGTCCTGCGCCTGTTCACGATCACCGAGCGGTACTACGGCTTCGGCGAAGGCGACGTGTGGACCCTCTTCCACTCGTACGCCTTCGACATGTCGGTGTGGGAGATGTGGGGCGCCCTGCTGTACGGCGGGCGGCTCGTCGTCGTGGACGCGGAGACCGCGCGTTCCCCCGAGGACTTCCTGGCCCTCCTCGCCGAGCAGGGCGTCACCGTCCTGAACCAGACGCCCTCCGCGTTCCGCAGCCTGGTCTCCCTCGCCGCTGAAGGGCACCCGCTGATCGACGAACTCGCCCTGCGGGTCGTCACGTTCGGCGGCGAGCGCCTCGACGTGCCGGGGCTCGCCCCCTGGGTGGCGCGGCGCGCGCTCGACCGCACCCAGCTCATCAACATGTACGGCATCACCGAGACCACCGTGCACACCACCTACCACCGCGTCACCGAGGCCGACATCGCCTCCGACGCGGGCAACCCGGTGGGCGTGCCGCTGCCGGACCTGCGGGTGCAGCTCCGCGACGCGCACGGCGAACTCGTGCCCGTCGGGGTGCCCGGCGAGATCCACGTCGGCGGCCCCGGCGTCGCCCGCATGTACCTCGGCCGCCCGCGCCTGACCGCCGAGCGCTTCGTGCCCGACCCCTACGGGCCGCCCGGAACCCGCCTCTACCGCAGCGGCGACCTCGCCCGCTACCGCCCCGACGGCACCCTCGACTACCTCGGCCGCATCGACCACCAGGTCAAGATCCGCGGCCACCGCATCGAACTCGGCGAGATCAAGGCCCTGCTCGCCGGGCACCCGCGGGTGCGGGACGCCGTCGTCGTGGTCCGCGAGGACACCCCGGGCGACCGCCGCCTGATCGCCTACACGGTGCCCACGAGCGACGCCGTCGCCGCGCCCAGCGAGCTGCGCGCCCTGCTCGCCCGGACGCTGCCCGCGTACATGATTCCCAGCGCGTTCCTCGTCATCGCGAAGATCCCGCTGACCGTCAACGGCAAGCTCGACCAGGCCGCCCTGCCCGCGCCCGACCGCACCGCGCTCGCCGTCGAGCGCACGCACGTCGCGCCCCGCACCGCCGCCGAGGAGGAGATGACGGGCGTCTGGCGCGACGTGCTCGGCGTCGACCAGGTCGGCGTGGAGGACAACTTCTTCGACCTGGGCGGCGACTCCCTGCGCGCCGTGGCGCTCGTCGGCGCCCTGCGCGAGGCCGCGTACGACGTGACGGTCCGCGACGTCTTCGCGCACCGCACCCCCGCCGAACTCGTCGAGTTCCTCACCGGCCGCCCGGCGCCCGCCGCGCCCGAGCCCGGCGTGGAGCCGTTCGCGCTGCTCGCCGCCGAGGACCGGGCGAAGCTGCCGTCCGGCGTCGTGGACGCCTATCCGCTGGCGCAGGTCCAGCTCGGCATGGTCGTCGAGATGCTCGCCGACGACGGCCGCAACCACTACCACAACTCGACCTGCTTCCGGATCCTCGACGAGCGGCCCCTGGACCCCGCCGCCCTCGACGAAGCCGTGCGGACCGTCCTCGGCCGGCACGAGATCCTGCGCACGTCCTTCGCCCTGGAGGGCTACTCCGTCCCGCTCCAGCTCGTCCACGCCCCGGGCGAGGTCCACGCCCCGGTCGCGGTGCGCGACGTACGGGCGCTCGACACCGAGGAACTCGACCGCGACCTGCGGCAGTTCATGGCGGCCGAGCGCGCCGAGCTCTTCGACCTCACCGCGGCGCCACTGGTCCGCTTCACCGGCCACGCCCGCGACGACGGCAGCTGGTGGCTCACGCTCACCGAGTGCCACGCGGTCCTGGAGGGCTGGAGCCACCACTCGCTCCTGATGGAGCTCGTCGCCACCTACCGCGCGCTGCGCGACGGCGTGCCGCCCACCGAGCCGGAACCGGCCGCCGTGCGCTACGCCGACTTCATCGCGGCCGAGCTGACGGCCCTCGCCTCCGACGAGGACCGCTCCTACTGGCGGCGGATCATCGAGGGCCACGCCAAGTTCGACCCGCCCGCGGGCTGGGGCGACGACCCCGCCACGACCCCGCGCGGACTGCACCGGGCCTGGGTGCCCTACCACGACGTGGAGCAGGGCCTGCGCGCCCTCGCCGCCACGGCGAAGGTGCCGATCAAGAGCGTGCTGCACGCGGCGCACCTGAAGGTGATGAGCCAGCTCACGCCCGAAGCGACCCTCCGCACGGGCCTGGTGACCAACGCCCGCCCCGAGGCCGTCGGCGCCGACCGCGTCCACGGCGTCTACCTCAACCCGCTCCCGTTCCCCTTCCGGCGCTCCGCCCGCACCTGGCGCGACCTCGTCCAGCAGGTCTTCGACACGGAGATCGAGCTGTGGCCGCACCGCCGCTACCCGCTCGGCGCCATGCAGCGCGACAGCGGGGCCGCCGGGCGCCTCGTCGACGTCCGCTTCAGCTACCAGAACTTCCGCCAGGTCGACCAGGACGTCATCGACTACCCGGCCACCATCGACGACAGCCCCACCGAGTTCCCGCTCGGCGTCTCCACCCGGGCCGGATTCATGGTCATCACCGCGCAGAACCACGTGATGGCCCGCACCGGCGTGGACCGCCTAGCGGCCATGTACCGGGCCGTCCTCGAAGCGATGGCAGCCGACGCGGACGGCGACGCGCTCCACGACTACCTGCCCGGCGGCGAGCGTGAGCGCGTGCTGCGTGCGTGGGGTGGCGCGGAGTCGGTGGTGGAGGTGTCCGGGGTTTCGGTGCCGGAGTTGGTGGCGCGTCAGGTGACCCGGGTTCCGGACGCCGTGGCGGTGGAGTGTGGTGAACAGCGGTTGTCGTATGCGGAGTTGGATGCGGCGGCGAATCGTCTGGCTCATCGTCTGCGCGCCGAGGGCGTTGGTGTGGGTTCGTCGGTGGCGGTGTTGCTGGATCGTTCGGTTGAGTTGATGGTGGCGTTGTTGGGTGTGTGGCGTGCGGGTGCGGGTTATGTGCCGATGGATCCGGTGCTGCCGTCGGAGCGGATCGCGGCGATGGTGGCGGACGGCAAGGTGTCGGCTGCTGTGACGTCGGTTGAGTACGCGGATCGGTTCGTGGATGTGCCGGTGGCGTTGACAGCGGAGGACTTGTCGGCGTATCCGTCGTGTGCTCCTGAGGTCGCTATCGACCTGGATGCGGTGGCGTACACGGTGTTCACGTCGGGTTCGACGGGTCGGCCCAAGGGTGTGGAGGTGACGCACCGGGGTCTGGCCAATCACGTGGAGTGGGCGGAGCGCGAACTCGCATCCTCTGGTTCCGGCGGCGCGCCGGTCTTCTCGTCGGTTGCCTTCGATCTCGTGGTGCCGAATGTGTGGGCGCCGTTGGTGGCGGGGCAGCGGGTGTGGCTGCACGGCGGTGAGCTGACCGAGCTGGGTGATGCGCTGGTCGCGGCAGGGCCCTTCTCGTTCATCAAGCTCACGCCCGGTCATCTCGAAGTCCTAGACGGGCAGTTGGGCGATGCCGAGATCCAGTCGCTCGTCTCGCGCGTGGTGGTCGCCGGTGAGGCGCTGCCGGGACAGTTGGTGGAGCGCTGGCGGCAGCTCCTGGGCGCCGGTCAGGTCGTCAACGAGTACGGTCCGACCGAGGCGACCGTGGGGACCTGCGTCTTCCCGCTTGAGGAGGAGTTCACCGGGGTCGTGCCGATCGGGCGGCCGCTCCCCAACATGGTGATGCGGGTGCTCGACGCGGGGATGCGTCCCGTGCCGGTGGGCGTGACCGGGGAGCTGTTCGTCGGTGGGACGGGTGTCGCGCGCGGGTATGCGGGGCGTCCTGGGCTGACCGCGGAGCGGTTCGTGCCCGATCCGTACGGGGGCTCCGGAGAGCGTCTGTACCGGACCGGCGATCTCGTCCGGTGGCGGGCCGACGGTGCGGTGGACTTCCTGGGGCGGATCGACGACCAGGTGAAGATCCGCGGCTACCGCATCGAGCTGGGTGAGATACGCGCGGCACTGGTCGCACAGCCGTCCGTGTCCGACGCCGCGGTCCTCGTGTCCGACGACCAGCGCCTCATCGGCTACGTGGTCGGCGAGAGCGAGGGGCTGGCCGAGGCCCTGGGCGAGGTGCTGCCGGAGTACATGGTGCCCTCGGTGTTCGTGGAGCTCGATGCGATCCCGCTCACGGCCAACGGCAAGGCCGACCGCAAGGCCCTGCCCGATCCTGGAGCGCCCGACACGGACGCCCACGTCGCCCCGCGCACGGAGACCGAGGCCCGGATCGCCGAGGTGTGGGGTCAGATCCTGGGTCTGGAGAAGGTCGGGGTCGAGGAGAGCTTCTTCGACCTGGGCGGCCACTCGATCAAGGCGATCGCCCTGGTCGGGGCGTTGCGGGCGCAGGGCTTCGAGGCGGGTGTGGGTGATGTGTTCCGCTACCGGACGGTGGCGGGTCTCGCCGCCGCGCTCGGCATCGGCACTGGCGCTCCCGAACCGGAAGGCGTGGCGCCGTTCGCGCTGCTCGAACCGCACGACCGGGAGCGGCTGCCCGAGGGGCTCGTCGACGCGTTCCCGCTGGCGCAGGTCCAGCTCGGCATGCTGGTGGAGATGCTGGCCGACGACGGCCGCAACAAGTACCACAACACCACCACCTTCCGGATCAAGGACGGCCGCCCCTTCGACCGCGCCGCGCTCGCCGCGGCGGGCCGGGCCGTCGTCGAACGGCACGAGATGCTGCGCGCCTCCTTCGACCTGGAGGGCTACTCGACGCCGCTGCAACTGATCCACGCGGTCGCCGAACTGCCGGTCACCGTCCACGACCTGCGCGGCCGGAACGCCGCCGAGCAGGAGGTCTTCCGCAGGGAGCACATCGTCAGCGAGCGCGCCCTGCCGTTCGCGCTCGACCGCGCGCCGCTGCTGCGGATCTCCGCGCTCGTCGAGTCCGACGAGGCGTGGTGGCTTTCGGTCAGCGTCTGCCACCCGATCACGGAGGGCTGGAGCCACCGCTCCCTCCTGAGCGACATCGTCGAGGGCTATCTGACGCTGCGCGCCGACGGGGAACTGCCCCGCGTGGAGATCCCCGACGTGCGGTACGCCGACTTCGTGGCCGCCGAACTGGCCTCCCTCGCCTCCGATGAGGACCGGGGCTACTGGCGCGACGTCATCGACGGCCACGGCACCTTCGAGCTGCCGTCCGCCCTGGGCGACTCGGAGGCCGCCGGGAGCGACGCGCACACGCTGCGCGTCCCGCTCGACGACCTGGCCCCGCGGCTGCGCGCCCGTGCGACCGAGACCGGCACCTCGCTCAAGGCCGTGCTGCACGCGGCGCACCTGAAGGTGATGAGCCAGCTCACGCCGGAAGAGGCCTTCTGCACCGGCCTGGTGTGCAGCGGCCGGCCCGAAGCGGTCGGCGCCGAGCGGGTCTACGGCATGTACCTCAACACCGTGCCGTTCGCCCATCGGCGCGGCGCCCGCACCTGGCGCGAGCTCATCGGCCAGGTCTTCGAGCAGGAGGGTGCCCTCTGGCCGCACCGGCGCTTCCCGATGCCGGTGATGCAGCGCGAACTGGGCGATGGCTCCCGCCTGCTGCACGTCCGCTTCAGCTACCTCGACCTGAGCGACGCCCAGACGGACAGCGACATCGTCGACGCCGACTCGGGCATGGGCGAGGGCGCCACCGAGTTCGGCCTCGCCGTGGCGGCCCGCGCCAGCGGCCTGCTCCTCACGGTGGACCCGAGCTCCGTCACCCGCGCGAACCTCACGCGCATCGCCGCGATGTACCGCGCGGTCCTCGAATCGATCGCGACCGACGCCGACGGCGACGCCGAGACGACACTCCTTCCGGACGGCGAGCGTGAGCGCGTACTGAGTACGTGGGGTGGCGCGGAGTCGGTGGCGGTGGTGTCCGGGGTTTCGGTGCCGGAGTTGGTGGCGCGTCAGGTGACCCGGGTGCCAAGCGGCGTCGCAGTGGAGTGTGGTGAACAGCGGTTGTCGTACGTGGAGTTGGATGCGGCGGCGAATCGTCTGGCTCATCGTCTGCGCGCCGAGGGCGTTGGTGTGGGTTCGTCGGTGGCGGTGCTGCTGGATCGTTCGGTTGAGTTGATGGTGGCGTTGTTGGGTGTGTGGCGTGCGGGTGCGGGTTATGTGCCGATGGATCCCGTACTGCCGTCGGAGCGGATCGCGGCGATGGTGGCCGACGGTGGCGTGTCGGTGGCCGTGACGTCGGTCGAGTACGCGGATCGGTTCGTGGATGTGCCGGTGGTGTTGACGGCCGAGGATCTGTCGGCGTATCCGTCGCGTGCTCCTGAGGTCGCTATCGACCTGGATGCGGTGGCGTACACGGTGTTCACGTCGGGTTCGACGGGGCGGCCCAAGGGTGTGGAGGTGACGCACCGGGGTCTGGCCAATCACGTGGAGTGGGCGGAGCGCGAACTCGCATCCTCTGGTTCCGGCGGCGCGCCGGTCTTCTCGTCGGTGGCCTTCGATCTGGTGGTGCCGAATGTGTGGGCGCCGTTGGTGGCGGGGCAGCGGGTGTGGTTGTACGGCGGTGAGCTGACCGAGCTGGGTGATGCGCTGGTCGCGGCAGGGCCCTTCTCGTTCATCAAGCTCACGCCCGGTCATCTCGAAGTCCTTGACGGGCAGTTGTCGGACGAGCGGGTGCAGGAGCTGACGCGCAAGGTCGTGGTCGCCGGTGAGGCGCTGCCGGGCCAACTGGTCGAGCGGTGGCGGCAGTTGCTCGGGGACGGTCAGGTCGTCAACGAGTACGGTCCGACCGAGGCGACCGTGGGGACCTGCGTCTTCCCGCTGGAGGAGGAGTTCACGGGCGTCGTGCCGATCGGGCGGCCCCTTCCCAACATGGCCATGAGGGTCCTGGACGCGCGGCAACAGCCCGTCCCCGTCGGGGTCGTAGGGGAGTTGTACGTCGGTGGGACGGGTGTCGCGCGCGGGTATGCGGGGCGTCCTGGGCTGACCGCGGAGCGGTTCGTGCCCGATCCGTACGGCGGCCCGGGTGAGCGTCTGTACCGGACCGGTGACCTGGTTCGCTGGCGGGCCGACGGTGCGGTGGACTTCCTGGGGCGGATCGACGACCAGGTGAAGATCCGCGGCTACCGCATCGAGCTGGGTGAGATCCGCGCCGCGCTGGTCGCGCAGCCGTCCGTGTCCGATGCCGCGGTCGTCGTGTCCGACGAGCAGCAGTTGATCGCGTACGTCGTCGGGGAGAGCGAGGGGATCGGCGAGGCTCTGGGCGAGGTGCTGCCGGAGTACATGGTGCCCTCGGTGTTCGTGGAGCTCGATGCGATCCCGCTCACGGCCAACGGCAAGGCCGACCGCAAGGCCCTGCCCGAGGCGACGGCGGCGGTGACCGACACCTATGTCGCCCCGCGCTCCGACGCGGAGGCCCGGATCGCCGAGGTGTGGGGTCAGATCCTGGGTCTGGAGAAGGTCGGGGTCGAGGAGAGCTTCTTCGACCTGGGCGGGCATTCGATCAAGGCGATCGCCCTGGTCGGGGCGTTGCGGGCGCAGGGTTTCGAGGCGGGTGTGGGTGATGTGTTCCGGCACCGGACGGTGGCGGGTCTCGCCGCCGCGCTCGGCACCGGCGGCGGCGCTCCCGAACCGGAAGGCATCGCGCCGTTCGCGCTCGTCCCGAGCAGCGTGCGCGAGGCGCTGCCCGCCGACGTCACCGACGCGTTCCCGCTCTCCCAGGTCCAGCTCGGCATGCTCCTGGAGATGCTCTCCGACGACGGCCTGAACAAGTACCACAACACGTCCACCTTCAGGATCGTGGACGGCAGGCCGTTCGACGCGGGCGCACTGGCCCACGCCGCACGGACCGTGATCGCCCGGCACGAGATGCTGCGGACGTCCTTCGCGCTCGAAACGTACGAGATGCCGCTCCAGTTGGTGCACGAGGAGGCCGACACGACCGTCGTCGCGCACGATCTGCGCGGCACCACGCCCGAGGAGTTCGAGGAGGGGCGGCGCGCGCACATCGCGCGGGAACGCGCCGAGCTGTTCGACGTCTCGCGGCCGCCGCTGCTGCGGATCTCCGCGCTCGTCGAGTCCGACGAGGCCTGGCACCTCGGCTTCACGCACTGCCACGCCATCACGGAGGGCTGGAGCCAGCAGTCACTGCTCATGGAGGTCCTGAACGCGTACCGGGCGTTCGCCGAAGGCGCGGAGCCGGAGCCGGAGGAGCCGATGCCGGTGCGGTACGCGGACTTCGTCGCCGCCGAACTCGCGGCGCTCGAATCGACGGAGGACCGCGACTACTGGCGGCGCGTCGTCGACGGCCACGCGGCGTGCGCGCTGCCCGCCGAGTGGGGCGACGGCGTGGCCGCGGCCCGCGAGGACTTCAAGCTGTCGGTGGAGTTCCGCGACATCGAGCCCGCGCTGCGCGCGCTCGCCACGGACACCGGCACGTCCTTCAAGGCCGTCCTCCTCGCCGCGCACCTGAAGGTGCTCAGCTCCGTCACGAACGAGAACGCCTTCCACACGGGCGTCCTGTACAGCGCGCGGCCCGAGGTGCCCGGCGCCGAGCGGGTGTACGGGATGTTCCTCAACACCCTGCCGTTCGCCCACGACCGCACCGCCGACACCTGGCGCGCCCTCGTACGGCAGGTGTTCGACCGCGAGGCCGAGGTGTACCGCCACCGGCGCTATCCGCTGCCCGCCGTGCAGCGTCTCGCGGGCGGCGGACGGCTCTTCGACATCATGTTCCGCTACCAGGACTTCCACCAGGTCGACACCGGCTCCGTGGACGTCCGCGCGGGCGCGGGCGACAGCTCCAACGAGTTCACGATGTCGATCGCCAACGTCCCCGGCAGGCTCGTCCTGCGGGCCGTGAGCACCGGCCTCAACCGCGCCGGCGCGGAGCGCCTCGTGGGCATGTACCGGACCGTCCTGGAGGCCATGGCGGCCGACGCGGACGGCGACGCCCGCGCGGCGGTCCTCACGGACACCGAACGCGCGCGGCTCCTCCAGGACTGGAACGACACCGACATGGAGTGGGAATGAGCAGGCGCGTGCACGACGTGTTCGCGGCGACCGTCGCGGCCCATCCGGACGCCGTCGCCGTACGGGCGGGATCGACCGTCCTGACCTACCGGGAACTGGACGCCCGGGCCAACCGCGTCGCGCACGAGCTGCGCGCCGCGGGCGTCGGCCCGGAGTCCGTGGTCGGCGTGCTCCTGGAGCGCGGCCCCTGGCTGCTCCCGGTGCTCCTCGGCATCTGGAAGGCGGGCGGCTCCCAACTGGCCCTCGACGCCGTCATGCCCGCCGAGCGCCTGGCCTACATGCTGGACACCGCGGGCGCACGGCTCGTCGTCACCCAGCGGACCCTGGCCGGGCTGCTCGGAGACGGGTACGAAGGCGAACTCCTCGACCTGGACCGCGACCAGGAGCGGATCGCGGCGCGGCCCGGCACCGCGCCCGCCCCGGCGGTGGAGAAGCCGTCGCCCGACGGCCTCGCCTACACGCTGTTCACCTCCGGCTCGACCGGGCGGCCCAAGGGCGTGCAGATCGCGCACGGTGCGATCCTGAACCTGCTCTTCTCGATGCGGGCGCGGTTCGACGCGGCGCCCGAACACGTGTGGCTCGCGGCGACGTCGGTGTCCTTCGACATCTCGTACGCCGAGCTGTACCTGCCGCTGGTCACCGGCGGCTCCGTGGTGCTCGTCGACGACAGCGGCCTGGGCGACGCGCTCGCGCAGCTCGACCTCGTCGACACCCACGGCGTCACCCACGTCCAGGCCACTCCGGCAGGCTGGAAACTGCTGCTCGCGGCCGGGTTCGCACGCCGCCCCATCACGGCTGTGACCACCGGTGAGGCGTGCCCGCCGTCCCTCGGCCGCGAACTGCGCGGCCACGTGGACCGCCTGGTCAACCTGTACGGGCCGACCGAGACGACCGTATGGTCCACCGGCTGGGAAGTGCCGCCGGACACCCCGGACATGCCGGTCGGGCGGCCGATCCACAACACCCGCGTCTACGTGCTCGACGGCGGGCTCCAGCCCGTGCCCGTCGGCGTGACCGGCGAGCTGTACCTGGCGGGCACGGGCGTGGCCCGCGGCTATGTGGGCCGCCCCGGCCTGACCGCCGGACGCTTCCTGCCGGAGGAACTCGGCGGGCCGCCCGGATCGCGCATGTACCGCACCGGTGACCTGGTCCGCTTCCGCGCCGACGGCGACCTGGAGTACCTGGGCCGCACCGACCACCAGGTGAAGCTCCGCGGCTACCGCGTCGAACTCGGCGAGATCGAGGAACAGCTGGTGACCCACCCCGGCGTCGGCTCGGCCGTCGTGGTCGCACGCGAGGACGGCCAGGGCGAGCCCTGGCTGGTCGCGTACGTCCTCCGGGCCGTCCCTTCCGGCAGCGGCGCGGAGCCCGACGGTCCGGAAGGCGCCGACGCCGGGCAGGACGAGCTGCGCCGCCACCTCGCCGCGCGGCTCCCCGCGTACATGGTGCCCACGGGCTTCGTCCTGCTCGACCGCTTCCCGCTGAACGCCGCGGGCAAGGTCGACCGCGCGGCCCTGCCCGCGCCCCAGCGCACGGCGCTCGTCGCCGACCGCGCCTACCAGGCACCCCGTACCCCCACCGAGCGGCTGCTCGCCGACGTGTGCGCCGAGGTGCTCGGCATCCCCGGCGTCGGCGCGCACGACCGGCTCGCCGACCTCGGGGTCGACTCCATGCGCATCGTGCACGTCCTCGCCGCCGGGCGGAAGGCGGGCCTCGCCGTGACCCTGCGGATGCTGCTTGACAGCGTGACCATCGCGGACCTCGGGGCCGCGATCGACGGGACCACCGCGGCCTACGGAGCAGGAGACGATGAAGGTGCCCCCCACGACGCCCCTGACGGAGCGGACGCCCGGGAAGCCGCGGCCGACGACCGCGGACCCGGCGACGGGAACGAGCCGGACGGCGGCACGGTCGGCGGGCCACGGACCGGTACGCCGGTGAACGCCCCCCGGCCCGCGGCCGACGTGGAGGACGTGATGGCGGCGCACGGCATCCCCGGCGCGGCCGTCGCCGTCCTGCGGAACGGGGAGGTCGCGGCCCTGCACGTGCACGGCGTGCGGTCCCTGGACACGGGCGCGCCCGTCACGCTGCGCACCCGCTTCCAGGCCGGTTCGATCAGCAAGCACGTCATCGCGCTCGCGGCGCTGCGCCTCGTCGCCGACGGGCCGCTCGCCCTGGACACGCCGCTCGACGAGTACCTGACCGGGCGGACCGTGCCGCGTCTGCCCGGCGGCGGCCGGGTCACCCTGCGCCACTGTCTGTCGAACACCGCGGGCCTGTCGTCGGCGTCGGCCACGTGGTGGCACCCCGACGAGACCATGCCCTCCGTGTCCGACGTCCTCGACGACGTCGAGGCGGAGGCCGAGCCGGGGTCGGTGTTCCGCAAGGCGGGCAGCCAATGGGCCTTCGTTGAGCAGCTGTTGACCGACGTGACCGGGCAGGAACTCGGCAAACTCGTCGACGAGCTGGTCTTCCAGGAGCTCGGCATGCGGGACAGCGCCTTCGCGGCGGGCGCCCACGCGGACGTCGCCGCGGGCCACGACCGGCACGGCGAGGCGCTGCACGGCGGGCACCGCTGCCGCCCCGCGCGGGTCGGCAGCGGGCTGTGGAGCACGGCCGCCGACCTCGCCCAGTTCGCCTGCGCGCTGCGCAGGACCCGCAACGGCCTCGGGGACCTGCTGCCGGGACCGCTCGCGGAGCAGATGCTCACCGAAGCCTTCCCGGGCAGTTTCTACGGCCTCGGCACGGTCGTCGACAGCTCCCTCGGAGACGTGGAATTCGGCCACGGCGGGCAGACCCCCGGCTTCCGGGCCCTGACATCGCTGCGGCTGCGATCCGGCGCGGGATGCGTCGTGATGACAAACTCCGACCTGGGCAAAGAGGTGCACAAGGCCGTCGCGGCCAGCCTCGGCCGGGACATCACCGCACGCCTCGCCGGCGACTGAACACCCCGCACGGCACGGGAATCAACCGTTCCGGCACCAGCACCGCATGCGGCCGAAGGAATGTATTCAGCCGCATGCGGTGCGTGAGGTTTAAAGCTCGTTGTCCGCCGAATAAGCCGTGGATAACGGCACTTCGTAGCGTCAGGCCCGGCAAGTGTTCGCCTGACGACGGGGGGTGCCGAGATGGACTTTCGAGTCCTCGGCCCGGTGGAAGCAATGAAGGGCGCCGACAGAGTCGCCCTGACCGGATCCAAAGTTCCTACGGTCCTCGCGGCTCTGCTGCTCGCGCGGGGCCGGGTGGTGTCGGACGCGCGCATGAGCACGCTGCTGTGGGGGTGGGAGCCGCCGGCCACGTCCGGCGCACAGATCTACACGTACATGTCGCGGCTGCGGAAACTGCTCGGCGACGAGGTCGCCATCGAGCGCCGTCCGCCGGGGTACGCGCTGCGCGCGCCCCGCAGCACCGTCGACCTCATCGAGTTCGAGCGGCTCGCCGAGCGGGGCCGCGCCGAACTCGCCGCGGGCCGCAACCGCGAGGCGTCCGCCCTGCTCGGCCAGGCCCTCGGCCTCTGGCGCGGCACCGGCATCTCCGGCGTGACCGACCATCTCGCCGAAGCCGAGCTGCCGCGCCTGGAGGAGGCCAGGATGCACGTCCTGGAGCGCCGCATCGAGGCCGACCTCGCGCTCGGCCGCCACGAGCGGCTGACCGCGGAACTCACCGGGCTCGTGGCGGAGTACCCGCTGCGGGAGAAGCTGCGCGCGCAGCTGATGACCGCCCTCTACCGGTGCGGGCGGCAGGCCGAGGCGCTGCGCAGCTACCACGAGGGCCGTGACGTCCTCGCGGACCAGCTGGGCATCGACCCGGGGGAGACGCTCGGCTCGACCTACCACGCGGTCCTCGTCGGCAAGCTCGGCTCGGGACCGGGCGCCGGCGGCGGCGCCCCGGCCGCCGACGCCGACGACGGCGCGCCCCGGCCCTCGATGCTGCCCGCCGACGTGGAGGAACTCATCGGCCGGGAGAGCGAGCTGGAGTCCATGCGCAAGCAGCTGACGCCGGAGCCCGACGGCCGCGGCCCGCGCGGCCTGCTCGTCACCGGCATGGCGGGCGTCGGCAAGACGGCGCTCGCGGTCAGAGCCGCGCACGCCGCCGCCCGGCACTACCCCGACGGCCAGCTCTTCGCCGAACTGACCACGGCCGACGGCACGCCCCGCAGCGTGCGTGACGTCCTGACGATGCTGCTCCGGGCGCTCGGCGCGGTGCCGGACCTCGCGGACGCCCCCGGAGGCGTGGGCGGCGCGGACGGCTCCTACGACGAACGCACCTGCCTCGACGAGCTGATCCGCCTCTACCGCATCCGCACCGCGGGGAAGCGGCTGCTCGTCGTCCTCGACGGCGCCGTCGACAGCGGCCAGCTCGAGCCCCTGGTACCGGGCTCGCCCGAGGCGACGGTCCTGATCACCAGCCGGGCCCGCCTGCCACGGGTCACCCAGGCCCGCACCACGGTGCTCACGCCCCTGGAGGACGGCGCCGCGCTCGACCTGCTCGTCAGCGTGGCGGGCCGGGCCCAGCTCCTCGCCGACCCGGCCGCGACCCAGGCGCTGCTCGCCCGCTGCGGCGGCCTGCCGCTGGCGCTGCGCGTCGTCGGCAGCCGCCTTGCCTCCCGGCCCCGCTGGCCCGCGTCGTGGCTGGCGAACCGCCTGGCGGAGCCGTCGACGCGGCTACGTGAACTGTCGTACGGAGGTTTGGACGTGCGCGGTGCCCTGCTCACCTCGTTGCGGCAGCTCCCCCGGCACACCGGCCGTACGCTGATGTGCCTGGCGGCCCTCGGCACGGAGCCCTTCCGGGCCGAGACCGCCGCCCGCTGCCTCGCCGAACCCGAGTCGACGGCCGAGCAGCGTCTTGAGCGCCTGGTGGACGCCGCGCTCCTGGACATCTGCGGCGTGGACCGCCTGGGGCGGCCGCTGTACCGCTTCCACGAACTGGTGGTGCTGTTCAGCCAGTCACTGGGGCGGGCGAGAGCCGAGCCCGCGCGGACCTGACCGCTGCGGGACCGCGTGCCAGTCCTCGTCGTCGCCGGGCTCCTGGGGCCCGGCGACGGCCCGGCCCGTGAGACGGGCGGTATCGCCGCCCGGTGTGGTGCGCTTGCTGTGCATCGCATTCCTTCCACGAACTGACGAGAACGACAAGAACGACAAGGGCGGCGCGCGCGAAGCGTGGCACGGTCCGCGCGGCCGACAGTAGGGAGCGGGGACTTCGGTCCCCTATCGATCCGCCTTCCTCCGCGCGGGCACCGCGATATCGGCCCAGCTCAGCCATCGCGGTGCTCGCGCGGCCCCTCGTGCGGGGGGCCGCCGCCCGGCCCGGACCCCAGCACCCCGGGCGCCAGGCCCAGGGCGGTGGGCCGGGGGAGTTCGCGGTCCGCGGCCTGTTGGTCGGGGCGCCCCCGGCGCGGCCCGCCGCGATCCGGCCCCGGTTCGGCGCCGTCCTCCTCGTGGTCGCCGTGCTCCGCGGGCGTGTGCCCGGCGCGGGCCCGTGCCGCCGCCGCGGGGTTCCACATGGCGCGCTCCGTGGCCGCGCGGTCCCGGGAGCCGCGCGGCTGGGGCACCGTCAGACGCCGCCCGGCCTCGCCCTCGCGGGCCTGGCCCGCGTCGCGCCCCGGCGGTCTCGCGGTGCGCAGGGCGGCCAGTGCCTCGTCGGCGCGCTTGACCCAGTCGTCTACGCCCACGCGCAGGAAGCAGTCACGGGCGGCTCTCAGATACTCCCGGGCGCGCTCGTCCTGACCGCCCATGCCGCAGGCCTCCCCGAGGGCCAGCTTGATCTTCCCCAGGACCAGCGGGCTGTGCACCGTGGCCACGATGTCCAGGGCGTGCAGGAGCGTGGCGCGGGCCTGCTCCCAGTCCCCGCGGCCGAGCCGGGCCTCGCCGAGGCCCAGCAGACCGTGGGCGAGGCCGAGCAGGTCGGCGCTGGCCCGGGTGATGCGGATCATGCGTAGGAGAGCGCTCTCAGCCAAGTCGTACCGGCCTTCCGCGAGATAGACGCGGGCCAGCCGGTGCGTGCCCTGCGCCGTGCTGCGGGCGCCCCCGGGGCTGATGCCCGACGAGATCCGCACCGACCGGAGGCTGAGCTTGCGCGCCTGCGCCAGATGGCCGCGGTCGAGCTCGATCTGCGCCATGTTGTTGAGCACGTGGGCCTGCGACGACAGGTCGCCCACCGCCCGGAACACCTCCAGGGCGGCCACGCTGCGCTCCATCGCGGAGTCCGTCGCGCCGCGCATCTGGTCGATCATCGCCATGCTGCGCAGGACCAGGGCGCGTCCGTGCTCCTCGCCCGCGAGCTCGTGCAGCGCGAGCGCCGCGGTGAAGCCCGCGTCGGCGCCCGCGAAGCGGCGAAGCCGCATCTCCAGGGCGCCGAGGGCGTACAGCATGGCGCCCTGGCCGCGGACGTTGCCCGCCTCGCGGGTGGCGGTCAGGGCCCGCTGGGCACACTGGCGCCAGTCGTCGACGTAGTTGCGGGTCTCGAAGAGGACCACCGTGCACAGGGTGAGGTCCCAGGCCAGCTCGTCGAGGCCGGCCCCCGCGGCCTGCCCGACGAGACGTACCAGGGACAGCCGCTCGGCCTCCAGCCACTCCAGCGGCAGGGCGAGCAGTTCGGCGACGAGGTCGTCGGGCGGTGTGCAGCGCGGCGCCGCGCTGTGGATGATGCTGAAGTCGCCGCCGTAGAGCCGTCGGTGGGCCTGCTCGGCCAGGCCGAGCGCCGCCCGCAGGACCCTGATGACGGCGGCGCGGGCCTGTTCCTGCGCGTCCTCCCCGTGCGCCCGCTCGCGCGCGAAGATGCGCAGCAGGCTGGGGGAGTGGTACCGGGGCTGCCCGGCCGCGTCCGGTCCCAGGGCGGTGAGGAACTGGGCGTCGACGAGCTGCTCGATGAGCCGCTCCGCGGTGAACTGGTCCGTGTCGAGCAGCGCCGCCGCCACCCAGGGCGCGAAGTCGTGGACGTCGAGCAGGCCGAGGCCGCGGTAGAGCCGGGCGGCGTCCGCGGACAGACAGCGGTAGCTGATCCCGAAGCTCGCCCGGATGCGGGAGCTGCCCTGGCTCAGTTCGTCCAGGCGCCGCTCCTCGTCGCTGAGCCGGGACACCAGGTGGGTCACGGTCCAGTGCGGCTTGGCGGCGAGCCGCGCGGCGGCGATCCGCAGCGCGAGCGGCAGCAGGTCGCACAGTTCCACGAGCCGGGCCACGGCGGCGGGCTCCGCGGCGACGCGCTGGGAGCCGACGACGCGGTCGACGAGCTCCACCGCCTCGGCCGGGGCGAGCCGGTTGAGGTGCACCCGCGCCCGCGGCGGCCAGGCGACGAACTCCGCGAGCTGGTCCCGGCTGGTGACGAGGACGCTGCAGCCCTCGCTGCTCGGCAGCAGCGGCTCGATCTGCGCGTACGTACGGGCGTTGTCGAGGACCACGAGGACGCGCCGGTCGGCGAGCGCGCTGCGGTACATCGACTCCCGCTCCTCGGGTGCCTGCGGGATCTGCACGCCCGCGAAGCCGAGGGAGCGCAGGAATCCGCCGAGGACCTCGGCGGCGGCCGTGGGCTCGTGGCGCTCGTCGTAGCCGTGCAGGTCGGCGAAGAGCACGCCGTCCGGGAACCGCTCCGCGGCGCCGCGCCCCCACCGCACCGCGAGGCAGGTCTTGCCCACGCCCGCGAGCCCGCTGATCAGGCCGGCCGTCGGCCCGCGCACGTCGGTGCCGCGGTCGAGGAGCACGTCGAGCTGTTCCAGTTCGCGGGCGCGGCCGGTGAACCCGGGGGCGTCCGTGGGGAGTTCGAAGGGCGGATCGTGCGGGGGCGGCGCGGCGGCGGGCGGGTCGAGGCCCGCGCCGTCCTCCGCGGCGGTCCCGCGCTCGCGGTCGTCCTGGAGGATGAAGCGGTGCAGCTCCTTCAGCTCGGGCCCCGGTTCGAGCCCGAGCTCGTCGATGAAGCGCTTGCGGCCCTGCCGGTAGCTCTCCATGGCCTCGGCGCGGTGGCCCGAGCGGTACTGGGCGGTGATCAGCAGGTGCAGCGCGCGCTCGCGCAGCGGGTGGGCGCGGACCGTCGCGGCCAGTTCCGAAATGACCCGGTGGTGCCGGCCGAGGCGCAGCTGCACTTCGGTGGCGTCCTCGTACACGCTGAGCTTCAGTTCGTCCAGGCGCCGCGCCTCGTCCTCCACCGCACGGCCCGTCACACCCGTCAATGCGGGCCCTTCCCAAAGGCCGAGGGCCGTGGTGTACGCGTGGGCGGCGTCCGTTAACCGGTCAGTCCGGACGGCCTCCTCCGCCGCGGCCACGAGCTGGTGGAACTCGGTGGCGTCCACCTCGTGCTCGCCGATGCGCAACAGATATCCCGGGTGCGCCGTCACGATGACCTGGTCCGTAAATCCAGCAGCCTTGAATGCTTTGCGCAGCGCCGCGATGCAGATGGACACCTGGGTGCGTGCGGTGGCCGGCGGACGGCCGTCCCACACCGTGTCGACAAGTGCGTCGACGGACACGATTCGGTCCGTGTTGAGCAGCAAGGACGCGAGGATCGTGCGGTGCCGGGGGCCTCCCACGTGCACCTGGCCGGAGCCGGACATGACGGAGAGCGGGCCGAGAATCTTGAATCTGAATCGGTGCCCCATATCTCCTCCGGAGCCCTGGTGTCCCTGACCAGAGCACTTGAGTGTTACACCCTACGCATCAGTGCGGAGGAATCATGCATCGGAACCATAAATGGAGTCCGCAATTCCGTACCGCTCATCGATTTTTCACCGTGCTGTGATGCCCGGTTCTGAATGCCCATCAATAGACGCAGCGGTAACTGCCTCGGTTCCTGCTGGGGCTTCCGGATTCGCTGCGGCTGAATCCTATAAATACTGCAGGGTAATGTCGTTGTGGTACTTGTGAGTAAGAAGTGGGGTAGGCCGAGGTACGGCCGTCGACTAATCGCGACGAACAAGTGAACCGCCGAAAAAGTACCCACGGTCCTCCGAGAGCGGCAAGCAGGCGCACCGGTCCGCCCGGCGCCCTCGGGCGCCGTCCGGGCCGTCGGGGAGGGGGCATACGCTGGGCGGATGCAGGACGAGTACCGCACCGTGGCCCGTGAGGGCGTGCACGAGACCGAGATCAACCGCTCACGCTTCCTGTGCGCGCTCGCACCCGCCGCCACCGAGCGCGAGGCCCAGGACTTCATCGCGCGCGTCCGCAAGGAACACCCCACCGCCACGCACAACTGCTACGCGTACGTCATCGGTGCCGACGCCTCCGTACAGAAGGCGAGCGACGACGGCGAGCCGGGCGGCACGGCGGGTGTGCCCATGCTCCAGATGCTGCTGCGCCGTGACATGCGGTACGCGGTGGCCGTCGTCACCCGCTACTACGGCGGGGTCAAGCTCGGCGCGGGCGGGCTCATCAGGGCCTACGGCGGCGCGGTCGGCGAGGCCCTGGACGCGCTCGGCACCCGCACCCGGCGCCGCTTCCGCCTCGCCACCGTCACCGTCGACCACCAGCGCGCGGGCAAGCTGCAGAACGACCTGCGCACGGCGGGCCGCGAGGTGCGCGACGTCCGTTACGGCGAGGCGGTGAGCATCGAGATCGGCCTCCCGGAGGCCGACGTCGAGCGGTTCCGTGCCTGGCTGGCGGACGCCACGGCGGGCAGCGCGGGCTTCGAACTGGGCGGAGAGGCGTACGGGGACGCCTGACCGGCTTTGGCCCTGCGGAGCCCCGGCCGTCTGTCGTCTGCTGCCACGTCGTGGCTGGGCGCGCGGTTCCCCGCGCCCCTGACGGGGCGCTCCCGTGCCGCACAGCGCGTGATGCGGGAGTACGCGGCCGTGATGTCAGACCCGGCCGTTAGTCTCGGGGGCCATGAGGCTGCTGCACACTTCCGACTGGCATCTCGGCCGGGCCCTGCACCGGGTGAGCATGCTCGACGCGCAGGCCGCGTTCATCGGCCATCTCGTCGCCACCGTCCGCGAGCGCGGGGTGGACGCCGTCGTCGTGTCGGGAGACGTGTACGACCGGGCGGTGCCCCCGCTCGCCGCCGTCGAGCTGTTCGACGACGCGCTGCACCGCCTCGCGGAGCTCGGCGTGCCCACGGTCATGATCTCCGGGAACCACGACTCGGCCCGCCGCCTCGGCGTCGGCGCCGGGCTCATCGACCGCGCGGGCATCCACCTGCGCACCGACCCGGCCGGCTGCGGCGAGCCCGTGGTCCTCACCGACGCGCACGGGGACGTGGCCTTCTACGGCCTGCCGTATCTGGAACCGGCACTGGTGAAGGACGAGTTCGGCGTCGAGCGCGCCGGACACGAGGCGGTGCTCGGCGCCGCCATGGACCGGGTGCGGGCCGACCTGGCCGCCCGGCCGGGCGGCACCCGCTCCGTCGTCCTCGCGCACGCCTTCGTGACCGGCGGAGAGATCAGCGACAGCGAGCGGGACATCACCGTCGGCGGCGTCGCCTCCGTGCCCTCCGCCGTCTTCGCGGGCGTCGACTATGTGGCCCTCGGCCATCTGCACGGCAGCCAGACCCTCACCGAGCGCGTGCGCTACAGCGGCTCCCCGCTGGCGTACTCCTTCTCCGAGGCCGACCACCGCAAGAGCATGTGGCTCGTCGAGCTGGGCGCGGCGGGCGAGCTGACGGCCGCGGAGCGCGTCGACTGCCCGGTGCCCCGGCCGCTCGCCCGCGTCAGGGGCGAGCTCGAAGACCTCCTCGCGGACCCCGGCCTCGCCCGGCACGAGGACGCGTGGATCGAGGCGACCCTCACCGACCCCGTGCGCCCGGACGACCCGATGGCCCGGCTCTGCGAGCGCTTCCCGCACACCCTCAGCCTCGTCTTCGACCCGGCCCGCGCCCCCGAGGAGCCCGGAGTGTCCTATGCGCGGCGCCTCAAGGACCGCACCGACCAGCAGATCGCGGAGGACTTCGTGACCCATGTGCGCGGGGCGGGCCCGGACGAGAAGGAGCGGGCCGTGCTGCGGGACGCGTTCGACGCCGTCCGCGCCGACGACATGCTGCGCGAGGTGGCCGGATGAGGCTGCACCGGCTGCGGATCACCGCCTTCGGCCCCTTCGGCACCACCCAGGACATCGACTTCGACGAGCTGTCGGCCGACGGGCTCTTCCTGCTGCACGGCCCGACGGGCGCCGGAAAGACCTCCGTCCTCGACGCCGTGTGCTACGCGCTGTACGGCTCGGTGCCGGGCCCCCGCCAGGGCAGCGGCCAGGGCGCGACCCTGCGCAGCGACCACGCGCGCCCGGACACCCGCACGGAGGTCCGCCTGGAGCTGACCGTGGCGGGCCGCCGGCTGGAGATCACCCGGCAGCCCCCGTGGGAGCGCCCGAAGAAGCGGGGCACCGGCACCACGACGGACAAGGCGCAGAGCTGGCTGCGCGAGCACGTTCCCGGCGAGGCCGCCGGGGCCGCCGGGACCTGGAAGGACCTCAGCCGCTCCCACCAGGAGATCGGCGAGGAGGTCACCCAGCTCCTCGGCATGAGCAAGGAGCAGTTCTGCCAGGTCGTGCTGTTGCCGCAGGGCGACTTCGCGCGCTTCCTGCGGGCGGACGCGGAGGCCCGCGGCAAGCTCCTCGGACGGCTCTTCGACACCCGCAGGTTCGCCGCGGTCGAGCAGCGGCTCGCCGAGCGGCGCCGCGCCGCCGAGGCCCAGGTCCGCGAGGCCGACGCGGCGCTCCTCGCGGACGCCCACCGCATGCAGCAGGCGGCGGGCGCGGGCCCCGGCGAAGCCGGTGCCGAGCTGCCGCTGCCGGACGCCGAGCCCGGCGACCCCGGCCTCGCCGAGGCCGTCCTCGCCTGGGCCGCCGTGGCCCGCTCCGGCGCCCGCGAGCGGCACACCGTCGCACGCTCCGCCCTCGCCCGCGCCGAGTCCGCCCGCGCCGCCGCGGCCGCCGCGCTCGACGACGTACGCGAACTGGCGCGCCTGCAAAGGAGGTTCGCCGACGCGCAGGAGCGGGCGGCCCGCCTGGAGGAGCGCGCGGCCGACCACCGGGACGTGCTCGCCCGCATGGAGCAGGCCCGCAAGGCGGAGGCCGTCGCCCCCGCCCTCGCGCTGCGCGCGGACACCGACACCGACCACCGCCGCGCCACCGCCGCCGAGGCGCACGCGCGCGGACGGCTCCCCGCGGCGTACGCCGACGAGGGCGCGGCGGGCCTCGCGAGCGCCGCCCGCAAGGCCAGCGAGGAGCTCGGCGGACTCGCGTCGGCCCGCCGCGCCGAGCACCGCCTGGGCGAACTGTCCGCGCAGCGCGCCGACCTGGACCGCCAGGAGCGGGCCGACGAGGACCTCCTCCAGGAGGCCGAGGGCTGGCTCGCCGACTGGGACGGCACCCGCACCCGCCTCCAGCAGGACATCGAAGCCGCCCAGGAGGCCGCGACCCGCACCGAGCACCTGGCCGGTCAGCTCAAGGCCGACCAGGAGCGCCTTGACGCCGCCCGGCGCCGCGACCGGCTCACCGGGCAGGCCGCCACGGCCGGGGAGCGCGCCCTGGCCGCCCGCGAGCACGCCGCCCGTGCCCACGAGCACTGGCTCGGCCTCAAGGAGCGCCGCCTCGCGGGCATCGCGGCCGAGCTGGCCGCGCACCTCGTCGACGGCGCCCCGTGCGCGGTGTGCGGAGCCACCGACCACCCCGTGCCCGCCCGCAAGGCCGAGGGGCACGTCGACCGCGCCACCGAGGAGGCCGCACTCGCCGCCCACCGGCGCGCCGAGGAGGCCGCGCAGACCGCCGCGCGCGAACACGCCGACGTCCGCGCCGAGCTCGCCGCGGCCACCGCGGCCGCTTCGGACACGCCGGCCGCCGAACTCGCCGCGTCCGTGGCGGAGTTGCGGCAGGCGTACGACACGGCCCGGGACCGCGCGGCCGGGCAGCACGCCGTGCGCGAGACGCTCGCCCGGGCCGAGCGCGAGCACGACCGCAGGGTCACGGCCCAGCAGGAGGCCGCGCGCCGCGTCGACTCCCGCGCCGCGCTGCGCGACGCCCTGGAGCGGGAGCGGACCGGGCTTGCCCAGGAGCTGGCCCACGCGCGCGGCGGCTGTGCGAGCGTCGCCGAGCGCGCCGCCCAACTGGAGCGCGGGGCCGCACTCCTCACCGAGGCCGCCGACGCCGCGCGCGCCGCCGACGACACGGCCAAGCGCCTGAAGGACGCCGACGCCCGCCTCGCCGACGCCGCCTTCCGCGCCGGGTTCGACACCCCGGCCGCCGCTGCCGCCGCGCTCCTGGACGACGCCCGGCACCGCGAGCTCCAGCACCGCGTCGACGCCTGGCAGCAGGAGGAGGCGGCCGTCCGCGCGCTGCTCGCCGAGCCGGACGCGGCCGCGGCGGCCCGGCGCCCGGCCGCCCCCCTCGCCGCGGCCGAGGCCGCCGCCGAGGCCGCGGACCGCCGGGCGCGCGCCGCCGCGTCCGGCTGCGACGCCGCCGACCGGCGCAGGGCCGACCTCGACCGGCTCTCCGCCCGCTCCGCCGCGGCGGCCCGCCGACTCGCGCCGCTGCGTGCCGAGTACGACCGCGTGACCCGCCTCGCCACGCTCGCCGCGGGCACATCGGCGGACAACGAACGCAAGATGCGCCTGGAGTCGTACGTCCTCGCGGCCCGTCTCGAACAGGTCGCGGCGGCGGCCACCGCCCGGCTGCTGCGGATGTCGTCGGGGCGCTACACCCTCGTCCACTCCGCGGACCGCACCGGCCGCGGCCGCTCGGGCCTCGGTCTGCACGTCGTCGACGCCTGGACGGGCCGCGAGCGGGACACGGCCACGCTCTCCGGCGGCGAGACGTTCTTCGCCTCCCTCGCCCTCGCGCTCGGCCTCGCGGACGTCGTCACGGACGAGGCGGGCGGCGTCCGCCTGGACACGCTCTTCATCGACGAGGGCTTCGGCACCCTGGACGACCAGAGCCTGGACGAGGTCCTGGACGTCCTGGACTCCCTGCGCGAGCGGGACCGCAGCGTCGGCATCGTCAGCCACGTCGCGGACCTGCGCCGCCGCGTGCACGCGCAGCTGGAGGTCGTGAAGGGGCGCGAGGGTTCTGTGGTGCGCCAGCGCGGCGCCGGGTGAGCTCAGCGGCCCAGCGGGCGCCTCGGCAGGGGAGAGGAGTAGACGATGCTCGTCGTCACGGCGCCGAGCGCGCCTATCTTCCCGGAGACCTCCTCCAGGTGCCGCATCGAGCGCGCGGCGACCTTGATGACGAAGCAGTCGTCCCCGGTCACGTGGTGCGCCTCCAGGATCTCGGGCGTCACGTCGACCAGGTCGTGGAACGGCTTGTAGTTGCCGTTCGGATAGCGCAGCCGGACGAACGCGAGGATCGGCAGGCCGAGCCGCTCCGGGTCGACCACGGCCGCGTACCCCTGGATCACGCCCGCCTCCTCCAGGCGGCGCACCCGCTCGGTGACGGCGCTCGGGGACATCGAGACGGCCCGCGCGAGCTCCGCGTAGCTGGCCCGTCCGTCGCGCTGGAGGACCTCGAGGATGCGCCAGTCGGTGGCGTCCGTGGAATAACCGGTCATGCCCGAGAGGAAACAGGGAAAACCTTGGCTGATCAAGGGGTACGCCGGGAATCGCGGGTTCAGCGCCGACAGTGCGCCCCGTAGATTTTCGGCCATGAACACGATCACCGCCGCGAGCGCCACCGCCCCGAACCCCGTCCCCCGCGTGCCCTCGAACCCCGTCCTCCGCGTGCCCCCGGCCGCCCCCGCGGCGGCCGCCGCCTACTTCGGCGCGAGCCTCGCCTTCCACGCCGACGTGTCGGACGTCGCCGCCGCGCTCGCCGCCGACGGCGACCCCGGCTTCGTCGTCCTCGACTCCCGCTCCACCGGGTCCTGGGACCAGGGCCACGTTCCCGGCGCCGTCCACCTGCCCACCGCGCTCATCCCGGCGCAGGCGGAGGCCCTCCTGGACAAGTCGGTGCCCGTCGTCACCTACTGCTGGGGCCCCGGCTGCAACGGCGCGACCCGCGCCGCCCTGGCCCTCGCCGAACTCGGCTTCCAGGTCAAGGAGATGCTCGGCGGCTTCGAGTACTGGGCCCGCGAGGGCTTCCCGTACGAGACCTGGGAGGGCGAGGACCGTCGAGCGGTGGACCCGCTGACGGCCCCCGCCGACGGCGACTGCGGCTGCTGAACCGCCCCGTTCAGAGCGCCGACAACTCGTCCACCAGGTCGTCGAGGCCCAGTGAGCCCTGTGAGAGGGCTGCCATGTGCCAGGCCTTCGCGTCGAAGGCGGGGCCGTGGCGGCGGCGGGCGTTCTCGCGGCCGAGGAGCCAGGCGCGTTCGCCGAGCTTGTAGCCGATGGCCTGGCCCGGGATCGTCAGATAGCGCGTCATCTCGCTCTCGACGTAGTCCGAGGGACGGCTGGAGCGCGCGTCGTAGAACTCCTGCGCCAGGTCCGGGGTCCACCGCTCGCCGGGGTGGAAGCCGGAGTCCGCCGGGATCTCGAGCTCCAGGTGCATGCCGATGTCGACGATCACGCGCAGGGCGCGCATCATCTGCGCGTCCAGATAGCCGAGCCGCCGCTCCGGGTCGGTGAGGAAGCCCAGCTCGTCCATGAGGCGCTCCGCGTACAGCGCCCAGCCCTCCGCGTTGGCGCTGACGATGCCGACCGTCGCCTGGTAGCGGGACAGGTCGGCGGCGACGTGCGCCCACTGCGCGAGCTGCAGGTGGTGGCCGGGCACGCCCTCGTGGTACCAGGTCGACACCAGGTCGTACACGGGGAAGCGGGTCTGGCCCATCGTCGGCAGCCAGGTCCGGCCCGGCCGGGAGAAATTCTCCGACGGAGCGGTGTAGTACGGGGCGGCGGCACCACCGGGCGGGGCGATGCGGGACTCCACCCTCCGCACCCGCTCGGCCAGTTCGAAGTGCGTGCCGTCGAGCGCCTCGATGGCCTCGTCCATCAGGCCCTGCAGCCACTCCTTGACCTCGTCCACGCCCTCGATGTGCGTGCCGTGCTCGTCCAGGTGCGCGAGCGCCTCCCACGGCGTGGCCGCGCCGGGCAGGATCTTCTCGGCCTCGGTCCGCATCTCGCCGAGCAGCCGGTGGTACTCCGCCCAGCCGTAGGCGTACGCCTCGTCCAGGTCCAGGTCCGTGCCGTTGAAGAAGCGGGACAGGAGCGCGTAGCGCTCGCGGCCCACCGTGTCGGGGGCGTCGGCGACCGCGGGCGCGTACACGTCCCGCATCCAGTCGCGCAGGGCCACGACCGCGCCGGTCGCCGCCTTCGCCGCCTCGTCGAGTTCGCCGCGCAGGGCGGCGGGCCCGGCCGCGGCGAAGTCCTCGAACCAGCCGCGCCCGTCCCGCGGCCCCGCCCACTGGGTGAGCTGCTCGACGAACGTCGCCGTCGGCCGCGGCGCGCCCGGAAGACCGCGCTCCAGGCCGAGGGCGAGCGAGGCGCGATAGCCCTCGTACGCGGCCGGCACGGCGCGCAGCCGCTCGGCGATCGCCGCCCAGTCCTCCTCGGTGTCGGCCGGGGTCACCGTGAAGATCTCGCGCACCTCGTGCGGCGGGGTGCCCAGGTTGCCGACGGTGCGCAGGGGCTCGTCGGCCTCGTGCACGGCGAGCTCCGCCGTGAGCCGCTCCCGCAGCAGCCGCCCGCAGCGCCGCTCGATCGCGGCGTCGGCCCCCGGGCGTGCCTCGGCCTCGTCGAGCCGCGCGAGGGTGGTGCGCAGGAGCGCGGCGCGGGCCGCGTGACCCGCGGGGGAGAGGTCGGGCAGCTTGCTGTGGCTCTCCCTCACGCCGAGGTAGGTGCCGGTGACGGGGTCGAGGGCGACGAGCTCCTCGACGAAGGCGTCGGCGACCTCACGGGGCAGCGGACCCGGGCCCGTCGTGGTGCTTGCGATCTTCGTGTCTGACATGCGGACATCCTGATACGAGACCGGGGCGCGCGTCACGGGCGTTTGCCGCGGCGGGCGCGGCCGCCCCCGCCTGGGCGTTCGTCGCACCACAGGAGTGTTTGACTGACCGTTCCAGTTGCGGCTAGCGTCCTCTTCCATGGCCAGGAGCAAGGAATTCGACCCCGACGCGGCGCTCCAGTCGGCGCTCGAACTGTTCTGGGGCAAGGGGTACGAGGCGACGTCCATGGCGGACCTCGTCGCGCACCTGGGCATCGGACGCGCCAGCCTCTACGCGACCTTCGGCAACAAGCACGAGCTGTATCTGAAGGCCCTCGACCGGTACGCGCAGACGCGGGAGCCCGAGCTGGTCGAGGAGTTGTCGCGCCCCGGGCCCGCGCTGCCCGGGGTGCGGATCCTCGTGCGCCGCTTCGCCGCCGAGGCCTCGGCGGCCGACTGCCGCCGCACCGGCTGCTTCATCACCAACACGGCCGCGGAGCTGGCCCCGCACGACGAGGCCGCGGACCGCAGGATCGAGCGGAACTGGGAGGGCCTGGAGACGCTGCTGCGCGCCGCGCTCACCCGCGCCCGGGCGCAGGGCGAGATCCCGGACGACCGCGATCCGCGCGCCCTGGCCCGCATGCTGCTCGTCCTGCTCCAGGGCATCCGCGTGGTCGGGAAGGTCTCCGGCGGGCCGGACCGGGTGCGCGACGCGGCGGAGCAGGCCCTGGCGCTCCTGGACTGACGGGGATCCGAAGGCGGTTGACCTTCGCATGCCCAAATAGTGGAATGAACGGTCAAGAAAAGGCGGCCACAGCGGCCGCCCCCACAGGCTTTCACCTCGGGTCCGACGGACCCGCACAGGAAGGAATCCCATGACTCGGAAGAAGGTCGCCGTCCTCGGCACCGGCACCATCGGCGCCCCCGTGGCGCGCAACCTGCGCGGGACGTTCGCGGTGAGCGTGTGGAACCGCACCCCCGCCAAGGCCGCCGCACTGGCCGCGCTCGACGGTGTGGAGGCGCACACCGACCCGGCCGCGGCGGTGGCGGGCGCCGACGTCGTGGTGACCGTCCTCAAGGACGGGCCCGCGGTGCGCGAGGTCATGGAGGCCGCGGCGCCGGGCCTCGCCCCGGGCGCCGTCTGGGCCCAGCTGAGCACGGTGGGAGTGGCCGCCGCGGACGACCTGGCCGCCGTGGCCGAGCGCCATGGACTCGTCCTGTACGACGCCCCGGTGCAGGGCACGAAGCAGCCCGCGGAGCAGGGGCGGCTCGTCGTCCTGGCCTCCGGTCCACCGGCCGACCGGAACCGGGTGGAGCCGGTCTTCGACGCCATCGGCAGCCGTACGGTGTGGGTCTCGGATGAGCACGGCGCCGCGAGCCGCCTCAAGCTCGCCCTGAACAGCTTCGTGTTCGCGCTCACCCACGGCGCGGCGGAGAGCCTGGCCCTGGCCGAGGGCCTCGGCGTCGATCCCGCGCTCGTCGTGGACGTGGTCGCGGGCGGGCCCCTGGACAGTCCGTTCTTCCGGGCCAAGGCGGCCGCCATGCTCGCGGGCGACCACACGCCGAGCTTCACCGTGACCAACGCGGCGAAGGACGCGCGCCTGGTCGTCGAGGCCGCGGGGGCCGCGGGCGTACCGGTGGACGTCACGGCGGCAGGCCTGCGCCGGTTCGAGCGGGCGGCCGCGGCGGGTTACGGCGACCAGGACATGGCCGCCTCGCACCTCGCCCCGGACGCCGTCGCCTAGGGACCGGTGACCCGCGCCGGGGCCCGGGACCGCCCGGGCCCCGGCACGGGGCCGGCGCTGTCGCGAGAACTCACTGGTGGCTGTCGTACGGAAGCTGCGAGCGCACCGGTGTCGCGTCCAGGCGCGCGGTGATGACCAGCGTGCCCTCCTCGATCTGGAAGTCGAGGGGCAGGGCGAGGCCGCGCATCGCCGCCACCATGCCGGTGTTGGACGACTGCGTCACCGCGTACACGTTGTCGCAGCCCGCTTCGCCGGCCATGGAGACGAGGCGGGCGAGCAGCTCGCGGCCGACGCCGCGGCGCTGCCACTCGTCCTCGACGAGCAGCGCGATCTCCGTCTCGTCGCCGTCCCACAGCAGATGGCCGAGGCCGACGACGCGGCCGGAGGCCGTGCGCGCGGCCAGGGTGCGGCCGAAGCGCGGACTCAGCAGATGGTTCAGATAGCGGTCGGCGTCCCCCACCGGACCGTGGTAGCGCATCCCGAGGGTGCGCGGGGAGCAGCGCCCGTGCATGGCCTTCGCGGCGTCCAGGTCGGTGGTGTCGGCGCGGCTGACCGTGATGTCGTTGCCCTCGGCGAGGGTCAGGACGTCCTCGCCGCGCGGCACGCGCGGGCCGAGCCTGGCGTCCAGCTCCACGAGGGCCCGCGCGCGGGCGAACTCCGTGGGGGTGAACGGCAGATACGGACGCTCGACCGTGATCACTCCGCCCTCGGGGGCCCGAAGACGCAGCACGGTGCCTTCCCAGGCGCCTTCGGCGGGCACTGCCTCATCGGTGTCCCGGCCCTGCCGGGCGGGCAGCGAGCGGATCGTGCAGCGGCCCAGCAACTGGCGCAGTGCCAGCGGCAGTTCGGCGGCGTCCAGGGCGGTGCGGGTGGCGAGGCCCAGGATGCGCGTGGGCGCGTCCACCAGGTCGTGCGCGTCCGCCCGCTCGATCCAGGTGCTCGATCCGCCCGCCGCGGCGATCACGCGCGTGATCTCCGCCCCGGGGAGCGCGGCGGGCGCGCGCAGCAGGAACTCGTCGACCGTGCCGTCGGCCAGCGGATGCGTCTGCAGGCTGAGGATGTCGACGCGCTCGTGCGCGAGCGCCGTGCACAGCGCGGCGAGCGAACCCGGCGCGTCACGCACGGTCGTCCGCATGCGCCACAGCGTCGACCCGTCGGCGGACGGCGCCGCTCCGGTCGGGGCGGCGGCCCGGTCCTCCGCGGCGGAGGTCCGGGCGCCGGTATCGGTATCGCCCGTGCCGGGCGGTGCGTGGGTGTGGCGCCGCGCCCACCAGGTGTGGAACCCGGCCGTGGCGACCAGGGTGACGGCCGAGACGAGCAGCAGCTCGGGCCCGTCAGGGCCGTGGCCCACGAGATTCGCCGCGGCGTCCGCGACGGCCACGGCCGTGAACAGCGCGGCCAGTTCGACGACGTCCCGGCGCCAGTGGTGCACCGGCCGGCCGTCCTTCCTCCGTGTCACATCAGGCATGTCAGCACTCATACCGTCACTGTGGCCCAAGGGTGTTGCGTGATCACGAACGTCTTGTGACTGATGAGTTAAGTGCGGTTCTGTCGCTTTCATTCCTTTTAGTTCACCGTGATGGTCCATCGATCTCCCCCGTCGGCCGTCACCGGCCCATTGATCGTCACTGACCTCTCGGTCCGTCCGACCCTTTCGACCGCCGCGGGCCCTGCGGCCCGCGCGATCCTGCGGCCGCCGCCGGTCCGCGCGTTGTCACCGACCGCGGCGGCAGCGGCACCGCGTCCACCGTGGCGCACCGGTGGACGTGCCGTCCAGCACTTCACCGGCGGAAGCGCCCATCCGCACGCGCCAACGGAAGCACCCGCGAGCGCTCACCGGCGGACGCGTCCGCCGGAGGCTCACTGGCCCACGCGCCCCGGCTGCAGCACCTTGGTGAAGAGCACGCCCCCGCCCTGCTGGCGCAGCCGCACCGTCAACTCGCCGCTGCCGCCGTCGATGTCCACCTCTCCGTAGTACGGCGGTGTCTCCGCCGGCGACGTGTTGGGCCGGTCCGGCGCTTTGACGAACGTCTGGTCCGGACCGAAGGTTCCATCGAGCTTCACGGCGGGGAAGCCGCCCGCGGCGAGCGGGCCCGACACGAACTCCCAGAACGGCGCGAAGTCCTTGAAGGCGGCGCGCGCCGGGTCGTAGTGCTGCGCCGAGGTGTAGTGCACGTCGGCGGTCAGCCACACCGTGCCGGTGATCCGGCGGTGCTTGATGTGCCGCAGCAGCTCGGCGATCTGCAGCTCACGGCCGAGCGGCGCGCCCGGGTCGCCCTGCGCGACGGCCTCGAAGTTCGTCCGGCCGTCCGCGACGACCAGGCCGAGCGGCATGTCGGACGCGATCACCTTCCACACCGCGCGCGAGCGCGACAGCTCCCGCTTGAGCCAGGCGAGCTGCTCGGCCCCGAGGATGCCGGTGGCGTCCTCGGGCTGGCGGTTCGGCGAGTTCGCGTTGCGGTACGTGCGCATGTCGAGCACGAAGACGTCCAGGAGCGGACCGTGCCGCAGCACCCGGTACACCCGCCCGTCCTTGTCGCCGGGGCGCTGGGTCGAGATCGGGTAGTACTCGCTGAACGCCCGCAGCGAACGCCCCGCGAGGACGTCGACGTTCTTCTCCGTGTAGCGCGGGTCGTCGAGGATCTGTCCCGGATACCAGTTGTTGCGCACCTCGTGGTCGTCCCACTGCACGATGGACGGCACCTGGGCGTTGAAGCGGCGCACGTGCTCGTCGAGCAGGTTGTAGCGGAAGTTGCCGCGGAACTCCGCGAGCGTCTCGGCGACCTTCGACTTCTCCTCGGTGGTGACGTTCCGCCACACCCGCCCGTCGGGCAGCGTGACGCTCGCCTGGATGGGGCCGTCGGCGTAGATGTTGTCACCGCTGCACAGGAAGAAGTCCGGGTCGCGCCGGCGCATCTCCTCGTAGACCTGCCAGCCGTCGAGATCCGGGTTGATGCCCCAGCCCTGGCCCGCGATGTCGCCCGACCACAGGAAGCGCACGCCGTCCTTGCGCGAGCGGGAGACCGTGCGGAACGTGCCGGTGACCGGTTTGCCCGTACGTCTGGGGTCGTCCGGGTCGGCCAGGAGCACGCGGTAGTGGATCTGCTCGCCGGAGGGCAGTTCGCGCAGCCGCGTCGTCCCCGTGAAGTCGGTGCGCGGGCCGAGCAGCGGCCCGTACCAGCGCTTGGATCTGCGGAACGACTCGGTGGCGGAGGTCTCCACGATCATGCGGGCGGGGCGGTCGGAGCGGACCCACACCAGACCCGAGTGCGCGCTCACGTCACCGGCCTGCACGCCCCAGCGGGCACTGGGGCGCCCCGAGCGGGCGAAGGCCGGGGCGGCGCCGCCGAGCGCGGGCACGGCGGGCACGGCCAGCGCGGCGGGCACGGCGAGCGAGCCGCGCAGCACGCTGCGGCGGCGCGGGGACGGGCTCGACGGACGGTGTGACATCAGGGCGCCTCCAGGGACGGCGGTCGTTCGGTGTGCGGAGCCACGTTTACTTTCGTGTCACGGCTCGCACGCGAACCCCAAGTGAACAACTGGCCATGGCTCCAGGGAAACCGCCGTGCGGGCCCACTGGACCCGATGCCTGTCCGACCGGCCGGGCCTGGTACGTGAACGAGCGGGCGTCAGCGGCTCGTGTCGAGGATGACCCGTGCCACGCGCGCGGGGTCGTCGTTCATCGGCACGTGCCCGCAGCCGGGCAGCCGGACGAGCCGTGCCTCGGGGACGGCCCGCTTGGCGCGCACGCCCTGACGGCGCAGCAGCAGCCGGTCGCGGGTGCCCCAGGCGATCGTCACCGGAAGGCCCGGCACGTCGTCCCGGAACACCACGTCGCGCCCCGCGGCCAGCGTCTGCTCGAACCCGGTCGCGTACCGCAGCGCGAGCGTCTCGGCGACGACGGCCTCCGGCGCCCGGCGCGCGGGGCGGGCGTAGATGGTGCTCGTCAGGGCCGTACGGCCCGCGGCGCTGCGGGAAAGGCGCTCGATCAGGGGCACCGGCGCGGCGGACGCGAGGCGCCGCATCGACAGCAGCGTCGCGAACGCGTACCGGCGCTCGGCCTCGGTCCAGAACCCGGCGGGCGAAAGGGCCGTGACGGACCGTACGAGCTTCTCGCGGCCCAGCTCCAGGGCGAGCAGGCCGCCCAGTGAATTGCCCGCCACGTGCGGCCGCTCGACGTCCAGGGCCGCGCACAGCGCGGCGAGCGTGGGCACCACCGACGACAGGCCGTACGCGAGGCCGTCCGGGAGCGGCGGCGACACCCCGAAGCCCGGCAGGTCCACGGCGATCACGTCGCGCTCGGCCGCCAGGATGTCCACGACCGGGTCCCAGGCCTGGCGGTGGTGCCCGATGCCGTGCAGAAGCAGCAGGGGCGCGCCGCCGCCCGTGCGCCGGTAGGAGACGGTCACCGTGCGCGGCCCGCGGGGCGACTCGACGGCGAACGAGACATCTGCCACCTCTGCGGCCATGACCACTCCTGACTTAGACAGCTTGTCAGCAACAATTACCGCCCAGTAGCGGCGAGTTCAAGGGGTCGGCCGGCTCCGGTGCGCTGCGCCCCGGCCGCGCGCGACTGTGATCCTGGTCCGCCGGGCCCGTCACGGCTGGACAGCGGACCGCCGGTGAGCTGGGATGGGACGGTGGCTACCGACACCGCGACCGACGTCTTCGAAGAACACAGGCCCGTCCTCATCGGCGTCGCCTACCGCATGCTCGGCCGCGTGGCCGACGCGGAGGACGTCGTCCAGGACGCCTGGCTGCGCTGGTCGACCGCCGACCGGGAGCAAGTGCGCGAACCGCGCGCCTACTTGGTGCGCGTCACCACGCGCCTGGCCATCGACAGGCTCCGCCACGCGCAGTCGCGGCGCGAGTCCTACGTGGGGCCCTGGCTGCCCGAACCCTTCGTGACCGACTTCGGGCCGACCGTCCCCGACACCGCGGAGCGGGCCATGCTCGCCGACTCCGTGTCGCTCGCCGTCCTCGTCGTCCTGGAGTCCCTCTCGCCCCTGGAGCGCGCGGTGTTCGTGCTCCGCGAGGCCTTCGGGTTCCCGTACTCCGAGATCGCGGTCACTCTCGACCGCAGCGAGGCCGCCGTGCGCCAGCTCGCCGGGCGCGCCCGCAAGCACGTCGACGAGGGCAGGCCGCGCTACGACGTCGACCCCGTCGAGCGGCGCGACCTGACCGAGCGCTTCCTCGCCGCGGCGACGGAGGGCGACCTGGACGGCCTCATGGCGCTGCTCGCCCCGGACGTGCGCCTGGTCGGCGACAGCGGCGGCAAGACCAGGGCGCCGCTGCGGGTCCTGGAGACGGCCGACAAGGTGGGCCGCTTCGTGCTGGGCGCGACGAAGAAGGGCGTGCCGGACGCCGACCGGGTCGAGTTCCGCTTCGTGGAGCTCAACGGCGCCGCCTCCGTGATCTTCCTGGTGGACGGCAAGGTGGACAGCGTCTTCCAGCTGGATGTCGCCGACGGTCGTGTACAGAGCGTCTACGTCGTGCGGAATCCGGACAAGCTCGTGGCCCTCTCCGCCTAGGCCTCCGGCCTCCCGGACGAAGCCCCCGCCCGTGCAATGGGCGGGGGCTTCGTGCCGTACGCGCGCGTGGGGGACGTATCGGTTTTCGTCATGCCAGGGGGTGAGGTGTCGACCCTGCGCGAACACCGCATGAATGCTCTGTGGCACCACTTCTGTGCGGGCGGTAACGGAAGCAGGATTGGTCTTGACCAAGGATGAGCGCGGCTCTATCGTCGCTGAGATAGTGCAGGAACCTTTAATAAACAAGGCGCTGAAAAGCCGCCTGCGCACGGCGATTGCGGAGGACAGGGTGGGGACCACGCAGCTGGAATCGGTGCCGGAGCCGAAGTACTGGCACCTCAAGACCGTGCTCAGCGAAGCACTCGACTCCGAGTTCGCCGTCGGCGAGATCCTGCCGAACGAGCGCGACCTCGCGGCCCGGTTCGGCGTCGCCCGCGCGACGCTGCGCCAGGCCCTGGAGCAGCTGGAGCTCGAAGGCAGGCTCCAGCGCCGCCGCGGCGTCGGCACGACCGTCGCGCCGCCGCGCATGGGCGTGGCCGTCGGCACCGACCGGGGCAGCTGGCCCGGCGCGCCGGGGGACGACTGGCAGCCCGCCGACAGCGAGCCCGCCGTCCCGCCCGCCGATGTCGCCCGCGCCCTGGAGACCGGCCCGGACGAGCTCGTGCACACGGTCCGCCGCACTCGCGTCTCGCACGGCCAGCCCGTCGCCGCCGAGCTGCTGTACGTGCCGTCGTCGTCGGTGCCCGACCTCACCGCCATCGACGCCCCCGCGGGACCGGCACGCGCGCGTGCCGTGCTGCGGGAGCTCGACCGGCTGGCCCTCGAAGGCCAGGACCGCGCCGTCGAACTCGGCTCGGCCCGCGCCGACGACGCCCGCGCCCTGGACCGGCTGCCCGGCGCCCCGGTCCTGGTCGTCACCACCCGCTTCCTCGCGGGCGGCCGCACGGCGGCGCTCTCCGTGGCGACGTACCGGGCGGACACCTGCCGTCTCACCTTCGGCGACGAGGGCGCGGTGGAGATCCACCACGGCCCGGAGCGCCAGGCTTCCTGAGACCCTGAACCCCGGACGGGCGGGGCACATCAAGCCCGTCCGGCGTTCGAGGACGCGCACGCAGCGCGACGCGGCCCGCGCCTCACCGCCCCGCGGACACCGTGCCCTCCACCGCGAACAGCTCGTCCTCCACGTGGTCGAGCGCCAGGCGCAGCGCACCCGTCGCGACGGCGGCCTCGCCCAGCAGCGAGAGCGCCACCCGGGGCGGCCGCAGGCAGTAGCGGGCCAGCTCACGGCGGAGCGGGTCCAGGACGCCGTCCAGGCCCGCCGCCCAGCCGCCCACCACGACCAGCTCCGGGTCGAGGGCGAGGACGAGCGCCGCCACGTCGTGCACCAGGCGCCGGATGAACCGCTCCACCGCCGCCAGGGCCCGCTCGTCGCCCTCGCGGGCGTGCGCGAAGACCTCCGCCACCGCCTGCTCGTCCAGCGGGTGCAGCGGCTCGTCCGTGGTCGAGAGCAGCGTCTCCGGCTTCACCTCGCGGCCAAGCAGGTGCAGCGCGCCGATCTCGCCCGCCGCGCCGCCGTAGCCGCGGTGCAGCCGCCCGCCGATCAGCGAGCCCGCCCCCGGGCTCAGCCCGGCGAGCACGAACACCACGTCGTCCGATTTCGTCGCCGCGCCCTTCCAGTGCTCCGCCACCGCCGCCGCGTTCGCGTCGTTCTCGACCAGGACCGGGCACTTGAAGGAGCGGCGCAGCCGCTCGCCCAGGGGCAGGCCCGTCCAGCCGGGCAGCGCCGTGCTGAGGCGCACCGAGCCGTCCGCCTCCACGATGCCGGGGCTGCCCACGCCAACGGCGCGCAGCGAGCCCCGGGCCACCCCGGCGCGGCGCAGCAGATCGGCGACGGCGCCGCGCAGCCGCTCCAGGCGCTCGTCCGCCGACGCCGTCTCGGAGACGTCCTTGGCCGCCGTGCCGAGGATCTTGCCGTGCAGGTCCGACAGGACGGCGGCCACCCGGTGCGGGCCGATCTCCAGACCGAGGAGATGCCCCGCCTCCGCACGGAAGCGGAACTTCCGCGCCGGTCGTCCCTGGCGCCGCGCGGCGCCGTCGTCCACGTCGGTCTCCACCACGAGACCGGCCTCGATGAGCCCCTCGACCACGCCTTCGACGGTGGGCCGTGACAGGCCCGTCGCCCGGGTGATCTCCGTGAGTGTCGCGAAATCCGCGGCGCGCAGCGCGTGCAGCACCACCGAAGAGTTGATCCGCCGTAGCAGAGATGGATCTCCGCCGGTCAGCCGCCCCAACGCCCTACCTTCCATCCCGTGCGCATGATGGGCGGATGGTACTCGGAAGGCGTCGGCCGGTGCGAGTGCCGATCGCGCCGACCGCTTTCGGACCGCCTCATCCCGGAGCCACGAAACCGGACTCGTACGCCACGATCACCGCCTGCGTCCGGTCCCGCGCGCCGAGTTTCGCGAGCACCGCGCTCACATGCGACTTGACCGTCTCGGTGCCGACCACGAGCCGCTCGGCGATCTCCGCGTTCGACAGGCCGCGCGCCATCAGGCGCAGCACCTCCTCCTCGCGCCCGGTGAGCCCGGCCCGCGCGAACGCGGCCCTGGCGCCCTCCTCGCCCCGCTCCTCGCCGTGGCTGGCCGCGAGACGGCGCACCGCGGCCGGGAACAGCAGCGACTCGCCCTCGGCCACCAGGCGCACCGCGTGCACGATCTCCGCCGGCCTGGCCCGCTTGAGCAGGAAGCCGTCGGCGCCCGCCCGCAGCGCCTCGTACACGTACTCGTCGTTCTCGAAGGTCGTGATGACGACGATCTTGGGCGGGTCCTGCACGGTCCGCAGCACCGCGCGCGTGGCCTCGATGCCGTCCAGGAGGGGCATGCGCACGTCCATCGCGACGACGTCGGGGCGCAGCTGCCGCACCAGGGGGATCACGGCGGCGCCGTCGGCCGCCTCCCCGACGACCTCGATGTCGGGCTGCGCCTCGAGGACGGCGCGCAGCCCCGCGCGGACGAGGGGCTCGTCGTCGACGAGAAGCACGGTCACGGGCATCCGGCCAGCCTAGATCACGGGGCCGCGAGGGACGCCGGAGGCCTCAGCGCAGCGGCAGTTCGGCGTGCACCCGCCACTCGCCGTCGGCGGGCCCCGTGCTCGCCCGGCCGCCGAGCAGCACGGCGCGCTCGCGGATGCCCCGCAGACCGCTGCCGCCCCGCCCGGTGGGGGCCGCCTGGCGCGGCAGGGCGTTGCGCACGTCGATGGTCAGCAGGCTGTCGGCCACCGCGACGCGCACCCGTACCGGAACCGGGCCCGCGTGCCGCAGCACGTTCGTCAGGGCCTCCTGGAGCATGCGGTAGCCCTCGCGAGAGACGGGCCCGGGCAGGTCATCCACCGGGCCCGACACCGCGGCGTCGACCGTGGCGCCCACCGTGCGCGCGGACTCCAGGAGCCGGTCGGCGGCGGCGAGCGTGGGGCGGCGGTGGGCGGGCTCCGCGTCCTCCCGCAGGACCCGCAGCACCCGCTCCAGGTCCTCCAGGGCGTCGCGGCCGGTCTCCTCGATGGCCTCCAGGGCGCGGTCGGTGAAGTCCGCGTCGGCGGCGGCCCGCGCGGCGCCCGCCTGCACCACGGCGACGGTCAGGGCGTGCCCGATGGAGTCGTGCAGCTCGCGGGCGATGCGGTTGCGCTCAAGGAGCTGCTCGGTGCGCTCCTCCAGAGCCGCGAGGCGCTCGGTCGGCGACGGGCCGAGGAGGCCGCGGGCGGCGGCAGCGGCGAGCCCGCCCGCCACGACCACCAGGACGCTCAGGGAGATCAGGGGCAGCGGCAGGAGCAGCGCGTTCCAGGCGGCCGGGCCCGGCCGGGGCAGCAACAGGCCGTCGCCGTCGGGGGATTCGTCGGTCGTGCCGAGCAGCGCGAGCGCGTACCCGATGAGCTGCACCGAGGCCACGCCGAGCCCCCACCCGAGCTGGAGGCGGACCACGAGCCACACGGCGGTCCTGCCCCGGTCGCGCCACGAGGCCGAGGGCGCCACGGAGATGCCGGGGGCGTCGCCCTCGTCCCCGGCCCGCGCCTCGGGCGCGTGCGCCCCCGGGAACAGCATCAGGCGCGCCTGGAGCCCCTCCGCCCGGCGCATCGCGGGCACCAGGGCGGCCGCCGCCACCAAGGGGATGGGCAGCAGGGTGATGACCAGCCAGTCCCGGGCCGCGGCGCTCTCGACGCCGTGGACCGTGGCCGCGGCGAGCACCACGAGGCCGCCGACGAGCAGATGCAGCCAGCGGGTGTAGGTGACCGCGCGGGTAAGCGGTCGCAACAGGCGGATCATGCGGGTCATCGTGCCAGTACGCGCGCGTGGCCCGGCTCCCCCGCGCGGGGGAGGCGATCTCCTCGGCCGGGGGAGGCCCCGCACCGGCGCCGGACGCGAGGGTTGCCCCATGACCAGCATCGACGTCCACCAGCTGACCAAGGAGTACGGCACCAGGCGCGCGGTCGACGACCTGACCTTCAGCGTCCGGCCAGGCCGCGTCACCGGCTTCCTCGGCCCCAACGGCGCGGGCAAGTCCACCACGATGCGCCTCGTGCTCGGCCTCGACCGGCCCACGTCGGGCACCGCCACCGTCGGCGGCCGCCCGTTCGCGGCCTACGACGAACCGCTGCGCCAGGTCGGTGCCCTGCTCGACGCGCAGGCCGCCCACGGGTCGCGCACCGCCCGCGACCACCTGCGCGCGCTCGCCGTCAGCAACCGCATCGCCGCCCCGCGCGTGGGCGAGGTCCTCGAAGAGACCGGCCTCGCCGCCGTCGCGCACAAGCGGATCAAGACGTTCTCGCTGGGCATGCGCCAGCGCCTGGGCATCGCGGCCGCCCTGCTCGGCGACCCGGCCGTCGTCCTCCTGGACGAGCCGTCCAACGGCCTCGACCCGGAGGGGATCATCTGGATCCGCGAGCTGATGCGCCGCCTCGCCCGCGAGGGCCGCACCGTGCTCGTGTCGAGCCATCTGATGAACGAGACCGCCACGTTCGCCGACCACCTCGTCGTCCTCGGCAAGGGCCGCCTCCTGACGGACACCCCCATGCGCGAGTTCATCACCGCGCACAGCAGCCCCCGTGTGCGGGCCCGCACCAGCGACCCGGCCCGGCTGCGGGCCGCCCTCGCCCGCGCGGGGCACGAGCTGGTCGCGGGCGAGGACGGCGCGTGGACGGTCGAGGGCGCCCGCGCCGCCGAGGTCGGCGCGCTCGCCGCCCGCGAAGGCGTCCCGATCCTCGGACTCGCCGACGAGGAGGCCTCCTTGGAGCAGGCCTATCTGGCCCTCACCGCCGAGGAGACCGAATTCTCCGCGCCCCCCGCGACCGCCACGACTCACCAGGAGGCCTGACCATGTCGACCGCCGCCGTACTGCGCTCCGAGTGGATCAAGATCAAGTCGCTGCGGGCGGCGTTCGTCCCGCTCCTCGCGGTGTTCGTGGCGACCCTCGCCATCACCGTCCTGACCTTCGCCACCGTGGGCCGGGCGGAGGCCGACAACGCCGACGCCGAACCCGTCTTCGGCGCCTTCTACGCCCTCAACTTCGGCCAGATCGCGGCCATCAGCTTCGGCACGGCCGCCGTCGGCTCCGAGTACGTGACGGGCGCGCTGCGGGTCTCGCTCGCGGCCGTCCCGCGCCGGGGCCTGTTCTACGCCGCGAAGACCGCCGTCGTCGGCGCGGCGGCCCTGCTCGTGGGCCTCGTCACCTGCTTCGGCGCGTTCCTCGCGGGCCAGGCCTTCCTGGGCGAGTACGCCATCGGGCTCGGCCACCCCGGAGCGCTGCGCGCCTGCCTGGGCGGCGGCATCTACCTGGCCCTGATGGCGCTGTTCGCGGCGGGCCTCACCACGCTGCTGCGCAGCGGGGCGCTGGTGCTCAGCCTGCTGATCCCGTTCATCCTCATCGTGTCCTTCGTGGTCGGCGACGTCGCGGGCGGCGCCGCGCAGTTCCTGCCCGACAAGGCCGGACAGCAGATCCTGCACGAGGACCCCACGGGCCCGCTCGGCCCCTGGACGGGGCTCGCCGTGACGGCGGCCTGGGCGGCGGCCGCGCTGCTCGCCGGCTGGTGGGCGGTGCGCCGCAGGGACGCCTGACGCACGGCCCGCGAGCCCCCGACGGACCGTCGCCCCTTCGCTGTTGGTGATGGATTGTCAGTGGCGGCGGCTTTACTGGACCGCATGAGCAGCGCAGAGCACATCGCGACGATCGACCTGCTGCGCGCCCGGGACTTCCCCGAGGCGCCCGGCAGGTCCGCGGCCGGTCGCGCCGGGCCCGGCTTCCATATCGCGGAGTTAGCCACGTACGAGGCGGCAGGGGACGACGACGGCACGGTCCGCGACGCCATGGAGGAGCGGTACGAGGCGGAGCGCGACGCGCTCACCGTGCTGCTGACCGAGCGCTGGGGCGAGCCCCATGTCATCAGCCTCGCGAGCGCCTTCGCCCGCGCCGTGGCCGGTTCGGGCGACGTGGCGGAGCCCTGGGCCTCCCTCAGCGAGACCGTCCCGGACGTGCACCTGTGGCAGGCGGAAGGCCATTGGATAGCCCTCGGAGTGGCGCGCTGGGGTGGCTGGGAGGCGCTGCAACTCCTCGCGGTGATCACGGAGACCGACCCGCCGTAGCGCCGACCGCCCCTCGGCGCGGACTTCAGGCGCCCCGGCCTCAACTGCCCGGCTTCCCCTCCCGACTTCAACTCCCCAGCTTCAACTCCCCGTACGGGGACGGTAGGAAGAAGCGCGCCACCTCCGCGTCCCCCACCTCAGTGAGACTCGCGGGGGACCAGCGGGGCGTGCGGTCCTTGTCCACGATCTGGGCGCGGACGCCCTCGGGGAAGTCCGGCGAGGCGAGGCACGCGCACGACGTGCGGTACTCCTGGCGCAGCACGTCCTCCAGAGAGCCGCGGGCGCGGGCCCGGCGCACGGCGGCGAGCGTGACCTTCAGGGACGTCGGCGAGCGCGAGAGCAGCGTCTGCGCGGCCTCCTTCGCCGCGGGCTCGCCCCGGCTCAGCAGCCGGTCGACGATCTCCTCCACGGACCCGGCGGCGTAGCAGGAGTCGATCCACTCCCGGTGCGCGGCCAGCTCGCCCCCGGGCGCGGCCTCGGCGAACCGGGCCACCACGTCCGCCGCCTCGCCCTCAGCGAGCGCCGCCGTGAGGTCCGCGAGCCGGCCGGACGGCACGTAGTGGTCGGCGAGCCCGCACAGCAGGGCGTCCGCGGCGCCCCCGGACGCGCCCGTCAGGGCCAGGTGCGTGCCCAGCTCGCCCGGCGCCCGCGACAGCAGGTACGTGCCGCCGACGTCCGGCACGAAGCCGATGATCGTCTCGGGCATGGCGACCCGCGAGCGCTCCGTGACGACCCGCACGCTGCCGTGGGCCGAGACGCCGACGCCGCCGCCCATCACATAGCCGTCCATGAGGGCGACGTACGGCTTCGGATAGCGCGCGATGCGGGAGTTGAGCGCGTACTCGTCGTGCCAGAAGGCCGCCGACGCCGCGCCGCCGCCCGCGAGGACGTCCTCGCGCACGGCGCGGATGTCGCCGCCCGCGCACAGGCCCCGCTCCCCGGCGCCGGACACCACGACGGTGGCCACCGCGTCGTCCCGCTCCCACGCGCCGAGCGCGTCGTCGATCAGACGGACCATGGTGTGGTCCAGGGCGTTGAGCGCGCGGGGCCGGTTCAGGACGACGTGCGCCGCGCGGCCCTCGGTGCGCAGGAGGACAGGGGGTGGTGCGTCGTGGCTCACGGGGTGGTTCCGTCCTTCGGTGGTACGTCGTGCGGGGGCGCGTCCCCGGAGGCTGCGCGGGGTCCGGTGCTCTCCGCCGCGGCGCCGTCCGGCGCCCCGGTGTCCTGGAACGCCGCCAGGATCCGCTCCGCGGCCGTCGTCGCGGTCACCGTCCCCTCGCGCACGCCCCGCTCTAGCTCCGGAGCGAGGCGCCGTACGTCCGGATGCGCGTACAGACGGCCGAGGAGCTCCTCGCGCACCATCGTCCACGTCCAGTCGACCTGCTGGTCGCGGCGCTTGGCGGCGAGGCGCCCGGTGGAGTCGAGGAGCGCGCGGTGCTGCTCCAGGCGCTCCCAGAGCGTGTCGAGCCCCGAGCCCTCGCGGGCGCTGCAGCTGAGCACCGGCGGCGTCCACGCGGCGTCCCTGCCGTGCATGAGGCGCAGCGCGCCCGCCAGTTCGCGGGCCGCCGAGCGCGCGTCCCGCTCGTGCGGGCCGTCGGCCTTGTTCACCGCGATGACGTCCGCGAGCTCCAGGACGCCCTTCTTGATGCCCTGGAGCTGGTCTCCGGTACGGGCGAGCGTGAGCAGCAGGAACGAGTCGACCATATTGGCGACGGCCGTCTCCGACTGGCCCACGCCGACGGTCTCCACGAGCACCACGTCGTAGCCCGCGGCCTCCATCACCACGATGGACTCCCGGGTCGCCTTCGCCACGCCGCCGAGCGTCCCCGCCGTGGGGGAGGGGCGCACGAACGCCATCGGGTCCACCGCCAGGCGCTCCATGCGCGTCTTGTCGCCCAGGATGGAACCGCCCGTGCGCGTCGACGACGGGTCGACCGCGAGCACCGCGACCCGGTGGCCGAGGGCGGTGAGCATCGTGCCGAGCGCGTCGATGAACGTCGACTTGCCGACGCCCGGCACCCCGCTGATGCCGACGCGCCGCGCACGGCCCGCGTGCGGAAGCAGCTGCGTCAGCAACCGCTGGGCGAGGACGCGGTGTTCGGACTTGGTGGACTCCACGAGCGTGATCGCGCGCGCGATGTGCGCGCGCTTGCCGTCGAGCACGCCCTTGACATAACTGTCGAGATCGATCGTCGGTGCCATGGGGTCAGCGGCTCACAGCCCGTTCCCGGGACCGTCGGCGGCCTGTTCGTCCTCGGGTCCTTCGGCGGGCAGTTCGTGGCCGAGGCTCGTGGCGAGCCGTCGCACCAGGTCGTACGCCGCGTCCGGAATCACCGTGCCGGGCGGGAACACGGCCGCGGCGCCCATCTCCAGGAGCGTCGGCACGTCCTGCGGAGGGATGACGCCACCCACGACGATCATGATGTCCTCGCGGCCCTCGGCGGCCAGCTCCTCGCGCAGCGCCGGCACGAGCGTCAGATGCCCGGCCGCCAGCGAGGAGACGCCCACGATGTGCACGTCCGCCTCGACGGCCTGCCGCGCCACCTCGCCGGGCGTCTGGAACAGCGGGCCGACGTCGACGTCGAAGCCCAGGTCGGCGAAGGCCGTGGCGATGACTTTCTGGCCGCGGTCATGGCCGTCCTGGCCCATCTTGGCGACCAGGATGCGCGGACGGCGTCCCTCGGCCTCCTCGAAGGACTTCACCAGCGCGCGGGTGCGCGCCACGGACGGCGACGGGCCTGCTTCGGTGCGGTACACACCGGAGATCGTACGGATCTGGCCCGCGTGCCGTCCGTACGCCTTCTCCAGGGCGTCCGAGATCTCGCCGACCGTCGCCTTCGCGCGGGCCGCGTCCACGGCGAGCGCCAGGAGGTTCCCCTCCATGCCGGTGCCGGAGCCGCGCTCGGCCGCGGCCGTCAGCTTGGCGAGGGCGTCCTGGCAGACCGCGTCGTCGCGCTCGGCGCGCAGCCGCCGCAGCTTCTCGATCTGCTGCGTGCGCACCGAGGAGTTGTCGACCTTCAGGACCTCGATCTGCTCGTCGCTCTCCACGCGGTACTTGTTGACGCCGATCACCGGCTGGCGGCCGGAGTCGATCCGGGCCTGCGTGCGCGCCGCGGCCTCCTCGACGCGCAGTTTCGGGATGCCCGCGTCGATGGCCTGCGCCATGCCGCCCGCGGCCTCGACCTCCTGGATGTGCTGCCAGGCGCGCCGGGCCAGGTCGTAGGTGAGCCGCTCCACGTACGCGCTGCCGCCCCACGGGTCGATGACGCGGCAGGTCCCGGACTCCTGCTGGATGAGCAGCTGGGTGTTGCGCGCGATGCGGGCGGAGAAGTCCGTGGGCAGCGCCAGCGCCTCGTCGAGGGCGTTGGTGTGCAGCGACTGGGTGTGGCCCTGGGTGGCGGCCATGGCCTCCACGCACGTGCGCGTCACGTTGTTGAACACGTCCTGCGCGGTCAGCGACCAGCCGGAGGTCTGCGAATGGGTCCGCAGCGAGAGCGACTTGGGGTTCTGCGGGTCGAACTGCCTGACCAGCTTGGCCCAGAGCAGGCGCGCCGCCCGCAACTTGGCGACCTCCATGAAGAAGTTCATGCCGATCGCCCAGAAGAACGAGAGCCGCGGCGCGAACGCGTCCACGTCGAGGCCCGCGTCCCGCCCCGCCCGCAGGTACTCCACGCCGTCCGCGAGGGTGTACGCCAGCTCCAGGTCGGCCGTCGCCCCGGCCTCCTGGATGTGGTAGCCGGAGATCGAGATGGAGTTGTAGCGCGGCATCTTCTGCGAGGTGTACGCGAAGATGTCGGAGATGATCCGCATGGAGGGCTTGGGCGGATAGATGTAGGTGTTGCGGACCATGAACTCTTTGAGGATGTCGTTCTGGATGGTCCCCGCCAGCTTCTCCGGCGGCACGCCCTGCTCCTCGGCGGCGACGATGTACAGCGCGAGCACCGGGAGCACCGCGCCGTTCATCGTCATCGACACCGTCATCCGGTCCAGCGGGATGCCGTCGAACAGCTGGCGCATGTCGTAGATCGAGTCGATGGCCACGCCCGCCATGCCGACGTCACCGGTCACCCGCGGGTGGTCGCTGTCGTAGCCGCGGTGGGTGGGCAGGTCGAAGGCGACCGAGAGGCCCTTCTGCCCGGCGGCCAGGTTGCGCCGGTAGAACGCGTTGGACTCCTCGGCGGTGGAGAAGCCCGCGTACTGGCGGATCGTCCACGGCTGGTTCACGTACATCGTCGGATACGGGCCGCGCAGATACGGCGCCACGCCCGGGTACGTGCCCAGGAAGTCCAGGCCCTCCACGTCGGCGCCGGTGTACAGGGGCTTGACCGCGATGCCCTCCGGCGTCTCCCAGAGCAGGTCGTCCGCGTCCTTGCCGGTGACCGCCTCGACGGCGGCGCGCCACTGCTCGGCGGAGCCCCGCGGCGGCGCGTCCGCCCCCAGGGCGATGCCGGAGAAGTCGGGGATCGTCATGGCGCCACTCCCATGAGGTCGAGGGTGGAGGACAGCACGGCCACGGCGTCGCAGCCGGCGAAGACGTACGCGTCGACGTCGCCGTACTCGCCGGGCCGCCCCGCGAGGAACACGCGCTCGGCGCCCGCAGCCTTCAGGGCGGCCGCGACGGCCGCCGCCTCCTCGGCGTACAGCGCGTCGCTGGAGCACAGGCACGCGATCGTCGCCCCGCTCGCCCGGAACGCGTCGGCGGCGCTCGAAGCGGTCACCGACACCGGGTCGTGGACGGGCTCGACACCGCCCGCCTGGAAGAGGTTCGCGGCGAACGTGGCGCGCGCCGTGTGCGCGGCGGCCGGGCCGAGCGCGGCCAGGAACACCTTCGGCCGGGCGCCGGTCGCGGTCAGGTGCGCGTCCGAGCGGGACCGCAGCGCCTCGTACGCCTCGTCGCGGCGCACCCGCGGCAGTCCGCCCGTCGGCCCCGCGGGGGCGGGCTCGCGCGCGACCGGCTTCTCGCCGAGGTGCGGGAACTCGCTGACGCCGGTGATCGGCTCGCGCCGCTTGGCGAGCTTGCGGCTGCGCTCGGCCCAGGTCGCCGCGAGGCGCTCGCCGAGCAGGCCCGAACGCAGCGCCGCCGCCTGGCCGCCCGCGCGCTCGATGTCCTGGAAGAACGCCCAGGCCGCGTCCGCCAGTTCGGCGGTCAGACGCTCCACGTACCAGGAGCCGCCCGCCGGGTCGATGACGCGCGACAGGTGCGACTCCTCCAGGAGGATCGTCGAGGTGTTGCGGGCGATCCGGCGCGCGAACGCGTCCGGCCGGCCGAGGGCGTGGTCGAACGGGAGGACCGTGACCGCGTCGGCGCCGCCCACCCCGGCGGCCAGGCTGGCCACCGTCGTCCGCAGCATGTTCACCCACGGGTCGCGGCGGGCCATCATCACCGGGGACGTGACCGCGTGCTGCCGCTGCGCGCCCGCCTCCGCGTCGCCGCACGCCTCGGCCACCCGGGCCCAAAGACGCCGCGCGGCCCGCAGCTTGGCGATGCTCAGGAACTGGTCGGCGGTGGCCGCGTAGCGGAACTCCAGCTGGGCGCAGGCCTCGTGGAGCGACAGGCCCGCGTCCGTCAGGAGCCGCAGATACGCCACGCCGGTCGCGAGCGAGGCGCCGAGCTCCTGCGCGGCCGAGCCGCCCGCCTCGTGGTAGGGCAGCGCGTCCACGACCAGGGTCCGCAGGCCGCCGTACTCACGGCCGACGCGGCGCGCGAGCGCCACGGCCGCGGCCGCGTCCAACTCCTCGCCCGTATGCGCCTCGTGGCCGAGCGGGTCGGCGCCGAGGGTGCCGCGCACCGCGCTCTTGGCGACGCCCGCCGCGTCCACGAGCCCGAGGAAGGCGTGTGCCGCCTCCTCGTACGCCGCACCGGCGTCGAGGGCGACAGGGGCCAGGTCCAGATACACCCCGTCGAGCGCCCGCTCCAGGCCGGACACGGGCAGCGCGTCCGGGCCGAGGGCCAGCCACAGCGAGGTGACGCCGTTCTCCAGGTCGGCGAGGACGGCTTCGTTCGTGCGCGCGGGGTCGCTCGTCGCGTGCCGCTGGCGTACGTCCCACCCGGTCGCGGCGCCGCCCGCGGCGGAGCCGCCCCGCACGAAGGGGGCGAAGCCCGGGTGGCCCACGTCGGCCACGGCGTCACGGGCGGTGTACAGCGGGCGGGTGCTGAGCCCGTCCTCTAGTGCGGTGGACAGCGCTTCCTCAGCCGCCGCCCCCGATACGTCCTTGCCCGACTTGCGCAGTACGCCTTCCACCAGGCGCTGCCACTGCTCATGGGTCGCATCAGGGAAATCGGCGGCCAGCGAAAGCCCGTCGTCAGGCAGGACCGTCATGCGTCGATGCTAGGGCGGAATCGGCACCTGGTGCCGAGGCGCGGCTGTGACCTTGGACTCTTCGGCCGCTCTTGAAGTCGGGCGGTCGTAACGCTATTGCCGCACGTCACAGAAGGGGCATCAGGGGTGATGTGGGGTCCGGGAGGGGTTTGCCCAATGCCGCCGATTGAGGTAGAGGGGTGCCGGTGGCGAACCGCGTGTACTCGCGTTCGAGCCGGAAGCCCGTCGTCCAGGCGAGGAGGCGGCTGGGGCGGTTGTCGCGCGCGCAGGACCAGCTCGCGGTGCGGCCGCGCGCCGCGATGTCCGCGGTGAGCGCGGTCACGCAGGCGTGCGCGAGCCCCTTGCGGCGGTGCGCGGGCGCGGTGGCGACGGCCACGTCCTCGTACGCGGCCCCCGCGAAGTAGGAGCAGGCGACGGACAGGACCCGGCCGCCGCGGTCGAAGGCGGCGACGGCCCGCCCGGAGGCGGCGAGCCCCCGGGCCCCGCCCCAACTGTCGTGGAGCCAGTCGGAGCCGGGCCACCGTACGGCGAGCGCGGCCGCGTCGCCCGCCGTCACCGTGCGGATCCGCACCCCGCGCGGCGGGCGCTGGACGGCGACGGGCTCCCGGTGGACGTAGAGCATGCGCTCGACGGGCACCAGGCGGTCGAAGGCGGCGCCGAGCCGGGGCAGGAAGCGCGGGGGAGCCTCGACGTGGCCGGCCGCGAACGGCGCGAGCTCCGCCGGGGTCACCGCGCCCGGGTCGCCGCGCAGCAGGACGTGCCCGGCGCAGGCCACCGCCAGCGCGCGCGGCGCCTCGGCGCGGTCCGCCCACCACTGTCCGACGCCGTGCGCCAGGGCATGCTCGGGCAGGGCGGCGGTACCGGGCGCCCCGATGGCGAACCAGTCCGAGAGAGCGGGAAGTTGACGCGGCGCGAGCGGGATCACGGAAGCCGTCCTCCAGGGGTGTCAACAAGCGATCGAGACGATAGAGGGCGCACGCGGCGGGACACGCCCGGCCTGACCGCGCACACGGGGGCGGCCGGGCCGGGCGCGGAATCCGGCGGTCCCTTCAAGAGGCGTGGCCGACCAGCAGGTCGGCGAGCTTGGTGAGGCGCTTGACGGTGCGGTCCTCCCGGGCGGCCGCGGCCGGTTCGACCCGCTCGGCACGGTCGTAGTACGCGCCGTTGACGATCTCGACGGCCGGGTCGCACAGGCGCACCACGTGGGCCGCGCCCTCGGCGGCGGCCGCGCCCTCGTGCGCGTACAGCGGCAGGAGCACGGTGTCGCACACGCCCGGGTGCACGGACACCGCGGTCACCCGCGGATCGGCGGCGAAGACGGTGAGCGCGAGCTGCGACTGGGCGTAGGCGGCCAGGCGCGAGTAGCGGCGGGCGCGGTTCGGGTCGCTCCACTGGATCGACGCCGTGCGGTGCAGCGACGAGGACACGTTGACGACGCGGCCGCCCCGCTCGCTGGTCAGGGCGGGCTCCAGGAGGCTGGTCAGGAGGTAGTGCGCGAGGAAGTTCACCTGGAAGGCGATCTCGTTGCCGTCGGCGGTGACGGTGTGCCGCTCGGGGGCCGCGATGCCCGCGTTGTTGACGAGGACGTCCAGGTGGGGGTGGTCGGTGACGACGTGCCGCGCGAGCCGCTCGACCTCCTCCAGGCGGGTGAAGTCGGCGGCGACGGGGTGCGGGCGCACGGCGTCGGCGGGAGTCGCGGCGATGAGCGCGTCGACGGCGGCCCGGGCCTCGTCGACGGTGCGGCCGTGCAGCAGCACGGTGACGCCGCGCTCGGCCAGGAGACGGGCGGTCTCGAAGCCGATTCCGGAGGTGGCGCCGGTCACGAGTGCGGTGCGGCCGGACAGGGAGGCAGAGGACATGGCTGTGTTTCCTGGGTCGGGGCATGCCGGGGCGGCCCCTGGAAGGGGGCGGGGGCATGCGGGGTGAAGGGGGTGCGGCTGATGCGGTGCCGGTTCAGCGCCCCGTCACGAGAACGGGCGCGCGACCGGCACCGCCGTATGGGGCGGCCGGTCGTCATGGCGCGCGAAGCTGTTCACGACACTCATCCAACTGGCCCCTGAGCTGGGCTTCAAGCCGTCCGTACGGTCCTTGACGGGGCCCTGATACGAGCGGTGGGGCGGGGGCCGCGGGGTCAGCCGAGACCCGGGACCGTGGAGATCGCCAAGTCGATCAGCTTGATGCCGAGGAACGGCAGGACGAGCCCGCCGAGCCCGTACAGCGCGAGGTTGCGGCGCAGCAGGTCGTGCGCCGACGCGGGCGTGTAGCGGACGCCGCGCAGCGCCAGCGGGATGAGCGCCACGATGATCAGCGCGTTGAAGATGATCGCGGAGGTGATCGCCGACTTCGGACTGTGCAGCCCCATGACGTTGAGCGCCTCCAGACCCGGATAGGCACCCGCGAACATGGCCGGGATGATCGCGAAGTACTTCGCCACGTCGTTGGTGATCGAGAAGGTCGTCAGGGCGCCGCGCGTGATCAGGAGCTGCTTGCCGATCTCGACGATGTCGATGAGCTTGGTGGGGTTGGAGTCCAGGTCCACCATGTTCCCGGCCTCCTTGGCGGCCGAGGTGCCGGTGTTCATGGCCACGCCGACGTCGGCCTGCGCGAGCGCGGGCGCGTCGTTCGTGCCGTCGCCGGTCATGGCGACGAGCTTGCCGCCCTCCTGTTCCTTCCTGATCAGGGCGAGCTTGTCCTCGGGGGTGGCCTCCGCGAGGAAGTCGTCCACGCCCGCCTCCCGGGCGATGGCGCGCGCCGTGAGCGCGTTGTCGCCGGTGATCATCACGGTCTTGATGCCCATGCGGCGCAGCTCGGCGAACCGCTCGCGGATGCCGTCCTTCACGACGTCCTTGAGGCGGACGACGCCGAGGACGCGCGGCCCGTCCCAGTCGTGCACCGCGACGAGCAGCGGCGTGCCGCCCGACGTCGCCACCGAGTCGGCGAACGCCCTCGCCTCGGGCGGCACCCGGCCGCCGCGCAGCTCCACCCAGCTGATCACCTGGGCGGCCGCGCCCTTGCGGATCGCGCAGGCCGCGCCGTTGTCCCAGCGCAGATCGATGCCGCTCATCCGGGTCTGCGCCGTGAACTCCACGAACGTGGCGTTCGCCAGCTCGCCCCTGGCCGGGGCGCGCAGGCCGTATCGCTCCTTGGCGTGCACCACGACGGACCGCCCCTCGGGCGTCTCGTCCGCGAGGGACGACAGCTGCGCGGCGTCCGCGAGGTGCGTCTCGTCGACGCCGGGCAGCGGGAGGAACGCGTCCGCCTCGCGGTTGCCGAGCGTGATCGTGCCGGTCTTGTCCAGGAGCAGGGTGTTCACGTCGCCCGCCGCCTCCACCGCGCGGCCCGACATCGCGAGCACGTTGCGCTGCACGAGCCGGTCCATGCCCGCGATGCCGATCGCCGAGAGGAGCGCGCCGATCGTCGTCGGGATCAGCGTCACCAGGAGCGCGACGAGCACGGTCGTGGGCTGCGCCGCGTCCGCGTACGAGGCCATCGGCTGGAGCGCGACGACGACCAGGACGAAGACGACGGTGAGCGCCGCGAGGAGGATGTTCAGGGCGATCTCGTTGGGCGTCTTCTGTCGGGACGCGCCCTCGACGAGCGAGATCATGCGGTCCAGGAAGGAGTGCCCGGCGCGCGAGGTCACGCGTACGACGATCCGGTCGGACAGCACCGTCGTACCGCCCGTCACACCGCTGCGGTCGCCGCCGGACTCGCGGATGACCGGCGCCGACTCCCCGGTGACGGCGGACTCGTCGACCGCCGCGACCCCCTCCACGACGTCGCCGTCGGCCGGGATCAGCTCGCCCGCCTCGACCACGACGAAGTCGAAGGGCCGCAGCTCGGTCGCGGCGACGGCCTCCGTCTCCGCGCCCGTGATGTCCATGCCCATACGCCAGTTGTGGCGCAGCCGGCGGGCGACCGTGTCCGTACGCGCCTTGCGCAGGGCCAGCGCCTGCGCCTTGCCGCGGCCCTCGGCGACGGCCTCCGCGAGGTTCGCGAAGATCACCGTGAGCCAGAGCCAGCCGCTGATGACCCAGGAGAACACCGACGGGTGGAGCACGGCGGAGCCCGTGGTGATGACCGCGCCGCACCCCACGACGAACAGGACGGGGTTCTTCACCAGCGCGCGCGGCCGCAGCTTGTGCACGGCGTCGGGGAACGAGGTGAGCAGCTGCGACGTGAACAACTGCACAGGGTCGACGAGTCCGCCGGTACCGGCCCGGTGCCGGCGGCCGGGGCGGAGCCGTGGACCGGGCCCGGACCGGCCCCCGGGGCCCTCGGGGTCCTCGGGCTTCTCGGGCTTCTCGGGCGGGGAGGGAGCTTGCTGCGAGGCGGCGGGAAGCATCGGTGAGGGTGACTTTCTGCAGGGGGAGCGGCCGCGGAGCGCGGCCGCGCGCAGAGGAAGGTAGCCGTGCGGCCCTCCCTGGTTCACCTTCGCGACCGGGAATTGATGACGCTCTGACAGCGCCCCTGACCACCCGTCAAGACCGCGTCAAGAGGCCCTGATGGCGCATCAGGAGAGCGTCAACAAGAACGGGAACGTCCGGAACCGGCCCAAGACTGATCACCACGGGGGGACGGACGAACGGAACCCGGTGCGGGGTCGAAGGCGTGTGACGACGACCACCGCCTACAGCGCGCAGGTCCAGTACGGGGGTAGGGACCGTGTGCGCCCCGCACCGGGGCACCCGTCGTCCGTCCAGGCGGACGTCCCGGGTCCCGGCCACGAGGGGGGTCGGGACCCGGGACGTTTTTCTTGGAACCACGCCGTCGCGCGCGCCCCGGCGTGTTCTCGTACGGCCTTGGCCCCCACGTATGAGAGGCGTCAACGCAGTTGACCCCGCCGTATGAGAGGCATCAAGAGACGCGGCGAACGCGCTGGTGGGCGCTTTGCTTCACGGGACCGCACTAATTCTGTGGGCCCGTTCCGCTTCGGCCGCGTACGGTCGCGGGCAGGGTCCGCCCCCACTGTCAGGAGGCGGCACACCGATGACCCGGGTGCTGGTGGTCGAGGACGACCCACAGCTCGTACGGGCTCTGGAGATCAACCTCAAGGCGCGTAAGTACGAGGTGGACGCGGCGGTCGACGGGGGCATGGCCCAGCGTCTGGCGTCGGCACGTCCGCCGGACGTGGTCCTCCTTGATCTCGGACTGCCCGACATGGACGGCATCGATCTGATCGGCTGGCTGCGCGGGTTCAGCCGCGCCCCGATCCTCGTCGTGTCCGCCCGCCAGGCCTCCGACGAGAAGGTCGCGGCGCTCGACGCGGGCGCCGACGACTACATCCCCAAACCGTTCAGCATGGACGAACTCCTCGCCCGGCTGCGGGCCGCGGCCCGCAGGACCCGGCCCGCGGACCACGACGCGGCACCGGCGCTCGTCGAGACCCCGGGCTTCACCCTCGATCTGCTGGCCAAGAAGGCCTTGCGCGACGGCCGCGTCGTGCGCCTCACGCCGACCGAGTGGCACTTCCTGGAGGTCCTGATCCGCCACCGCGGCCGTCTGGTCAGCCAGCAGCAGCTGCTCGGCGAGGTGTGGGGGCCCTCGCACAGCACGCGCACCAACTATCTGCGCGTGTACATGGCCCAACTGCGCCGCAAGCTGGAGCCCGACCCGTCCCATCCACGGCATCTGATCACCGCGCCGGGGATGGGGTACCGGTTCGAGGAGTGAGGGCTGCGCCTTGAGCGCCGGGCCTCGGGCGGGCTGCGGCGGGCGGGGCTGCGCCTCGGGCCGGGCGTGGCTGTGCGTCGGTCGGGCGCGGGTGCGCCTCGGCCGGGCGAGGGGTGCAGCGGACCTCGGCGGCTCGCCCGCGGCCGCGCCCCGTTCACTCGTTCCGGGCCCGTCGGCCGGGGGCGCGTCAGCAGAGTGTCAGCGTGCACCCCTTCGCCGTCAACGGGACGTCATGGAGGGTCGGTTGACACCCCGTGCCGGGCATAACGTCACCATGTGCCCGGTGCTCGTCACCGGACGAACGGCGCCCGCGCGACCGAGCCCGCGGCGCCCGCCCGACCCACGAGAGCCTCGCCCGAGGCTGCTCAAGGAGGAACCATGACCCAGCCCCTGGTGTGCGGCGAAGACCCCGAGCCTGCTGAACGGGGCCCGGCCGGACCGCTGTTCGTACCCGTCCGGCCGGGACCCGCGGGCTTCGTCGCCCGCCTGTTCCGCACACCCGTCGGCGGCCGCACCGCCGTCGCCTTCACCTCCGAGGAGCGGCTGACCGCCACGCTCGGCGCCCGCCAGCCCCGCATCCGCCTCTCCGAACCGGCGCTGCGCGCCCTCACCGAACCCCTGGGCGTCACCCGGGTCACCGTCGACCCGCGGCTCACCTCCGACGCACCGGTCACCTCCACAGCCCGGGCCTCCTCCGCGCCGCAGGTCACCTCCGCACCGCGGGTCACTTCCGCATCGCGGGTCACTTCCGCACCTCCGGCCGTTTCCGTACCGCCGGTCGCCGTGCCGTCCGTCGGCGCCCCTTCGTCCCGCCGCCCCGCGCGCCGGCGGGAGTGGGATCCGCAGACCGTGGGTGCGCTGCGGGTCACCGGGGCCGCCGCCCTGGTCGGCGCGCTGACCGCCTGGATCGGCTGAGACGGCCAGGTGACGACGTGAAGACGAGGCGAAACGAGGAGCTTGCCATGACCCTTGCCGACCTGCCCGCGGCCCGAGACCACGCCGCGGCCCCCGCATCCGCCGCGCCCCTGGACGCCGCGGCCGACCCCGCCGACGACCTGACGGTCTGGCCGCACTCCACGACGCGGCTCCCGCACGGCGACCTGTCCGTCGGCGGCGTGGCACTCACCGAGATAGCGGACCGCTTCGGCACCCCCGCCTACCTCCTGGACGAAGCCGACGTACGCGACCGCTGCCGCACCTATTTGCACGCCTTCCCCAACGCCGACGTGCTGTACGCGGCCAAGGCCTTCCTGTGCCGTGCCATGGCGCACTGGGTCGCGGAGGAGGGGCTCGGCCTCGACGTGTGCTCCGCGGGCGAGCTCGAACTCGCCGTCACCACCGGCTTCCCCGCCGACCGCATCGTCCTGCACGGCAACGCCAAGAGCCCGCAGGACCTGCACGCCGCCCTGCGGCTCGGCGTCGGGCGCATCGTCATCGACAGCGCGTCGGAGATCGCCCGGCTCGCCTCGGCCGTGCCCCACGGCAGCCGCCAGAAGGTCCTCGTACGCGTCGTCCCGGGCATCGCCGCGGGTGGCCACAGCAAGATCCGCACCGGCACCGAGGACCAGAAGTTCGGCCTGTCCATCACCGACGGCTCCGCCCAGCACGCCATCGCCCGCATCCTGGACCAGCCCGGGCTCGAACTGGTCGGGCTGCACTGCCACTTGGGCTCGCAGATCACCACGGACAAGCCGTACCTGTGCGCCGTGCGCCGGCTCGTCGGCCTGATGGCGCGCATCAAGGAGCACCACGGCATCACCCTGCCCGAACTGGACCTCGGCGGCGGCCACGGCATCGCCTACCGCCCCGGCGAGGACGCGCTCGACATCACCACGCTGGCCCGCAAGGTGCGCACCGAACTCGCCGAGAGCTGCGCGGCGGCCGGCCTCCCCGTGCCCCGTCTGGTCGTCGAGCCCGGCCGCGCCATCGCGGGACCCGCCGGTGTCGCCCTCTACCGCGTCCTGTCCGTGAAGCGCACCAGCGAGCGGACCTTCGTCGCCGTCGACGGTGGCATGAGCGACAACCCGCGCCCCGCGCTGTACGGAGTGCGCTATCTGCCGCGCCTCATCGGACGCCGCTCCACCGCCGCGCCCGCCACCGTCACCGTCGTCGGCCGGCACTGCGAAGCCGGGGACGTCCTCGCCACCGACATCCAACTGCCCGGCGACACCCACCCTGGCGATCTGCTCGCCGTGCCCGTCGCGGGCGCCTACCACCTGTCGATGGCCTCCGGCTACAACCTCGTCGGCCGCCCGCCGGTCGTCGCCGTCGAAGGCGGCCACGCCCGGCTCCTGGTGCGCCGCGAGTCCCTTGAGGACATCCGCAGCCGGGACGTCGGCCTCTAGCCGCCGCGAAGGCGGGGCCGCCCCCTCACTCCCCCTCGGGGACGGCCCCGCCAGCGGCCCTTCGGGAACGCCAACAGCCCTGCTCCCCATGGCCCACGAGCAGCGCCCGCTCCCCGGCGGGCCCTTCCGCCCCACCGGGCGATCCCGCCACCACCCCCACGGCCTCACCTCACGACCCCAGATAGCGCAGGATCGCCAGAACCCTGCGGCTGTACCCGCTTGTCGACGACAGCTCCAACTTGTCGAAGATCGCGTTCACATACTTCTCCACCGCGCTCTGCGACACGTGCAGCTGCTCCGCGATCGCCGCGTTCGTATGCCCCTGCGCCATCCTCCCCAGCACCTCGCGCTCCCGGTCCGTCAACCGCGCCAGCGGATCGGCGTGACGGCTGAACGTCAGCAACTGGCGCACGACCTCCGGGTCGAAAGCCGTACGACCCGCACCCACCCGGTCCAGGGCGTCCAAGAACTCGTCGACCTGCACCACCCGGTCCTTCAGGAGATAGCCCACCCCCTCCGTGGCGGTGGTCAACAGGTCCGTCGCATACCGCCGCTCCACATACTGGGACAGCACCAGGACCCCTGTGCCCGGCCAGGACCGACGGATCTCAAGGGCCGCACGCAGACCCTCGTCCGTGTGCGTCGGAGGCATCCGGACATCCACCACCGCGGCGTCCGGCGGATCGGCCGCGATCGCGTCGAGCAGCGCCTGCGCATCGCCCACGGACGCCGTCACCTCGTGCCCCTCGTCCGCAAGGAGTCGAGCGAGCCCCTCCCGCAGCAGCGTCGAATCGTCGGCGAGCATTACACGCATGGCAACTCCGCGGTGATGACAGTGGGGCCTCCGGCCGGACTGGCCACGCTGAACGTACCGTCGAGCGCCGCGACCCGACGCGTCAGCCCGAGCAGCCCACCGCCCGACGGATCGGCGCCGCCACGGCCGTCGTCCTCCACCCGCAGCCGCAGCACCCCCTCCGCGCCGTCGGCACGCACCGTGACCAGGCTGGCGCCCGAGTGCTTGACCGCGTTCGTCACGGCCTCGGCGGCCACGAAGTACGCGACGGCCTGGGCCGTGGGCGGCGGTGAGGCCCGCAGCTCGCAGTCCAGGCGGACCGGGATCGCGGCGCGCTCCGCGACCGTCTCCAGAGCCGCCGCGAGCCCGCCCTCGTCCAGCGCCGCCGGATACACGCGCCAGGCCACCTCCCGCAGTTCCACCAGCGCCTGCTGACTCTCCTCGTGCGCCTGGCGCAGCAGCGCCGCCGACTTCTTCGGATCAGGCGTGCGACGGGCCCGGCCGAGCAGCATGCCCAGTGCCACCAGACGCTGCTGGACGCCGTCGTGCAGATCGCGCTCGATACGGCGCCGCTCGTCGTGCACCGCCTCCACGACACCGGCACGGCTCTCCGCCAGCTCCCCGATGCGGCGCTGCATGCGCTGGCGGGCGCTCGGGCCGAGGAAGTGCCGCGCGAGGCGCTCGTCCATCAGCGCCACCGCCCCTACCCCCTGAGCGGCCAGGAACAGCAGGAACAACCCGCCGAAGCCGGAGACGCCCATGGTCATCGGCCATCTGCTCAGATCGACCGCGGCCCAGCCCCACAGCAGCAGCGAGGCATAGCCCCCACCTATCAAGGCGCACAGCAGGACCATGCCGCCGAGCAGCCCCACCGGCCAGCGCGTGGCGACGAAGGCCAGCGCGGACGCGCCGCTCGTCGGCGGCGCTATCTCCGCGCCGTACCACCTCGCCATCCGGCGCCGCTGCACGTCGGCCCACCGGCGGGCGGCCCGGGCGACCACGCCCGACTCGCTACGACCCACGCCGGACCGCCCGAGCGTGAGCAGCAGCCAGAGGCCCGACGCCAGGGTGAGGATCAGCTCGACGACCACGCTGAGGAACCCGAGCAGCACGCCCACGGCGACGCGCAGTCGGCGAATGAGAGAGCTTCGCATGATCAATCACGCTAGCCGAGCGCCGCTCGCGGCGGACTGCGGAAAACCGCACACCTTGCTGAGGACCCCCACAGCCAGGCGCTACGGCGTCCCGCAGTGGAACTCTGCGGCGGCCCTCATACCGCCGTGGCCTGCGCATTTCGTACTGTCGAAGGCATGATCCTCACAGCTGGACGCACACTCGACGCGCACCTCTTCGCCACCCACGCGTCCGCATCGGCGGAAGCGCCCGCGGGCGGAATAGCGGGCTGGGCCGCCGACCTCATGGACTCGCTCGGCGCGGCAGGCGCGGGCGCGGCCATCGCGCTGGAGAACCTCTTCCCGCCACTGCCCAGCGAAGTCATCCTGCCGCTCGCCGGATTCGCCGCGAGCCAGGGCAAGTTCAGTCTCCTCGCCGCGCTGCTGTGGACCACGGCCGGATCAGTGGCGGGAGCCATCGCTCTCTACGCCATCGGCGCGCTGCTCGGCCGCGACCGCACCGTCGCGATAGCCGCCCGCCTGCCCCTCGTCAAGACGTCCGACATAGAGAGGACGGAAGCGTGGTTCGGACGGCACGGCACCAAGGCCGTGTTCTTCGGCCGCATGGTGCCGATCTTCCGCAGCATGATCTCGATACCGGCGGGCATCGAGCGGATGCCCCTGCCCGTCTTCCTCGGCCTCACCACCGCGGGCAGCCTGATCTGGAACAGCGCCTTCGTGTTGGTCGGCCACGCCCTCGGCACCCGCTGGCACGAAGTCACCGACGTCGTCGGCCTGTACTCGAAGGTCGTCCTCGCCATCGTGGCCCTCGCCGTCCTGGCCTTCGTGGCGGTACGCATACGCAAGGCGGGCCGCGGCGCGCACCGGGCACGGAGCTGACCGTGCGGGGTGCGCGGGCCACGGCCCGCCGGAAGGGCGACGCCTGAGGGAGCGCGGGGTACCGCGCCTCAGAGAATGGCGCCCGGCGTGTACGCAGCAGCCGCGGGGTGCTCCTTGAGCACCGCCTCGATCTGCGCGACGACCGCGGCGACCTGGTCGCTGGCGGCGCCGGTGAAGGACAGCTTGTCGGCCATCAGCTCGTCCAGCTGCGCGCGGTCCAGCGGGATGCGGGAGTCGGCGGCCAGCTTGTCGAGGAGCTCGTTGCGCTCGGCGCCCTGCTCACGCATGGCGAGCGCGGAAGCCACCGCGTTCTCCTTGATCGCCTCGTGCGCCTCCTCACGGCCCACACCCGCCCGCACCGACGCCATCAGCACCTTGGTGGTGGCGAGGAACGGTAGATAGCGGTCGAGCTCTCGAGCGACGACGGCGGGGAACGCGCCGAACTCGTCGAGCACCGTCAGGAACGTCTCAAGGAGCCCGTCGAGCGCGAAGAAGGCGTCGGGCAGGGCCACGCGGCGGACCACGGAGCAGGACACGTCGCCCTCGTTCCACTGGTCGCCGGCGAGCTCGGCGGTCATGGAGGCGTAGCCGCGCAGGATGACCGTCAGGCCGTTGACGCGCTCGCAGGAGCGGGTGTTCATCTTGTGCGGCATGGCGGACGACCCGACCTGGCCCGGCTTGAAGCCCTCGGTGACCAGCTCGTGCCCGGCCATCAGCCGGACCGTCTTCGCCAGGGACGACGGCGCGGCGGCCAACTGCACGAGCGCCGTGACGACCTCGTAGTCGAGGGAGCGCGGGTAGACCTGACCGACGGAGGTGAAGGCACGGTCGAAGCCCAGGTGCGTCGCGATGCGGCGCTCCAGGTCGGCGAGCTTGTCCGCGTCGCCGCCGAGCAGGTCCAGCATGTCCTGCGCGGTGCCGACGGGGCCCTTGATGCCGCGCAGCGGGTAGCGGCCGAGGAGGTCCTCGACGCGGCGGTGGGCGACGAGCAGCTCGTCGGCGGCGGTCGCGAAGCGCTTGCCGAGGGTCGTCGCCTGCGCGGCCACGTTGTGCGAGCGGCCCGCCATGACCAGCTCCGCGTACTCGCCGGAGAGCCGGCCGAGCCGCGCGAGCACCGCCACCGTGCGGTCCCGCACCAGCTCGAGGGAGAGCCGGATCTGGAGCTGCTCCACGTTCTCCGTGAGGTCGCGGGAGGTCATGCCCTTGTGGACGTGCTCGTGCCCGGCGAGGGCGTTGAACTCCTCGATGCGGGCCTTCACATCGTGGCGCGTGACCTTCTCGCGCTCGGCGATGGAGGCCAGGTCGACCTGGTCGAGGACCCGCTCGTAGTCGGCGAGCGCCGTGTCCGGCACCTCGATGCCGAGGTCCTTCTGCGCACGCAGCACGGCGAGCCAGAGCTGACGCTCGAGCTTGACCTTCTGCTCGGGCGACCAGAGCGTGGCGAGCTCGGCGGAGGCGTAACGCCCGGCGAGGACGTTCGGGATACGGGGCTTAGCAGGCGCAGCAGTCACAGTCGGCCATTCTACTGGCGGTTTCTGCAGGCCAGCGCCATGGCTGGGTTCGTCTGAACCTACGAAGGGAGGGGCGGGTGCACGGTGTACCCGGATGTGCCGCGGGGTCAGGCCGGGTCGGGCTCCACGCGCTGCCAGGCCTGGACCGGGCCGGGAGCCGTGGCGTCGGCCGGGGTGACCCAGAAGGCGCGGCCGGTGGTGGGGTCCACATGGGCGCCCGTCCTGCCGTCGCCGGAGGAGCGGCCCGTCAGACGGCGGCCGATCCACGGGGCCAGGTGCTGCTTGGCGAAGCGGGCGTCGGCGATGCGCCGCGCGGACCAGGAGGGCCGTACGGCAGCGGACAGGGGTGCCTGCCAGTCCTCCTGCGGCGCGTAGCCGAGCGTCTGCCACACCGCTTCGGCGACCCTGCGGTGCCCCTCGGCCGTCAGATGCAGCCGGTCCACGTCCCACATGCGCTGGTCGCCGAGCGTCGTCGACCCGTACAGGTCGACGACGGCCGCGCCGTGGCGGGCCGCGAGGTCGTCGACGTGGGAGAAGAGCTCCTCCATGCGCGGCCGGAAGCGTTCGAGGACCGGGCCCTGGCGGCCGGGGCTGCGCATCAGGACGAGCTGCTTGCAGGACGGGGCGAGGGTCTCCACGGCCTGTTCGAGCAGGTCGCGTACGCGCACCATGTCGCACTTGGGGCGCAGGGTGTCGTTGAGGCCGCCCACGAGCGTGATCACATCGGCGCCGAGCCCGGCCGCCACGTCGACCTGCTCGTCGACGATCTGCCCGATGAGCTTGCCGCGCACGGCGAGGTTGGCGTACCGGAAGCCGGGGGTGCGGGCCGCGACGCGCTCGGCCAGGACGTCCGCCCAGCCGCGGTAGCCGCCGTCGGGCAGCAGGTCGGACATGCCCTCGGTGAAGGAGTCGCCGAGCGCGACGAGGCTGGTGTGGTGGGCGTTGATCTCCATGGCGGGGTCGATGGTATCCCGCGTGGCCGTGCCGGGCACGGGCCGCCCGACGGCACCCGGGCCCCGGTGCGGCCCTCCGCGCCGACCGCGGTGCGGCCCCGGCACAGGCCTGCCCGCGCGCTCCGCTCAGGCCGCTGTGAAGCGCTCGCTCCGCTCCCCGCGCAGGCGCCCCGCGGGCACCGCGCGGCCGAACGCGGCGAGCAGCAGGTCCTGGCCGGATCCCCGCAGCGGCGCCCCGGAGCCGTACGTCCAGTCGAGGTCGTCGGCGCAGAGCTGGACCCCGGTGAGGTCGGCGCCGAAGAACTTGGCGCTCTTGACGGTGACGTGGTCCAGGAGGATCCGCACCCGGTCCTCCGGTACCCGCCGGTCGAGGCCGAGGGCCACGGTGATGTCCATGCCGTGCACCACGTCGTGGCCGAGCGCGCTGGCGAAGCCGCCGACGGGCGGGGTCCACGGGTGGTGCGCGTGCTCACGCAGGAATCCGGCGAGCTCGGCGGTCCCGTACGCCGCCGCGTCCGCGCGGGCGCAGCGGTCCGTCATGCGGTGCAGACTGCCGCCCGCCCTGACGAGCTGCCACAGGACGCGGGGGAGCGGATAGCGGAAGCCGAGCGACATGTGTGCCGCGACCTCGCGCACCCGCCAGCCCGCGCACAGCGACGGCGTGTCCCACTGCTCGGGCGTCAGGCTCTCCAGGAGATCGGCCAGCTCGCGGCGCTCGGCTGCGATGGCGGACCGTATGGGCTGCTGCGACGCGGTTCCAGGCCCCGTGCTCCCTGTGTTCCCCGTGTTCTCCGTGTTCCCCATGGTTCCAAGATCCAAGGGGTGGTGCGATAAGTCCAAGAGCCAGTACGTCTCGTGACTAGCATTCTCCGTTATGGAACTTCGCCAGCTCCGGTACTTCCTCACCGTCGTGGAAGAGGCCAACTTCACCCGCGCCGCCACCCGGTTGCACGTGGCGCAGCCCGGGGTGAGCGCACAGGTCCGGCAGTTGGAGCGGGAGCTGGGGCAGCGGCTCCTGGACCGCTCGGGCCGGACGGTCACCGTGACGGAGGCGGGCGCGGCGGTGCTGCCGTACGCCCGGGCCGCGCTCGCCGCGGTCGAGGGGATGCGGCAGACGGCCGACGAGTTCACCGGGCTGCTGCGCGGCCGTGTCACGCTCGGGGTCGTCTCGGGCTCCGCCACCGGCATGTTCGGCGTGGCGGAGCTGCTCGCGGACTTCCACGACGAGCATCCGCACGTCGAGATCGCCCTGACCGAGGACACCTCGGAGCGCATGCTGGCCGCGCTGCGGGCGGGTGAACTCGACGTCGCCCTGGTCGGTCAGACGACCGACGCCCCGCCGCAGGGCATCCTCTGGGACATCGTGGTGGACGAGCCCTTGGCGGTCGTCGTGGCGGAGGGCGACCCGCTCATCGCGTACGCGCAGGAGCGGGCGGCCGGTCCGGCGCCGGGCCTCCCGTTGACCGCGCTCGCGGACCGGCCCCTCATCAGCCTGCCGCGCGGCACCGGTCTGCGGGCGGTCCTGGAACGGGTCTGTGCGCAGGCCGGGTTCGCACCGCGCGTCGCCTTCGAGGCGGCCGCGCCCGAGCTGGTGGCCCAGCTCGCGGCGCGCGGGCTGGGTGTGGCGGTCTTTCCCGCGTCGGAGACGGAGGCCGCGGAGCTCGGTCTGCGGGCACTGCCGTTCGCCGAGCCGGGACCGCGCGGCCGGATCGTCCTCGCCCGCCGGGCGGACGGCCCGCAGGGCCCCGCCGCCCATGCCTTCCTCACCCGGCTCCAGGAGGCTCTCGCCGACGGGTTGGCCGCCGGGGGATCCGCTGCCGACGCGTCGACAAGCGGTACCAAGGGACGCGACGATAGCGGCAGTTGAGGGCTCAACCGTGAGGCCTCGCTCCTGGAGAGGGGGCCGCCATGTGGAGCGCTGCCTTCTGGAAAGCCACCGCGGAGCGTGCCGTCCGCACGTTCGCGCAGGCACTCGCCGCGGTCCTCGTCGCCGGGGCGACGAACCTCCTCGACGTGGCGTGGACGGCCGCCCTCGGCACCGCGGGCATGGCGGCGCTGCTCGCCGTCCTCACCGCGCTCGGCTCGGCGAAGATCGGCCCGCCAGGACCCGGTTTCACGGAGACCCCGGACGGCGGAGGGCGCGCCCCCGTCCTGTGACGGAAGCGCGCCCTTGCTGAGGCCTCGGCTCTAGAACCATCGTTCTAGAGTTTTCATGAAGGACCGCATGAAGGACCGCATGGAGGTCCCCATGGGAGCTCTATGGGGACTAGACGGGCTGTCCGAACAGCTCCCGCAGCACGTCCTCCATCGTGACCATGCCGGCCAGACGGCCGTCCGCGCCGAGCACGGCGGCCACGTGCGTGCGGCTGCCCCGCATGGCCGAGAGGACGCCGTCCAGCGGTGTGGTCTCGCGCACGCGCGCGATCGGCCGCATGTCCGCCACCCGGAAGGGCAGGTCGCGCGGCGACACCTCCAGTGCGTCCTTCACATGCAGATAGCCGACGATCCGGCGCCCCTCGTCGACGACGGGGAAGCGCGAGAAGCCGCTGTCCGCCGACAGGCGCTCCAGCTTCTCCGGGGTGACGCCCACGCGCGCGTAGACCACGCGCTCCAGCGGAAGCACCACGTCCCGCACCGGTCGGCGGCCGAGTTCGAGCGCGTCGTGCAGCCGTTCCTGCGCGCGGTCGTCGATCAGGCCCGCGTCGCTGGAGTCCTGGACGATGCGGGCCAGTTCGGCGTCCGAGAAGGTCGCCGCGACCTCGTCCTTCGTCTCGACCCGCAGCAGCTTCAGGATTCCGTTGGCGAACGCGTTGATCGTGAAGACCACCGGCCGCAGCGCGCGGGCGAGGGCCACCAGGGGCGGCCCGAGCAGCAGCGCGCTGCGCACCGGCTCGGCAAGGGCGACGTTCTTGGGGATCATCTCGCCGAGCAGCATGTGCAGATACGTCGCCACGGCCAGCGCGATGACGAACGAGATGGGGTGGACCAGGCCGTGCGGCACGCCCACCGCGTCGAACAGCGGCTCCAGCAGGTGCGCGATCGCGGGTTCGGCGACGACGCCGAGCACCAGGGTGCACAGCGTGATGCCGAGCTGCGCCGCGGCCATAAGGACGGACACGTGCTGCAGTCCCCACAGCACGCTCTTGGCGCGCCGGTCGCCGTCTTCGGCGTGCGGTTCGATCTGGCTGCGGCGCACCGAGATCAGCGCGAACTCGGCGCCCACGAAGAAGGCGTTGACGACGAGCGTCGCCAGGCCGATCAGCAGCTGGATGGCGGTCATCGCTCGTCCTTCCCCTTCTCCAGGTGCGCACGGATCCGGGCCCCGCGGCGCCCGCCGCTGCCGTGACGGCCGTGCCTTTCGCCCTCGCCGCCACCCTCGTCCGCGTCGTCCGTACCCTCGTCGTCGGTCGGCGCCGGGGCGCGCAGCAGTACGCGCGCGGCGCGGCGGCCACTGGCGTCCACGACCTCCAGGTGCCAGCCGCCGACGTCGACGCGGTCGCCGACGGCGGGGATGCGGCCGAGCTCGGTCGCGACGACTCCGGCGAGGGTCTCGTACGGGCCGTCCGGCACGCGCAGGCCCACGCGGGCCAGCTCGTCGGTGCGGGCCGCGCCGTCCGCCGAGTACAGCTCGCGGCCGTCCTCGTCGGTGCCGACGGCGGCCAGGTCGGGCGTCTCGTGCGGGTCGTGCTCGTCGTGCACCTCGCCGACGACCTCCTCGACGATGTCCTCGAGGGTGGCGACGCCCGCGGTGCCGCCGTACTCGTCGATGACGACGGCCATGGTGCGCTTGCCCGAGAGCCGGTCGAGCAGCCGGTCGACGGTCAGGGACTCCGGTACGAGCAGCGGCTCGCGCATGAGCTCGCGCACGGGCAGGCGGGGCCTGCGCTCGGCGGGCAGCGCGATGACGTCCTTGATGTGGACGACGCCGACGACCGTGTCGAGGGAGCCCTGGTAGACGGGGAAGCGGGACAGACCGGTCCCGCGGGTGGCGTTGGCGACGTCCTGGCAGGTGGCCTGGGCCTCCAGGGCCACGACCTGGACGCGCGGCGTCATCACGTTCTCGGCGGTCAGGTCGGCGAGGTTCAGCGTGCGCATGAACCGCTCGGCGGCCTCCGCCTCGAGGGCGCCCTCCTTCGCGGAGTGCCGGGCGAGGGCCGCGAGCTCCTTGGGGCCGCGCGCGGAGGCGAGCTCCTCGGCGGGCTCCATGCCCATGCGGCGCACGGCGCGGTTCGCGGTGTTGTTCAGATGCGTGATGAACGGCCGGAAGGCCGCGCTGAAGATCCGCTGCGGGGTCGCGACGCGCTTGGCGATGGGCAGCGGCGAGGAGATCGCCCAGTTCTTGGGCACCAGCTCGCCGACGACCATCAGGAAGACGGTGGAGAGCGCCGTGCCGAGCATGAGGGCGACGGTCGACGCGGCCGCTTCGGGAACGCCTGCGGAGCCGAGCGGGCCCTCGATCAGATCGCCGATCGCGGGCTTGGCGAGCATGCCGACGACGAGGCCGGTCACGGTGATGCCGAGCTGCGCTCCGGAGAGCTGGAAGGTGAGGTTCTTGACCGCCTTGAGGGCGCTCTCGGCGCCGCGCTCGCCGCGCTCCGCCGCACTCTCGAGTTCGCTGCGCTCGACGGTGGTGAGCGAGAACTCCGCCGCGACGAAGACGCCGCACGCGAGCGAGAGCAGCACCGCCACGAGGAGCAGGAGCACTTCGGTCATCGGGTCACCTCCGTCCCATGATCGGCCAGGGGCGTGGCGAATGCGCGATGTCGGGTACTGGGAGGCTCGCCCATGGGCGGACGCTCACACCTTTCGTCAGGGTTACAGGGGACCCTTCATATTAAAGGATCAGCAAAGCACTAGCGGGAGCGTGGCGCTCTGTAGTGGACGATCGCGTGGAGTCACCGGTCGAGATGCTTCACCCAGCGGCTCCACTGCGGCTCGGGCGCGTACCCGGCCGCGTGCCAGGCGTGGTGGGCCCGCTCGTTGCGGTTGAGCACCATGGCGTCCGCGCGGCGCCCGCCGAGCGCCGCGAACCGCTCCTCCGCCGCCGCGAGCAGCGCCGTGCCGATCCCGCGCCGCCGCTGCTCCGGGTGCACGGCGAGCCGGTACAGATGGCACCGCCAGCCGTCGAAGCCCGCGATCACCGTGCCGACGAGCTCACCGCCGCGCTCGGCGAGGAGCAGGGCGCCGGGGTCACGGGCCACGAGCCGCTCCACCCCCGAGCGGTCGTCGCTGATGCTCGTGCCTTCCGCGGCCGCCTTCCAGAAGGCGAGGACCGCGTCCAGGTCGGCGGGCGCGGCGGGTCGAATCCGTAGATCATCCATGGCCGCATCCCATCACCGGACGCGGCCCCACCACCCGGAATTCCAGAATCCGGACAGAGCCCGGAGAGCGCGAAGAGCGTGGAGAGCCCGGACAGAGCCCGGAGCCCGGACGGCTGTACGTCACTCGCCGCGCAGCTCCTCGATGACCGGGCCGAAGGCCTCCAGGCTCTGCTCCAGGACCGCGATGTACGAGAAGCCGTACCGCTCCCGCTGGGCGCGCAGCTGGTCGGCCATCTGCCGGACCGTGCCGAGGAGGAGGATCGGCACCTCCAGGGCCTCGTCCTCGGTGAGGTGCGGGACGCGCCCGAGGGAGGGCCGCAGGGTGGCCCGCCGGTCCCGCGTCTCCTCGACCACCTGGATCAGGAGGTTCAGCTCGGCGGGGGCGGAGCGCCCCGCGGCGAACCGCTGGTACGCGGCCACGCGCTCGTCCACGGCCTCCGCCGTGAGGACGGCCAGCTTGCCGTCCGGGTCGCCCGGGACCGTGCGCGTCCCGGTGAACGCGGCGATGTCGGCGTGCTCGGCGATCACCTTCAGGACGCGGTCGCCGTTGCCGCCGACCAGCAAGGGCGGGCGCGGCCGCTGCCGGGGCTCCGGCCGGTGCTCCGTCGAGGCGAGCAGCCGGTCCAGCTCCTCGATGGTGCGGGCCAGATGGGACAGGCGCGCACCCGCCGTGGGCCACGGGAGGCCCGCCGCGTCGAACTCCGACTTCACGTACCCGGTGCCGAGCCCCAGTTCGAGCCGGCCACCGGTGAGCGCGTCCGCCGTGGCGACCTCGCGCGCGAGCAGGACGGGGTTCCAGAACCCGGCGTTGAGGACGAAGGTGCCGACCCGCGGCCGCTCAGTTGCCTCGGCCGCCGCGACGAGTGCGGGGAACGGCGCGGGCATCCCCAGATGGTCGGCGACCAGGATCACGTCGTAGCCGAGCTCCTCGGCCCTGCGGCACTTCTTGCGCCACTCGTCCCCCGCCGAGGGGGTCATCATCGTGACGCCGAAGCGGAACGGCCTGGTCATGAACTCTCCTCACGTGTCGCGCGGTTGGGGACGCGTGCCCCTGCCCTGACGCGTGCCCCTGCCCCGTCGACCGTACCGGGCACCGCGCACCGGGTACTGGACACCGGCCCCAGCCCCGTCACTCGTGCGCGATCGCCTCCAGTACGTTCATGCGCGAGGCCCGCAGCGCCGGGAGCAGCGCCGCCACGATCCCCACGACCACCGAACCGATCACCACGGCGACGATCGTCGACCACGGCACCGCGAACGCCTTGAGCCCCTGCAACGCCAGGACCTGCTGCATCGACACGCCCCACACCAGGCCGAGCGCGAGGCCGAGCACCGCGCCGAACACCGCGATCACCACCGACTCCAGGCGGATCATGCGCCGCAGCTGCCGCCGCGCGAGGCCGATCGCGCGCAGCAGCCCGATCTCCCGGGTGCGCTCCACGACCGACAGGGCGAGGGTGTTGACCACGCCGAGCACGGCGATGACGATCGCCAGGCCGAGCAGCGCGTACACGAGGTAGAGCAGCACGGCGATCTGTTCGCGGATCAGCTTCTTGTAGTCGGCCTGGTCGAGCACCTTCAACTGCGGGTACGGGTCGAGCACGGACTCGAGGCGGTCGCGCAGCGTGCCCGCGTCCGTGCCGTCGGCGGCGTTGACGAAGAGCGTGGCGTCCTGTCCGTCGGGAGCGTATTTCGCCAGCGTGCCGAGCCCCATGAAGAGCCCGCCCTCCAGGCCGGGGCCCTCCGCGAGGTCCATGTCGGTGAGCGCGCCGACCGTGAGGTCGGCCTCGCGCTTGTCCGCGACCTCCACGGGCAGCACCGAGCCGACGCGTACGTCGTGGTCCCTGGCGAAGTCCTTGTCCATGGCGACGTGTCCGGGGGCAAGGGCCCGGGCCGTACTGCCGCGCGCGTACGAGAGGTTGAGGACTTCGTCGACCCGTTTGTCGTAGCCCGCCGCGGTGGACTTCACGGTCTTGCCGTCGGGCATGCGCAGCTTCAGGGTCGCGAAGCGGTTGCGCACGGTGAGCCCGGCGCCCTCCGTCTCGCGCACCTTCTCGGTGACCTCGGCGGGGAACGGGGCGAAGGGGTTGGCGGCGCCGTTGACGACGAAGTCCGCCCCCAGCGTCCTGTCGATCTGCTCGTCGAACGACTTCGTCATCGAGGCGCTCGCCACGGACAGGCCGCCCACCAGGGCCAGGCCCACCATGAGGGCGGCCGCCGTGGCGCCCGTGCGGCGCGGGTTGCGCAGCGCGTTGCGCTGGCTCATGCGGCCCACGGACCCGAAGACCGCCGGGAAGACGCCGCCGAGCACCCGGATCACCGGGCGCACGAGCAGCGGGCCCGCCACGACCATGGCGACGAGGGTGAGGGCCACGCCGAGCCCGAGCAGCGAGGCCGACGTCGAGGTGTCGCTCGCGGCCGCGCACCCCACGAGCGCCGCCGTTCCGGCCGCCGCGATCAGGGTTCCGACGAGCGCCCGCAGCTTCAACGGCCGCCCCACACCGGCGATCTCGGCGTCCGCGAGCGCGGCCATCGGCGAGACCCGGGCGGCCCGGCGCGCCGGCAGATACGCCGCGACGAACGTGACGCCGACGCCCACGACGTACGAGGCGACGGGCGTCTGCCAGCCGATCGCCATCTCCGTCGACTTCAGGTTCATGCCGAACAGGCCCATCAGTTCGATGAGCCCGGCCGCGAGCCCGATCCCGGCGCCGAGTCCCAGGGTGGAGCCGACCACGCCGAGGAGCACGGCCTCGATGAGCACCGAGCGGCGCACCTGCCTGCGGTCGGCGCCGAGGGCGCGCAACAGCCCCAGCTCGCGGGTGCGCTGCGCGATGAGCATGGAGAAGGTGTTGACGATCAGGAACACGCCGACGAGGACGGCGACCCCGGCGAAGCCGAGCATCACGTACTTGATGACGTCCAGGAACCCGCCGAGTTCGTCGGCGGCGGACTCGGCCTGCTCGGCCGAGGTCTTCAACTCGTACGACGAGCCCGACGACGAGTCGGACGTGGATCCCGACGACGAGCCGAGCGCGGCGGCGACGCGCCGTTTCAGCTCCGCGTCGCTCACCCCGGGCGCCGCGTCCACGGCGATGCTCGTCGCCGCGTCCTTGTCGCCGAGGAGCTTGGACTGCGCGGTCGGGGTGTCCAGGAACAGCAGCGCCGCACCGGGGTTGGTGGTGCGGAACGTGACGATGCCGACGACCTTCACCTCGAAGGAGCCGGGCGGGGCGATCACGGTGAGCGGATCGCCGATCTCCACGTCCTTCTTGTCGGCCGTGTCCGCGTCGAGCAGGGCCTCGCCGGCGCCGCGCGGGGCGTGGCCCGAGGTCAGCCGCACCGGGCTGCGCTCGGTCTCGTACCAGTTGACGGCGATGGTGGGGGCGCCGGTCGTCGGGCCCACCGGGTCGTTGTCGCGGTCGACGACGGTGATGTTCTCGACCGACGCGTCGACGTGCGTGGCCGCGACGCCGTCGACCTCGGCGACCTCCTTCGCCACGGCGGCGGGCAGCGTCGGCGTGTGTCCGGTCGGCACGCGCGCGTCGCTGTCGTCCTTGGGGGAGATCGCGACGTCGGCCGAGGTGGACGCGAAGAGCCGGTCGAAGGTGCGGTTGACCGTGTCCGAGAAGATCAGACTGCCCGCGACGAACGCCACCGAGAGGATCACGGCGAGCGCGGAGAGGAAGAGCCTGCCCTTGTGCGCGAGGAAGCTCCGGAGCGTGGACTTCAGCACGGTGGTCCGCCTCAGGCCTCGTCGGGGGCGCTCTGCGGCGCGGCACCGGTGTCATGGGGAGCCCCGTCGGGTGCGTGGGGCGCCCCGTGCAGCACGTCGAACCGTTTCATGCGCTCCAGGACCGCCTCCGCCGTCGGCCGGTCCATCTCGTCCACGATCCGGCCGTCGGCGAGGAAGAGCACCAGGTCGGAGTGGGCGGCCGCGCCCGGGTCGTGCGTGACCATCACCACCGTCTGGCCCAGCGCGTCCACGGCCTCGCGCAGGAAGCCGAGGACTTCGAGCCCGGCCCGCGAGTCGAGGTTGCCGGTCGGCTCGTCGGCGAAGATCAGCTCGGGGCGCGACGCCAGGGCCCGCGCGCAGGCGACGCGCTGCTGCTGCCCGCCGGACAGCTGCGCGGGCCGGTGCCGGAGCCGGTCGCGCAGGCCGAGGGTGTCGATGACGTGCTCCAGCCACTCGGCGTCGGGGCGCTTGCCCGCGATGTCCATGGGCAGCGTGATGTTCTCGCGGGCGTTGAGCGTCGGGATCAGGTTGAACGACTGGAACATGAAGCCCACCCGGTCGCGCCTGAGCTGCGTCAGCTCGCGCTCCTTCAGGCCGGTGATCTCGGTGTCGCCGAGCCACACCTGGCCCGCGGAGACCGAGTCGAGCCCCGCCAGGGTGTGCATCAGGGTGGACTTGCCGGAGCCGGAGGGACCCATCACGGCGGTGAACCGGCGTCGCGCGATGTCGACGTCCACCGCGTCCAGGGCGAGCACGGTGGTCTCGCCCGAGCCGTAGGCCTTGGTCAGGCCGCGGGCGCGGGCGGCGCTGCCCGGGGGCTCGGCGCGTTCCGCGTGCGGCGTCGAAGCAGGTGTGGACAAGGCCGCCTCCCTGGTTGGGGGTGGAGAGGGTTCAGAGGGTAGGGGCGGCGCGGAGTGGCCGGTATCCCTCGCAGGTCGGGCACCCGGACGTATGTAAGGGGCACGGTCCTGGCGCCTTGTCGGTGCTAGCGCGGCGGCGCTAGCTTGAGGGCATGGCGAAGACGCAGCTGAACGTGCGGGTGGACGAGCACACCGCCCGAGCCGCGCGCGAGCGCGCCCTGGCCCGCGGCATGAGCGTGAACCGCTACATCGAAGAGCTGGTCAAACAGGACGTCGGCGAGCTCGGCCATACGTTCGTGGAGGCCGCCGCCGACTTCATGAAGCAGTACGAAGGGGTGTTCGCCGAGGAGTTCGGCGCGGACCGCGAAGGTCGTCGCTGACTCTTGAACCTCCGCATCGACCTCGCCTGGCTCCTGATGGTCGCCGAACAGAAGACTCCGGAGACCCCCAAGTCACCGACTGGGGCGCCTTGACGGCGGCCGTGGCCCGGCACGGGGCCGAGATCTTCGATGTCCCCGTCTACGAGGGCCCGCACGACCGCGCCGCCGCCCTGCTCCAAGTGCTCCTCCACGTGCCTGCCCTGGAGCGTTCGAACGCGCTCTTCGCGGTGTCCGTCGCGTACGCCTACCTCGTCGCGAGCGGTGTGAAGGTCGTGACCTCGCCCGAGCAGGTACGCGACCTCGCCCGCCTGGTGAAGGAGGACGCGGCGGGCGTACGGGAGATAGCGCACGAGCTGCGCCAGTGGAGCCGCTGACGGGCTCCGGGCCCTCCACGGCGGGGGCGCGCCCCGCTGCGTGAACTCCGTGGCACGGTCGAGCCCCGCCGCGTGAACCCCATGCCGCCGCCGCGCCCCGCGCCGGGCACCGATGAGTTTCGCGCCCCGCGCCGGTCACCCCCACGCGCCCGTTGCCCACCCGCGCGCCCGTGCGCGACTCCCAGGAGGCCCGGCATGCCCGCCACCATCCAGCCGATGCTCGTCACCCCGGACGTGATCCGGCTCCAGTCCTTCTACGCCCAGCTCCTGGGCGCCGAGCAGACCACCCGCGTCCCCGAGGAAGGCCCGGTGTTCTTCGTGGCCCTGCGCGTACGGGAGTCGGAGCTCGGCATCGTCGCCGACGAGAAGGCCCCGCTGGACGCACCGCAGCGCTCGCTGCTCAGTGTCACGGTCGAGGACGTGGACGCGCTGCTCGGCCCCGTCGAGGACCTCGGCGGCCAGGTGCTCGGGCCGCCGAACGACATGCCGTGGGGCCAGCGGGTCGCCCACATCAAGGACCCGGACGGCAACGCGGTGAACCTGGTCCAGCTGCTCTGAGACCCTCAGGCCCCGTCCTCCGGCGGCCGCCACGCGGTGCCGAGGACGCAGGGCGACGTGGGCAGGCGCGGGCGCTTCGGGGGCACGAGGACCCGGCGGTAGGGCCCGATCTCGAACCCGGCCGCGCGCAGCGCGCCCACCGGGTCCCGCGCGGTGTGGCAGCCGCCGAACAGCAGCGGCCACACCGTGCGGTCCAGGGCGCGCTGGGCCGTGGCGAAGGCCGCGCCCCGCGCCCGGCCGTGCTCGAAGAACCGCAGCTCGCCGCCCGGCCGGAGGACCCGCCGCAGCTCCGCGAGCGCGCGCGGCACGTCCCGCACGCTGCACAGCACCAGCGAGGCGACGGCCACGTCGAAGGCCTCGCTCTTGACCGGCAGGGCCTCCGCCGCGCCCGGCACCACGTCCACCGGCACGTCCGCGCGCAGCGCCGCCGACACGGCCAACTGGCGCAGCAGACGCTCCGGTTCGATCGCGACGACCTCGGAGACGGCGGCGGGGTAGTGCGGGAAGTTCAGCCCGTTGCCCGCGCCCACCTCGATGACGCGGCCGGAGACCCCGGTGAGCAGCTCCGCGCGGTACGGGGCGATCGTCGGCTCGGCCGCGACGCTGACGCGGGCGTAGAGACGGGCGAAGAGGGGGTGGTGGACGGGGGCACGGGGGGCAGGCTTGGCGGTCGGCACGGAGGCCTCCTCACGGAGAGGGATGGCTGGTTCTTCCCCCCTCCGGCCGCCCCGCAACCGGCCTCTCGCCGTCCCACAACCGGCCTCTCGCCGTCCCGCAACCGGCCTCCGGCCCTCCCGCAACCGGCCTCCGGCCGCGGCCTCACGCCTCGGACGGGCCTTTCCCGCCCCCGCGCCCCCCGCCTTCGCGAAGGGCCGCGCTAGGGGAGGGAAACCCCACCCCAAGCACCCCCGAGCTCCGGCCCCAGCCACTGCGGGACCGCCGCCCGGAACTCCTCCCCGCTCAGCCCCCCGGCCCCCTCGGGCACCGCCCCGAGCAGCGGCGCCCCCGCGACCCCGGGCAGCTCCGCCACGTTGCAGCGCTCCGCGAGGCCGGGCTCGGCGGGCCAGCTGCCGATGACCACGCCGAGGCAGTCGATCCCGCGCGCCCGCAGGGCCTCGCCGGTCAGCTGGGTCACGTTGAGGGTGCCGAGCCCCGGCGTCGTGACGACGAGCACCGGCGCCGCCAGCTCGCGCGCCGCGTCCGCGAGGGACGCGCCGCTCTCGTCGAGGTGCACGAGCAGTCCCCCGGCGCCCTCGACCAGGACGAGGTCGTGCGAGGCGTCCAGCTTCCGCGCGGCCTCGACGACGTCGGCGGCCGTGACGGGCGTGAGCCCCGCGCGCCGGGCGGCCGTCGCCGGAGCCAGCGGCTCGGGGAAGCGGGCCAGTTCGGCGCCCGTCACCCGGCCGCCCGCGAGCCGCTGCACCTCCGCGACGTCGCCCGGCTCCCCGGGGCCGACGCCGGTCTGCGCGGGCTTGAGGACGGCCACGCTGCGCCCCGCGGCGAGCGCGAGGGCGGCGACGGCCGCCGTGGTCACCGTCTTGCCGATCTCCGTGCCCGTACCGGACACCACGATCACGCTCACGCCCGTGCCTCCCCGCTCGCGCGCGCCGCCGCGCACACCGCGCGCCCGATGCGCGCCACGTCGTCGTCCCCGGTGATGAAGGGCGGCATCGTGTAGATGAGGTCGCGGAACGGCCGCAGCCACACCCCCGCCCCCACGGCCGCCCGCGTCGCCGCCTCCATGTCGACCTGGTGGTCGAGCTGCACGACCCCGAGTGCCCCGAGAACCCGTACGTCACGGACGTACGGAAGCTCCGCGGCCGGGGCGAGGGCGGCCCGCAGGCCCGTCTCGATCCGCTTGACCTCGGTCTGCCAGTCCTGGCCGAGCAGCAGGTCGATGGAGGCGCTCGCCACCGCGGCGGCCAGGGGGTTGCCCATGAAGGTCGGGCCGTGCGCGAGCACGGGCACCTCGCCGCGGGCGATGCCGTCGGCGACCCGGGGCGTGCACAGCGTCGCCGCCATCGTCAGATAGCCGCCGGTCAGCGACTTGCCCAGACACATCACGTCCGGCGTGACGGCCGCGTGGTCGGCCGCGAACAGCGCGCCGGTGCGGCCGAAGCCCGTCGCGATCTCGTCGAAGACGAGCAGCACGCCGTGCGCGTCGCAGGCCTCGCGCAGCGCCCGCAGATAGCGGGGCGAGTGGAAGCGCATGCCGCCCGCGCCCTGCACCACCGGCTCTACGATCACACCGGCCAGTTCGTGGGCGTGCCGACCGATCACGTCGTGCAGGTGCTCCGCGTACGCGTCGTCGTACGCGTCGAAGCCCGCGGGCGGCAGGTCGGCGAACACCTGCTGGGGCAGGACGCCCTGCCACAGGGAGTGCATGCCGCCCTGCGGGTCGCACACGGCCATCGGCTGCCAGGTGTCGCCGTGGTAGCCGCCGCGCCAGGTGAGCATCCGCTGCTTCTCGGGCCTGCCGACGGAGCGCCAGTACTGGAGGCACATCTTGACGGCCACCTCGACCGACACCGAGCCGGAGTCGGAGAGGAAGACGTGTTCGAGGCCCGCGGGCGTGAGGTCGACGAGCCGCTTGGCCAGGCGCACGGCGGGCTCGTGGGTGAGGCCGCCGAACATGACGTGGCTCATGCGGCCGAGCTGGTCGCGCGCCGCCTCGTTGAGGACCGGGTGGTTGTAGCCGTGGATCGCCGACCACCACGACGACATCCCGTCGACCACGTCGCCGACGCCCGCGATCCGCAGCCGTACCCCGCTCGCCTCCTCCACGACCAGCGGCTCCTGCCTGCCCGGCATCGGCCCGTAGGGGTGCCAGACGTGCGCGCGGTCGAGGTCGAGGATCTCCCGCAGGTCCAGGTCACGCATTGGGCGCCACGTCCGTCCCCGCGCCCCGGCGGCGCACCGCCACCAGATCGGTGCGCGCGTCGCCGGGCTCGGCCTGCGCGGCGGACCCGGGGGCCTCGGCGGGCGCGCAGCCGGAGCCGCAGCCCGAGCCCTCCCGCGCGTCGGCGCCGGAGCCAGAACCGGAACCACAGCCTCCGCGCCGGCGGTGCTCCGGCAGCGTCACCTGGTCAGCGGACTCCACCTCGAAACCGGCGTCCGCGATCATCTCCAGGTCGGCCTTGCCCGCCTGGCCCTCACTGGTCAGGTAGTCGCCGAGGAAGATCGAGTTGGCGAGGTGCAGGGCCAGCGGCTGGAGCGTGCGCAGATGCAGCTCGCGGCCGCCCGCGATGCGGACCTCGATGTCCGGGCAGACGAACCGCACCATCGCGAGGATGCGCAGGCAGCGCTGCGGCGTGAGGTTCCACTCCTTGGCGAGCGGGGTGCCCTCGAAGGGGATCAGGAAGTTCACCGGCACGGAGTCCGCGTCGAGCTCGCGCAGCGCGAAGACGACGTCGACCAGGTCCTCGTCCGTCTCGCCCATGCCCGAGATCAGCCCCGAACAGGCGGAGAGACCGGCCGCGTGGGCCTTCTGCACGGTGTCGACGCGGTCAGCGTAGGTGTGCGTCTTGGTGATGTCGCCGTACGTCGACTCCGACGTGTTCAGGTTGTGGTTGTACGCGTCGGCGCCCGCGCCGCGCAGCCGCTCGGCCTGGCCGTCGGAGAGCAGACCGAGGCAGGCGCACACCTCGACGCCCTCGTTCTGTTCCTTGATCGCCTTGATGGTGTCGGAGACCCGGTCGACGTCCCGGTCCGTCGGCCCCCGGCCGCTCGCCACCAGGCAGACCCGCTTGGCGCCGCCCGCGAGCCCGGCCGCCGCCGCCTCGGACGCCTCGTCCGGCTTCAGCCAGGTGTACTTCAGGATGCCGGTGTCCGCGCCGAGCCGCTGCGAGCAGTACGAGCAGTCCTCGGGGCACAGGCCGGACTTCAGATTGACCAGATAGTTGAGTTTCACCCGCCGGCCGAACCAGTGGCGCCGCACCTTTCCGGCCGCCGCCACCACGTCGAGCAGTTCGTCGTCGGAGGTCGAGAGCACGGCCAGCGCCTCGTCGCGGGTCGGCAGCTCGCGCCGAAGCCCCTTGTCCACCAGCGTGTTGAGCAGATCCATGGCGCCGATCCTGGCGTACGCCGGTCCGTCTGACCATGGAGAAACCACACAACAGAAGCTCTGACGGCTGTGGGTATTGCCACACCATGGCCAGGTGGCGCGACGGCTAGGGTCTGTGCACTGTCTACAAACGCATCTCTTCGCACCGCCCGAGCGGACGACGGCCTGGAGGCCCCATGACGAGCGCGCCGTTCGACTGGATCGACGAGCAGGCGCGGGCGCGCGAGCGCGCCGGGCTCGTCCGCGGCCTGCGCCCGCGCCCGGCCGAAACCACCCTGCTCGACCTCGCGGGCAACGACTACCTCGGCCTCACCCGCCACCCGGAGGTCACCGCGGGCGCGGCCGCCGCCGCCCGCCGCTGGGGCGGCGGCGCGACCGGCTCGCGCCTGGTGACGGGCTCCACCGAGCTGCACGCGGAACTGGAGCGGGAGCTCGCCGCGTTCTGCGGCTTCGAGTCCGCCCTCGTGCTGTCCTCCGGCTACGCGGCGAACCTCGCGGCCGTCACCGCCCTGGCCCCGCACGGCTCGCTGATCGTCTCGGACGCGGGCAACCACGCCTCGCTGATCGACGGCTGCCGCCTGGCCCGCGGCACCACCCAGGTCGTGCCGCACGCGGACCCCGCGGCGGCGCGCAAGGCGCTCGGCACCCACGAGGGGCCCGCGATCGCCGTGACGGACTCCGTGTTCTCGGTGGACGGCGACGCCGCGCCGCTGGCCGAACTGGCCGCCGTCTGCCGGGAGTCCGGCGCGGGGCTCGTCCTCGACGACGCCCACGGGCTCGGCGTGCTCGGCGCCGGGGGCCGGGGCGCCGCCCACGCCGCCGGGCTCGCGGGCGCGCCCGACACGGTGGTCACCGTCACGCTCTCGAAGTCCCTCGGCAGCCAGGGCGGCGCCGTGCTCGGCCCGGCCCGGGTCATCGACCACCTGGTCAACACGGCCCGTACGTTCATCTTCGACACGGGTCTCGCGCCCGCCTCCGCCGGGGCGGCCCTCGCCGCGCTGCGGCTGCTGTGCCGGGAGCCGGAGCGTGCCGCACGCGCGCGCGAGGTGGCGACCCGGCTCTACGAACTGCTGGTGGGGGAGGGGTTCTCGGCTGTACGTCCGGACGCCGCCGTCGTCTCGGTGCGTGCCCCGTCGCCCGGGGCCGCGGTGCACTGGGCGGCCGACTGCCGCTCCGCGGGGCTCGCTGTGGGGTGCTTCCGTCCGCCGTCGGTCCCCGACGGCGTCTCGCGGTTGCGGCTGACCGCCCGCGCGGACCTGAGCGACACGCAGCTCGCCGAGGTCGTCGCCGTGATCAGCCGCACCGCACCCTGACACCTGAGATCTGGCACCTACGACCTGGGTCCGGGGTCCGGCGCACTCACTCGGGCCTCACCTAAGGGCCATGGTCTTCATCGAAGGGCGTCGACGAAGACTTCCCAGGCCGTGGGGGAGAAGAGCACGGCCGGGCCAGCCGCGTTCTTCGAGTCGCGCACGGCGAGCAGGCCCGTCAAGGGTCCTGCGCCGAGCGGGGCCGTCTCCACACAGTTGTTCATTCCGTTGCTGCGGCTGCTGCGCCGCCACCGCGCGCCCCTGAGAGACGTGCTGGAGGGAACGTACCGAGGCAGTGCAGTCATGGTGCCTCCTTACGCGCCGTCACCTAACCCGGCGATGAAATCCATTGAATCCTGAACGGAAAGCGCCTGTCCCCGAAGAGAGTTGAAGGCGTCGGTGTACGCCCTAAGGTCTTCTTTCCGTTCGAGGTAGAGGCTACTCGTCAAGTGGTCGAGAACCACCACATCCAGATCAGAAATGTTCGGAAAGGAGAGAATAACGAAAGGGCCGATCAACCCGATGTGCTCGCCCGAGGCGAACGGAAGTACCTGGAGCCGCACTTGAGGCAGCCGGGCCGCGTCCAGTAACCGCCGCAACTGTCCGGAAAGCACCTCGGGCCCGCCCACCTGCCGCCGGAGCACCGCCTCGTCCAGGATCACGCTCAGCCGCAGCGGCGGCTCGCTGCGCAGCACGTCCTGCCGGGCGAGCCGCACCTGCACGAGGGCCTCGACCTGCTCCTCGGGCCGCTCGCCGAGCGCGGCACGTGTCACCGCGCGGGCGTACTCGGGCGTCTGCAGCAGACCGGGAACCACCGTGGTCTCCAGGGTCCGCACCCGGCAGGCCTGCGACTCCAGACTGATGAAGTCGCGGTACGCGGGCGGCAGGAGCCCTCGGTAGGCGTGCCACCAGTGGTGGCGCCCGTGCTCGTCGTCCCCGCCCGCGAGCGCGACGAGCAGCTCCCGCAGATGCGGGTCCTGAACCCCGTACGCTTCCAGGAGGAGTCGTACGTCGGTGGCCTTCACGCCGCTGCGGCCCGTCTCGATCCGGCTCACCTTCGACTGGTGCCAGCCCACGAGGGAGGCCGCCTCGCCGCTCGTGAGCCCGGCCTCGGCGCGCAGCGCCCGCAATTCCGCGCCGAGCTTGCGACGGCGCACCGCGGGACCGTACTGCATGGCTGTCTCCTTCTGGTCCTTCCGGAGGTCCGCGCCAACGGTAGGGGACGGTAGAGGAACTGCCAGTGTTGCGCCCAAATACGGTCTGCCGTCGCAGAGTTCACCGCTTCGAGCGACAGATATATGCACATCTCGGTGGATCGGCGGGCGCGGGCCGCCCGAGAGTGGCAATCTGGCGCGAAGCACCAGCTCCGGGACGGTACTCGAGTACTTCCGCCACGCGTCGGAAGTCCGGTCCCGGTGGGAAAGGGACGGCGCCGTCATGGCAGACCACCAGGAAGCATCAGTCACCCTGCCGAGCGACCCTGTGTCGGTCTCCACCGCCCGCAGGTACGTCGGGGACATCCTCACCGAGTGGGGCCTCCCAGCGGACACGGATGTGGCCGACACGGTGCGGCTCATCGTCTCCGAGCTCGCCACGAACGCGGTGCAGCACACGCTCGGGCTCTCGCCCACCTTCACCGTGGACGTCCGGCTCGACCGCGACGAGAGCCTGCGCATCGGCGTCACCGACAGCCACCCCCGCTACCCCAAGCGGCTGCCCGCGGCCGTCCAGCAGGACAACGGCAGAGGCATGGTCATCGTCCGCTGGCTCACCGCCGAGTGCGGCGGAAGACTCATGGTCTGTCCGACGCCCGAGGGCGGCAAGACGGTGTGGATCACGCTGCCGTGGACGGTCCCGGTGCAGAGCTGACTCCCCGGGGCGCGGCCGCCCCTCGGCCGGGCGGGCTCACTGTCGCTGGCCCGCGCGGCCGACCAGACGGGGCAGCACGCCCCACAGGCCGCCGCACACCACGAACGTGCCGATGGCCGCGAGCACCCCGTCGGTGCGGCCCACGGCCACGTCGACGACGAGGAGGACGGATCCGGTGAGGGCGAGCACGAGCACCGCGAGGCCGATGGCGGCCAGGCGTGAGGACACCCGCACGATCAGGGGTTTGGCGCCGCGCGCGAACAGGGTGCGGTGCACCGCGGCGGGCGCCGTGAACAGCGCGGCGGCGAGCACCGCGAGGAGCAGCGTGACGACGTACGTGGCGCGCTGCACGCTGTCGAGCGACGGGAAGCGCGGCGTGAAGGCGAGGGTGAGCAGGAACGCGAAGAGGATCTGGACACCGGTCTGGGTGACCCGCAGCTCCTGGAGCAGCTCGGAGAAGTTGCGGTCGGCCCGCTCCAGCGGCGTCTCGTTGCGCGTGTGCCGGGAGGCGCTGGGTCTGGAAGTGCCCGCGGCGTGGGGGTGATGATCGGCCATGGTCCACGAGTATCCGCGCGGCGCCGCTCCACTCCCGCGCTGACGGCGGGGCCGGGCGGGTGACGTCGCCGGGGCGCCGCCCCGGACTGCCGTACGGACCGTCCCTCGGCTGGTGCCGCCGCCCGAGCCCTGACCGGACGGCGGCGAAAGGCGCTGGTGGCGCCAGGTGCGGGCGACGGCGCGGACCCCGAGGAGGCCGCCGCCCGCCGGCGGGTCAGCGGACCCGGCCGTACCAGACCTGGTTGGTCCAGATCTTCTCGAGCCGCACCACGGTGCCCCGCTTCGGGGCGTGCCAGATCTTCCCCTTACCGGCATATATGCCGACGTGGTAGACGTTCCGGCCGGAGTGGAAGAACACCAGGTCTCCGCGGGTGCGGCTGGCGGAGGAGACCTTGCGGGTCTTGTTGTACTGCTGTTGGGCGGTGCGCGGCAGCTTCTTGCCCACGCGCTTGTACGAGTAGAGCGTCAGGCCCGAGCAGTCGAACCGGTTCGGCCCGACCGCGCCGTAGCTGTACGGGGAGCCCTTCTTGGACGCCGCGACCTTGAGCGCCTTCGTCCCGTGCGAGGTGGCCGCTTGTGCTTCTCCCGTGAGTCCGGGGGCCACGATGGTGCCGCCCACGGCGGCGAGCGTGAGAGCCGAAGCCGTACTGGCTCTCGTCAACAGCGACGGAACACGATGCAGCGCAGTCATGCGCAACCCTTCGTCAGCCGCCTGTGAAGGATGACCTGTCGGGTTCGGGCAGGCGAAGATGCCCGGCCGCGCGATGCGACTTCACCCCAAGGGCCTTCCGGACTGGCCGGACGGCCCGCCTTGCTGGGTCCTCCACTCCTGCCGGTGCACAGATGTCGACCGGGCACCCGGGCGGCGGCAGGACTCGGCGTCCGCCCGGATCGCCCCGCCGCCTGTGGCGGGGGCTTGTCGTCGGAAGGGATCTTCACCCGAGAGGGGCGAAAAAACCGAGCCGGATCGGCGGTATGTGAGGCTCCTCACGCCTGACCCGTTCCGGTGGACAGAGCCCGAATGGGTTCTAGGTCACACTCGGCGATGATTGCCCCATCAGCGGCGGAACGCCCGAATCCGGCTGTGCTGTAAGGGAGTTGAGCGACTTCGGGAGCCCACTGGAACGACCGCCGGTTACGCAAAAGGGGCGATCATCTCTGGTCATCTCCGAGGCAACCCCGGACTCGGCTTGACATCCGCGTATACCGGCAACGGGCGGATGGCGCAGGCGCGCTGGGTCCGGGGCGCGTTCCGCGGCGTCAGATGCGACCGGCGCACTGGAGTACCAGGCCGAAAACGGAATGGGGGCTGGCTGGAAGTCTGGCACGGGACAGCCGGTCGTGGGGGGTGAATCGGACTGAATCATGACGGACCTTCATGCCGACGGCGGCGGCCGGCCCCGTGTCAGGGGCCCGTCGGCGGCGGCACCGTCACGCGCGCGGCGCGCCGCTCGCCGTCCAGGACGCGCATCGCTCGCGCGAGCGTCGGCGCGTGCACCTCGCTCTCCCCGCGCTGATGCATGAGCGCCAGCGCGTCGTGCAGCTCGGTCGCCCGGGTGATCAGCGCCTGCGCGGCGCGCAGCCCGCCGTAGGTGTGCTCGGCGCGGGCCGGGTTGATCCGGCCGAGCAGGTCGAGGACCGCCAGATAGGCGTCGACCAGCTCGCCTTCGGCGCGGGTCAGGGCGGGCAGCGGTGGCAGTTCGGGGAGCACCGGCGCCTCATCCCGCGTCCGGGCGGGCGGCCTTGCGGCTCGGGACGACCCGGTCCACCAGACCGTAGGCGAGGGCGGCCTCGGCGTCGAGCACCGTGTCCCGCTCGATGTCCGCCGAGATCTGCTCGGGCGTACGCCCGGTGTGCCGGACGAGCATCCCCTCCAGGAGCGCACGGGTGCGCCGCAGTTCCTCCGCGCGGATCCTCAGGTCGGTCGGCTGGCCGCGCACCGGCTCGGGCAGCGCGGGCTGCCGGAGCAGCACCCGGGCGCCGGGCAGGATCGCCCGCTTGCCGGGGGTCCCCGCGGCGAGCAGCACCGCGGCGGCGGAGGCGGCCTGGCCGAGGCAGACGGTCTCCACCTCGCAGGAGGCGTACAGCAGCGTGTCGTAGATCGCCGTCGTCGCGCTGAAGTCGCCGCCGGGGGAGTTGATGTAGAGCGAGATGTCCCGGTCCGGAGCCGCGTGCTCCAAGTAGAGGACCTGGGCCATCACGTCGTTCGCCGAGACGTCGTCGATCGGTGTGCCGAGGAAGACGATCCGCTCCTCCAGGAGCTTGGAGTACGGATCCCAGGTGCGCGGGCCGAGCTGGTGCGCTCGGTGAACTCCGGCAGGACGGAACGGGCGGACGGTCCGCGCATGGCACGCCTCCTGGCAGCACGCGGCCGCCGCCCACCGCGGCGGCCTTCTGTAAAAAATGTACAGGACGTACGTGACGTTATGATGGGGCCATGGCCTACGAGATTCCGGTGACGCAAGCCCGGGCGGAGCTCGCCGACCTGATCAACCGCGTGGTGTACGGCGGTGAGCGCGTGGTCGTCACGCGCCACGGCAAGCCGCTCGTGGCCCTGGTGTCGGCGGGCGACCTGCGACGCCTCGAAGAGGCGGAGGAGCCCGCGCAGGAGCCGGTGATCACCTCGGTGTCGGCGGTCGGCGGCGCGGCCGCGGCCGCCGCAGGGGAGCGGCAGCGCTTCGGCATCGCGGCCGAGCACCGCGGGCCGCGGATGACGTAGCGGGCGGGCGCGCGCATGCGGGACGGATGTGTCAGGCGCCGCGGAGCGGCCCGCGCGGGCCGCTCCGGGTATGCCGCAGCCCCGCTGGCGGTCATGATCGGGTCAAGGGCTGGTTAACCTCGCTGAAACTCCGTCCAACTAGCCTCCTCTGCCACGCCACCTGGGGATTCCGTAAGCGAAGGTGGACACCGGCACGTAAGTCGCTGCGTGTTACATCTATGCCCGTCGCGGTGGCCGCGGCAGCCGGACCCCGCGCGGTCCGGGGTGAGGACTGTGAGGTGGGACGTGCAACTGACCCCGCACGAGCAGGAGAGACTGCTCATCCATGTGGCCGCCGACGTGGCCGAGAAGCGCAGGTCGCGCGGCCTCAGGCTCAATCATCCCGAGGCGATCGCCCTCATCACCTCGCACATCCTGGAGGGCGCCCGGGACGGCCGCAGCGTCGCCGACCTGATGTCGTCGGGCCGCAGGGTGCTCACGCGGGACGACGTCATGGAGGGCATCCCCGAGATGATCCACGACGTCCAGGTCGAGGCGACCTTCCCGGACGGCACCAAGCTCGTCACCGTCCATGACCCGATCGTGTGACGGGAGTTCGCGCAGCATGAACACCGCGACCGGCGCGTGCCCCGGACCGATACCCGGACCGGTCCCCGGGCCGATTCCCGGGGAGATCCTCTTCGCCGAGGAGCCCGTCCCCTTCAACGAGGGCCGCGAGACGACCCGCCTCACCGTCCTGAACGCCGCCGACCGGCCCGTCCAGGTCGGTTCCCACTACCACTTCGCCGAGGCCAACCCCGGTCTCGACTTCGACCGCGGCGCCGCGCACGGCAAGCGGCTCAACATCGCCGCGGGCACCGCCGTGCGCTTCGAACCCGGCATTCCGGTGGACGTGGAGCTCGTCCCCCTCGCCGGCGCCCGCGTCGTACCCGGACTGCGCGGGGAGACCCGGGGCGCGCTCGACGCACCGAACGCCTCCGGCGCCGACGGCGAAGCGAACGGAGCGACACGTGCCTGAGCTGTCCCGAGCCGCGTACGCGGACCTGTTCGGCCCCACCACCGGCGACCGCGTCCGGCTCGCCGACACCGATCTGCTCGTCGAGATCGAGGAGGACCGCTCGGGCGGCCCCGGACGCTCCGGCGACGAGGCCGTGTTCGGCGGCGGCAAGGTCATCCGCGAGTCGATGGGCCAGTCCCGCACGACCCGTGCCGAGGGCGCGCCCGACACCGTCATCACCGGCGCGCTCATCATCGACCACTGGGGCGTCGTCAAGGCCGACGTCGGCATCCGCGACGGCCGCGTCACCGGCATCGGCAAGGCGGGCAACCCGGACACCATGGACGGGGTGCACCCCGAGCTCGTCATCGGCCCCGAGACCGAGATCCTCGCGGGCAACGGCAAGATCCTCACCGCGGGCGGCATCGACACGCACATCCACTTCATCTCGCCGACCATCGTCGACGAGGCCCTCGCCTCCGGCGTCACCACGCTCATCGGGGGCGGCACGGGGCCCGCCGAGGGCAGCAAGGCCACGACCATCACGCCCGGCGCCTGGCACCTGGCACGGATGTTCGCCGCGATGGAGAACAGCCCCGTCAACATCGGCTTCCTCGGCAAGGGCAACACCACGAGCGCCGCCTCGATGCACGCGCAGCTGCGCGCGGGCGCCGTCAGCTTCAAGATCCACGAGGACTGGGGCGCGACCCCCGCCGTCATCGACGCCTGTCTGAACGTCTGCGAGGACACGGGCGCCCAGCTCGCCGTCCACACCGACACCCTGAACGAGGCGGGCTTCGTCGACGCCACCTTCGCCGCGGTCGGCGGGCGTACGATGCACGCCTTCCACGTCGAGGGCGCGGGCGGCGGCCACGCCCCCGACATGATCACGGCGGTCTCGCTGCCGAACATGCTCCCCAGCTCGACCAACCCGACCCGCCCGCACACCGTCAACACCGTCGAGGAGCACCTCGACATGCTGATGGTCTGTCACCACCTCAACCCGGCGGTCCCGGAGGACCTGGCCTTCGCCGAGTCCCGCATCCGCCCCACCACCATCGCGGCCGAGGACGTCCTGCACGACCTGGGCGCGATCTCCATCATGTCCTCGGACTCCCAGGCGATGGGCCGCGTCGGCGAGGTCATCCTGCGCACCTGGCAGACGGCACACGTGATGAAGCGCCGCAGGGGCGCACTGCCCGGCGACACCCGCGCCGACAACCACCGGGCCCGGCGCTATGTCGCCAAGTACACGATCAACGCGGCCATCGCCCAGGGCATCGAGCACGAGGTCGGCTCGGTGGAGAGCGGCAAGCTGGCCGACCTGGTCCTCTGGGAACCCGCCTTCTTCGGCGTCAAACCGCAGGTGGTCCTCAAGGGCGGGCAGATCGCGTACGCGCAGATGGGCGACGCCAACGCCTCCATCCCCACCCCGCAACCGGTCCTCCCGCGACCGATGTTCGGCGGCCGCGGCCGGGCCCCCTCGCTCAACTCCCTCAACTTCGTGACCCAGTCGGCCCTCGACGACGACCTGCCCGAGCGCCTCGGCCTCGAACGGCGCTTCGTGGCCATCCGCTCCACCCGGGGGCGTACGAAGGCGGACATGCGGGAGAACGACGCCCTGCCCCGGGTGGAGGTGGCGCCCGACAGCTTCGCGGTCACGATCGACGGGGAGCTGGTGGAGCCGTCACCGGCGGCGGAACTTCCCCTGGCACAGCGGTACTTCCTCTTCTGACCGCCCTCTCTCCCCTTCTTACCGTCCCCTCTCCCTCACTCTGGGTTCCTCACTTCGGGTTGTCGTACGACATGTCACGAGCTGCACTTCTGATCCTGGCCGACGGGCGCTTCCCCGCCGGAGGGCACGCGCACTCCGGCGGCGCCGAGGCGGCCGTCAAGGCCGGGCGGGTCACCGGGGCGCCGAGCCTGGAGGCCTTCTGCCGCGGTCGGCTGCACACCACGGGCCTGGTGTCCGCCGCCCTGGCGGCGGCCGCCGCACTCGGTGTCGCCGAACCGACCGCCCTCGACGCCGCCGCCGACGCGCGCACCCCGTCCCTGGCCCTGCGGACCGCCGCGCGCAAGCTGGGTCGCCAGCTGCTTCGGGCGGCCCGCGCCACCTGGCCGTCACCCGACCTCGACGCGCTGGCCAGGGCCTTCCCCAAGGGCGCCCACCAGCCGGTGGTCCTCGGGGCGGCGGCGCGGGCGGCCGGGCTCGGGCCCGCCGACGCGGCGTACTGCGCGGCCTACGAGTCCATCAGCGGCCCCGCCACGGCGGTGGTGCGCCTGCTGAGCCTCGACCCCTTCGACGCGACGGCCGCCCTGGCGCGGCTCGGCGACGACGTGGACCGGGTGGCGGCGGCCGCGGCCGCCGCGGCGGGACGCGTACCCGACGAGGGACTCGACGCCCTTCCGGCGGCATCGGCCCCGCTCCTGGAGATCGGGGGCGAGGCGCACGCGGCGTGGCCGGTACGGCTGTTCGCGTCGTAGCCCGCCTCTGCCCGCTCCCGCCCCAGGTCACCCAACGGAACGTCCGCCACGAACGAACGAGAACCAAGGAGAACCATGCACCTGGACCACACCCACGACGAGGCCACGGCCGTGAGCGCGGACGCGCACCGCCCCGACGGCCGTCGGCGTGCCCTCCGCATAGGCCTGGGCGGCCCGGTCGGCACGGGCAAGACGGCCACGGTGGCAGCCCTCTGCCACGCGCTGCGCGAGGAACTGTCCCTCGCCGTCGTCACGAACGACATCTACACCCGCGAGGACGCGGAGTTCCTGCTCAAGCAGGCCGTGCTGCCGCCGGAGCGAATCACCGCCGTGGAGACGGGAGCCTGCCCGCACACCGCGATCAGGGACGACATCTCCGCGAACCTGGAGGCGGTGGAGGACCTGGAGGACGAGGTGGGCCCCCTGGACCTGATCCTCGTCGAGTCCGGCGGCGACAATCTGACGGCCACGTTCTCGCGCGGCCTGGTGGACGCCCAGATCTTCGTCATCGACGTGGCGGGAGGTGACGACATCCCGCGCAAGGGCGGCCCCGGCGTGACGACGGCCGACCTGCTCGTGGTGAACAAGACGGACCTGGCCCCGTACGTCGGCTCGGACCTGGCCCGCATGGCGGCGGACGCCAAGGCACAGCGCGCCGAACTGCCGGTCGTCTTCCAGTCGCTGCGCTCGGCCGAGGGCGTGACGGCGGTCGCCGCGTGGGTGCGCGCGCAGTACGCGGCCTGGGTCGCGGCCGACGCATGACGAGCCCCACGGTGGTGCGGGACCTGGGTTCCGCGGGCGTCAGAGCCGTCGCCCGCGTCACCGCCCGGCCCGACGGCCGCGGCGGCACCGCCCTGCCCGTCCTGGAGGGCGAGGGGCCGCTGGCCCTGCGCCGCGTCCGCGCCCCGGGCCCGGCGGCCCACGTCCTGCTGGTCGGCGCGATGAGCGGCCCGCTGGGCGGCGACCACCTCACCGTCGAGGCGACGGCGGCGCCCGGGGCGCGGCTCCACATCGGCTCGGCGGCGGCCACGATGGCCCTGCCGGGCCAGGACGACCGTGAGGCGCACTACGACGTGCGTCTCACGGTCGCCGAGGACGCGGAACTGCGCTGGCTCCCGGAGCAGTTGATCTCCGTACAGGGCAGCGACCTGCGCGTCACCACCCGGGTGGACGTCGCCGAGGGCGGCCGCCTGGTCCTCCGCGAGGAACAGGCCCTCGGCCGCACCGCCGAACCCTCCGGCCTCCTCCACACCCGCCTCACCGTCCACCACGCCGGCCGCCCCCTCCTCGACCAGCAACTGACCTGCGGTCCCGGCGCCCCACCCGGCTGGGACGGCCCGGCGGTCCTTGGCCGCCACCGGGCAGTGGGGCAACTCCTCCTCGTACGCCCCGATTTCCACTCAGCCATGCCGCCCGCCACCGCCCTGGGGGAACACGCCGCACTCACCCCCCTCGCCGGCCCCGGCGCCCTCGTGACCGCCGTCGCCCCGGACGCCCTACACCTGCGCCGGGTCCTCGACGAGGCCTTGGAACGGTGGGGCTAGGCCGCTGAGCGGGGGCGAGGCCCTTCGTCTCGATGTTTGACTCCCCGCCCCAAGCGGAGCCCCGTCATCCGCCCACTGAAGTGCATGAACCGTTCACCGTACTGGCCGGTCCGTTTATCGGATTGGTAAAGAACAACAACCACACCTGTCCTGACCACCCCCGCAGACGGAAGTATCCCCGTACCGAGGGAATGACCGAAACGATGTGCGGGAGGCCTCACTTGACACGTACCCAGATGACCGCGCGGAGCAGACGAGCGATGACGCTCGGGTCCGCGGGTGCTCTTGTTGCGGCGACGCTGATCGCGGGGGCGCTCGGTGCGCCCGCCGCCAGTGCTGACGCCGCCGGCGGCAAGGCCGCGTACGCGAAGGACCGTGAGGCCCGGGGGGCCGCCATCGCCGCGGCGCGGGCCGCGAAGAAGGGCGTCGCCTGGAAGGACTGTCCGGAGGACTGGGGATTCGCGAAGCCCGTGCAGTGCGGGTGGGTCACCGTTCCGCTGGACTACGCCAAGCCCTACGGCAAGCAGATCAAGCTGGCCGTGGACCGCATAGGCAACACCGGGACCAAGGAGGAGCGCCAGGGCGCGCTCGTCTACAACCCCGGTGGCCCCGGTGGCTCCGGCATGCGCTTCCCGCTGCGTGTCGTGAACAAGAGCAAGCTGTGGGAGAAGACCGCGAAGGCCTACGACTTCGTCGGGTTCGACCCGCGCGGCGTCGGCCACTCGACGCCGATCTCGTGCGTCGACCCGCAGGAGTTCGTGAAGGCGCCCAAGCTCGACCCGGTGCCCGACTCCGCGGCCGACAAGCGCGCCCAGCGCAAGCTCGCCGCCGAGTACGCGGACGGCTGCCAGGAGCGCAGCGGCTGGATGCTGCCCCACATGACCACCCCGAACACCGCGCGCGACCTCGACGTCATCCGCGCCGCGCTCGGTGAGAAGAAGCTGAACTTCCTCGGTGTGTCCTACGGGACGTACCTGGGGGCCGTGTACGCGACGCTCTTCCCCTCGCACGTGCGCCGCATGGTCTTCGACTCCGTCGTGAACCCCTCGCGGGAGAAGATCTGGTACGAGGCCAACCTCGACCAGGATGTCGCCTTCGAGACGCGCCTGAAGGACTGGATGACGTGGGTCGCCAAGTACGACTCCGTCTTCCACCTCGGTGACACGCAGAAGAAGGTCGCCGCGCAGTGGACGAAGCTGCGTGCCGCCGCGAAGAAGGCGCCGTTCGACGGGGTCGTCGGCCCGGCCGAGCTGACGTCGTACTTCCAGAGCGCCCCGTACTACGACTCCACCTGGGTCTCGATCGCCACCAACTGGAGCAAGTTCGTCGCCGGTGACCGGCAGCCGCTGATCAAGGCCGCCAGCCCGGACATGTCCGACATCGCGGGCAACAAGGCCTCGGAGAACAGCAACGCGGTCTACACCGCCGTCGAGTGCGCCGACGCCAAGTGGCCCACCAGCTGGAAGAAGTGGGACCGGGACAACACCCGTCTGCACAAGGACCACCCGTTCATGACCTGGGCGAACGCCTGGATGAACCTGCCGTGTGCCACCTGGTCCAGCAAGCAGCACCAGCCCGTCGAGGTCAAGACCGGCAAGGGTCTGCCCGCCACGCTGATCGCCCAGGCCACGCGTGACGCCGCCACCCCCTACGAGGGCGGCGTGGAGCTGCACAAGCGCCTCAAGGGCTCGCGTCTGATCACCGAGAAGGACGCCGGTTCGCACGGCATCACCAACCTGGAGAACCCGTGCCTGAACGAGCGGGTCGACGCCTACCTGCTCACCGGCAAGGTGGACAGCCGTGACGTGACCTGCGCCCCGCACGCCACGCCCAAGCCGTAACACCCCTGCGCGACGACCACTGTCGGGAGATCGCCCGCGGCCTCGGCCGGGCGGTCTCCCGATGGCGTTCCGTGTCCCGTGTCCCGCGTTCCGCACGCTGGTGCCGCCGCACCGCCGCCACGCCGCCGAGCGGCTCAGCTCAGCGGCATCCTCGGGAACCGGCGCTCCGCCGCGGAGCGCCCGCCCTCCGCAGTCTCCCCCGCGGCCTCCTCCGCCTTCACCACGGCCGCGTACTTGTCGACGTACTCCTGCCCCGACAGGCCGAGGATCTCGTACATGATCTCGTCGGTGACCGCGCGCAGGACCGCCTTCTCGCCGTCCATGCCCGCGTACCGCGAGAACTCCAGGGGCGCGCCGAAGCGGATCGTCACGCGCTTGAAGCGCGGCACCACCTGACCGGGCGGCTGTGCCTCGAACGTGCCGATCATCGCGCACGGGATCACCGGCACCTGCGCCTTGAGCGCCATCGCGGCCACGCCGACCTTGCCCTTGTACAGACGTCCGTCGTGCGAGCGGGTGCCCTCGGGGTAGATGCCGAGCAGCTCGCCCTTGCGCAGCACGCCGAGCCCCTCACGGATGGCCGCCTGCCCGGCCTCCTTGCCCGAGCGGTCCACCGGGATCTGTCCTGCGCTGCGGAAGAACGCGGCGGTGAGGCGGCCCTTGACGCCAGGACCCGTGAAGTACTCGGCCTTGGCCAGGAACGTGATGCGCCGCTTGAGGATCGCGGGCATCAGGAAGTGGTCGGAGAACGACAGGTGGTTCCCGGCGACGATCGCCGCGCCGGACTCCGGGATGTGCTCGAGCCCCTCGATCCGGGGCCGGAACATCAGCCGGAGCAGAGGCCCGATCAACACGTACTTGAGGACCAGGTAGAACATGCGGGCGCCGCCTTCCCCCGGGGGTGCTGCCGACGCACAGTAGTCAATCGGCGGCGCCTAGGCGAGAGCCCGTTCGGGTCGATTCGATCGCGCGGCGCACTGGCCCGTTCGGGTCCTGCCGTGGGCCGTGCGGGGGAGTGCGCGGCGCGGCCCCTGGCCGGACACCGCCCCGCGGGGGTGCTCTGCGGCAGGGTCACCGTCGCCCGGCGGGTCCGGCCCGTCGTGGTACGGCGTGCTGGGCCGGTGCCCGGACGCCCCTGACGCCACCGTCCGTGACGCCGGATGTCCTCGGCCGTGACACGGCGTCCGCCCTCGCCCCCCCGGAGGTCCCATGCGCCCGCTCCTCGTCACCTCGGCCGCGCTGCTCGCGCTCGCCGGGTCCGCCGCGCCGACGGCGGCCGTGTCCGCCGACCGCAGGGCGCCCGGTGAGCGCGGTCTCTTCCTGACGCTGTCGGGCGATCAGAACACCTGGATGCGCGGGGTGCTGCTGCGCTGTGCCCCCGAGCCGTCCGGGCACCACCCGTTCGCCCGGGAGGCCTGCGCGGAGCTGGACCGCGCGGGCGGGGACTTCGGCGGGCTGCCGCGGGAGGAGCGGATCTGCACCAAGGAGTACGCCCCGGTGACCGTCGGCGCGACCGGCACGTTCCAGGGGCGGCCGGTCGCCTGGCACAAGACGTACGGCAACGCGTGCGAGATGCAGGCGTCGACGGGGCACGTGTTCCGCTTCTGAGCCGGGCGCTTCCGGCCGCACGGTCCGCCCCGTCCCGGGCCCCACGTCACGTGGGCCGGGAGAAGACCATCGCCACCGTGATCAGGCCGAGCACCACCCAGCCGAACCACAGCCAGCCGTTGCTGCCGAGCGCCACCGTGTAGGCGGTCACCATCACCAGACCGCCGATGGTGAACGCGCCCATCGTCTTCGTAGAACCGGGCATCGCCCTGCCTCCTCACGACAGACGGCTCGGGCGTCCGGTATCCGGGGCACCGAGACCGTGGCCTCGATGCCATCCTCACCCGTGAGGAGGTCCAGGCGCTAGCGCCCGCGCGACGCCAGTGACGCCAGATAGGCGTTGTACGCCTCCAGCTCCTTGTCTCCGTCGCGGTCGGCGGCGCGGTCCTTGCGCCGGCCCTCGCGCTGGTCCGAGCGGTACCACTGGAAGAGCAGGGCGATCAGGACGAGCACCGACGGGATCTCGCTGAACGCCCAGGCGATGCCGCCCGCCGCGTTCTGATCGGCGAGCGCTTCGACGCCGAGCGAGGCCGGGGGGTTCTTGTACGTCTCGATCATGGGCTCGGACGCCATCATCAAGGCGATGCCGAAGAACGCGTGGAACGGCATGCCCGCGAAGAGCTCCAGCATCCGCATCAGATGGCCGGGCCGGTGCGGGCCCGGGTCGATGCCCATGATCGGCCAGAAGAAGACCAGGCCCACGGCGAGGAAGTGCAGCATCATCCCGATGTGCCCGGCCTTGGAGCCCATGAGGGTGTCGAACAGCGGCGTGAAGTACAGCGCGTACAGGCTCGCGATGAACATCGGGATGGTGAACGCGGGGTGCGTGATGATCCGTACGTACCGGCTGTGCAGCAGGGCGAGCAGCAGCTCGCGCGGCCCCTTGCGGCCCCGGCCCGCGACCGGCAGCGCCCGCAGCGCGAGCGTGATCGGCGCGCCGAGCAGCAGCAGGATCGGGGACAGCATGCTGATGATCATGTGCTGCACCATGTGCACGCTGAACAGGACCATGCCGTAGTCGTTCAGCTTGGTGCACATCACGAGCAGGATCGTGAGCACGCCCACGACGAACGACACCGTGCGCCCGACGGGCCACTTGTCGCCGCGCCGCACCAGGCGGGTGACGCCCCAGGCGTACAGGCCGAGCGCCACCAGGCAGCTGATGAGGAAGAAGGGCTCGACCGAGATCTCAAGACCGCGTGCCAGCGTGAACGGCGGCAGATCCATGTTCATCCCATGGTCCATGCCATGCATGCCGTGCCCGCCGTGATCCATCCGCTGGCTCCTGTTTCGTGCAGATTGTGTCCTGTGTGTCCGCACCAGAGTAGAACCGCCCCCGGTCGCGCTCGCGACCGGGGGCGGATTCAGGACCCGGGTGACCCCAGCGGGGCCGGGCGGCGGCCTAGAGCACGCACTCCGCTTCCTCGTACCGCTGCTCGGGCACGGTCTTGAGCGTCTCCACGGCCTCGGCGAGGGAGACCATCACGATGTCGGTGCCGCGCAGCGCGGTCATCCGCCCGAACTCGCCGCGGTGCACTGCCTCCACCGCGTGCCAGCCGAAGCGGGTGGCGAGCACGCGGTCGTACGCCGTGGGCGTGCCGCCGCGCTGTACGTGGCCGAGGATCACCGGGCGTGCCTCCTTGCCGAGGCGCTGCTCCAGTTCGAGGGAGAGCTGCCGGGCGATGCCCGCGAACCGCTCGTGGCCGTAGACGTCCTTGCCGCCCTCGTCGAACTCCATCGTGCCGGGGCGCGGCTTGGCGCCCTCGGCGGCCACGACGATGGCGAACTTCTTGCCCGCCTCGAACCGCTCGCCGACCTTCTTCGCCAGCTCCTCGATGTCGAAGGGGCGCTCCGGCACGACGACGGCGTGCGCGCCCGCCGCCATGCCCGAGTGCAGCGCGATCCAGCCGGTGTGGCGGCCCATGACCTCGACGATCAGGACGCGCTGGTGCGACTCGGCGGTGGTCTTGAGGCGGTCGAGGGCCTCGGTGGCGACGCCGACGGCGGTGTCGAAACCGAACGTCACGTCGGTGACCGCGATGTCGTTGTCGATGGTCTTGGGTACGCCGACGATCGGCAGGCCCGCGTCGGAGAGCAGCCGGGCGGCCTTCAGCGTGCCCTCGCCGCCGATCGGGATGATCGCGTCGAGGCCGAGCTCGACGACGTGCCCCTTGGCGCGCTCGACGCCGTCACGCAGATGGGCGGGCTGCACCCGGGAGGAGCCGAGGATGGTGCCGCCGCGCGCCAGGATGCCGCCGACCGCGTCCAGGTCGAGCTTGCGGTAGTCGCATTCGAGGAGGCCCTTCCAGCCGTCGTGGAAGCCGATGACCTCGTCGCCGTGGTCGACGACGGCACGGTGCACGACGGAGCGGATGACGGCATTGAGACCGGGGCAGTCGCCGCCGGAGGTCAGGACACCAAGTCGCATGGTGCGAAACCCTTTGCAATCGGGCGGTGACCGGACCCCGTCGTCCGGCTGGAGGATCCCGGCCACCCTACCGGCGCACCGCCCGCCTTCGCAGGCGCCGCCCACCCATCGGACACACGAACGCCGGACGGGCGGAAGAATCCAGCCCGTCCGGCGTTTGAGGACAAGCGCGCAGCGCGGCGAACGGTTTCCCCTGGGGCAGGAGCCGCACGCCGGGCAGCTAGGCCGGCTGCTGAGCCGCCGCGATCCGCTCAGCGCGCAGCGCCTCGTACCACCGGTCGTCCGTCGGCGGCAGCGCGTTCACATCGAGCGCCAGCTTCAGGAGCAGGTCGGCGATCAGCGGGTTGCGGGCCAGGACGGGCCCGTGCATGTACGTCCCGAAGACGGTGCCGTTGTAGGCGCCTTCCGTGCCGTCGCCCGTGCCGTTGCCCTTGCCGAGGCGGACGCGGGCGAAGGGGCGGGCGTTCGGGCCGACGTGCGTGACGCCCTGGTGGTTCTCGAAGCCGGTGAGCTCCGGCAGGCCGAGCTGCGGGTCGATGTCGCCGAGGACGTCACCGACGCAGCGCTCGCCCTCGCCGCGCACGGAGACCACGTCGAGCAGGCCGAGGCCGGGCTCGCGCTGGCCCAGGTCGTTGATGAACTCGTTGCCCAGGATCTGGTAGCCCGCGCAGACCGAGAAGACGATCGCGCCGTTGCCCACGGCCCGCTGGAGGCCGCCGTCGCGGCGCAGGCGCTCGGCCGCGAGCCGCTGCGGCCGGTCCTCGCCGCCGCCGATCAGATAGATGTCGCCGGAGGTGGGCACCGGCTGGTCGCTGCGTACGTCGTAGCGCTCGACCTGGAGGCCGCGCTGCTGGGCGCGGCGCTCCACGACCAGGGCATTGCCCTGGTCGCCGTACGTGGACAGCAGGTCGGGGTAGACCCAGACCAGCCGGAGGCTGTTGTCGCTCATGCTCATTGGTCCTCAGTGACGGTCGGCGCGGTCAGTTGCCCACGCGGCGGCGCAGGTCCTGGAAGGCGGTGTAGTTCGCGATGGTCTCGATGCGGCCGGGCGGCGCGAGCTGCACGGCCTCGTCGAGGGTCTCGCAGACGCGGAAGTCCAGGTTCGCGACCTCCAGGCGGACGGCGAGGTCCAGCTTGCGGTCGCCGAGCACGAAGATCGGGTGACCGGCGAGGCGGGTGTAGTCGACGTCCCACAGCCAGGAGGTGTCGGTACCGTCGGCGCCGCGCGCGTTCACCGAGAGGATCACCGGGGCCGGGGGGCCGTCGATGAGCGAAAACGTTTCGAGCCAGCCCGCCGGGTTCTTCGCGAGCAGGAGCCGCAGGTCGCGGCCCTGGAACTGGACCACGTCATAGCGGCCGGCGACGGCCTGCACCTGATACATCCGCTCCAGGGCGACCTGCGGCGGCACGCCGAAGACGGCGGCGACGGCGGCGGACGAGGTGGCGTTGGCCTTGTTGGCCCGGCCGGGGAGCTGGAGGTGGATCGGCCAGGCCGAGCCGTGCGGGTCCAGGACGTGGTCGCCGGACAGGGCCCAGCTGGGCGTGGGGCGGCGGAAGCCGCACTCGCCGCAGTACCAGTCGTCGCCGGGGCGCTGCATGACGCCGCCGCAGGCCGGGCACGACCAGGCGTCGTCCTTCCAGGCCTGGCCCGCGGCCACCCACACCACGTTCGGCGAGGAGGAGGCGGCCCAGACGACCAGCGGGTCGTCGGCGTTGGCGATGATGACGGCCTTGGTGCCGGCCAGGCCCTCGCGCCACTTCTCCGCGAGCATGCGGGTCTCGGCGGCGCGGTCGAGCTGGTCGCGCGACAGGTTCAGGAGCGCGATCGCCTTGGGGTCGACGTCGCGGGCGACGCCCGCCAGGTACTTCTCGTCGACCTCGATCACGCCGAACTTGGCGTCCGAGCCGCCCGCGAGGGCGGAGGTGATGCCCGCGGGCATGTTCGCGCCGAGGGCGTTGGACACGACCGGGCCACTGGCGCGCAGGGCCTCGGCGATCAGGCGCGTGGTGGTCGTCTTGCCGTTCGTGGCCGAGACGAGGACCACGTCCAGGTGGTTCGCCAGCCGGCCGAGGAGCTCCGGGTCGAGTCTGAGCGCGACCTTGCCGCCGATCACCGAACCGCTGCCGCGGCCCGCCGCGCGCGACACCGCCGCGGCCGCCTTGCCCGCCGTCACGGCCAGCTTGGCGCGTGCCGACAGCGACTCTGAGCTGCCAGGGTGTCCTGCCATCGTTCTGGGTCCTCCTTGCGTACGGCGCCGCGCCTGCCCGGCATCGTGTCGGCCCAGCCTATCGAGATCGACTGACAAGCCCGAATCGCACCACCACCCGGCACCACTGCTGTCCCCTGGACCGTACTCTTGCGGCCATGCGACACGGCTCGATCCCGGGCGCCTCAGGGCGCGTACGACCCCTGACCCTGCTCGGTGACCCCGTGCTCCACGCCCCCTGTGCGGAGGTGACGGACTTCGGGCCCCAACTGGCCGCGCTCGTCGAGGACATGTTCGCCACCATGTACGCGGCCCGGGGCGTCGGCCTCGCCGCCAACCAGGTCGGCGTGGGCCTCCAGGTGTTCGTGTACGACTGCCCCGACGACGAGGACGTGCGGCACCTCGGCCACGTGGTGAACCCGCGTGTGGTGGATCTCGACGGCGTGACCGTGCGCGGCCCCGAGGGCTGTCTGTCGCTGCCCGGCCTGGAGGCGGCCACGCCGCGCTTCGACCACGCGGTCGTCGAGGGCGTGACGGTGACGGGGGACCCGGTGCGGGTGCACGGCACCGGATTCTTCGCGCGCTGTCTGCAGCACGAGAGCGACCACGTGGCGGGCGGGGTGTACACGGACCACGTCACGGGCTGGCGCAAGCGGCGCGTCCTGCGGCAGGCGGCGCGGGCGCCCTGGGCGACGACCGCCTGACCCGGGCGCCCGGACCTGCCCGCGCCTCAGAAGCCGGGCCCGCCCACCCGGTTGCCCGCGGCGGCCAGGCGGCCCCACAGCAGGTCCGCGAGGCTGCGCACCAACTGGGCGCGGGAGCACGGGCGTTCGCCCAGCCACCAGTCGCCCGCGGCGTGCATCATGCCGACGATGCCGTGGCCCCACACGCGCGCGAGTTCCGCGCTCCCCGGCCCGAGGTCGACGCGCTCCTCGATGACCTCGGCCAGCTCCTCGCCGAGGCGCCGAAGCAGGGGAGCGGAGTGCAGTCCGACGTCGAAGCCCTCGCCGCCGGTCTCGCCCGACGAGACGGCTTCCGACGGATGCATGAGGAAGCGGTAGACCTGCGGCCGGGCCTCGATGGCCGCGAGGTAGGTGTCGAGCGTGGACTCCACGCGCTCCCTGCGCTCGGCGGGGGCGTCCAGAGCCGCGCGCAGCGAGGCGAGCAGCGCGTCCGTGTGCCGCTTGGCGAGCGCGGCGTAGAGGCCGCCCTTGTCGCCGAAGTGCCGGTACAGGATGGGCTTGGTGATGCCCGCCTCAGCTGCGATGGCGTTCATCGAGGCGCCGGGCCCTTCGCGGAGCACGACGCGGTCGGCCGCCTCAAGGAGGTCGCGCCGTCGTTGCTCGGCGGACCGCTGTTGATCGGTCCGCTGCGTGGTCTCCATGTGGTGTTCTCCGCCCGTGCGATTCCTGACGCAACGCGCAACGTAACACCCGGAAGCCTTGGAGCATCGAACGGGCTGCCGGGAGTTGACAGAGGCTACCGGCCGGTAACAGACTCCAGTTACCGCAAGTAACGTAGCACGGGTTCGCAGCCTGGAGGGGTCATGGCCGAGTTCACCATGGAGCTCAACGACGAGCAGAAGGAGGTCAGGGACTGGCTCCACGGGTTCGCCGCCGACGTGATCCGTCCGGCGGCCGCCGAGTGGGACGAGCGCGAGGAGACGCCCTGGCCGGTCATCCAGGAGGCCGCGAAGGTCGGCATCTACTCCCTGGACTTCTACGCCCAGCAGTACTTCGACCCCACCGGGCTCGGCATACCCATGGCCATGGAGGAGCTGTTCTGGGGCGACGCGGGCATCGCCCTGTCCATCGTCGGCACCGGCCTCGCCGCCGTGGGCGTCCTCGCCAACGGCACCGAGGAGCAGATCGGCACCTGGATCCCGCAGATGTACGGCGACGTCGACGACGTGAAGGTCGCCGCCTTCTGCTCGTCCGAGCCGGACGCGGGCTCCGACGTGGCCTCGATGCGCACCCGCGCGGTCTACGACGAGGCCAAGGACGAGTGGGTCCTGAACGGCACCAAGACCTGGGCGACCAACGGCGGCATCGCCAACGTCCACGTCGTCGTCGCCGTGGTCGATCCCGATCTCGGCTCCAAGGGGCACGCCTCCTTCATCGTGCCGCCGGGCACGCCCGGCCTGTCCCAGGGGCAGAAGTTCAAGAAGCACGGCATCCGCGCCTCGCACACCGCCGAGGTCGTCCTGGAGGACGCGCGCGTCCCCGGCTCCTGTCTGCTCGGCGGCAAGGAGAAGCTCGACGAACGCCTTGCCCGCGCGCGCGAGCGTGCCAAGAGCGGCGGCGAGCGCGTGAAGAACGCGGCCATGGCCACCTTCGAGGCCTCGCGCCCCGCCGTCGGCGCGATGGCGGTGGGCACCGCCCGCGCCGCGTACGAGGAGGCGCTGGAGTACGCCAAGACGCGCGAGCAGTTCGGCCGCCCGATCATCGACAACCAGGGCGTCGCCTTCCAGCTCGCCGACATGCGCACGCGGATCGACGCGGCCCGGCTCCTGGTGTGGCGGGCGTCCTGGATGGCGGTCACGGGCAAGAAGTTCGAGAGCGCCGAGGGCTCCATGTCCAAGCTGTACGCCAGCGAGACCGCCAAGAAGGTCACCGCGCAGGCGATCCAGATCCTCGGCGGCAACGGCTACACGCGCGAGTACCCGGTGGAGCGCATGCACCGGGACGCCGCGATCTACACGATCTTCGAGGGCACGAGCGAGATCCAGCGCCTGGTGATCGCGCGCACGCTGTCGGGGCTGCCGATCCGCTGAGGCGGGGCGGAGGGGGCGGCGCCGCCGCTCTCCTCGACGCCGCCGCTCTCCTCGGGGCGTGCCGCCGCCCCTCCGGTCGGTGGCACGCCCTCTGGTTGGCGTCATGTGCATGCCCTTACGGTGGCCCCGTCGCCGTCCTGCCAAGGAGTGCCCATGCGCATACGTCCCTTGACCTGGCTGATTCCCGCTCTCGCCACCGCCGCCGCGGTGACCGCCACCACGCTCGCCCTCCCGAGGGGCGGCGAGCGCGCGCCGGAGGACCGCGCCGCTGCCGCCGCCGACGCCCGGCCCACGGGCAAGGCCAGGCCCGATGCCCGGAACGTGGTGCTCGCCGTGCACGGCGGCGCCGGCACCGCCCTCGACCGGGACAAGACCACGCCGGAGCGCGAGAAGGCGTACCGGGACGGGCTCACCGAGGCCCTCAGAGCCGGGCGGAAGGTGCTCGACAAGGGCGGTTCGAGCGTGGACGCCGTCCAGGCGGCGGTCACGAAGCTGGAGGACAACCCGCTGTTCAACGCGGGCAAGGGTGCCGTCTTCACCGCCGACGCGGGCCATGAGCTGGACGCGTCGATCATGCGCGGCTCGGACCTGAAGGCCGGTGCCGTGGCGGGCGTGAAGAGCCTGCGCAACCCCATCGAGGGCGCCCGGGCGGTGATGGACGAGTCGAAGCACGTGCTGCTCGCGGGCGAGGGGGCCGACGACTTCGGGGCCCGGCAGGGGCTGCGGACCGTCACGCAGGACTACTACTGGACGCAGGCCCGCTGGGACGCCCTGATGGCCGCCAAGGAGGCCGAGAAGGGGGGGAAGGGGGCTGCTGGTCCTGCCGGGGACTCACCGGCCGCCCTGGCCGACGCGCAGTCCAAGGGCACGGTCGGCGCGGTGGCCGTCGACAAGCGGCGCGACCTGGCGGCGGCGACCTCGACCGGCGGCCTGACCAACAAGCTCCCCGGCCGCGTCGGCGACTCGCCCCTGATCGGCGCGGGCACGTACGCCAAGAACGGCACGGTCGCCGCGAGCGCCACCGGCGCGGGCGAGGTGTTCATCCGGGGCGCGGCCACGGCGACGCTCTCGCACCTCATGGAGTTCAAGGGCGTGGACGTGGCGAAGGCCGCGTACGAGGTGATCGTCAAGCGCCTTCCGGCCCTCGGTGGCGACGGCGGTGTGATCGCGCTCGCGCCCGACGGCGAGTTCGACGCGCCGCACAGCAGCCCCGGCATGCTGCACGGCTATCTGACCGAGGACGGCAAGGTGGTCACGAAGATCTTCCCGGACGAGACGCCGCCGAACAGCTGAGGCGCCGCGGGTCCCCGTGAGTCGTCACGGGCCTCCGGGAGTCGTCACGGGCCTCCGGGAAATAGGCAGGCAGACTTGCAAGTCTGCCTTCTCATTTCGTACGGTGCCGTCATGACCGACACGTCAGGAAGCACGGCGGGGCCCGGGCCCGAGCAGATCGCCGCCGACCTCACCGCCGCCGTCCGGCACGTCGTGCGCAGGCTGCGTACGCAGACGCCGGAGACCGGCCTCACGGCCTCGCAGCGATCCGCGCTCGCCCTGCTCGCGGAGGGGCCCGCCACCACGGCGGAGCTGGCCCGCGCCGAGCACGTGCGCCCCCAGTCCATGCGCCTGACGGTCGGCGCCCTCGAAGCCGAAGGCCTGGTCGGGCGCGCGCCGGACCCGCACGACGGACGCCGGTCCGTGGTGTCCGTGACCGAGGACGGCCGCCGGGTGCTCGCCGAGGCGCGGGACGCCAAGCGGAACTGGCTCGCGGCGGCCGTCGCGGACCGGCTCGACGAGCGCGAGCAACGGCAGCTGGCCGACGCCGTCGTGCTGTTGGAGCGGCTGGTCCGCCCCTGACGCCCCGCGCCGCCCGCCCGGTGCGGGGCGTGCGCCCACCCTGTACGAGAAAGGCATCCCGATGACCGCCACCACGCTCGACCCGAAGACCGCCCTCGTCCTCGTCGACCTCCAGAAGGGCATCACCGCCCTGCCGACGCTCCACCCGGCCGACCGGATCGTCGAGCGCGGGGCCCGGCTCGCCGCCGCCTTCCGCGCGCACGGGCTGCCCGTCGTCCTCGTCCGCGTGACCGGCAGGGCGCCGGGGCGCACCGAGGTCACGCTCGGCGGGGGCGGCGCGACGCCCGCCGACTGGGCGGAGCTGCGGCCCGAACTGGACCGCCAGGACGGCGACGTCGTCGTCACCAAGCACCAGTGGGGCGCCTTCCACGGCACCGACCTCGACCTCCAGCTGCGCCGCAGGGGCGTCACCCAGGTCGTCATCGGCGGCATCGCGACGGCGTTCGGCGTGGAGTCCACGGCGCGGGCCGCCCACGAGCACGGGTACCACGTGACGGTGGCCGTGGACGCCGTGACCGACATGGACGAGCAGGCCCATCTGGCCGCCGTCGAGAAGGTCTTCCCGCTGCTCGGTGAGACGGACACCGCCGAGGCGATCATCAAGCTCCTGGGCTGAGCGGCTCCCCGGGCGCGTACACGTACGGCGTGGTCGTGGCCAGTTCGGTGAAGCCGAGCCGCCGCAGGATCGGGCGGCTCTCGCTGGAGGCGTCGACCTGGAGGTAGCGCACGCCGCGGGCGGCGGCGAGCCGGGCCCGGTGGGCGATCAGCGAGCGGTAGACGCCGCGGCCGCGCCACTCGGCCACCGTGCCGCCGCCCCACAGGCCCGCGAAGTCCGTGCCGGGCCTGAACTCGATGCGCGCCGAGCTGACCGGCTCGTCCCCGGCCATGGCGACGACCACGGCGAGCGTGTCGGGCGCGGCCGTCAGCTGGTCGAGGACCTGGCGGCCGAGCGCGCTGCCGTCCGAGCCGAAGGCCCGGTCGTGCGCGGCGACCATCAGCCGCACCCCCGCCTCGTCCGTCACCGGGACGAGCTCGATCCCCTCGGGCACGGTGGCGTCGAGGGCCAGCGCGTCGACCTCCGTGACCATCAGGGTCTCGGCGGGCTCGGGCGTGAATCCGGCCGCGAGGAGCCGCTCGGGCAGGTCGGCGGGCAGGTCGTGGGAGTACAGCTTCCACTCGAACTCGCGCCCGAGGCCGCCGAACAGACGCACCTGAGCGGCGATCGCCGCGTCGGCCGTGTCCTGGTCGAGGTCCGACCACACCACGCCGTTCCAGTCATGGGCGGCGGCGCCCACATGGCGGACGACACCGTCGGTCCGCTCCACGCGCCCGCCGGGCCCGTCCGGGTCCGGGCTCTGCCGGATCTGCTGGTCGTACGCCGTGAGTGCCTCGGTCGAGTCCATCCGGCCACTTCAGCAGGGGGCCCCGCGCCGGACAACTGGATTTCTTCCGTAGGAGCCAGGAGGTCAGCGGTCCGCGTGAGGGCGTGGGGCGCGGGACAGCGGGGGCAGGTGCAGCGACTTGGTGATCGCCGCGAGGCGCAGCGCGAGGACGAGGGCGGCCGAGGTCACCGTCGTGGCGGTCGGGGAGGCGCCCGCGTGGTGCAGGCCCAGGTAACAGCCCGCGCCCGCGAGCGCGGCGGTCGCGTACACCTCCTCGCGCAGCAGCAGCGGCGGGAACTGTCCGCACAGCACGTCCCGCAGGACCTCGCCGGTCACGCCCGTCAGGACGGCCAGGATGATCACGGCGAGCGGGGTGACGTGCGCGTCGATGGCGGCCTGCGCGCCCATGACGGTCACCACGGCGAGCCCCACCGCGTCCACCACCATCAGCGTGCGCTGCGGCAGCTCGCGGCGGCGCAGGTACAGCATCGTGGTGACGCCTGTGACCGCGATCACGGTCAGCAGGACCCAGTCGTGGGTCCAGTACAGGGGATGGCGGTCCAGGATGAGGTCGCGCAGCGTGCCGCCGGAGATGGAGGCCACGAAGGCGAGGACGAGCCCGCCGAAGGGGTCCATGCGCGCCCGGTGCGCGGCGAGCACGCCGCTGGCGGCGAAGGCGGCGATGCCGACGAGGTACAGCGTGTGCAGCATCAGCGGGCCGCCTCGCGCGGGACCGGGCGCCGGGTGCCGCCGCGGCCTCCCCGGCGCAGCACCAGGAGCACCGCGGTGGACCCGGCGGCCGTCAGGCCCAGGGCGGTCGCGTCCAGGCGCCAGTCCGAGGCGGCGGACCGCTGCCCGCCGTCGGTGACGGCCGTCCGTGCCTGTCCCTGGTGCGCGGGTGCCGCCACGGCGAGGGCGACGGCCACGGCGGCCGCCGCCACCGCGGCGACGGCCACCGCGACGAGCCGCCACCTGGGAGTGCATGCCGTGTCCATGCTCTCCACCGTCCCGGACGCCCCCGGGTCCGCGCCATCGGTCAGGTGGCCGGATCACGGTGGCCGAAAGGACGAAATGCCGCGGGACTGGGAAGCCGCAGCGCAGGGCTGAGAGGTCGAGCAGCGGCCCCCGCGCCGCTGCTTCAGGGACGTCTCATCCGTGCCAGCGGCAGCGCAGCGCGGCCGTGGTGAAGCCGGGGCCGTAGGCGACGGTGTAGCCGCGCGCGCCGTCGGCGGGCGGGGCGCTGTGCGTGCGCTCCAGGACGCGCAGCACGCTCACCCCGCCCAGGTTGCCCTCCTCGGCGAGCGTGTCGGTGGAGTGACGCGTGTCATCGGCGCTGAGGCCGAGGGCGGCCGCGGTGTCGGAGATGATGCGCGGACTGCCCGGGTGGATGACGGCGAACTCGGCCGTCTGCGGACCGACCCACTCCAGAAGCTGCGGAAGGACGTCGTCCGCGGCCGTGAGCGCCTTTCTGGTGGAGTCGAAGTGGAACCCGTCGGCCGTGATCCGGCCGCGCTGGCGGTCGGTGCTGCCCGGCAGCACGTACTCGTACGAGTCCTCGATCACCAGGCCCGGGCCGAGGGGCTCGTCCGTCACGACGGTGGCGCCCGCCGAGTCCCCGAACAGGGCCTTGTAGATCATGGCCTCGATGCCGGTGTCGTTGTGGTGGTAGACGGACGAGATGACCTCCGCGGCGACCACCAGGACCTTGCTGCCCGGCCGGACGGCGACCAGGTCGGCGGCCCGGATCAGGGACTGGGTGCCGCCGGGGCAGGCAAGGGTGGTCAGCGCGACGCGGCGCACGGTGGGGCGCAGACCGAGCCGCTCGATCAGGTGGATGTCCAGATTGGGCACGGACCAGCCGGTGGTGTGCGTGGTGACCACGGCGTCGATGTCGGTCGCGGCGAGCCCGGCCGACGCGAGCGCGGCCGTGGCCGCGCGCTCGGCCATGGCCAGGGCGTCGTCGAAGGCCGCGTTGGCCCGCTCGTGCACATCGGCCGTGCCGGCGACGGTCGGGGAGTCGAGGGGCCGGGAGAAGTAGCGGGTCTGGACTCCGCAGTTGCCGATGACCCGCAGGAACGCCGGGAGGCGGGGGTGCTCGGGGTGGTGCCGGCGTATGTCGTCGGTGATCTCCGCGGTCGTGACCTTGTGGTCACCGACGACGGTCTGGGGTCTGAGGACATATGCGGACACGAAGGAACTCCCGCCGGGCGCAGGTCGGATGTGGAGGACATAAGGAAACGTACTGCACCTCGTCGAACGTGCTTCCTGGCGCGGCGGTTCCAGCGCAGGTCCACGGACCTGGGAGGGGTCGTCGGGCGGGCCCGCTCGCGGCCGTCGGGAGGAGCGGGCCCGGGTGCGGCGATCAGGCGGTGCCCGGGTGGAGCGTGGGGCGGCGCGGGCGGTGTCCGCCCGCGCGGAGCCGTCAGGTGGCCCGGAGCATCGGCGCCCGGGGGTGGACGCGCTCGCGACCGGGGTGGAACACCAGGATCATCATCCGGGCGCCCGGAGCGGTCAGCGGCTGGGCGGCGCACATCGTGACCCAGCCCGGCCCCTTCTCGGCGTGCAGCAGGGGCCGCTCGTCGCCGTCGGGGTGGGGGTAGGGCTTGTCCGCGCCGTACAGCGGCGCGGCCATGGGGTCGGCCAGGACCTCCTTCTCGATCTGCTGGAGCGTCTCGTCCTCCGGCCGGGTGGCGAGCGCGCTGCGCAGCTGCGGCAGCAGCATGGGGGCCCAGGCGGTGTCCCAGTCGAGGAGGATCTCGCGGGCCACCGGGCTGAGGACCATCCAGCGCATGATGTTCGGCGGGACCTCGCCGCCGGGGAAGACGGCGGCGCAGGCGTCGTTGTACACGAGCATGTCCCAGGACGCGTCCGCGATGTACGCGATGTGCGAGATGCCGTTCACCGCTTCGCGCCAGACGCCGGGCACCTCCTTGCCGGACGACAGGTGGAGCGGCCCCGGCGGGTCCTGGAGCAGGGCGTAGCGGCACAACGACACCCACTCCTGCTCGTTCAGCCCGAAGAGGCGGGCCACGTCGCGCAGGAGGGCGGCCGGTGGGTTGGGGTAGTTGCCGGACTCGAGGCGGTGGTACGTACCAAGGGTGCGGTGCAGGAGTTGGTCCACCTGATGCTGGGAGAGCCCCGGAGCCCGTCTGCCCTGCCCCCTCGAGCGGACGAAGCCGTGCGATTCAGGGGCGATGAGGGCGCGTCGTTCGCGGAGCAGAGCGCGTAGCGCCGTCTTGTTCATGGTGGGTAATCCCTCTTCGTACACGCCGAGTTGAGCATCAGCAGTCTAAATATTCGCATCGTCTTTGGGCATAAACATTGCCTGAAGAAAACGATCAGCTCGTGCGGCATCATGGAGTGGGCGGGGTCACCGACCTGCAGGTTTGATCGTCGGTGGGCTCGCGGGCACAACTCAGGGGCATCTTGTTCGGGGAGCATGAAATTGGCTGAAATTCCTCGGCGTCGGATACCCCCTCCGCCTACGGGGTCGTAGTCGGGTAGCGCGCGGGACCGGTTGTTCGTATTCCGATCTGTGTGGTCGGAAACTGAGCAGTGTGTACCTGCGTGGCAGTTACTACCCGGTTCGGTTCCTGGGTTCACTGGCTGCGGCCGGTGCCGTCACTCGCCATTACGTAGCGGCCACGGTACCGGCCGCCCCGTGTTGTTCCGGGCGGCCCTTGTGGCTGGTATTCGCTCAAGACGCCTGAGTCCGCGTTCGGCCCCCTTGTGTCGCGCCGTCGAGTGCCGATACCTGATTTTCCGCCGCTGCCAGGATCTCCGTCACATGCGCACCGAATCGCACGTCGCACGCGTGCGGCCGTCCGGCATGTGCCGCCGTCACGAGCGCGCTCACGGCTGACTGAAATGCGACGCCCGAATCGCCCCACCCTGTCTCTCCGAACGCCTCCGGGGACGCCGTCCCGCGCTCGCCGCGGAACTCAAGGTTCACGCCCGACGCCCGCTCCGGCGCGCACAGCGTCAGCGTCGCCGTGCTGGACGCGCCGCCCGCGTGCCGGAGGACGAGATGGACCGTGTCGGCGGGGCCCGGAGCCGCCGTGACCGACGTGATCTCGCCGAGTACGGCCGTCAGAACGGACAGCGCGTGCGGCCCCACGTCCCACAGGCCGCCCTTGCTCGCCCGCCACGGCGAGTCGAACGCGCCGGTCCCGTCGGCGGCGTAGAACGAGCTGTACCAGTCGGCGCGCCCGGTGAACCACGGCCCTTCCTGCGCCCGCGCGGCCAGCCAGTCCGCCATGGGCGGGGCGAACCGCAGTGTGAAGAACACCACGGAGGCCACGCCGGCCCGCTCCACCTCCCCGGCCAGGGCGTGCGCCGCGGCCGCGTCCGTGGCCACCGGCTTGTCCAGGAGCAGATGGCGGCCCGCCCGCGCGGCCCGCGCCGCGAGCGGCGCCTGTACGTCCGGCGGCACGGCGAAGGCGACCGCGTCGCTCGCGGCGATGAGCGCGTCCACGTCCTCGTACGCCGTGGTGGCGTGCGCGGCCGCGAGCTCGGCGGCGGCCTCGGGGCGGCGGCCCCACACGCCCGCGAGCTCGGCGTCCGGATGCGCGGCGAGCACCGGCGCGTGCGTCGCGGTCGCCCAGGGACCCGTACCGATCAAGCCCACACGAAATCTGGTCATGGCCGCAGTATGGCGGAGTGGTGCGGGGCGCTCCTCGGGCCGGGTGGCGGCGGCCGCCAGGAGGCGGCCCGGAGCGATCTCCGTACGCGTGCGGGGACAGCCCGTGACGGCCCTCGGCCATAAAGGTACGGACCTTGCGGCGAAGGGTGCGCGGTCGCCGGGGCGATTCCCAGGGGCTGTGCCCGAAGTCCGGCCGGTCATTCGACGTACTGTCAACTCTCGGCGGGTGAATGGCAATTCGGCACGCCAGGTGAATTGTCATTCACTCGCTCCCGGGGAAGATGTCCGGGAATCGCGCGTGAACTGTCCCGACTGTCCTGGAGTTTCCCGATATCCGGTGGTGCGGCTCATGGCGGGGCTGTTGCGCCCTGTGCAACCGTCCGTGGCCTGTGGGGCGGCTGCCCCCTACCCTCGGACCCGGCCGCCGCGACCGGGCGGCCGGTGAGGGAAAGTGACGCCATGACCAGCTCGACCCCCGGGCCGCACCGGCACGTGACGGGGCCCGCGCGCCGTGACGCCGAAGCGACCAAGGCCGCCATCACGCGCGCCGCCCGGCACCTGCTCGCGCGGCACGCGCACGCCGACATCACCCTCAGGGCGGTGGCCGAGCGCGCCGGGGTGAGCCCGCCGCTGGTCCTGAAGTACTTCGGCAGCAAGGACGCGCTGTTCGCGCAGATCATGTCCTTCGAGGCGGACGCCGCGGCCATCCTCGACGCGCCCCTGGAGGGGCTCGGCCGCCACATGGTCCACCACCTGCTCACCAGCCAGGCCGAGCAGGGCGCCGACCCCATCCTGCGCATCGTCTTCGCCCCGCTGCACCGCGAGCACGGCTATGTGCTGCGGGCCAACTTCCGCACGCAGGTGGTGCGCAGGCTCGGCGAGCGCCTCCCGGGTGCGGACGCGGGGCTGCGCGCCGAGATGGCGGTGGCGATGCTGCTCGGCCTGGGCGTGATGTACGGCATCGCCCGCGGCCCCCATCTGCGGGCGATGGCGATCCCCGAGATCACCGACCGCTACGCGCCCGCCGTGCAGGCCTGTCTGACGCCCGGGTGACCTCGGACCCGTCGGCCGTGCCGCCCCGGCGTCCGGCGGCGCGCGTCGAGTTGAGGGATGTGTGCACATGTGTTGAGCAAAGCTTTACGGATGGCCCGAATGTGATGTTCCGGGCGTGCGGGCCATGGGTTCGGGTGCGGTAGCGGCGGCCGTCCGGTCATGGTGACTTCTTGACCTCGGGTCCGGTGCGGCCGAAACCCGGTGGGTCGGACGGGTTCGCGGGGTTACGGGCTCGTTGACCGTATGCGGTCGGCGGCGGAGTCTGGCGATATAGCTGCTAGATACAACTACTTCGGCGGGAGGAACCTGTATGTGCGGAATCACCGGCTGGGTCTCGTTCGACCGCGACCTGCGGACCGAGGGCCGGGTCCTGGACGCGATGACGGAGACGATGGCCTGTCGCGGCCCGGACGACCGCGGCACGTGGGCGGAGGGCCCCGCGGCGCTCGGCCACCGGCGCCTGGCCATCATCGACCTGCCCGGCGGGCGCCAGCCCATGACCGTGACGACGCCGGGCGGCACGGTGGCGCTCGTCTACTCCGGCGAGACGTACAACTTCACCGAGCTGCGCGCCGAACTGGCCGGGCTCGGCCACGCCTTCACCACCGCCTCCGACACCGAGGTCGTGCTGCGCGGCTACCTCCAGTGGGGCGAGGAGGTCGCCGAGCGGCTGAACGGGATGTACGCCTTCGCCGTGTGGGACGGCCCGCGGCAGCGCCTCGTCATGGTGCGCGACCGCATGGGCATCAAGCCCTTCTACTACCGCCCGACCCCCGACGGCGTCCTCTTCGGCTCCGAGCCCAAGGCGATCCTCGCCAACCCGCTGGCCCGGGCGCGCGTGACCGTCGACGGGCTGCGCGAGGTGTTCGCCTTCGTGAAGACCCCGGGGCACGCCGTGTGGGACGGGATGCGCGAGGTCGAGCCCGGCACGGTCGTCACCGTGGACCGCCACGGCACCCGCGCCCGCACCTACTGGCGGCTCGAGACGCGGCCCCACGAGCACGGCCGCGACGAGTCCGTGGCCACCGTCCGCACCCTGCTCGACGACATCGTGCGCCGCCAGCTCGTCTCCGACGTACCGCGCTGCGTCCTGCTCTCCGGCGGACTTGACTCCTCCGCTCTGACGGCCCTCGCCGCCCACCAGCTCAAGGACGCGGGCGAGACGCTGCGCAGCTTCTCCGTCGACTTCGCCGGGCAGAACGACAACTTCGTGGCGGACGCGCTGCGGGCGACGCCGGATTCCCCCTACGCGCACGACGTGGCGCGCCTCGCGGGCACCGACCACCGCGACATCGTGCTCGACGCGCAGGCCCTCGCCGACCCCCACGTGCGGGCGAAGATGCTCACCGCGCGCGACATGCCCGTCGGCTTCGGCGACATGGACGCCTCGCTGTACCTGTTGTTCCAGTCGATCCGCGAGCACTCCACGGTCGCCCTGTCCGGCGAGTCGGCGGACGAGGTCTTCGGCGGCTACCTCCAGTTCTTCGACGAGGAGGCGCGGCGCGGCACCACCTTCCCCTGGCTGGTGCGGCACGCCGAGACCCTCGGTGACGAGACGGGGCTGCTGCGCCGTGACGTCCTGGACACCCTGGACCTGCCGTCCTACGTCGGCGACAGCTATGCGGGGGCCGTGGCCGCCGTCGAACGGCTCGACGGCGAGAGCGACGTCGAGTACCGCATGCGCACGATCAGCCATCTGTATCTGACGCGCTTCGTGCGGGTGCTGCTCGACCGCAAGGACCGGGCGAGCATGGCCGTCGGCCTGGAGGTGCGCGTACCGTTCTGCGACCACCGCCTCGTCGAGTACGTCTACAACGCGCCGTGGGCCCTGAAGACCTTCGACGGCCGGGAGAAGTCGCTGCTGCGGGAGGCCGCCGCGGACCGTCTCCCGCGGTCGGTGTACGACCGGGTGAAGAGCCCGTACCCGTCGACGCAGGACCCGAAGTACGCCTTCGCGCTGCAGGAGCACGCCAAGGACCTGCTCGCGCAGCCCGGGCACCCGGTCTTCGACCTCGTGGACCGGGACGCGCTGCGGCGCCTCGCGCACCGCGAGACGCCGCAGATCAGGCCCGCCTCGCGGCGCGGCATCGAGCGCGCCCTCGACCTGGCCGTCTGGCTCGACCTGTACAAGCCGGAGATCGCACCGGGCTGACGCCCTGTCGCTCGGGCCGCGCCGGGGTCAGGTCCCCGTCGCCAGGGTGTCGAGGAACCGCTGGAGCGCGGGGGCGGACGAGGCGTCGAGACGGCGCCGCACCGGCGGCACGCTCGCGCCCCGCCGGACCGCGCCGGTTCCGCGCGCGTCGCCGCCCCGCCGGACGTGCCCGGCCGCCACCCGGCGTATGAACTCCGGGACCGTGAGGCCGAGTCCGTCCGCATGCCGCAGTACGGCGTCGTACTCGTCGGGTGGGAACAAGACCTGCACAGGCTTGGCACCGTCCATGGACGCATGATGCCGTCCTGTCCAGCCCGGCGCGGGACGGTTGGCATATTCCGCCCGAAGGGGTGGCGCGGGGGTGTGGAGGTGGGGGCGGGGCGCACGTGCCGCGCTCCGCCCCTGCGTGCCGTCGGCCTACGGGCGGTTGTCGATCAGGTCCTGGACCTGCGGATAGATCTTCTCCATGCGGGTGCCCACGTTGGTGGGGCAGGAGCCGCCCCAGTGCAGGGCGATCACCTTGTGGGAGGAGCCGGCGAGCACCGGGGAGCCGGAGCTGCCGCCGGAGGTGTCGCAGTTGTATCCGACGTCCTCGGAGCCGAGTTGCGGGGTCCGCACGCCGCAGTAGGCGCCGCCGTCGCGCTCCTCGTAGATCGAGATGCGCTTGGGCCGGGTGTCGCCGTGTCCGGCGATGTACGCCTGCTCGTTGGCGATCGGCGCGCGGGTCTCCAGGAACAGGGTGCCGAACTGGGTGATCTGGTCGAAGTTGTCCACGCTGAAGAGCGTGAAGTCGAGGCTCGCGGAGGTGCGGAGCAGGGCGTTCGCGCCGACCTTGGTGCCGGGGCGCGGGTCGTTGCCGCCGCAGGTGGCGCAGTCGTAGTCGAACTGCAGCTCCACCCTGTCCAGTTCGGCCTGCGTCTTGATGCAGTGGTTGTTGGTCATCATGTGGTTGCCGCGGCCCACGCGCCAGGCGGTGCAGTAGCCCCCGCCGTTCAGGAGCATGCGGGCCACGCCGCGCGACGCGGCGTAGTGCGCGGGGTGGCTGGTCTTGTAGCAGACCGCGTCACGGCGGCCGTCGGCGCCGCACACGCTGCGCGTCGCCGGGTTCTCGGCGGCGAACTCCGCCGGGGTGTAGCCGCGCCAGTACCGGTCGACCCTGGCGTGCGAGCCCCGCTCGCCGCGGGTGGTGTGCAGGGTGACCACCGCGGTGTCCCCGTCGACCGACATCGCGGCGAAGCCGGTGCGGCCGTGCCGGGTGAAGCCCCCGTCGCCCGGCGCCGCGGGTGGGATCGCCGTGGTAGGTGTGCACCTCGCGTCCGGCCGGGTCGGCCACGGTGAGGCGGTCGCCGGGCGCGAGCGCGACGCGGGCGAAGTGCACCTTGACGTACGCCGCCCCCGGGTGCCGGATCTCCTGCCGGGCCGGACTGCCGGGGGAGCCGAGCCGGAGGTCGACCGCCCTCTCCTCGCCGGCGGCGGGAACCGGGGCGGTGCGGACGGGGGCCGGTGGCGTTTCGCTCGCCGTCGTCGGTGCGGCGGGGACGAGGGCGGCCGTGACCACGAGAGCGGCCGCCGCGATGACGCGTCTTAACACGCTGCCTCCTTGGAGGGCGGTGGGGGAAGGTGCTGCCGCTCACGACAGTAGGTCTGTACATGACAAACAGGGGAGGCGTGTGTCGGTCAGAAGTGTCGGCAGGGGGTGCATGCGAGAGGGCCCCGGCCGGACGGGGGAATCGCGGTCGGGACCCTCATCTTGTTCAACGGTGAAATAGGGAGTGGGGTTCCCCGGCGCCCCGCGGACCCGTGTGATCTGTGCAACATGCACACGGTGCGGAGGCCCCAGTCGGGGGCCCGGCCGGAGCCGGACCGGGGCCGGGCCCGGAGGCACACCCCGGATGTGGCACTGACGGCGGGAACGGCCTAGCTTCGTGCCGTGACGCTCGACGATCTCCGTGTCTTCATCGCCGTCTGCCGTGCCGGCAGCCTCAGCGCCGTGGCGCGCGACCTCTCCTGTACGCAGTCGGCGGTGAGCCAGCACGTCAAACGCCTGGAGAAGGAGCTGGCCGTCAGCCTTCTGGAGCGGCACGCGCGCGGTGTCGTGCCGACGTCGGCGGGGCGCATCCTGCACGCCGCCGCGTCCGACGGCATCGGCGGCATCGACCTCGCCCTGCGCCGCCTGCGCGACCTGGTGCGCGGCGAGAGCGGCGCGGTGCGCATCACCACGGGCGCCACGACGGTGCGGCACTTCATGGCCGACGCGATCGTCGGCTTCCGGCAGCGGTTTCCGCAGGTGGCCCTGGAGTTCCAGACGGCGAGTTCGAGCCGTGCCTGCTTCGACGCGCTCGCCGCCGACGACCTGGACCTGGCCTGGGTCACCATCGGCGAACCCGTGCGGGGCATCGAGCAGCGGCCCGTCGCCGATCTGCGCTGGGTGCTCGCCGTGCCGTGCGGCGACCCCCTGGCCGCCAAGCGGCGCGTCACCCTCGCCGACCTGGCCGGCGTGCAGCTCATCCGGCCGCCGGAGGTGTCCAGTTCGCGCTCGCGCCTCGACGCGGCCCTCGCCGAGGCGGGCCTTCGGCCGCAGGGCCACACCAGCGTGGCCGACTGGGACACCGCGCTGCTGCTCACCGAACTCGGCGTCGGCCAGGCCGTCGTGCCGGAGCTGCCCGGCTGGCGCGCGTCGGGACCGCCGGGGCTGCGCCTCGTTCCGGTGCCGGAGCTGCCCGCGCTCTCCGTGGGCTGGGCGGTGCGCCGCTGGGACGCGCTCAGCCCGCTCGCGCGCGCCTTCGCCGACACGGTGGCCGCCGACTGCGGCGCGGGGAGCATGGCCACGGTGCCCGCGCAGACGGGGCCCGCTCAGGGGGCGAGCCGCGCGGCGCACGTCTGAAGGCAGCGGGCCTCCGGCCGGCTGCGGGCGCGCCGCGCCGCCTTCGCGCCGGGGGAGGCGTCCCCCGACCGGGCGCACCCCGCGCGCGGGCGCGGTCGGCCGACCGGAGAGTGGGAGGCATGCGTGCCTTGCGGGAGACGGTGGCGGGGCTGCCGCGTGCCGGGCGCGCGGCCCTCGCCGGTGTGCCCGGCCTGGTGGCCGTGGGGGCGCTCGCGCTGTGCGCGGTGGGCGTCGAGCACGCGGCCGAGGACGACGGGCGCCGGCGCGCCGCCGCGGTGACGGCGGTCCACAGCGCGGCCCGGCCGCCCATCGTGCCGCGCGCCGAGTGGCTCGGCGACGCCCGCGAGACCGCTCCGCCGGTGCGCTACGGCGGCCCCGTCGTCGCCGTCTTCGTCCACCACACGGACTCGCCGAACGCGTACGACTGCGCCGACGCGCCACGCATCATCCGGGCCCTCACGGCGGGCCAGACCGGGGCCCGGCTCTTCGACGACATCGGCTACAACTTCCTCGTCGACCGCTGCGGCACGATCTACGAGGGCCGCGCGGGCGGCGTCGACCGGCCCGTCGTCGGCGCCCACACACAGGGCTTCAACCACCGCACGGCCGGGGTCGCCGCCATCGGCACGTTCACCGCGGGCACCCCGGTCCCGGCGCCGATGGCGGAGGCCATCGCGGCCCTCGCCGCGTGGAAGCTCGGCCTCATGGACGTCGATCCGCGGCTGCGGTCCCAGCTGGTGTCCAGCAACAGCCTCAGCCGGTTCCCGGTGGGGACGCGCGCCGAGTTCGACGCCGTGGCCGGGCACACCGACGGCTACACCACGACCTGTCCGGGCGCCGCGCTGCGCGCCCGGCTGCCCGCGATCCGCGAGCGGGCCGCCCAGCTCCAGGGCCGTACGAAGGAGCGGGCACAGGCGGCCCGCCCGCTGCGGTGACGGCCCGGGCGGCCGGTCAGACGACGCGGGCGGCGATGGCGCGCGCACACTCCAGGGACTCGGTACGCGTCGTGTCCACCTCCAGGTCGTAGCGCACGCCCTCGTGCACCAGGTGTGCCTGCGCCGCGGCCATGCCCGGCGTCCGGTCGCCCCGCGCGACCTCGCGGCCCGCGGCGACGGCGCTCTCGCACCGGACGCCGACCCACAGCACGTCCAGGTCGCCGAGGGCCTTCTCCCACCGCCGCCGGGACGCGGGGCCGCCGAGGAAGACGTCGTCGACGATGATCCGGGCCCCCGCGCGGGCCATCGCCACGATGCCCTCCGTCCAGGCGGTCTCCAGGGCCCGGAAGTCCGCGCCGACGTCCACGCCGCCGTCGGCGGCGAACACGATCCCGCCGTCCGCGCCCCGCATCCTCGCGGGCAGCGCGTCGACGAACGAGTCGCACCCGAACGCCAGCCACTGGTCGGGCAGGACGGCCTGCAGACACCGTACGATCCCTGACTTGCCCGAGCTGGAGCCGCCGTTGAGGATGATCATCCGAGTCGTCACCGCGCCACCCTAGGTGGCCGTGCCACGCGGTGACCAGTGAGTTTCACGGAGACGGCGCCGGTGCCCGGCCGTCGAGGCGGATGCCCTTCATGGCGGTGTCGAAGACCGGGCGGCTACCGATTCGCGGTCGCGTACACGATGAGGTTGTCCACGGGGTGCCCCTGGGCGTCGTACGCGCCGTCGCAGGTGATCAGGCGCAGGTCCCGGGAGCTGGTCTCGCCGTAGACCTTGTCGGTGGGGAAGGCCTTCTTGGAGGCCGTCTCGGTGGCGGTGACCCGGAAGTGGACGGTCTTGCCGCGCGCGTCCCGCACGGCGATGTCCGCGCCCACCCGCACCTTCTTCAGGTCGTGGAAGACGGCACGACCGAAGCGCGTGTCGTTGTGGCCGATGATGACGGCCGCGCCGCGCCGCCCGGGGACCGCGCCCCCGGTGTACCAGCCCGCCGTCATGCCCTTCTCGGCGGGCGGCACCTCTACGGTGCGGTCCGGGTTCAGGCCGAGCCGCAGCAGCGGGCTGCGCACGCCGATGGACGGGATCGCCACGTGCACGGGGGCGGCGGGCGCGGACCCGGAGGCCGTGGACCCGGCGGCCGCGTCGGGGTCGCCGACCGCGTACGTCTTCGAGGCGGACGACTTCGCCTTGGTGGCGGCGGCCGATCCGTCGGCGGCGGAACAGCCGCCCAGCGTCGCGCAGACGACGACGGCGAGGGCGCAGACACCGAGCGTGCGCCGCCGGGGCGCGGCGGACGCCGGGAGCGGCCGGCTCTTCAGGGGCATGGGAACTCCGGACGCGGTGGCGCCGCCCGGGCAAGAGGCGGCGCCACCGCGCGTGATCGGGCCGGACCCGCGCTCACGGCGCGGTGCCCGGCGGAGGAGGTGGTTCTCGCGGCCGGGGTCAGCCCTGGGCGCGACCGGTGGCGCGGCGGCGCAGGACCAGGGTGCTCGCGCCCGCGACCAGGGCGATGCCCGCCGCCGAGCCGATGAGGGCGGGGGTGTTGTCGCCGCCCGTCGCGGGCCGCTCGCCCGCGGCGACGCCGCCCCTCGGAGTCACGGTGGGCTTGGTCTGCGCGGGCGCGGGCGCGGCCTTGCCCGACTCCTTGACGACGGGCTTGTCACCGGCGGCGACACCGCCGCGCGGCGCGGCGTGCTTGCCCTTGGCGTCCCGCAGGGCCTCCTCCGTCGCCGCCCGCTTCTTGGCGACGGATTCCTTGGAGACCTCGGGCGCGGGCGTGTCCACACCGGCCGTCGGCTTCGGCGTCGGCTTCGGCGTCGGCTTCGGCGTCGACTCGCTGGCGAAGGCCATGGCGGCCGGGGAGGCGAGCACCCCGGCGGCCACGGCGGAGGCGACGAACGCGGCGCGCAGGGGGCGGGCGTGGGGACGGGCGTGGGCGCGGTGGGTCATGTGGTGGGGCTCCGTTCCGGCTCGTACGTGGAGGAGTGCCCGGCGGGGGCGGCGGACACCGGTGTTCCGCCGGGCACGGTCGCCAGGTTGGCGCGGAGTTATGAGGAAGCTGTCAGGTTCCTGTTGGGGTTCGATCAGCCCTCGCGGCGGTCTTAGGGTGACGCCATGACGACGTTGCTGATCCACGCGGGCGAGGCCGGTGCCGAGGCGCCCGGGCCGCGGACGGGCGGGGTGCCGCTGGTGCCGCCCGGCTTCGCGTGGCCGACCTGCCGTGACTGCGGCGGCGCGCTGCTGTTCCTGCTGCACCTGCCGCTCGGCGCGGGCACCGACGGGGCCGAGGACGGTCCGGGTGGCCGCGGCGATGTCGTGTCCGTGTTCCTGTGCCAGAACGACCCCGGCATGTGTGACGACTGGGATGCCACCGGCGGCGCCAACCGCGCGTACCTCTTCGCCGCCGAAGGCCTCGCCCCGGCCGCCGTCCCCGAGCGCGGGGAGACCCGGCTCGGCGCGGTGAGCGCGCTGCGCACCGAGGAGGTCGCCGCGGCGGGCTTCCCCGAGGCGCTCGACGCCTGGGCGGCCGACGACGCGGCCTCGCTCCTGGTGCAGGGCCAGCTCGGCGGCGAACCCGCGTGGATCCAGGGGGACGAGACCCCGCACTGCCCCGGCTGCGCCGCGCGCATGGCGTTCACGGCCCAGGTCGAGGAGGGCTATGACTTCGCCACCTCGGCCAACTTCGGTGGCGGAGGCATCGGTTACGTCTTCCACTGCGTCGGCTGCCGCGACGCGGCCTTCCTCTGGCAGCGCTGAGCGCTCCGCCGGACCCCGGCCTGTCGGACCCCTCTGGCAGAGTGCGCTGCATGAGTGATCGCCACGAAGCCTTCCGTGCCCTGCACCGCACCGGCTCGCCGCTGTTGCTGCCCAACGCCTGGGACCACGCGTCCGCCGCCGCGCTCGCCCGCGCCGGATTCCCCGCGATCGGCACGACGAGCCTGGGCGTCGCCGCCGCCGCGGGCAAGGCGGACGCCACCGGGGCCGCGCGCGAGGAGACGCTGCGCCTCGCCCGCGGCATCGCCCGGCTGCCCGCCCTGATCACCGTCGACATCGAGGGCGGCTTCAGCGACCGGCCCGAGGACGTCGCGGACCTGGCCCGCGAGCTGACCGGGGTGGGCGTCGTCGGGGTGAATCTGGAGGACGGCCGCCCGGACGGCACCCTCACGGCCGTCGACGCGCAGTGCGCGCTGATCCGCGCGGTGAAGGACGCCGCGCCCGACCTGTTCGTCAACGCGCGCACGGACACGTACTGGCTCGGCGCCGGGGGAGAGGCCGAGACCGAGCGGCGCGTCGCCGCCTACCAACGGGCGGGCGCGGACGGCGTGTTCGTGCCGGGGGTGCGGGACGAGTCCGTGATCGCCGCGCTCGTCGGCGCCCTCGACGTACCGCTGAACGTGCTGCACGCGCCGGACGGTCCGTCTCCCGCGCGCCTCGCGGACCTCGGCGTCCGGCGCGTGAGCACGGGCTCGCTGTTGTTCCGCGCGGCCGTGCAGCAAGCGGTGGACGTGGCCCAGGAGTTTATTCGCGGCGCCGCACGCCCCAGGGACGTACTCTCGTACGCCGACGCCCAAGATCTCGCGACGGCGTTCGAGGACCGGACGCGCGAGCCCGGGAGGTAGCCGCGCCGCCGCCGGTGGGCCGCGCCCCGAGCCCGGGCGCAGGAGGGGGAGTGGATGGCGGGGCGGGACACCTCACGCCGGACACCACGGACGTCGGGCCCGGCCGGCCTGTGGGCGGACCCCAACTACCGTCTCTTCCTGGCTCTCCAGGGCCTGTCCGCGCTCGGTGACTCCTTCTCGCACGTGGCGATCCCACTGCTCGTGCTGCACCAGACCGGCTCGGTGGCGCAGATGGGGCTCGTCACCGGGCTCACCGGCCTCGCCTCGATCGTCACCGGCCTGTTCGCGGGCGTCGTCGCCGACCGGGTGGACCGGCGCCGCCTGCTGGTGCTCGCCGATGTCGCGCGCTGCGTGCTCCTCGGCATGGTCCCGCTCGTGTGGCTGTTCGCGACGCCGCTGTGGCTGGTCCACACGGTCGTGCCGGTCGCCGGGGCCTTCGCGATGCTGTTCCAGGTGACGTACGTGACGGTGGTGCCCGCCATCGTGGGACCCGGCCGGATCCTCAAGGCCAACAGCCACCTCTTCGGCGTGTACGCCGTCGCGAGCGCGGGCGGCCCCATGCTGGCCGGGATCGTCGCGGCCGCGCTCGGGCCCGCCGCCGCGCTCGGCATCGACGCCGCGACCTTCGCGGTATCGGCGGTGGGCATCCTGTTCGTCCGCATACGGCCGATGCCCGAGGCAGCGGAAATGGGAGCGGACCAGGGGGCCGAACGGGGCGGCGCGCGGCGGGAGTTCCTCGCCGGGGCGCGCTTCCTGTGGGAGCACCCGGTGCTGCGGCCGCTGACGGTGCTCCTCGCGCTGCTCACCTTCCTCACGTACGGCCTGACCGACGTCATCGTCTACTACGTCAAACACGGCCTCGGGCACGGGGACGGCGCCGTCGGCTCCGTGCTGACCGCCGGTACGCTCGGTACGCTCGGCGCTTCGTTCGCCGTCGACCGGATGCGCGAGCGCCTCGGGTTCGGGGTGAGCTGGATCGGCGTCAACGCGCTCGCCGGGGCCGCCGTGGCCTGTCTGGGGCTCGCCGGAAGCGTGCCGCTGGTGGCGGTGCTCGCCGCCGTGATGCTCTTCTGCACCGGCGTCGCGGGCATCAACTCCATGTCCCTGCGCCAGGAAGTGACGCCCAGTCACCTCCTGGGTCGGGTCACCTCGTCCTTCTGGACCCTCCACAACGCCCTCGGCCCGATCGGTGCGGCCGCCGTCACCGCGGCGGCCGGGGCGTGGGGCGTCCGCGCCGTGTGTCTGACCGTCGGCGCGTGCGTCGTGGCCGTGGCCCTGACCGGCACTGTCACGGGCATCGGCCGTACCCGCACGGGCCGCGCGGTGCCGGGCGGCGGGGGCTGAGGGGCGCCAGCGCCCGGCCGAGTGGGCTCACTCGGCCGTCGGCAACCGGTCCAGTTCGCCGCCGATCGCCTCCCGCAGGACGTCGTGCCGCGGCCCGAGCCCGAACCGCGCGTCGCGCCAGTGCCCCTGCGGGTACAGCCACACCGGCTTGCCCGCCAACTCGTCCGCCTCCCAGGCGTACCGGGGCCAGACATGGGCGTGCAGGAACGGATCGGTGTTCCCCAGGATCTCCAGGTTGACCCGGCGGAACGCCGGATCCAGGCGTCGGCACGCGCGCTCGACGGCCTCGCCGAGCCGGTCCATGTCGGCCAGGAACGCGAGCCGCTTGCTCCGCGGCAGATCGGACAGGCGCAGCACGCCGGGCTCGTCCACGAGCAGGACCGAGTAGCCCGGCAGGAACTGCACGTCGCCGATCACCGCGAAGCCCGCGTCGAGCTGCCGCAGCACCGTGGGGTTCTCGCCGCGCAGGGCGGCCCCGATCCGGTCCGTTCTCCAGTCGTCAGCCATGGCCCGACCCTAACCGCGAAGATCGACTACCGGCCGCGCCGGGGCAGTCGGACCGTCGCGACGCCGCCGTCCAGGTCCACCGCCGTGCGGTGCGGCGGTGCGCCGTCCTCCTCGTCGTCCCGCATCACCAGGGAGGACTGGCGCTCCTTGAGCTCGCTCTGTTTGCCCGGTGAGAAGCTGGCGTGCAGCTGCTCGAAGCCGGTCGCCGATATCTGGCCCTGGCGGGCGCTGTTCCGCCAGGGCAGCAGTCCGGCGCGCCCGGCGCGGAGCAGCAGTTGGTCCACGAAGGCCACGAGGGTCAGCACGATGACGAGGCCGGGCAGGGTCATGAAGACGGCGAACTCCATGACGTCAGTATGCGCCGCGCTCCCCAGAGCCCCCTACTCCCTTTTGGCGAGGCCGTGTTCGGCGCGCGGGCCGGGCCGATCGTGCTCCTGGTGGGCATGCGCGTCGTGGCCCGTGCGCAGCCGCCGCTCAGCGGTGCGACTCCTCCCGTGCGCGGCCCCGTTCACCCGCGTCGGAAGCCCGGTCCCCGTGCCCCGGCCACCACGCCGCGTGCCCGATGAGGGCCGTGAGGGCGGGGGTGAAGAGCATCGCCATGACGAACGCGGCGATCGCGATGCCGAAGGACAGGGAGAAACCCATCTGGGAGAGCGTCGAGTTGCCCGCGAGCATCAGCGTGGCGAACGTCCCCGCGAGGATCACGCCCGCCGAGCCGATGGTCGGGCCCGAGTGCCGGACCGCGGTGCCCGCCGCGTCGTGCGGGTCGCGGCCCTCGCGGGCCTCCTCGCGAAGGCGCGAGACCATCAGGATGTTGTAGTCCGTGCCGAGCGCGACCACGAACAAGTACATGATCACGGGCAGCATGAACATCAGGCCGGGCTGGCTGCCGATCTGCTGGAAGATGAGCGACGTCGCGCCGAGCGTCGCGCCGAAGCCGAGGGCCACCGACAGCATCAGGTACCACGGCGCGACCAGGCTGCGCAGCAGCAGGCCGAGGATCACCATGATGGCGATCGCGGCGACCGGGAAGACGACCGAATAGTCGCGGTCCACGGCCTTGTTGATGTCGACGTACACCGCCGTCGTGCCGCCGACCAGCGCCTCGGTGCCGTCCGGCGCGTCGTCGTGGGCCGCGGGCCGCAGCTGGTCCTTGATGGTGGCCAGGGCCTTCTCGGAGGCGGGCGGATCGGCGAGCACCACCGAGTACGACGCGGTCGTGCCGTCCTTGCTGACCCGCGGCGCGGCCACCGAGCCCACCCCGTCGACGGACGCCAACTGCTTGCGGAACGCGGCTGGTTGACCCGCCGCCAGCGGCCGGTCGCCGGTGGACGTCAGATACACGAACGTCGGGTCGGTGGTTCCCGCGGGGAAGCCCTTCTCCAAGTTGTCCTGCCAGACGATGGACTCCTTGTCCTTGGGCAGCGAGGACCCGGCGAGGTCGAAGTTCGCCTTGTAGCCGAGCGCGCCGAGCGCCAGGACGCCCATGAACAGGGCCGATACGACCGCCCACACGGCGGGCCTGCGGGCGATGGAGGCGCCGAGCCTGGCGAAGCCCGTGCCCTGCGGCTCCCGCTGCCAGGACTTCGAGGGCCAGAACACCTTCGTGCCGAGCAGCGACACCACGGCCGGGACCAGGGTGAGCCCCGCGAGCAGGGTCAGGAACACGGCGATCGCGAGCGCGGGCCCCATCGAGCGCAGCATGCCGAGCGAGGAGAGCGTGAGCGCGGCGAAGGCGACGATGACGGCGCCCGCCGCCGAGGTGATGGCCTCGCCGACCCGCTCCACGGCGTGCACCATGCCGCCCTTGGGGTCCTCGCCCGCGCGCAGCGCTTCGCGGTAGCGGAAGAGCAGGAACAGGATGTAGTCCGTGCCGACGCCGAACAGGACGACGGTGAGCAGCTCCTGGATGGAGGAGTCGGCCTTCATGTCGAAGGCTTTGTTGGCCCAGGCGATCAGGCCCGTCGCCATCGGGGAGATCAGACCGATCAGGACGACGGGAAGCAGCGCGATGATGGGGCTGCGGAAGATCACGAGCAGCAGCACGATGATGATGACGATCGTGCCGACGCCGACGAGCAGACCCGCGCGCTCGGACGCGTCGCTCTCGTCGAGCGCCTGCGCCGCCGAGCCGGTGATGCCCGCGCTGAGGCCGGTGCCCTTGAGCTCCGCCCTGAGGTCCTTGCGGAGCTGTTCGACGGCGTCCTGCTGCTTGGTGTCCTCGGGGTTGGTGATCTTCGGCATGGCCACGACGGCCGTCTGCACGCGCTTGTTGGGCGACACCTCGCCGGGGGTGACGGCCTGGACGTCCTCGACCTGCTTCGCCTGGAGGTCCTTCGAGACACGGGTGACCCCGGCGGAGTCGGCGGGGGTCAGCTGACGGCCGTCGGAGCGCTGGAAGACGATGATCGCGCCGATGTTCTCCTGCTGCGGGAAGTCCCGCTCCTGGAGGTCGGAGGCGCGGATGGATTCGTAGTGCCCGGGCAGGAAGCTCGCCTCGTCGGTGCTGGAGGTGAGCTTCGGTGCCAGCGAGATCACGGCGGCGGCCGCGACGACCCAGGCGAGGATGACCCACCAGGGGCGGCGGACCACGAACCGGCCCAGCGCAGAGAACATGACCCACTGCCTCTCCTCGCCCCCGAGGCACATCACATCCTGCCCAGGATCGGTCCGACCATGCGGGCCCGCCACTCGGGGCGGTCCCCCGGAGCCGCCGCTGCGGCCCCGGGGGACGGGGAGGGCGCGGGCGCCGGATCAGAAGTTGATCATGTGTCCGGCGAGGCCGTGCACGGCCTCCTTGACGGCCTCGCCCAGGGTCGGGTGGGCGTGCACGTTGCGGGCCACCTCGTGCACCGTGAGGTCCCACTGCTGGGCCAGGGTCAGCTCGGGAAGCAGCTCGGTGACGTCCGGGCCGATGAGGTGGGCGCCGATGATCTCGCCGTACTTCGCATCACTGATGATCTTGACGAAGCCGACGGTGTCACCGAGGCCGTGCGCCTTGCCGTTCGCCTGGAACGGGAACTTGGCGACCTTGACGTCGAAGCCCTTCTCCTTGGCCTGCGCCTCCGTCCAGCCGAAGCTCGCGATCTGCGGCTGCGAGTAGGTGGCGCGCGGGATCATCGGGTAGTCGAGCTCCATCGTCTCGGCGTCCCCGATGGTCTCGGCCGCCACGACGCCCATGGACTCGGCGGTGTGCGCGAGCATCAGCTTGGCGGTCACGTCGCCGATGGCGTAGATGTGCGGCACGTTCGTACGGCAGCGGCCGTCGACGTCGATGGCGCCGCGCTCGGTGAGCGCCACGCCGGTCGCCTCCAGGCCGTAGCCGGTGACGTTCGGCGCGAAGCCGATGGCCTGGAGCACCTTGTCGGCCTCCAGGACCTGGCTCTTGCCGTCCTTGCCCGTGACCGTGACGCGGACCTGCTCGCCGGACTCGTCGATGGACTCCACCCGGGTCGACGTCAGCACGTCGATGCCGAGCTTGCGGTACTGCTTGGCCAGCTCCTTGGAGACGTCCGCGTCCTCTAGCGGGGCCACGCGGTCGAGGAACTCGACGATGGTGACCTTCACGCCGTAGTTGTGCAGGACGTACGCGAACTCGATGCCGATGGCGCCCGCGCCCGCGATCACGATCGAGCGCGGCAGCTCGTCGGCGAGGATCTGCTCCTCGTACGTCACCACGCGGTCGCTGCGGCGCGTGCCGGGCAGCAGCTTCGGGGTGGCGCCGGTCGCGATGACGCAGTTGTCGAAGCCGATCGTGGTGGTCGTGCCGTCCGACTTGGCCACCTGGAGGGTGTTCGCGTCCAGGAAGGTGCCCCGGCCGTCGAACTCCGTGATCTTGTTCTTCTTCATCAGGAAGTGGACGCCCTTGACGCGGCCGTCCGCGACCGTGCGGCTGCGCCGGAAGGCCTCGCCGTAGTCGAAGGACACCTCGCCGTCGACCTTGATGCCGTACGTCTTGGCCTCGTGCGTGAACAGATGGGCCAGTTCGGCGTTGCGCAGGAGGGCCTTCGTCGGGATGCAGCCGACGTTGAGGCAGACGCCGCCCCAGTACTTCTCCTCCACGACCGCTACCCGCTTGCCCAGCTGGGCGGCGCGGATGGCGGCCACGTAACCGCCGGGTCCTGCTCCGAGCACGACGACGTCGAAGCGGTCATCCATGGGGTGGTTCCTCTCTGCGTTTGCGGTGCTGTGTGCAGCTCTGTGGTGTGGCTGACACGATCATCCGTCATCCCCGCCCATGGGCGGGGGGCGGGTCGGCGTCCTCACCCCTCAAGGTTCTCGTACGAGCCGCCACTTGACCTCGCCGGCCTGTCGTTCGGCGGTGGGGGCGAGCCCGGCGGCGCGGGCCACGCCGGCGGACGCGGCGTGCTCGGGGTGGATGTGCGCGCTCACCGACATCACCTCCGGGTGCCCGAGCAGCCAGCCGGTGAGGGCCCGCGCCGCCTCCGCCGCGATGCCGCGGCCCTGCCACGGCGTGCCCACCACCCACGCCACATCGGCGGTCAGCTCACCGGGCCCGGGTCCCGGCGTGACGGTCGCCTGCACGGTGCCCGCGAGGCGGTCGTCGGCCCGGACCCGGACGACCCAGTTGCACCAGGAGACGCCGGGCTCGGGGGACCCGGCGAGCATGCGCGCGTACCGGGCCCGCAGCGCGTCGAGGTCGTCCGGGGCGCCCCCTATGAACGCGTGCAGGGCCGGGTCGGCGAGGACGGCGGCCATCTCCTCGGCGTGCGCGAGGCGCAGGGGTTCGAGGACGAGCCGGTCGGTGTCGAGCGGCTCGGGGACGACCGGGCGGGCGGCGGGGCGGGTCACGCGTCCGCTGCCACGACCTCGAGGACCACCACGGGCAGCACCCGCTCGGTCTGCCGCTGGTACTCGGCGTACTGGGGGAAGGTCTCCACCGCCCGCGCCCACCACGCGGCGCGCTCCTCGCCCTCGGCGACGCGCGCCTCGTACTCCTTGACCACGGGGCCGTCCTGGAGTCGTACGCGGGGGTGGGCGAGCACGTTGTGGTACCAGGCGGGGTGCTTGGGCGCGCCGCCGACGGAGCCGACGGCGGCGTAGCGCTCGCCGTCGCTCACCCGGATCACCGGGGTCTTGCGGATCTTCCCGGACCGGGCGCCCCTGGTGGTGAGGACGACGGTGGGGAAGCCGTGCAGCATGGTGCCGTCCAGGCCGCCGCTGGACTCGTAGCGGGCGACGTGTTCCGCCACCCAGTCCCAGGCGTTGGGGACGTACTCGCCGTCCAGTGTGCGGTCGTCCGCTGTGCTCATGCGGGCTCCTCAGACAAGGGCGTACGGGCCGGCCGCGTGCCGGTCCGGTTGGTGCCAACCGGCCGGACCCGCGAACTCTTCCCGTGCGCCCGCGTCCCCGGCGCCGCCGGCCGCCGCAAGACGGCATTGTGCGGCCCCCGATGCTCGGGACATCGGGGGCCGCGTACCTCGGCTGCCTCCCCCCACGAAAGGTGGCCGAGGGGTCAAGGGGGACGGGCGGGCCGTCAGAAGTTCAGGAGCGCCCCCTCGGCGAGCGCCGCGTCCTTCGTGCAGGGGTTGCCGAACGTGGTCGTCCAGGCGACGTGCTTGCCCTGCCAGACACCGCTCACGGAGACGACGACCGGGTTCCACTCCTTGGTGCACAAGGTCTTGGGCTCCTTGTCCACGAGCGCGTCGAACCGCGCGTTCACGGCGCCGGCCTCCGCGCAGGCGGCACGCGGTGCCGGGTGGGTGCCCGAGGCCTTGGGCGCGCACGTCAGGGTGACCGCGCGCTGCACCGTGGCCGAGGCGGCGTCTTCGCCCTGGCCGACGGTGAGCACGAGGTCCGAGGGCGCGTACAGGCCCATCGGCTTCGGCGGGGCGGCCTGGGCCGCGCCCGTCGCGACCGCCGAGACGGTCAGGACTCCGGCGGCCACGGCCGCGGCCGCGCTCACGGTCTTGAGGTGACGCACTTTGATGCTCCTTCAACTGCGGGTGAGTGGTACGAGAATGGGTGTTGCGTACCGATACTGCTGCGCGTTACGGACGGGTTGCGTGCCGTAGCGGCGATTGCGTTGGGGAGTCTGGCAAGTGCGCTGAGTAAGCAGCAAACTGATGGTCGATTTCCGGATGCGTGCGTCCGCTGAGCGAGGCACGCATGGTCGTTCGGGCAGCTCAACGTATGCGGGAGTGCGTCCGCGGACCGTGCGGCGCGCCGTTTTGACACTGGTGGTATAACCCAAAACAACCCTCTGACCTGGGAAAATGAGCGGTTGGTCGTTTTCCGCGGCGTGGGCTTCGACCGGAAACCGGTGCTTGACCGGGAGGGCGCGAGCCGGTAATCGCCGGGGCCAATGGAGCTCCCGGGACACCTGAGGCGGACGCTGAAGCAGGGGTGATGAGAGGTGTCGGCCCAGGTGAGAGGCCTAAGCGGGGGCCACGAGGCCGCGCGCTTCCACCGGGCTCAAGCGCTGCCCTTGCTTGAAAGCGGTTGTGTACGACTCCGCGCCGAGGCGGGCGCGGGCCGCGGCCTCCGCGCGGTCCACGTCCCCGCGCTCGGCGTCCGGCAGCGGCGTGCCCACGGACGCGCGGGCGGCCGCCGCCGCGCCGAGCAGCGTCGCCGCCGTGCCGTGCGCCCCCGCGGCCGCCTCGGCGCCCGCGAGGCCCTCCAGGGCGAGGGCGAGCGCCCTCGGGTCGCCCAGGGGCAGTGCCGCCGCGAATCCGTCCGCGTGCAGGGCCCGGGCCGCCGCCGCGTCGCCGCGCAGCTCCGCCGCGAAGCCGAGCTCGGCGAGCGCGAGCGTCACGCCCGGGCCGTAGTCGGCCCTGCGGAACCACGCGAGGAGCTCGCGCATGTGCCGCTCGGCGCCGTCCAGGTCACCCTCCCTGCGCGCGCCGAGCCCGAGGCCGATCAGGGCGTCGATCTCGCCGGAGCGGAAGCCGTGGTCGCGCGCGAGGCCCAGGGCCCGCTCGTGCGCGGCGCGGGCCCCCGCCAGATCACCGGTGAGCAGCGCGATCCGGCCACGCCCGGACAGGCGCTTGGAGGCCTCCGCCCACAGGCCGAGCCGCTCCGCGACGGCGAGACCCTCGTCGTGCAGCCGCGCCGCCTCGGCGTAGTCACCCGCGATCTCGCTGAGCGCGGCCAGCGGGAACACCGTCTGCAACTGCCCCACGGCGTCGCCGAGTTCGCGGAACAGAAGCGCGCTGCGCTCGCTGTCGCGCCGCACCGCGGCCAGGTCGCCGTGCGCCATCGCGTGCCGGGCCCGCACGCTGAGCGCGGCGGCGGTGCCCCAGCGGTCGCCGAGCGCGTCGAAGGCGTCGAGCGCCTCGTTCACCAGGCGCTCCCCGGTGCGCACGGCGCCCGCGCCGAGCTGCGCCGCGCCGAGGACCCACAGCGCGGTGGCGCGCCCCGACGGGTCGTCGACGTGCTGGTACGCGGCCAGGGCGGCGGCGAGCGGCGGGTCGACGTCCCGGTGCGCCCCGGGCGCCGAGGCGGTCCCGGCGCAGGCGTCGGCGAACCCCTCGTCGCCCTCGCGCAGGGCGATGCCGGTGCGCCAGGCGAGGGCGAGCGCCCGAGCCGCGGCCGTCCCCGGCGCGAGCCCGGCGGCCACGGGCGCGAGCGCCAGGGCCGCGTCGAGGGAGCGGCGCGCCTCGGCCGCGCGGCCCCGCAGCACCCAGTACCAGGCGAGGGAGTTCACCATCCGCAGCGCCCGCTCCACGGCCCCGCGCGCGACCGCCGTGTCCAGGGCGCGGCGCAGATTGCCGCTCTCCTCGTCGAGCCGTTCCAGCCACCGCCGCTGCTCCGGGCCGCGCAGCGCCGCGCCGCCGCGCTCGGCGAGGGCGGCGTAGTGGACGCTGTGCCGCTCGCGCACCTCCTCGAACTCGCCCGCGTCGCGCAGCCGCTCGGCGCCGTACGCCCGTACGGATTCGAGGACGCAGTAGCGCGGCCCGTCCGGCCGGTCGGACGCCACCACAAGGGAGCGGTCCACGAGCCGTGCGAGCAGGTCGAGGACGTCCGGGGCGCGCACCCCGCCGCCCGCGCCGACCGCCTCCGCCCCGGCGAGGCCGCAGCCGTCGTGCACGGCGAGCCGGCGAAGCACCGTGCGCTCGGGCTCGCTGAGCAGCGACCAGCTCCAGTCGATCACCGCGCGGAGGGTGCGCTGCCGGGCCGGGGCGCCGCGGAAGCCGCGGCCGAGCAGCGCGAACCGGTCGTCGATACGGGCCAGCAGGCCGTGCACGCCAAGCGTGCGGACCCGGGCGGCGGCGAGTTCGAGGGCCAGCGGCAGCCCGTCGAGCCGTACGCACAGCTCCGCGACGGCCTCCGTGTCGTCCGCGCCGAGGGCCGCCGCGCCGGGGCCGAGCCCGGCCCGCCGGACGAACAGCTCCATGGCGCCGCCCAGTTCGAGCGGCGGCACGGGGAACACCCGCTCGCCGCTCACGTCGAGCGGCTCCTGGCTGGTGGCGAGGACGGTGAGGTCCGCCGCGTCGCGCAGCAGGCCGGCGGCGACCGCGGCCACGGCGTCCACCACGTGCTCGCAGTTGTCGAGCACGAGGAGCAGGCGCCGGGCGCGCAGCGCGTCCGTCAGCCGGGCCACGGCATCCCGGGGCGGGCCCGCGCCGGGTTCCTCGTGGAGGCCGAGGGCCCGCGTCACGGCCTCCGCGACGGCTTCCGCCGCCCGGTCGCCGCCCGCGTCGATCCCCGCCAGCTCGACGAGCCACACCCCGTCGGGGAAGTCGGGCACGAGCCCGCGCGCCGCCGCCACCGCGAGCCGCGTCTTGCCCACGCCGCCCGGCCCGGTGAGCGTCACCAGCCGGGTGGCGCCGAGGAGTCGACGCACACCGGGCACGGCGTCGTCCCGGCCGACGAGGCCGGAGACCGGGGCGGGCAGGTTGGTGCGGGCGCCGGAGGCCCCGGTCGGCGGGCGGGGGAGCGGGTCCCGGTCGGCGGGCGCGGGAGACGCCCCTCGGGGCGCCGGGGGCGGCCCGTCGAGCGCCGGGTCCTGGCGCAGGATCGCCCCGTGCAGCGCGGCCAGGTCCGGGCCCGGCACGAGCCCGAGGTCATCGGCGAGGCGGCGCCGCAGGTCCTCGTACGCGGCGAGGGCCTCCGTCTGGCGGCCCGACCGGTACAGCGCCCGCAGCTGCGCCGCCCGCAGCCGCTCCCGCGCGGGATGGCGGACGACCAGACCGGCGAGGTCCGCGGCCAGCGGCCCGTGCTCGCCGAGGTCGAGGCGCGCCTCGGCCTGCTCCTCCCGTGCGGTGAGCCGGGCCTCGTCGAGCCGGTCGACCGCGCCCCGCGCGAACGCCTCCCCGGCGAAGTCCGCGAACGCGTCGCCGCGCCACAGGTCCAGGGCGTCCGTGAGGAGCCGCACCCGCTCGCGCGGCCCGTCGGCGCCGCGCGCCCGCTCGACGAGGGCCGTGAAGCGGGTCGCGTCCACGTCGTCCGGCGCGACGCGCAGCGCGTACCCGGCGGGCCCCGACGCGACCAGGTCACGGCCGCCCGGCTCGGCCTTCTCCAGGGCTCGGCGCAGCTGGGACACCTTGCCCTGGAGGGCGTTGGCCGGGTGGTCCGGCAGCGCCCCGCCCCACAGCCCGTCGATCAGCCGCTCGGCGGAGACCGGCCGCCCGGGGTGCACCAGCAACTGGGCGAGCAGCGCACGGACCTTGGCGCCCGGCACGGTGACGGCCGCGCCGTCCGTCGTCCGCACCATCAGCGGACCGAGCACCCCGAATCGCATGCCGACGACGATATCCCGCCAGGTGAGCGGCGCGATCACCCCCGTGACAGCACGACGGCAGTGCGGCGGCAGCACGGCGGCAGCGAACCGACAGCCGACCGAAAGCGCCCGCCAGCAGGGTGATGACCACAGGCCGCGGCGGCCAAGAGCCCGGCCCCTCACCACGGAGCGACACCATGAGCAGCGCAACTCCCGCCACCCCCGCGGCCGCCCCCGCGCCCACCACGGTCACCGTCATCGGCCTCGGCAACCTCGGGCAGGCCCTCGCCCGCGCCTTCCTCGACCAGGGCCACAAGGTCACCGTCTGGAACCGCTCGCAGCGCAAGGCGGACGAACTGGTCGCGCTGGGCGCCGCCCTCGCGCCCACGCCGACCGCCGCCGTCGAGGCCGGCGAACTGGTCGTCGTCTGCGTCCTCGACTACACGACGGTCCGTGACCTGCTCACCCCCGTCGGCGACGCCCTGGCGGGCCGCGTCGTCGTCAACCTGACATCGGGCACCCCGGACCCCGCCCGCGAGCTGGGCACCTGGGTCACCGGGCGGGGCGCTGCCTACGTCGACGGCGCGGTGTACGCGATCCCGCAGACCATCGGAACGCCGGAGGCCTTCGTCCTGTACAGCGGCGACGCCGACGCCTTCGCCGCGTACCGGGCGCTCCTCGAGCCGCTCGGCTCGCCGGTGTTCGTCGGCGCCGACGCCGGGCTCGCGCCGGTGCACGACGTGGCCCTGCTCAGCGGCATGTACGGGATGTTCGCCGGCTTCTTCCAGACCGTCGCCGTCGGCCGCTCGGCCGGGATCGAGGCGGCGCCGGTCACCGAACTCCTGGTCCGCTGGCTGAAGGAGGCCCTCGGCGCGCTGCCCGCCTTCGCCGCCGAGATCGACGCGCGCGACTACCGCACCCAGACGTCGAACATCGACATCAACGCCGTCGGGCTCGCCAACATCCTCACCGCGACCAGGGACCAGGGCGTCGGCGTCGACCTGCTCCAGCCGCTGCACGAGCTCTTCCAGCGGCAGCTGGCCGAGGGCCACGGCAGCGAGAGCATGGCCCGCGCGATCGAGTCCCTGCGCTAGGCCCGGCCGGTGCGCCGGACGTGCGGTGCCGCAGCCGCGGGATCGCACGTCAAGGCCGTGTCAACGTCCTGGTGAGCGCTGCCAAGGATGCGTCAAGGGCCGTGTCCACGGCGCCCGGCACCCGCTTCGGTGGGAGAAGTCACCCAGGACGCCAGGGAGTTGAGGGACATGAGCGCCGAGAATGTGGTGGGACTTCTGATCGCCGCCGCCCTCGTCGGGTACCTCGTCCTCGCGCGGCTCTACCCCGAGAGGTTCTGACACCGGCGCGATGACGGACGTACGACCCGGACAGCTGAAGATCTACCTCGGCGCGGCACCGGGGGTCGGCAAGACCTGCCGCATGCTCGACGAAGGCCGCCGCAGGGCCGCACGCGGCGCGGACGTCGTCGTCGGCCTCGTGGAGTGCCACGGGCGGCCGCACACCGAAGCCGCCCTGGCGCAGGCGCGGGCCGGCGGCGTGCGAGCCGTCGACCGCGCCCGCTGCTCCTACCGGGGCGAGGAGTTCACCGAGCTGGACCTGGACGCGCTGCTCGCCCGCCGCCCCCGGGTCGTGCTCGTCGACGACCTCGCCCACACCAACGTGCCGGGCGAGGGCCGCAACCCCAAGCGCTGGCAGGACGTCGACCGGCTGCTCACCGCCGGGATCGACGTCGTGACCACGGTCAACATCCAGCACATGGAGTCCCTCAACGACGTCGTCGAGGAGATCACCAAGGTGCCGCAGGCCGAGACCGTCCCCGACGAGGTGGTGCGCCGCGCCCACCAGATCGAACTGGTCGACATCGCCCCCGAGTCGCTGCGCCGCCGCATGGCGCACGGCAACATCCACGCCCCCGAGCACGTCGACGCGGCCCTCGCGAACTACTTCCGCCCCGGCAACCTCACGGCCCTGCGCCAGCTAGCCCTGCTGTGGCTGGCCGACCGCGTCGACGAGGCCCTCCAGGCCTACCGCTCCGAGCACGGCATCGGCGGCGTGTGGGAGACCCGCGAGCGCGTCGTCGTCGGCCTCACCGGCGGGCCCGAGGGCGACACCCTGGTCCGCCGCGCCGCCCGCATCGCCGACCGCTCGGTGGGCGGCGAACTGCTCGCCGTGCACATCACGCGCAGCGACGGCCTCGCCGCCGGGACCTCGCACGCCGCCCTGACCCGGCAGCGGCGCCTGGTGGAGGACCTCGGCGGCAGCTACCACTCCGTGGTCGGCGACGACGTGGCGAGCGCCCTCGTGGAGTTCGCGCGCGCCGAGAACGCCACCCAGCTCGTCCTCGGCTCCAGCCGCCGCGGCCGCTTCGAGCGGTTCCTCACCGGGCGCGGCACCGGCGAGACCGTCGTGGCGGCCTCCGGGGCCATCGACGTCCACACCGTCACGCACGAACGCGCCGGACACGGCACGCTCCTGCCCTCCCGCAGACGCACCCTCTCGGGCCCCCGCCGCGTCGCGGGTCCCGTGGCGGGGCTGCTCCTGCCCCTCGCCCTCACCTTCCTGCTCGACCTGGACGTCGCCCGCGGGCACCTGAACCTCACCAGTGAGGCGCTGCTCTTCCTGCTCGCCGTGGTGGGCGTGGCCTGCATCGGCGGCGTGGCCTCCGCGGTGGTCGCGTCCGTGACCGCGTCGCTGCTGCTCAACTACTGGTTCATGCCGCCCGTCGGGCACTTCACGCTCGGCGACCCCAACAGCATGCTGGCGCTCGCGGTGTTCGTGATCGTCGCGGCCACCGTCGCCGCCGTCGTCGACCGCTCGCTGCGCCAGTCCCGGCGCTCCGCGCGCGCCACCGCCGAGGCCGAGACGATGTCCGCGCTCGCGGGCACCATCGTGCGCGGCGGCCGCCCCGTCCCCGCGCTCCTCGAACGGGCCCGCGAGGCCTTCGGCGTGACGGCCGCCGAACTCGTCGAGCAGCCGCCCGACACCACCGACCCCCTGGTGACCGCCGTGCCCGCGGGCGACGACACCTATCTGGTGCTGCGCGGGCGCACCCTGCCGTCCGCCGACCGGCGCGTGCTCGCCGCGTTCGCCGCGCACGTCGGCGCCGCCGTGGAGCGGGCCCGGCTCGCCGAGGCCGCCGCCGAGGTGGAGCCGGTCAAGGCGGCCGACCGGATGCGCACGGCCCTGCTGCGGGCCGTCGGCCACGACCTGCGCACCCCGCTGGCCGCGGCCCTCGCCGCGATCGGCTCGCTGCGCAGCCCCGACCTGGACTTCTGCGAGCAGGACCGGCAGGAGCTGCTCGCCACCGCGGAGGAGTCCCTGACCCGTCTTGGCCGACTCGTCGACAACCTGCTCGACATGAGCCGTCTCCAGGCGGGCGCGCTCACGCTTCAGCTGCGTGCCACCGCACTCGAAGAGGTCCTCGGCCCCGCCCTCGACTCGCTGCCGCCCGCCTGCCCCGTGGACACCGGCGGCCTGGAGGAGATCCCGGCGGTCCTCGCCGACCCGCCGCTCCTGGAGCGCGTGCTCGCCAACCTCGTCAACAACGCCGCGCGGCACACCCCGCCCGGCGGCCGGGTCCTGGTCACCGCGAGCGCCCTGGCGGGCCGCGTCGAGGTGCGCGTCGTCGACCGGGGCCCCGGCCTCCCGGCCGCCGACCGCGACCGCGTCTTCGAGCCGTTCCAGCGCCTCGGCGACACCGACAACACCACGGGGCTCGGCCTCGGCCTCGCCCTGTCGCGGGGCCTCGCCGAGGCGATGGACGGCACCCTCACGCCGGAGGACACCCCCGGCGGCGGCCTCACCATGGTCCTCTCGCTGCCCTTCGCCGCGCACTTCGCCGAGGTCAACGGTGCGCGCGGGGCGAGCGTCTGGCATTCTGAGCGCCTTTGAGTGATGGGCGCATCCATCGCACCCGAGCGCAGAGACGAGATACATGGCACGCGGCAAGCTTCGGATCTATCTGGGGGCGGCACCGGGCGTCGGCAAGACGTACGCGATGCTGTCCGAGGCACACCGTCGTATCGAGCGCGGCACGGACTGCGTCGTGGCGTTCGTCGAGCACCACGACAGGCCGCGTACGGAAGTGATGCTGCACGGTCTGGAGCAGATCGAGCGCAAGGAGCTGGAGTACCGGGGCGCGACGTTCACCGAGATGGACGTGGACGCCGTCCTGGAGCGGGCCCCGGCGGTGGCGCTCGTCGACGAACTCCCGCACACCAACGTGCCGGGTTCGCGCAACACCAAGCGCTGGCAGGACGTCGAGGAGCTCCTCGCGGCGGGCATCGACGTCATATCGACGGTCAACATCCAGCATCTGGAGTCGCTGGGTGACGTGGTGGAGTCGATCACCGGGGTGCGGCAGCGGGAGACGGTGCCGGACGAGGTGGTGCGGCGCGCGGACCAGATCGAGCTGGTCGACATGTCGCCACAGGCGCTGCGGCGCCGGATGGCGCACGGCAACATCTACAAGGCCGACAAGGTCGACGCGGCCCTGTCGAACTACTTCCGGCCGGGCAATCTGACGGCGCTGCGGGAGCTGGCGCTGCTGTGGGTGGCCGACCGGGTCGATGAGTACCTGCAGCAGTACCGGGGCGAGCACAACATCCGCTCGACCTGGCAGGCCCGCGAGCGCATCGTGGTCGGACTCACCGGCGGACCCGAAGGCCGCACCCTGCTGCGGCGTGCCGCCCGGCTCGCCGAGAAGGGCGCGGGCGGCGAGGTCCTCGCCGTCTACATCGCCCGCAGCGACGGCCTGACCGCGGCCTCGCCCAAGGAGCTGGCCGTCCAGCGCACCCTGGTCGAGGACCTCGGCGGCTCCTTCCACCAGGTCATAGGCGAGGACATCACCGCGGGCATCCTGGAGTTCGCCCGCGGCGTCAACGCCACCCAGATCGTCCTCGGCGTCTCGCGCCGCAAGGCCTGGCAGTACGCCTTCGGGCCCGGCGTCAGCGCGATGGTGGCCCGGGAGTCCGGGCCGGACCTCGACGTCCACCTCGTCACCCATGACGAGGTCGGCACCGGCACCGGCCTGTCCCGGACCCCGCGCACCGCCCGGCTCAGCCGCAACCGCCTCATCTGGGGCTGGCTCATCGGCATGGTCGGCCCCGTGCTGCTCGCCGTGCTCCTTCGCGGCGTCGCGCCGGGCCTCGGCCTCGCCAACGACATGCTGCTGTTCCTGACCCTCACGGTCGCGGCGGCCCTGCTCGGCGGCATGCTCCCGGCCCTCGCCTCCGCGGCGTTCGGCTCGCTCCTGCTCAACTACTACTTCACGCCACCCGTCCACCACGTACTGATCTCCAACCCCCGGAACATCGTCGCCCTTGTGATCTTCATAGGGGTCGCGGTGTCCGTGGCGTCCGTGGTCGACCTGGCCGCCCGGCGCACCCACCAGGCCGCACGCCTGCGCGCCGAGTCGGAGATCCTCTCCCACCTCGCGGGCAGCGTGCTGCGCGGCGAGAACAGCCTGGAATCGCTCCTGGAGACCGTCCGGGAGACCTTCGCCATGGAGGCCGTGGCCCTCCTGGAGCGCGCGGGCGACACGGCGCCCTGGACCTGCGCGGGCAGCGTCGGCACCCGTCCCTGCGCCCGCCGCCCCGAGGACGCCGACGTGGACATGCCGGTGGGCGACACCATGTCGCTCGCGCTCACCGGCCGCGTGCTGCCCGCCGAGGACCGCCGCGTGCTCGCCGCGTTCGCCGCGCAGGCCGCCGTCGTCCTGGACCGCCAGCGCCTGCAGTCCGAGGCGGACCAGGCCCGCACCCTCGCCGAGGGCAACCGCATCCGCACCGCGCTGCTCGCCGCCGTCAGCCACGACCTGCGCACCCCGCTCGCCGGGATCAAGGCGTCGGTGTCCAGCCTGCGCTCCGACGACATCGAGTGGTCCGAGGAAGACCGGGCCGAACTCCTGGAGGCGATCGAGGCGGGCGCCGACCGGCTCGACCACCTCGTCGGCAACCTCCTGGACATGTCCCGGCTCCAGACCGACACCGTCCAGCCGATGGTCCGCGAGATCGACCTCGACGAGGTGGTCCCGCTCGCCCTGGAGGGCATGGCCGCGCCCGCCGAGAACGTCGTCCTCGACATCCCCGAGGACCTGCCGATGGTGGCCGCGGACAAGGGCCTCCTGGAGCGCGCCGTCGCCAACGTCATCGAGAACGCCCTGAAGTACAGCCCCGAGGGCGAGCGCGTCCTCGTCGCCGCCAGCACCACGGCCGACCAGGTACAGCTGCGCGTCGTGGACCGTGGCCCCGGCGTCCCCGACGACGCCAAGGAGCGCATCTTCGAGCCGTTCCAGCGCTACGGCGACGCCCCGCGCGGCGCCGGAGTGGGCCTCGGCCTCGCCGTCGCGCGCGGCTTCACCGAGGCCCTCGGCGGCACCCTCACCGCCGAGGACACCCCGGGCGGCGGGCTCACCATGGTCCTGGTCCTGTGCCTTGCCCCCGGGCGCTCGCCGAGCCGGTCGGACCTCCCGGCGGCGGCCACCTCGTAGCGCGGCGGCCGGTCAGCCGAGGCGCACCGTGACCTTCTGCGTGGCGCCCCGCGCGTCCGCGAGGTCGCCGAAGGCGAGCCGCAGCCGGTCGCCGGTCGCGGCCGATGTCACGGTGGCGGGCCTGCCCGTGACCTCGGCGACCGGCCGGTGCCAGGTCACTGTGAGGCCGCCGCCAGCGGCCCGGGTCGGGTCGCTGACGCACACCGTCGCCGTGCCGTCGGACCGCTCGGTGACCAGGACGGAGCACGCGGCACTCGCGTCGAGCGGCCCGGCCGCGCCGCCCGTCCAGAAGTTCACGGCCGTGCAGCCGAGCGAGGGCACGCCGACGCCCTGCGCCGCCCCCGAGTTGGCGAGGATCCGCAGCCAGCCCGTGGCCGCGGCCCGCTCGGCGGTGCGCGCCGCGCTCGCGCCGGGCAGCAGCAGATACGCGTACGTCCCGTCCGTGGGGTCGATGCCGTGGTCGACGTACAGCGTGAGGTAGGTGCGGGTGAGGGGCGCCGCGGACCCGCCCCGGTTGATGTCGCTCCACTTGCCGGTGCGCTGTTCGCGCAGCGCATTCACGGTGGCGCCGCCGGGGAAGACGTAGCCGCCGTGCCCGCCGATGTGCGCCCACCGGGCGCCGGTCAGCGTCTGCGACCACGGCGTGGCGACGGGCTTGGTGACGCCGTCGGCCTGGAAGGGGGCGCGGCCCGCCGTCCCCAGATTGCGGTTCTCGACCGTCGACTCCACCGCCGTGCCGTCCGCGCAGCCGATGCCCGCGCCCAGGCACACGATCGTGTCGTCCAGGCAGAACCACGACTTCCGCGCCGACAGGGTGCTCCACAGCCCCTTCAGATGCTGCCCCACGGCGGCCCGCCGCCCGTCCGTCGCGCCGCCCACCCAGCGCACGGCGGGCCGCACCGCGCCCCAGTCCCCGCCCGCCCCGTCCGCGAGGACCTTGCGCGACGCGGTGGTGCCGGGCAGCCGGCAGGGGTCGACGGTGGGCCAGTAGGCGTCGCTGTACTGGCCGTTCGCGTAGGTGTCGCCCCACCAGGCGAGCAGCCCCGAGCCGGTGTGCCAGCCACGCAGGTTCTCGCCGTTGCCGGTCTCGTAGTACGTGATGCGGGAGTCGGCCATGCTGATCGACGCGGCCCAGCCCGGGCGCCGGTGCGTGGCCCGTGCCATGTCGGGGAAGAGCCGGTGGCCGGTCGGCTCGGGCACCGGCACGACCGCGGCGTCGTCCTCGACGTCCTTGAGGCGGGCCAGGGCGGCGAGGCCGAGGAGCGGGTCGGCGAGCGGCGGGCTGTAGTAGTCGCGGCGCATCCAGCCCTTCACCAGGCCGCGCCAGCGCGCCCGTTCGGCGGCGGACGCGCCCTGGCCGAGCAGCAGCACCGACGCCAGGATCGGATGGCCGCGCAGATGGTCGTCGGCCTGCACCCCCCGCGCGTCGGACGCGGAAACGCCCCGGCTGAGCGCGCGGCCCGCGACGCAGTCCATCACCAGGCCGTTGTGGAGGAACGGCGCCCACGCGTGCTCGACGGCGTCGAACACGATCTGCCGGCCGGGGTCCGTCACCGCCCAGGGCGAGCCGTCGAGCAGGGCGAAGAGCAGGCCGAGCCCGCCGAGCAGCACCGACCCGTAGGAGCCGGTGTAGGGCACGGCGGTGTGCTGGATGAACGAGCCGTCGCGGTACAGGCCGTCGCCGCTCGTCACATACGGGAAGACCGGCGACAGGGCGTCCCGGGCAAGGGCGAGCTTCGCCGGCTCTGCGCCCACGACCCCGCGCAGCGCGAGCACCCGGCACAGGTCCACGCGGTTGGCGCCGGTGCTGGTACCGGTGTAGTGCGCGACCGCCGAGTCGGGCACGAAGTGGTCGACGGCCGCGCAGAACCGCGCCACCTGCTCCGCCGACAGCGCGTCGTACAGCAGCACGCAGCTGTCCAGCAGCGCCTGCGGGGCGCCGATCTGCCAGCTCCACCAGTTGCCGAAGCGCGTCCGGCGCTCGTTGTAGACCTGCGCGTACAGATGGTCGAGCCCCTTGAGGACGTCGGCCCGGAGCCCGGCGTCCCCGGTGAGGCCGGTGCCCGGCTGGCAGGAGGCCTGCGCCAGCGTGGCGAGGCGGGTGTAACTGGCCACGACGTTCGCGGAGTAGGCGAACGACTCCTGGTCGGTGTCCGGTTCGGGGTCGGCGTACGGCAGGTCGGACCAGAGGGAGCCGCTCGCCGGGGCCATCGCGGCCCGCCACCGCCGGGCCGCGGCACCGAGTCCGGCGAGCCGGCTCTTGAAGGGCTCGTCGGTGGGCTTGAACCCCTCGCCGAGGACGAGCGCCCGCCAGGCGGCGCGCAGCTCGGCGTACGCGTCCGGGGCCGCGGCCCGGGCGGTGGGCCCGCCGGGCGCGCCGAGCACGAGGGCGGTGCCGGTGGTCAGCAGGAAGGCGCGGCGGGGCCATGAGGGCATGCGGGACTCCCGGAAGGGGGCGGGGGAGCGAGAGGGCAACTGCGTGCGGCGCGGCCTGGACTGGCAAGCGCTTTCTAGCATGCGGCGGCAGGCCCCTCAAGACCCCGCGACGCCTCCGTTCTCGACTTCTCGACTCCGTGGTGCCGGGGCCTGCTGCGGCGCCGCCCGCTCCAGGAACCGGAGCAGCTCGACGGGGAAGGGCAGCACGAGGGTGGAGTTCTTCTCGGCTGCGACGGCCACGACGGTCTGGAGCAGGCGGAGTTGGAGGGCGGCGGGCTGTTCGGACATCTGTTTGGCGGCTTCGGCGAGCTTCTTGGAGGCCTGGAGTTCGGCGTCGGCGTTGATGACGCGGGCGCGGCGTTCGCGGTCGGCCTCGGCCTGGCGGGCCATGGAGCGCTTCATGGTCTCGGGCAGGGAGACGTCCTTGATCTCGACGCGGTCGATCTGGACGCCCCAGCCGATGGCGGGGCTGTCGATCATCAGCTCCAGGCCCTGGTTGAGCTTCTCGCGGTTGGAGAGCAGGTCGTCCAGGTCGCTCTTGCCGATGATGGAGCGCAGCGAGGTCTGCGCCATCTGCGAGACCGCGAACCGGTAGTCCTCGACCTGGACGATCGCGTTGGCCGCGTCCACGACCTTGAAGTAGACGACGGCGTCGACGCGCACCGTGACGTTGTCCCGGGTGATGCCCTCCTGCGCGGGCACCGGCATCGTCACGATCTGCATGTTGACCTTGCGCATCCGGTCCACGACCGGCATGACCATCGTGAAGCCCGGCGGCCGCGGCTCGCCGTGCAGCCGTCCCAGGCGGAACACGACACCGCGCTCGTACTGCTTGACGACGCGCGCCGCCGACGCCGCGTACAGCAGGGACGCGGACACCGTGGCCACGCCCGCCGCGAGGAGTTCCTCCAGCATGACGACCCCCTGTCACTCCGAGTCGTCCGTGATGTCACGATACGCCCGGATATGGGGCTGAGGCCAGGGGCTGCTCGCGGTGCCGGGCGAAGGGTCCTAGGCCGCCGCGGGCCGGGACTCGTACAGGCGGGTGTAGTAGCGGCCCGCCGCTTCGAAGCCCGTGGGGTCGGCGCCCGCGGCGGCGACGCGGTCGACGGCGTCGCGCTGCTCGGCGGGGTCGGTGAACAGGCGCTGCGGATAGAGGTGGTGCGGGTCCGTCGTGGTGGCGAGGCCGTGCGCGGCGAGGCTCTCGGCGATGCGGTCGTAGGGGACCGTGCGCAGCACGAACGCGCTGACCCACAGGGGGATCCGGACGTGTTCCAGGAGGGCGTCGAAGGTGCGGTGCGAGACGTAGCCGATGCCGCCGGTGACGGTGATCAGACCGACGCGGCCCATGGCGCGGGCGAGGCCGTGACTGGGCGGCACCCGCTCCAGGTTCTCCGCGTACGCCTCGTCGAGCAGACCGACGGCCAGGGCGTAGGCCGTGGCCTGGGCCGCCGTGTCGACGCCGATGATCCGCACCGCGTCCGGGCGGCGCCGCGCGGCGTAGAACTCCTTGTCGCGGTCGAGGAGTTCGCCCGGCGTGAGCCGGTCCGCCGCCTCGTCGGTGTAGTGCGCGTACAGGTCGGCGAGCGTCAGGTCGTGGTTGAGCAGCGCCGCGTTGATGCCGTACGAGCAGCACAGGTCGAGGACCGTGACGGGCTCGCCGTCGGCGCCGGGCGGGCCGCCGAGCTCCCGCTCGGCGAGCGTCCGGCGGAAGACGCCCTGGGCGTGCTGCGGGATCTCGTAGGCGAAGGGGGCGAGGCGGCGGAAATACGCCCTCGGGTCGGGGCGGTCGTAGATGTCGTCGAACCGGGTCTTGCCCGCCATCTCGGTCATCGCCGGGCCGTTGCCGTCGGGCGTCCTGCGTGCGCACATGGGGATACCTCCGGGACGTGAGTTCGGGTGTGCGGCAGTCGAAGCTCTACCCGACGCGATTCCGGGCCCGGTAGACCGCGCGGCGGTTCCCGGCCAGGTCGACTCATTAGGCTGTGCCGGTGTTCACCTCCCAGGGACCCTCGTTCCGCGAACTGGCCGTGCAGGCGCTGTCCTCCACCGAGCACGGCTACGACCTGCTGGCTCCCAAGTTCGACCGCACGCCGTTCCGCACGCCCGACCGCATCCTGGACGCGACCGCCGAGGCCTTGCGTCCACTTGGCCCGTTCACAACGGGTCTCGACGTGTGCTGCGGCACCGGGGCGGGCGTGGAGGCCCTGCTGCCGCTGTGCCGGGAGTCAGTCACCGGCGTCGACTTCAGCGCCGGGATGCTGACCGAGGCGCGGACGGCCGTCATCGCGCCGGAGCCGGGCCCGGCGGTGGACTGGGTGCGGGCCGACGCCCGCGCGCTGCCGTTCGCCGACGCCTTCGACGTGGCGGTCAGTTTCGGGGCCTTCGGCCACTTCGTGCCGTCCGAGCGGCCCGGGCTCTTCGCCCAGGTGCACCGGGCGCTGCGCCCCGGCGGCCTGTTCGCCTTTCCCCTCGGCGCACCGCAGCCACTCACGTCACCATGGTACTGGGCCATGCTCGGCTTCGACTCGGCGATGCGGGTGCGCAACGCGCTGTGGCGGCCCTCCTTCGTCATGTACTACCGCACGTTTCCGCTGGCCGGGGTGCGGGCCGACCTGGAGCGTGCCGGGTTCGCGGTCCGGCTGCTTCCGCTGGAGGGCTTCGGGCGCAGGGACGACGGCAGCCCAAACTGGCGCCTTGTGGTGGCGAGCAAGGGGTGACCCCCGGCCCCCCGAGGAGTTCGGCGCGGTCCCGACGGCGCAGCGTCAGACCCGCGCCCCGAACGCCCGCCGGTAGGCCTGGGGGCTGACCCCCGCGACCCGCTTGAAGCGGTCCCGGAACGCCGTCGGCGAGCCGAAGCCGACCTGCGCGGCGATGCGCTCCACCGGGTGGGCGGTGGTCTCCAGGAGGTGCTGGGCCCGGCGCACCCGCGCCCGGTGCAGCCACTGCAGCGGCGTCGTGCCAGTCTGCTCGCGGAAGCGGCGCAGCAGGGTGCGGCTGCTCAGGCCCGCGTGCGCGGCGATGTCGTCGAGGGTCAGTTCGCGCGCCGCGTTCTCGTCGAGCCAGGCGAGCAGCGGTTCGAGGGCCTGGCCGCAGGGGTTCGCCGGGGGCTGGTTGACGATGAACTGGGCCTGGCCGCCCTCGCGTTCCAGCGGCATCACGGACGCGCGCGCGGCGTCGGCGGCGACCGCGGAGCCGTAGTCGCGGCGGATCATGTGCAGGCACAGGTCCATCCCGGCGGCCGCGCCCGCGGAGGTGAGGATCTGGCCGTTGTCCACGTACAGGACGTCCGGGTCGACGTCGATGTCCGGGTAGGCCGCGGCGAGTTGGTCCGCCGCGTACCAGTGCGTCGTGGCCCGCAGCCCCTTGAGCAGCCCGGCCTGCGCGAGCACGAACGTGCCGACGCAGACCGAGGCGATCCGCGTGCCCGCCTCGGCCGCTTCGCGCAGCGCGTCGAGGACGTCCTCGCGCACCGGCGCCGAGGGGTCGTGCACACCCGGCACGATCACCGTGTCGGCGTCGGCGAACGCGCCCAGGTCGTAGGGGGCGCGCAGCGCGAAGGCGCCGCCCGCGTCGACCTCCTCCTCGGCCGCGCACACCCGCACCCGGTAGCCCGACCGCTCGCCGGGCAGCCGGGTGCGGGCGAAGGCGTCGATGGGCATCGCCAGGTCGGAGGGGATGACGTCGTCCAGGGCGAGGACCGCGACCGTATGCATGGCGGCAACGTACGACACCACCGGCATCGCGCCAAGCCCGGACGCCGAGCGCCCGCAGCCGCACACCGGACCACGACCTCGCTGCTCCGCCCCGGTCGGCCCTTGGCGATATTCCGTTGAAAGCTGTCATTCCAGCCACTGTCGGGGCCCGGCGCGCCCTGGCTAGCCTCGGCGGTGCCCGAGCCCCTCACCACGGAACGGAACCCCGAAATGCGCGTGCAGGCAGTACTCTTCGACGGCTTCGACCCGCTGGACGTCCTGGGCCCCCTGGAGGTCCTGTACGCGGGCGGCCACGCCACCGGCGGCGCGCTCACCGTGGAACTGGTCTCGGCGGAAGGGCCCCGCGAGGTCCCCAGCGGCCTGGAGGGGATCAGCCTGACGGCCGCGGCGAAGCTCGATCCGGCCCGCGCGGACCTGGTGCTGCTCCCGGGCGCGGCCGGGGCGACCGAGCAGCGCGGCCCCGACGACGACAGCATCCCCGCACGGCTCGGGCGCACGCTGCGCACCGAACTGCCCCGGCTCCTCGGCGAGGCCCTGGCGCGCCCCGGAGTGACCGTGGCCAGCGTGTGCGGCGGCTCCTTGCTCCTGGCCATGGCCGGGCTCATCCAGGGCCGCCCCGCCACCGGACACCACGCCGCCCTGGACGGCATGGCCGGGCTCGGCGTGCGGACCGTGGCGGCCCGCGTCGTGGACGACGGTGACCTGGTCACGGGCGGAGGCGTCACCTCGGGCCTCGACCTCGGCCTGTACCTGCTGGAGCGCGGCTTCGGGCCGCGCGTCGCCCACGCCGTCGAAGAGCTCTTCGCGTACGAGCGCCGCGGTGTCGTCTGGAGCGACACCGGCGGCGAGCCCGTCGCGATCTGAGCAGCCAGACCCCCCTTCCCGCCGCCTTCCCGCCGCCTTCGCCAAGGCCTCCCGAGAGCACCTGATGTCGAAACTCTTCCTCACCCTCCATGTGCTCGCCGCGATCGTCGCCGTGGGCCCGGTCACCGTCGCCGCCAGCATGTTCCCCAAGGTCCTGCGCGAGGCCCAGGCCGCGCCCGACGACCCCCGGCCCGTCACCACGCTCCGGACGCTGCACCGCATCAGCCGCGTCTACGGCGGCCTCGGCATCGCCGTGGTGGCCTTCGGCTTCGCCACCGCGAGCAGCATGGACGTCCTGGGCAGCCCGTGGCTGATCACGTCGATCGGCCTGACCTTCCTGGCCGCCCTGATCCTGCTGCTGCTCGTCCTTCCCCGGCAGGAGACGGCCCTGGCGGCGGTGGCCGGGCCCGAGAGCGACACGGCACAGGAGGCCGGGGGCGCCGTCGCCGTACGGCTCGACGCGCGGGCCGGTGCCCGGCTCGCCATGGTCACCGGCGTCTTCAACGTCCTCTGGGCGACCGTCACCATCCTGATGATCGTCCGGCCGGGCTCCACGACCGGAGCCTGACGCGCCCCCGCGCCTCAGGCGAGGAGCCGGGCCTGCCGGGCGGACACCGCGTGGGCGAAGCCGTCCCCCGCCGCCCAGCGGGCCACCTCGCTCACGGCGAGGTCGGTCAGGCGCCGCCACTCGTTGCCCTGCGACCCGGCGAGGTGCGGGGTGAGCAGCACGTTCTCGCAGTCCCACAGCGGGTGCCCGGGCGGCAGCACTTCGGGGTCGGTGACGTCGAGCACGGCCCGGATCCGCCCCGCCGTCACGGCCTCGGTGAGCGCCTCCTGGTCGACGACGGCGCCGCGCGCGGTGTTGATGAGCACCGCGTCCTGACGCAGGGCGGCGATGAGGTCCCGGCCGACGAGCCCGCGCGTCCCGGGCAGCAGCGGGGTGTGCACGCTCACCACGTCGCTCCGGGCGAACAGCTCCCGCAGGCCCACGCCGCGCGCTCCCAGGGCGGCCGCCTCCGCCGCGTCGACGTACGGGTCGTGCAGCAGGACCCGCAGGTCGTACGGCCGCAGCAGTTCGACGACGCGCCTGCCGACGTGCGAGGCGGACAGGATGCCCACGGTGCGGTCGTGGTTGCCGAGCGTGCGCGGGACGCGCAGCGGGTCGTCGGGGCGGCGCGCCGCGGTGAACGCGCGGGCGCGCTCCAGGACCCGCTTGCCCGCGAGCAGGATCATCGCGACCGTGTACTCGGCCACCGGAAGGGCGTTGGCGGCGGCCGCCGACGACACCTCGACGCCGCGCTCCCAGCAGGCGTCCGTGACGTGCCCCCGGATGGAGCCCGCCGTGTGCACGACGGCCCGCAGGCCCGGCGCGGCGGCGAGCGCGGCCGCGTCGAGCGGCGGGCAGCCCCATCCGGTGACGAGCACCTCGACCCGGCCGAGGACGGCCCGCGCCGCCGCCGTGCCGAAGTCGTCGAGCAGCGGCGGATGCACCAGTTCGCAGACGGAGTCGAGCGCGGCGAGCGCCTGGTCGTCGAGCACGGCAGCGGCGGCGTCGCGCGCCATGGCGAGCGCGACGACGGGCCGGGAGGCGGGGCGGGGCTGCGGTTTCGTCATGGTGCTTCAGGTATACGGGGCGCGGCGTGCGGGGCACAGGAGGCGGCCGGACAGCCCGGGGCGCGCCGGAGTCAGCCACCCGCGTGCGGGACGCCGAGCCTGATCCGGTAGCCGCCGTCGGCTGTGGGGCCCGCGTGGAAGGTGCCGTGCAGCAGTTCCGCGCGTTCGCGCAGGCCGATGAGGCCCTGCTGGGAGCCGGGCAGGGGCAGCGACGGACGCGTGGGCGGGCTGTTGGTGACGGTGACGCCGAACTCCTCGCCGTCGTCCCACAGGTGGACGTCGGCGCGGGCGCCCGGCGCGTGCTTGCGCACGTTGGTGAGCGCCTCCTGCACGGTGCGGTACAGGGTGCGCTGCGCGGGCGTCGCGATGTCCGGCGGCAGCGCACCGGTCAGCTCCGCCTCGATGCCGCTGGAGCCGACCAGGGCCCGGAGGTCGGCGAGGGTGGGCTGCGGCGTCAGCTCGGTGGCCCGGCCGCCGGACGCGCGCAGCAGTGTGACCATGTGCCGCAGCTCGTCGAGGGTGTTGACGCTCAGGGCACGGATCGTGCGGGCCGCGTCGCGCGAGTCGGTGTCCTTGGCGGCGACCTGCCAGGCGCCCGCCCGCACCGCGATCAGCGACACCTGGTGCGAGACGACGTCGTGCATCTCGCGGGCCAGCTGCGCGCGCTCCTGGGCGAGCACGGCCTGCGCGTGCAGCGCCCGCTCGTGCTCGCGCGCCTCCTCGATCTCGGCCAGACGGCGGGAGAGGTCCCGGCGTGCCTGGGTGAGCTGGCCGAGCAGCACGGGGGCGGCCGCGGTCGTCAGCGTGTAGACGAAGTAGATCAGGGTCCAGGTCTGGTCGTCGGAGGTGAGCGAGCCCGGCGGCCACGGGAAGGCGGAGGCGGCGGCCGACAGGATCGCGCACACCGCGAGGAGCCTGCGGTCCCGGGTCCGGTCGGCCAGCGTGAACAGGGCGGCGAACGGCGGCACCGTGAGCTCGACCACCACGCTGGCCGGCAGCGTGAGCAGGACGACGGCGAGCGGGAACCGCCGCCGGAACAGGAGCGCGGCGCAGGCCACCGCCGCCGCGGTCAGGGTGCCCGGGGTCTCGTGGTAGAAGTCGGTGGTGAAGCCGAGGTCGATCACCGCGCAGCCGAGGATGACCAGGTCGACGACGTACGGGGGCAGGCGCCGGGGCCACCGGGCCCGGAGCGCGGTGAGCCGCTCGCTCACCGCGGCTCCTCCGCCCGGCCCGCCGCCTCCAGGAGCCCCGCCCGCTCGGCGAGCAGGGCCGCCTGCACGCGGCTGGTGACGCGGAGCTTGGTGAGGATGGCGCTCACGTGGTCCTTGACGGTGCCCGCGCTGAGGTGGAGGCGGGTGCCGATGTCGGCGTTGGTCAGGCCCTCGGCGATGAGGACGAGGACGTCGCGCTCCCGGCCGGTGAGGCGCTCCACGCGGGCCCGGTCCGCGCCGGACGCGGAGCCGCCGCCGGGCCCCGGGTGGGCGCGCAGCATGGAGCGCGACGCCTTGGGCGACATCACCACACCGCCCGCGGCGAGGGTGCGCACCAGCTGGGCGAGCTGGTCGGGCTCGGTGTCCTTGAGCAGGAATCCGGCCGCGCCGGAGCGCAGCGCGGTCACGATGTACTCGTCGGTGTCGAAGGTGGTCAGCATCGCCACGGTCGGGGCCTCGGGCAGCGACCGCAGCTCCCGCAGGACGGTGAGGCCGTCGACGTCCGGCATGCGGATGTCGAGGAGCACGACGTCGGGCCGCTCGCGCCGCACGGTGTCCACGGCGTCGCCCCCGGCGGCGGTCGCGACCACGCGCAGGTCGTCGGCCGCGTTGAGGATGAGCTCGAACCCGGACCGCACCAGGGCCTCGTCGTCCACCACCACTACCCGGATCACGCTGTCCCGCCTCGCCGCCGTAGTCGTCCCGCCGATCGGCCGCCGGCCGTCCGCGAGGGGGACCGCCCTCGTGATCGTCCCCGTACGACTCTAGGCGGCGGCGTCATTGCCGCACGGGGGCGGTCCCGTACGGCAGCCACCCGGCGTGGGGGTTCCAGCCGTTCGGGGGGAGGAGCGGGCCGGGCGGCGGAGCGGCGCCGGACGACTGCCGGATACTCCGTGCGGGGCCCGCCGCCAAGGCTTGCGGCATGACACAGAACGCAGTGGCCACGGCCCCGGCACCGGCCGTGGAGCCGGTGGCCGACGCGCGGTCGACCGGCCGCCTCATAGGCGTCGACCTCGCCCGCGGCCTGGCCGTCTTCGGCATGTACGCGGCCCACGTGGGGCCCGACCCCGCGACGGCGGGCGGCGTGCGGGGCTTCGTGATGGAGCTGGCGCACGGCCGGTCGTCCGCGCTCTTCGCGTTCCTCGCGGGCTTCTCCGTCGTCCTGATGACGGGGCGCCGGGTGCCGAAGACCGGCCGGGCTGGCCGCCAGGCGGTGGCGAAGGTCGCGCTCCGCGCCGTCGTCCTCCTCGTCCTCGGCACCGCGCTCACCATGAGCGGCACGCCGGTCGAGGTGATCCTGGCCTTCTACGGCCTGTACTTCCTGCTGGTCCTGCCGCTGTACCGGCTCTCGGCGCGGACGCTCGCCGAGATCGCCGTGGTGGCGGCGCTCGTGCTGCCCCAACTGCTGTACTTCGTCGTCCGCGCGGTCTACTACGACGGTGCCCTCGGCGGCGGCACCACGGGCCCCCTGGCCTGGCCCCGCACCGGGGACGGCCTGGTACCGCTGCTCTTCACCGGCTCCTACCCGGCCCTGTCCTGGCTGCCGTTCGTCATCGCGGGCATGGCCGTGGCGCGGCTCGACCTCGCGGACACCGCCGTCCGGATCCGCCTCGCCGTCACCGGCGTGGGCCTGGCCGTGCTCGGCTACGGCGGTTCCTGGGTCGCGCTGCACCACCTGCCCGGCGTCGCGCGGGCCCTGGGCGACGCGGGCTTCCAGGCCGGGGGGACGGGCACCGCCTGGTGGTCCGACGTCGCGGGCTTGCCGGAGGAGGACACCTGGGGCTGGCTGTTCGTCGCCGCGCCGCACAGCGAGACGACCCTGTCGATCGTGGCGAACACCGGTGTGGCCGTCGCCGTGCTCGCCGCCTGTCTGCTCGCCGTCGACGCGCTGCCGCGCTTCCGGCGCCTGGCCGGGCCCGTGATCGCGGTCGGCAGCATGTCGCTGACCGCGTACGTCCTGCACATCGTGGCCATCCGCTTCCTCGGCGGCGACGAACTGCCGCAGTCGACGCTGCTGCTCCTCGCCTTCGTCGCGGGCGTCACCGCGTTCGCGGCGCTGTGGACGCGGTTCTTCCGGCGCGGCCCCCTGGAGGCGCTGCTCCAGCGCGCGACCAAGGTCGCGGAGCGCGTCCCGTGATGGTCCCTGCGACCCCCGCCGAACGGCGGGGGTCGCTCCCGCCGTTCGGCCCCTCGGATTCAGCCCCCGGCGGGATGTCTCCGGGCCCGCCCGACAGGGAGGGTGTATGAGCCACGGACATCTCGGACGACCCCGCACCTAAGGCCCACACGTGATCTAGACGTCAGAGCGCCCCCAAGCGCCCGCCCCGCCGATGCCACCCCTCCTAGCGAAGCCCACGGGACACCCCCTCATGAAGATCACCTTCCTGCTCTACAACGCGTACGGCATCGGCGGCACCATCCGCGCGACGGCGAACCTCGCCACCGCGCTCGCCGAGCGCCACGAGGTCGAGGTCGTCTCGTACTACCGCACCGCCGACCGGCCGAGCCTGCCGTTCGGACCCGGTGTCACCCTGCGCCCCCTCGTCGATCTGCGTCCCGGCTCCCGGCACTACGACGGGCGCGACCCGGCCCAGCGCGCGTCCGGCACCGTGTGCCCGCACGACCTGATGTACAAGGGCAAGACGCCGCCCAGCGCGCTCGGCGAGACGCGGCTCGCCGACCACCTGCGGCGCAGCGACGCGGACGTCGTCATCGCGACCCGCCCCTACCTGGTGTGCTTCCTCGCCGAGCACGGTCGCGCCGACCAGCTGCGCATCGGCCAGGAGCACGTCACCCACGACTTCCACAGCGCGGGCCTGCGCCGGGCCCAGGACGCCGCGATCCCGCGGCTCGACGCGTTCGTGACCGTCTCGCACGGCGACGAGCGCGCCTACCGCGCGGCCCTGCCCGACATCGGCACGCGGCTCACCCACATCCCGAACTGCATTCCCGCCCCCGAGGCCGAGGCCTCGTCCGGCGACACCCGGACGGTCGTCGCGGCGGGCCGCCTGGTGCCCGTCAAGCGCTACGACCGCCTCATCGGGGCGTTCGCCAAGGTCGCGGCGCAGCACCCGGACTGGACCCTGCGGATCTACGGACAGGGCCGCGAGAAGGAGAAGCTGCGCCACCGGATCCACGAACTCGGCCTGCACGACCACGTGTTCCTGATGGACGCGCGCACATCCATCGACACGGAGTGGGCCAAGGGCGCCATCGCGGCCGTCTCCAGCTCCACCGAGTCGTTCGGCATGACGATCGTGGAGGCCATGCGCCTGGGCGTGCCGGTGGTCAGCACGGACTGCGACTTCGGGCCGCGCGAGATCATCACGCACGGCGAGGACGGACTGCTCGTCCCCGCGGACGGCCCGGACAGCGCGGTCGAGGACGGCATCGCCGACGCGCTCTGCCGCCTCATCGAGAACGACACCGAGCGCTTCCGCCTGGCCCAGGCCGCGATCCGCTCGGCGCGCCGCTTCCTGCCGGACCACACGGCCGCCCAGTACGAGGCGCTGATCGACGACCTGAAGCCCGGCGCGGCCACCGCCCGGCGCTCCCGGACCCGCTCCGCGCGCACGGCACCCGGCCGCACGCCCCGCCAGCGCGTGGGCGCCCTCGCCGAACGCCTCGGTGTGGCCGCCTGGCTCGGCAAGGCGCTGCCGCCCGTCACCGTCGGCTGCCGCGTGGCCGCCGACGGCTCGCTCTACTTCCGCGTGCCGGTGGCGGAACTCACCCACGGGGACTGGCAGTTGGTGCTCAAGCCGCGCGCGGGCACGGAGGACGACACGGTACGGCTCCCGTTCAAGCACACCGCCGACGAGACCGACCCCTACGTCAAGCTCCTGCTCCACCGCAGCGGCCGCCCCATGGCCGAGGGGTATTGGAACGTCCACCTCCAGCAAGGCCGCAAGGGCCGCGTCCGGCGGGCGCGGGCGGGGCTCGTGGAGACCGGCAGGCTGCTCGCGCCCACCGTGCCCCCGCACCCCTCCGGGGCGGGCTTCGCCACCGCCGTGCCGTACCGCACCCAGGACGGCAACCTCTCCCTGCGCACCTGGAGCAGGGCCGCCCACGCCGAACTGGAGTCGCTCGCCGTGGGCGAGGAGGCCATCACCCTGACCGGCAGGGTGCACGGCGCGGCCGCGCACGGCCACCACTACCGCCTCAGGGCACGGCTGCGCGGCGGCGACGCCACCTTCGAGGCCCGCTGCCACGTCGACGAGGCGGGCTGCTTCACCGCCGCGATCCCGCTGTCGGGACCGGCCGAGCAGCACCCGGGCGGCGAGGCGATCTGGGACCTGGCCCTGGAACCGTACGACGAGCAGGGCGACGCCATCCGGCTCGCGCGGCTGCGCGGCGACGTCATCGAGCGGCGCCGCACCGACGTCTTCCCGAGCGCCCGCCCCGCCGCCGACGGCGCCCTCGAGCTGCGCCCGTATCTGACCGCCCACAACGACCTGGCCCTGAAGGCGGTGGCGCACCCCATGGCGCCCGCGCGCGAGCCCGCCGTATGATCGGCGGCGTACCGCATCGCATGGCGGCCTCCTCGACCGACACGGCCACGACCGGCCTTGAGAACCGTGAGGACCGCGCATGCCCGCGCTCCAGGTACGCCCCTTCCACCGCGACGACCGCGACCAGCTCACGGAGCTGGTGAACGCCCATGTGGCCGCCGTCGTGCCCGGTGTCTCCGTCTCCGTGAACACCGTCCTCGGCCAGTTGGCGCGCAGGCCCGACGAGTTCATCACCGACCCGTGGGTCGCCGAGCGCGTGACGCTCGTCGCCGAGCAGCGGTCGTCCGTCGTGGCCGCCGCGCACCTGCTGCGCTACCGCGCCGACGCCGAGGTCGGCCCGGACCACCGGGGCATGGGGGCGATCGACTGGTTCGTCTCGCACCCGCCCGCGTCCTTTCGGCCGGACGCGGACACGGCCGCCGACCTGCTGATGAGCGCCTGCCTCGCCCAGCTGGCCCGCTGGGACGTGCGCGTGCGGGAGGCCGACGGCGCCCTGCCCGCACCCGCCGTGTACGGCCTGCCCCGGGCCTGGCCGCACGTCCGCGCCGTCTACGAGCGCGCCGGGTTCCGGCACACCGGCCACACGGAGGTCGTCCTCATCGCCGCGGTGCCCGACCTGCCGACGCCCCCGGCGCCGGTGGCGGGCCTGGCCGTGCGCCGCACCCTCGGCGAGTGCGGCACCCGGCTCACCGCGCACCTCGACGGCCACGACCTCGGCCACATCGAGGTCGACACCGCACTCGGCCGCCCCGAACGCCAGGCCCGCAACGGCTCCCTCGCGGACATCGGCAACTTCCGCACCGAACCCGGCCACGGCGTGGACGGCTTGCACGCCTGGCTCCTCGGCGAGGCCGCCCGCTGGCTGCGCCTGGCCGGCGCCGACCGCCTCCTGGCCTACGAGTCCGCCGACGACACCCGGGCCCTCGCGCTCCTGAAGGACCTCGGCTTCACCGAACTGGTTCGCACGGACCGCGGCTGGCGGCACCGGGCCTAGGCCTGGTCCGGGGGGGTCGGCCGCACCCGGCAGGCGCGGCGGGCTCAGCCCTCGACGCCGGTCGAGGTGTGGGCCGACCCCACCGGCTTGGACTCCGGCGAGCCGCGCTGGCGCAGATAGACCGAGAAGATCGCCATCGACCCCACGGCGAGCAGCTCGGACTGCCAGTTCTGCAGCGTGCGGTCCCAGAAGTCCGCGGCCGTCAGATACGCGGACCAGCTGATCGGGGCCTGGAGCCCGCGCAGGTGCTCCTCGTTGTACGCGGCCACGCCCGTGACGGACTGTGCCAGCCAGGAGAGCAGGAACAGCGAGCACATCACCATGCCGAGGGACCGGGAGTACCAGGCCTGGCGGACGCCGCCGACGGACGCCCAGCGCGGCGAGTCGGCCCGCGCGTACCGGCCGACCTTCTGCTCCTTGTCCGTCTCCGTGCCCGCCTTGTCCAGCTCCTTGGACTCGGGCGAGCCGTGCTGGAGCAGCCACACCGTGCCGAAGATGTAGAGGAAGAACTGGAGGTACTCGGACTGCCAGTTCTCCGTCACGTCCACCGCGAAGTCGGAGGTGAGCAGATAGCCGCCGAAGCCCACCGGACGCAGCTCCTCGGCGACGAGCCGGTTGTTGAACTCGGCGTGCCCGGCGACGGCCTGCCCGGCGAGGGCGAGCAGGAACCCGGCCCCGAACGCCAGCGTCAGGCCGTTGGCCCGCAGGAACCGCAGCAGTCGCTTCACCGGTGCGTCAGCCCCAGCACCGTGCAGTAGGCGAGCCCGCCGAGCACCACCACCAGATACAGCGTGAACAACGTCCGCATCCGTCAACCGCCCTTGACCAGACACCGGTACGGCCGCTCCGCGCGCGGCACGCAGCCCGCGGCCGTGACCTTCCAGCCGCCCGGGAACGAGGAGAGGAAGAGCGTGTCGCGCTCGGCCACGACCCGCGCCTGAGCGCCGTACACATCGACGGAGCGCACCGGGCCCGCCGTCGGAAGGCCCGCCTCCGGCAGTGCCCGTACGCACGGTCGCTCCGCGGACCGCTCCAGTTCGTCGCGGGTCCCCGGCGCGAGCGCCGCACAGCCGCGCGCCGGGTCCGACGCGTGCAGGCTCGCCCCGAACCGGGCCGCCGCCGCGGCCGCCGCGTCCTCGCGCCCGGCGAGCGAGCCACAGGCCGCGAGCGTGCAGAGCAGCACCCCCGTGAGGACCACCACGCCGCCACGCACCAGCTCTGCTCCCCTTCGCGGACCCACCGATTCCCGAGCCGCCTCCCCGGTCACGCGGGCGCGGGCACTCCGGCCGACGATGCCGTACGCGGTCACGGCGTGCGGACGCCGGACCTGCGACACGCGCGGGTGCGCCCGATCGGGCCGCGGCCGATCGGCCCCCGCCTGATTCGCCGCGGCCGTGCCGGGCACTCGTCCACCCCGGTGGGGAGGCCGGAGCGCGGCGGTGTGCGCCGTGCTCCGGTGGTGGCGGCGTTCCATCCGGCGGAGGGTGGAACGCGGCAGGCCGCTCCCCCCTGCCGGACCGGACGCGAACTGCCGGGAGGTTCCCTTGTTCGACCACACACTGCCGCTGCTCCTCCAGGGCTACGCGTGGCTGCCCGATCTGAGCCGCCGCCGGGGCCCGGGCCCCGTGCGCACGCGCCTGCTCGGCAAACCGGCCGTCGCGCTGCGGGGACCTGCCGCCGTCGGGTTCTTCTACGACGAGGACCACGTGCGGCGCCGCGCCGCCCTGCCCGAGCCGGTCCTGAGCACGCTCTTCGGCCAGGGCGCCGTGCACACCCTCGACGGGGCGGGCCACCGGACGCGCAAGGCCCTGTTCGTCGAACTCCTCAAGGACGCGCCGGGCGTCGCCGCCCTCGCCGACCACGTGGCGCGGGAGTGGGAGCGCTCGCGCGAGGAATGGTCGCGTGCCTCCGAGGTGACCCTGTTCGACGAGGTGAGCGTGCTGATCACCCGGGCCGTCCGCGTCTGGGCGGGCATCCCGCTCGCGGAGCCCCCGGACGACGAGGCCCGGCGCACCGCACGCGACCTGGTGGCGATGGTCGACGGATTCGCCACCGCGGGGCCGCGCCAGCTGCGGGCCCGGCGCGCCCGGCGGCGCCAGGAGCGGCGGCTCGCCCGCCTCGTCGAGGACGTCCGGTCGGCGGACACCGGGGAGGCCGCCGCGGCGGCGGAGGCCGGGCGGCCGCCGTCCGCGGTGCACGCCGTCGCGGCGCACCGCGACGCCGACGGCGAGCCGCTCGACCCGCGCACGGCCGCCGTGGAACTCCTCAACATCATCCGCCCCACCGTCGCCGTCACCTGGTACACCGTGTTCGGCGCCCACGCCCTGCACCGGAACCCGGAGCTGCGCGCGCCGCTCGCCAAGGAGGACGAGGGCTACGCCCGGGCGTTCGCCCACGAGGTGCGCCGCTTCTACCCGTTCGCGCCCTTCGTCGCCGGGCTCGCCCCGCAGGACGTGGAGTGGCACGGCGAGCCGATCGCCGAGGGCAGCCTGGTCCTGCTCGACCTCTACGGACAGAACCACGACCCGGACCTGTGGCAGGCGCCGTACACCTTCGACCCCGAGCGGTTCACGGGCCGCGAGCCCGGCCGCGACGAACTCGTCCCCCAGGGCGGCGGGGAGGCCGCGACCGGTCACCGCTGCCCGGGGGAGGACGTCACCCTGGCGGTCCTGAGCACGCTGTTGCCGCGTCTCGCCAGGCTCGAGTACCGCGTCCCCGACCAGGATCTGCGGATCCCGCTGCGCCGGATGCCGACCGGGCCCCGCAGCGGCTTCGTCATCACCGACGTGGGCTGACGCCCGCCCACGGACGCCCTCAGGAAGGACTCCATGACGCACCACCACGACCCCCGGCACAAGGACGGCGACGCGGCGAAGACGGCCGCCGAAGAGGTCTTCGAGGAAGCGGAGGACGCGGCGACACGGCGTCCCGGGGACGAGCGGGACCCCGGCAAGGACGGCGAGGCGGCCGACGCGCTCACCCCGGACGCCGGGGCCCAGGAGGACGCCCGGCGCGACGACGGCGCCCGGCGCGGCGACAGCGGGGACGGCGGCGACAGCGGCGAAGGGGCGTAGCGCCGTGCCGCGCGCCGCGCTCTTCGACGTCGACGGGACCCTCGCCGACACCAACCACCTGCACGTCGTGACCTGGTGGGAGGCGTTCCGGCAGGCGGGCGAGCAGGTCGCCACGCACGACATCCACCGGGCGATCGGGCTCGGCTCGACCGACCTCATCGCCCATCTGCTCGGCGACGACCGGGACCAGGACCGGGACGCGGAGCTCAGCGCCGCGCACGGCACCCTGTACGGAACGTACTTCGAGCGGCTCGCCGCCTTCGACGGCGCCCGCGACCTCCTGTACGCCCTCGCCGCGCGCGAGTGGCGCATCGTCCTCGCGACCTCGGCCGGAGGCGGTGAACTGGCGGCGCTGCGCCGGGCGATCGACGCCGACGACGTGATCACCGGCGTCGCCAGCGCGGACGACGTCGCCTCGGGGAAACCGGCTCCCGACCCCGTCCACCGCGCCCTGGACATCGCCGGGTGCGGGCCGAAGGACGCGGTGTTCGTCGGTGACACGGTGTGGGACATGCGCGCGGCGCGCCGGGCGGGCGTGCGCTCCGTCGCCCTGCTCTGCGGGGGCATCCCGCGGCACGACCTGGAGGAGGCCGGGGCCTCGGCCGTGTACGCCACCCCCGCCGACCTCTTGGAGCACCTGGACAGCGGGGTGCTGACGGGTCGTCAGTGATCTGCGCCGCCGGGCCCGCGGGTGCGCCGGTCGGGCCTCACCGCCTCCCGCGGCGGTGAGGACCTCCGGCGGTGTCGTCACGCGTCGATCAGGCGCGGGGTTGCGATGCCGTCCCAGCGCCGGTGAGGTCGAGTGTGATCTCTTCCGCGTCCTCGCTCTGCTCGGTGAGGGCCACGGCCAGGGGCGCTCGATGGGCGCTGACGACCTCGCCGAACAGGCGGACGCCCGCGAGCGTGCTCGACGGCATCATGAGGAGGAGGTCGTCGGCGAAGCAGCCGCGCATGATGAGTCCTGGATGTCGAGCGCCTCGCAAGGGAGGCGGCGTTGGGGGAGCCCATCGCGGGCGAACCCTCGCGCGGTGCCAAAGGGCGGGTGCAGAGTCCCGTTGGGCACAGCCACTGGCGAAAGGCGCCGCTCCAGGCCCGAGAGATCGCCGGAGGGCTGTCGCCGCGCTGACGGTGACGGACGTTCCACGGACTGCTCGCAGCCTACTCCCGCACGGCCCGGCGCGGCAGGGAGGCGAGGGGCGGAGCGGCCGCACGCGCCTGCCGCGCGCGTGCGGCCCGTCCGCCTCGGTCATCGCTCCATGTGCGGGAGAACGCGCGGCGACGGGAGTGCTCCGCCGGACACCCCGGTCCCTGTGCTGCGGCGTCACCGGCGTAGTGAGCGGGTGTCCCGTGCGGCGCTCGCCGCACCCTGGGGTGCGATACGTCTCTTGACGCGGTCACCCGCACGGGCCGGACGAGCCCGCGCACGGCGGTTGTCGAGGCCCACCGGTCGCACGGCACACGCGGCCCGGTCCCTCGTGCGGCAGGGCGCGGGCGCGCCGGAGCCGGTGCGACCCGGACGTTGTGGCGCCACCGCGCTACCGCACCGTGCGGAGGCGGGGACTTCCGTCCTCAGCCGAACTGGACCGAGCGCTTGGAGAGGCCGAGCCAGGTGCCATCGATGACGCTGCGCTGGGTGCGGAGTTCGTCCGCCGCCGTGCCGAGCGTGACCGCGAGCGGTACGAAGTGCTCCTCGCGGGGGTGGGCGTAGCGGGCGCCCGGCGCCTTGTGCGCGAAGTCGAGGAGCGCGTCCACGTCCCCGGCCGCCAGGGTGCGCCGGCCCCAGTCGTCGAACTCGGCCAGGACGGCGGGCACGTGGTTGTCGGGGTTGATGGCCCGGAGGTTGTGGGTGAAGTGCCCGCTGCCGACGATCAGCACGCCCTCGTCGCGCAGCGGCGCGAGCTTGCGCCCGATCTCCATCAGCTTCTGGGGGTCCAGGGTCGGCAGGCTCATCTGGAGCACCGGCACGTCGGCATCCGGGTACATCTCCCGCAGCGGTACGTACGCGCCGTGGTCGAGGCCCCGCTCCGGCAGGTCCTGCACCGGTGTGCCCGGGCCGCGCAGCAGCTTGCGGACCTTCTCGGCCAGGCCGGGGGCGCCCGGGGCGGCGTACCGCACGCCGTAGTAGTGCTCGGGGAAGCCCCAGAAGTCGTAGACGAGCGGCACCGTGGTGGTCGCGCCGAGGGCGAGGGGGGCCTCCTCCCAGTGCGCGGAGACCATCAGGATCGCCGTCGGCCGTGGCAGCCCCGCGCCCCAGCGGGCCAGCTCGCCCGGCCAGACGGGGTCCTCGGCGAGGGTGGGGGCGCCATGGCTCAGGAAGAGGGACGGCATGCGCTCCGGGGCTGCGGTGGTCATGGTCGGCTCCTTGCGGTGCGGCAGCGTGTTCAAATTTGAACCACCTCTCGACCGTACTCGATGGTTCGAATTTGAACAATGGGCGTAGGGTGGCGCCATGCCCAAGACGCACTGGCTCAACGACGACGAGATGGCCGCCTGGCAGGCCTTCCTGACCGCGGGCGCGCTGCTCAACCGGCGCATCGAGGAGCAGCTCAAGGACGAGGCGGGCCTCTCCCACCTCCAGTACGAGGTGCTCGTGCGGCTCGCCGCCGCCGAGGGCGGCGAGCTGCGCATGACCGAGCTGGCCGCGGTGGTCCTCACGAGCAAGAGCGGGCTGACCTACCAGGTCACCCAGCTGGAGAAGGCGGGCCTGGTGCGCCGCCGCTCCTGTGCCGACGACGTGCGCGGCGTCTACGCCGTCCTCACCGAAGAGGGCCGCCGCCGTCTGGAGGCGGCCGCCCCGGGCCACGTCGGCGTGGTGCGCGACCAGCTCATCGACGTCCTCACGCCCGGCCAGCTCGCCGCCCTGAAGGAGGGCCTCGGCGAGGTCGCGCGGCGCCTCGGCGCGGCCTGAGGGGTTGGGCCCGGCGCGGGTCAGGCCGCGGCCCGCTCGGCGCCCGCCTGGTCGCCCTGGTCGGTCAGGTGCCAGTGCAGATCGCGGACGCCGGGCTCCAGGGAGAGCCGGGTCACGAGCTGCTCCATGTCCGCGCCGGGGGCGCCGTCGAGGGTGACGGCGGCTTCGAGGGCGGTGGTCCCGCCGCCCTCGCCGCGCCGGATGCGCAACCCGGCCAGGCGCGGGTCCGCGCTGCTCAGGAGCTGGATGAGCAGCGCTCGGACGTGCGCCTCCGCGCGGCGCTCGCAGGTGACGTGGAAGGTGACCCGCGTGGTGGTGTCGGCGCTCGCCTGCGGGGCCCGGTCGATGAGGCGGCTGGTGGGCCGCAGGGTCAGATGGACGCCGATGACCGTGAGCGCGCCGAGCAGCGCGAGCGCGAGCCGCCCCGAGGCGGCGAGGACGCCCACCGCCGCCGAACACCACAGCGTGGCCGCCGTGTTGAGGCCGCTGATCGAGGCGCCCTCGCGCATGATGACGCCGCCGCCGAGGAAGCCGACGCCGGAGACGACGTACGAGGCGACGCGGGTGGGGCTGGTGGGGTCGGCCATCGCCTCGCTGTAGAGCACGAAGAGGGTGGCGCCCGCGGCGACGAGCGCGTTGGTGCGCAGGCCCGCCATCCGGGCGCGCCACTGGCGCTCCACCCCGATGAGGGCGCCGCAGCCGACGCCTGTGCCCAGGCGGAGAGCGAAGTCGAACGTGGTCAGGGCCTGCATGGCGGCACCTCCCGGTGGCGCGGTCGTACGGGTTGCTGTTCCTCCATGCTTGCATAGTTGCGCAACTATGCAAAGGTCTTTCCGTCCGGGTTCGGTTATTTGCGTATCGACGCAAAGAGGCGCACACTTCCGGTGGCTCCCCGGCCCGCGTCCGGTGCCCGGGGCCGGCCCTTCCCCCCTGCCCGCGGTGCGGCTCCGGCCGCCCGGCATCACCGAAGGAGGCAGCCATGGGCGCAGACCCTCCCAGTAGCGACCGCTGCCTCGACGGCGGCTTCTGAACCCGCTAGTCAATTCACTTACGCACACCGGGCATCGCTCCGTACCCCGCACGGCCCGCCGCGTTCTGCGGTCGCGGCCCGGGGTCCGCTGTGCCCACAGTGTGGTCGGAGGTTCTTGTGATGTCGTTCCGGACCAGCGACGGCGCCCCGCGCGCCCCGCTCGCCAGCCGGTTCGCGGGGCGCCTGTCCCGCATGACGTGGGTGGACGTGGTCGTGGCCGCGGCCGTCCTGGTGCTGCTCTACCTCGTCCTGAAGGTCGGCCAGGGCACCACCGTCCGCTTCTCGACCGAGCAGTCGGTCCAGGTCGACACCGATCCCGCGCGCCTTCCGTACGACGCGGCGCGCTCGCTCCTGCGCATGTTCGCCGCGCTCGCCGCCTCGATCGTCTTCACCTTCGCGTACGCCTACGCGGCGGCGAAGAGCCGCCGTCTCGAACGGATCCTGATCCCGGCACTCGACATCCTCCAGTCCGTGCCCGTGCTCGGCTTCCTGACGGTCGCGGTGACCGGGTTCCTCGCCCTGTTCCCGGGCTCCATGCTCGGTCTGGAGTGCGCGTCGATCTTCGCGATCTTCACCTCGCAGGCCTGGAACATGACGTTCGGCTTCTACCAGTCCCTCACCTCGCTGCCCCGTGAACTCGACGAGCTGTCCCGGTCGTTCCGCTTCACCAAGTGGATGCGGTTCTGGAAGGTCGAGGTGCCGGCCGGGATGATCGGCCTGGTCTGGAACGGCATGATGAGCTTCGGCGGCGGCTGGTTCTTCCTCGTCGCGTCGGAGGCCATCAGCGTCAACAACAAGGAGTACGCGCTGCCGGGCGTCGGCTCCTACGCCGGAGCGGCCGTCACCGACGGCGACCTCGGCAAGGTCGGCTGGGCCATCCTCACCATGGCGGTCATGGTCATCGGCGTGAACTTCCTGTTCTGGCGGCCGCTGACCGCCTGGGCGGAGAAGTTCAGGAACGAGCAGTCCGAGGCGAGCGAGGCGCAGCGCTCGGTCGTGCTCGACTTCCTGCGCCGCTCCCACTGGCCGCGGCTGCTCGGGGCCCTGCTGCGCCCGGCGGGCCGCGCCCTCGGCCGGGCCGCCCGCGTCCTCGGCACCGACGACCGGCCGCTGTCCATCGACCCGGCGCGGCGGCGCACCGGCGACATCGCCTTCGCGGTCGTCGCGGGCGGCCTGATCGTCTGGGGCCTCGCCGACCTCGGCGGCTATCTGCACGAGAGCACCGGACTGGGCGTGTTCGGTGAGCCGCTGCTGCTCGGCCTCGTCACGTTCGTCCGGGTCGTGGTGCTCGTCGCCGTCGCGACCGTCGTCTGGGTGCCCGTCGGCGTGTGGATCGGCTTCTCGCCGCGCCTGACCCGGATCGCCCAGCCCGTCGTGCAGGTCCTGGCGTCCTTCCCGGCCAACTTCCTGTTCCCGCTCGCCGTCTGGTTCTTCCTGCGGACGGGCCTGTCCATCGACGTCGGCGGCATCCTCCTGATGGCACTCGGCGCCCAGTGGTACATCCTCTTCAACACCATCGCCGGAGCCATGTCGATCCCGAGCGACCTCCGCGAGGCCATGGACGACCTCGGCGTCCGCGGCCTGCAGCGCTGGCAGCGGCTGATCCTGCCGGGCGTCTTCCCGGCGTACGTCACCGGCGGCATCACCGCGTCCGGCGGCGCCTGGAACGCCTCGATCGTCTCCGAGGTCGTCACCTTCGGCGGCACCACGCTGACCGCCACCGGGCTCGGCGCGTACATCGCCCGTGCCACCGCCGACGGCGACTTCCCGCAGCTGCTCGCGGGCGTCGCCGTGATGAGCCTGTACGTCGTGGGGCTCAACCGGCTGCTGTGGCGCCGTCTCTACCGCCTCGCCGAACGCCGCTACTCCCTCTGACCGCCGACCGGTCCCCGCAAACTCTCCCCACCCGCCTGGAGAACTGGAGCCTCCCTCATGGCACTCAAGGCCCTGCGCGCCCTGCGCACCCCCACCGCCCGCCCCGCCGCACGGCCCCCGCGCGCCGCCGACGGCGACGTCCTGCTCGAAGCCACCGGCCTGACCAAGTCCTACGCGGGCGCCGACGGGGAGCTGCCCGTGCTCGCGGGCATCGACTTGAAGGTCCGCGCCGGGGAGATCGTCGCGCTGCTCGGCAAGTCCGGCTCGGGCAAGTCCACCCTGCTGCGCTGCCTCGCCGGACTCATCCCGGCGAGCTCGGGCTCCGTCGCCTACCGCGGCGAGCCGCTGACCGGCGCCAACCCGGGCACGGCCATGGTCTTCCAGACCTTCGCGCTGCTTCCCTGGCTGACGGTGCGGCAGAACGTGGAACTCGGCCTGGAAGCACGCGGCGTGCCCGCCGACGAACGGGCCCGCGCCGCCGTGCGGGCCATCGACCTGATCGGCCTGGACGGCTTCGAGTCGGCGTACCCCAAGGAGCTGTCCGGCGGCATGCGGCAGCGCGTCGGCTTCGCCCGCGCCCTGGTCGTCGAGCCGGACGTGCTGATGATGGACGAGCCGTTCTCCGCGCTCGACGTGCTGACCGCCGAGAACCTGCGCGGCGAGCTGATGGAGCTGTGGGAGTCCGGCCAGTTCCCGACCCGGGCCGTGGTCCTGGTGACCCACAACATCGAGGAGGCCGTCCTGATGGCCGACCGCGTGGTCGTCCTGGGCTCCCGCCCCTACGGCACCATCCGCGAGACCATCGAGATCTCCCTGGAGCGCCCGCGCGACCGCAACGCGCCCGCCTTCGACGAACTGATCGACCGCGTCTACCGGGTCATGACCGGACGCCCCCGCGAATCCCGCCTTCCGGGCCGCCCCGAGGCGGCGGAGCCGGACAAGCGCACGGTCGCCACCAGCCCGCTGCCCGCGGCCACCGTCGACGGCCTGTCCGGACTCGCGGAGACGGTCGCCCACCGGGGCGGCCGCTGCGACCTCGCTGACCTCGCCGACGACCTCGGCCTGGACGTCGACGACCTGCTCCCGCAGGTCGACGCGCTCGACCTGCTCGGCTTCGCCCACGTCAGCGGCGACGACCTCGTCCTCACCGAGGAGGGCGCCGCGTTCGCCGGGGCCGACGTGCAGACGTCCAAGCCGCTGTTCGCCCGCGCGGCCCTGGAGGTGCCGCTCGTGAAGCTGATCACCAACAGCCTGCGCCGGCGCCCGGACGGCACCGTCCGCGCCGGGTACTTCCGCGACCTGCTCGCCCACCACTTCACGAGCGAGCAGGCCGAACGGCAGCTGGAGACGGCCACGGACTGGGGCCGCTACGCGGAGCTGTTCGGCTATGCCGCGGGCCCCGAGGAGTACCGGCTCGACGACGCGGACGGGAGCGCCCCGTAAGGCAGGGAACCCCGCGACCGCGCTCAGGCGGCGGCGACCGTGATGTGGCGCTGCGGGCCGGGCGACTCCAGCTCGTCGACCACCGCCACGGCCAGGTCCTCCGCGCTGATCCACGAGCGGCCGTCGGCGCCGGTGAGCAGGGTGTCCGTGCCGCGCCGGTAGCGGCCCGTGCGGGTGCCGGGTTCGAGCAGGGCGGGCGGGCTCAGATAGACCCAGTCGCCCCCGGGGTGCTCCTGGCAGGCCCGCAGCTGGGCCACCCCCGCGGCGGCGACGGCCGTCACCGCCGCGGGCACGTACGCGAGGTCGTCGGCGACCAGCAGGTCCTCGTGGCCCGGGCTGCGCAGCGCGCCCGCGCCGCCGACCACCAGGACCCGGATGCCGAGGCGCGCGGCGCTGTCGAGGACCGTACGCGTGGCCCCGACCAGGAACTCCTGGTCGACCGGCATGGTCCGCAGGCTCACCACGACCGTGTCGGCGGCGGAGGCCGCGAGGGCCGCGCGCAGGGCGTCCGGGTCGTCGGCGTCGACCGCGACCGGCGTCACGCCCGGGTCGTCGCTCGCGGGCTTCCGGGACAGGGCGAGCACCTCGTGCCCCCGGGCGCGGGCCTCTTCGATCACCCGGCTGCCGACCATCCCGCTGGCGCCGAGCACGGCGATCCTCATCCCTGCGTTCATGAAAGCTCTCCTTGTGTCAGGTCTTCTCGTACGGGGTCATGGGGTGTGCGGCCGTCGCGCCGCAGCCGTGGGGGACTGAACTGCGCGGCGAGCAGGGCCGCGAGGGCGAGGGCGAAGCCGAGGCTCTGCGGCAGGTTCAGGGACTCGCCGAGCGCGATGCCGGCGACGGTGGCGACCAGCGGCGACAGGAGCACCAGCGGCGCGGACGCGCCGACCGGCAGCCTGCCGATGCCGCGGAACCAGAGCGCGAACGAGATGATCCCGCCCATGCTGCCGAGCCACAGATAGCCGACGACGGCCTCGCCGTCGATCCCGTGCGGCATCCCCTCGACGGCAAGCGTGAGCGGCAGCAACGGCAGCCCGCCCGCGGTCAGTTGCCAGCCCGCCAGGGTCAGCGGGCCGACCCCCGCGGGGCGGCCCCAGCGCTTGGTGAGGACGATCCCGCCCGCCATGCCCGCGGTGCCGCCGAGGACGGCGAGGATCCCCACGGCGTCCAGACGGGCCTGGGGGCCGAGCACGACGAGTCCGACGCCGAGCACGCCGAGCCCGCCCCAGGTCCACTGCCAGGCCGTCGGCCGGACGTGGAGCACGACGATGGAAAGGCCGGCGACCAGCAGCGGCTGGGTGGCGCTGAGGGTGGCCGCCACCCCGCCGGGGAGCCGCTCGGCCGCCAGGAACAACAGGGGGAACAGGGCACCGATGTTGAGCGCGCCCAGGACGGCGGACTTCCACCACCAGTCCCCGCGCGGGAGGACGCGGGTGATCGCCAGGGCGAGCAGCCCGGCGGGCAGGGCGCGCACGAGCCCGGCGAACAGCGGCTGCCCGGGCGGCAGCAGTTCCGTGGTCACCGCGTACGTGGTGCCCCAGGAAGCGGGAGCGAGCGCGGTCAGCGCGACGGTCGCCACGCGTGGCGCCGAAGAGGCCCGCGAGGGACCCGGTGACCGCTCGGTCAAGGTGGACATGCGAGGAGTCTGCGCCGCGCCCGATCATGTTTCCAAAGCATGGTTGTCATCGCAGCCATGAATGAGGACGATGGCCGAGTGGATCTCCAGCAGATGCGGTACGTCGTCGCCGTCGCCGAAACCCGCAACTTCACGCGCGCGGCGGAGCGCTGCTCCGTGGTGCAGTCGTCCCTCAGCCATCGGATCGCCGCCCTGGAGCGGGAGCTGGGCGTCAAGCTGTTCGCCCGCTCCAGCCGCCGCACCGAGCCGACCAGCGCGGGGGAGGCCTTCCTCGTCGCCGCGCGGGAGTGCCTGGCCGCGGCCGACCGGGCGGCCGCCGACGCCGCCGCGGCCTCGGGCGCGGTGCGCGGCCGGCTCGCCGTCGGCGTGATCGTGACCACGGCAGCCGTCGACGTGGCGGAACTGCTCCAGCGCTACCGCGCCCGGCACCCGGACGTCCGCGTCTTCCTGCGGGGCGGACGCAGCGACGACCTGACGGCCGCCGTCCGCGGCGGCGGCCTGGACATCGCCTTCCTCGGCCTGCCGGAGGGCGACCTGCCCGCCGGAGTGGAGTCCCTCGTGCTCGACCACGACGAGCACGTGCTCGTCGTGCCCGCCGGGCACCGGCTCGCGGGCGCCGAGCGAGTCACGCTGCGCGAGATCGCGGGGGAGACGTTCGTGGACTTCGCGGCCGGGTCGCCCGCGCGGGCCCAGTCCGATCAGGCGTTCGCCGCGGCGGGTCTGGTCCGCGACGTGGCGTACGAGGCCCAGGTCGCCCTGATGACCGGGTTGATCGCGCGGGGCCTCGGGGTCGCGCTGCTGCCGTCGGCGTTCATCGGGCCGCGGGTCGCCGCCGATCCCGAACTGGCCCTCGTCCCGGTGGTCGACGGGCCGCGGCGCGTGGAGTACCTGGTGTGGAGCCGGTTCAACCCCAGCCCGGCCACCCGGGCCCTGCTCGACGTCCTCGGCGTCAGGGAGCCGCGGGCGGCGGACTCCTGACCGCGGGTCAGTGCTCGGTCGCCGGGCGGCGGCGCCCGGCCCGGCCCGCCCGGGCCCGCGACGCGCGGGCGGACACGTGCGCGACGGCCGTCTCCACCGCCGTCTCCACGCCCACCTCGGCGGCGTCGGCGGGGCCCGCCCCGGCCCGCTCCGCCGCGGGCCGCGCCACCAGGGCCGCCTCTTCCAGGAGGCCGCGCACGTCCGCGGCCCGGTAGTAGATCCGGGTGCCCTCGCGGCGCGGCACCACGAGTCCGGCCGCCCGCAGCTTCGCCAGGTGCTGGGAGGTCGCCGCCACATGGGCGCCGAGCAGCTCCGCGAGGGCGCTGACCGGCAGCTCCTGCTGGCTGAGGGCCCACAGCAGGCGATAGCGGGAGGGGTCGGCCACCGCCTTGAGCACCGCCACGGCCCGGTCCGCGGCCGCGGCGTCCCACGACTGTCCTTGCGCATCCATGCAAATAGAGTACTTCGACTCTCGGCGTGACGAACGGCCACGGCTGACGGCTCTCGGCCACGGGCGGGGCGTCGGCGCCCTGGCCGGTGTGCTCCGGCGCGAGTCCCGCCCCGGGAGCGTCGCGCCAGGTCGGCGCGGCGCGCCCGGTGGGCCCTGCTGAATGGTCATTGCTTTTCGCTCCGCCGGAATAGTGAAACGCTCAGGCCCTCGCTCTACCCCCCCGGGCACTTCGGCGTGACGTTCCGTTCGCGTACGGATTTCGACGCGCTGCTCCGTCTCGTCGACCTGCGCAAAGTGCCGGTATTCCAGGAGGTGCGGACACGGTTCGGGGGAACGGTCGAGGAACACCGCGCCTTCGTCCTGATCGACCCGACCGGAAATCTCCTTGAATTCAAGCACTATGTCGATCCGCGCATGATGTATTGACCGTCCGGCCGACGCCTCGCGGGGCGGCTCAGGGCAGCCGCGTCACATCCAGTTCCCGTGCCGCGCCCACCCCCGGACAGCCCGCGAGCCCCAGGGCGTCCGCCAGTTCGGCCGCCAGCAGGTCGAGGACCCGGCGCACCCCGGCCTCTCCCGCCGCCGCGAGCCCCCACAGCGGCGGCCTGCCCACCAGGACCCCGTCCGCGCCGAGGGCCAGGGCCTTGAGCACGTCCACGCCGCCGCGGACACCGCCGTCGAGCAGCACCTCGCAGCCGCCGCCCGCCGCCGCGACCGCCCCGGCCACGTCCGGCAGCGCCACCACGCCGGGCAGCGCGCCGTCGAGCTGGCGCCCGCCGTGGTTGGACACCACGACCGCGTCCACGCCCAGCTCCACCGCGCGCGCCGCGTCGGCCGGGGCGAGCACGCCCTTGAGGATCAGCGGCAGGCGCGTCAAGGACCGCAGTTCGGCCACGTCCGACCACGTCAGGCCCGCCGAGAACGCGGCCGCCGTGTGCGCGGCCACCGCCGAGCCGCGCACCGGCGCCCCGTGCGCCGCCGAGCGGGCCCCGGCGTCCAGGTGCGCGGCGCGCACGTGCCCCGGCAGCGCGAAGCCGTTCCGCGCGTCCCGCGCCCTGCGCCCCATCCACGGCACGTCCACGGTGAGCATCAGCGCCGCGCAGCCCGCGTCCTGTGCCCGGCGCGCCAGATCGAGGGTGAGCCCCGGCTCCCGCAGCCAGTACAGCTGGAACCACACGGTCCCGCCGACCGCCGTGACCTCCTCCACGGGCACGCTGCTGAGGGTCGCGACCGTGAACGGCGCGCCCGCCGCCGCTGCCGCACGCGCGGCGGCCAGCTCCCCTTCGGGGTGCAGCAGCCGCTGATAGGCGACCGGCGCGACGGCCACGGGCAGCCGCGCGGGACGCCCGAGCAGCGTCGTGTCCGTCGTGCGCGCCGAGACGTCCCGCAGCACCCGGGCCGTGACGTAGAGGCGGTCGAACGCCTCCCGGTCGGCCGCGAGCGTCCGCTCGCGCCCGCTGCCGCCCGCGACGAAGTCCCATACGTCGCGCGGCAGCACGGCCGCGGCGACCCGCTCCATGTCGTCGAGGTCGTACGCGTCCCGCGTGCCGTGCGACGCGTCCGCCGCCTCGTCGTCAGCGTCCCGCACGGCCGGTCCGCTCCAGCTCCACGGCCTCGTACAGCGCCTTGATGTTGGCGCTGCCGAAGGTCCGCGCGCCCTGGCGCTCGATGACCTCGTGGAAGAGCGTGTCGCGCGGGTGCGCGGACGCGGTGAAGATCTGGAAGAGCCGGCCCCCGTGGTCCTCGTCCACGAGCAGGTTCGTGGCGCGCAGCTCGTCGAGGGCGTGCGTCCGCAGGCCGATCCGCTCGCCGAGCAGGTCGTAGTACGTGCCCGGGGTCTTGAGGAACGTCACGCCGCGCGCGGCGAGTGTACGCACCGCCCGGACGGCGTCGTCGCCGGAGAACGCCAGGTGCTGCACGCCAGGGCCGTGGTGGCTCTTGAGGAACTCGTCGATCTGCCCCGCCTTCGCCCGCGGGTCGGGCTCGACGAGCGTCAGCGTGACCGCGCCGGTGACGGCGCTCCGCACCACCTTGGACTCCATCGCCTGGTCGCCGACGACGATGCGCTCCTGGAAGACCTCCTGGAACCCCAGGGCGCGCCGGTAGAACAGCGCCGTCGCGTCGAGGTCGCCCGCCTCCAGGCACACCGCGACGCGGTCGACCTCGACGAGCCCCACCCCTTCGGTGCTCCCGTCGCCCGCCCCTGGCACCGGCACGAACCCGGCCGGGAGGCGGGGCCCGCACCGGGCGCCCGCTGAACCAGCGTGTGCGTCACGTCGCCGAAGCCGCTGACGGCGGCCGTGACGCGCGGCCCCTCGCCCGCGTGCCGCGGCGTCCAGGTTCTCGACGTAGAACTCGACGTGGTCGACGGTCAGATCGGTGACCCCGGGCAGGTCGCTCGCCAAGGCCGGTGCGGGTAATTCCGTCATGGCACTCCTCGCGCTTCCTCTTTCGTGGTGTGTCTTTACCGCCGGGCCAAGAGGCCGAATACTTCAGATGCGGACCGATCGTACGGTCGCCCGCCGGATTACCGCACCTGTCAAGCAGGATGCGGTGCGAAAGCGGACCGTTGCGTTCTCCGCCCCGTTGCCGATACCCGTTGCCGATTAAGGACTCAGGTGAGGGAAATCCCGGAATCGGAAATCGCCCGCGCCGAGTTGGACGCGGCCACCCTGCACGCCTCGCTCGGCGATACGTCGATGGAATCCATGAACCTGCTGAACGAGGTGGCGGGCACCTACCCGGACGCGATCTCCTTCGCGGCGGGCCGCCCCTACGAGGGCTTCTACGACGTGGCGCTGATCCACGAGTACCTGCGGACGTTCTGCGCGCATCTGCGCGACGACCTCGGCATGAGCCAGGCGGCTGTGGCCCGCGCCCTGTTCCAGTACGGCGACACCAAGGGCGTCATCGCCGGCCTGGTCGCGCGCAGCCTGGCCGTGGACGAGGGCATCGAGGCCGCCCCGGAGTCGGTGGTCGTCACCGTCGGCTGCCAGGAGGCGATGTTCCTGGTGCTGCGCGCGCTGCGGGCCGGTGACCGGGACGCGCTCCTCGCGCCGAGCCCGACCTACGTCGGTCTGACCGGCGCCGCCCTCCTCGCCGACCTGCCGGTCCTTCCCGTGCGCACCGGGGAGCAGGGCATCGACCTCGACGACCTGGCGGACCGGCTCCGCCGGGAGCGAGCGGCGGGCCGACGCGTCCGCGCCTGCTACGTCACCCCCGACTTCGCCAACCCCGTGGGCGTCAGCATGCCGGTCGCCGACCGGCACCGGCTCCTCGACCTCGCCGCGGCCGAGGACCTGCTGCTCCTGGAGGACAACGCGTACGGGTTGCTGAACAGCGCGGCCGAGCGGCCGCCCACCCTGAAGGCCCTCGACAAGGGCCAACGCGTCGTCTATCTGGGCTCGTTCGCCAAGACCGGGATGCCCGGCGCCCGGGTGGGATACGTCGTCGCCGGGCAGCGGGTGACCGGAGGGCGCGGCGGCGACGTGCTCCTCGCCGACGAACTCTCCAAGATCAAGAGCATGCTGACCGTCAACACCCCGCCGATCGCCCAGGCCGTCATCGGCGGCAAGCTGCTCACCCACGGCTGCAGCATGGCCGCGGCCAACCGCCGGGAGACGGAGGTCTACCGGCGCAACCTCCAGCAGGTCCTGGACGGCCTCGACCGGCGCCTCGGGGACCGCGCGGGCGTCAGCTGGAACGCGCCCACGGGCGGCTTCTTCGTCGTGGTCACCGTGCCCTTCACCGTCGACGACGCCCTCCTCGCGCACGCGGCCCGCCGCCACGGGGTGCTCTTCACGCCCATGCACCACTTCTACGGCTCCACCGCGGGCCACCACCAACTGCGGCTCTCCATCAGTACGTTGGCGCCGGAGCGGATCGAGCAGGGCCTGGACCGCATCGCCGCGCTCGTCGACGAGTGCCTGGCGCCGCGGGCGGCCGGGGCGTGACGAGCCCGCAGTGCCTCGCCGTCACTTGTCCGCGGGAGCGTCGTGGCTGGTCGCGCCCGCGCGGCGGAGCCGCATATGAGCACAGCCCCGCGCCCCTTTGGGGCGCGCCCGTGCAACCCGGCGCCATGGAGCCGGACCAGCGGGTCAGTACCCGGCCGTGAAGCGGCGCTGCACGAAGCGCGGCAGTTCGGCCTCGTCGACGAGCGCCACGGCCGCGTCCTCCGCCGAGATGCGGCTGCGCCCCTCGGCGTCGCGCACCGCCTGGTCGCCGCCGACCCGGAACCTGCCCGTGCGCTCACCGGGCGCGATCTCCTCCGCCGGACTGAAGTAGGTCCACAGGCGGTTCGACAGGCGCAGCACGTTCAGCGCGTCCCGGTGTCCGCGCACCGCCGCCGCGTACGCGCGCGGCAGGCCGAGACCGTCGAGCGTCTCGTGCAGCAGCTCGTCGGAGTCGGCCCGTACGACGCCGGGGGCGATCTCCAGGCTGCCCGCGCCGCCGATGACGATGAGGCGGGTGCGCGGCCGGCTCTCCAGGGCCTTGAGCAGGGCCCGCGCGGCCGCGGCGTACACCGTCGGGTCGGCGATCGAGCGGCGTACGGTCTCCTCGAAGTCCGCGGCCGCGTTGCCGGGCTGGAAGGCGCTGACGAGGACGTCGATTCCGGGCAGGACGCGCGCGACGCTGTCCGCGTCGAGCACGTCGACGCTGCGCCATTCGACGCCGTCGTGCCGCTGGGTGACGCGCGCGGCGTCCCTGCTGAACGCCGTGACCCGGTGCCCCCGTCCGACGGCCTCGGTCACGACCCGGCCGCCGATGGTGCCCGTGGCCCCGATGACTCCGATGTGCATGGCTCTCCCCTTCGCCTTGGTGCCGCGCTCCGCCCTGGAGCTGCACGGCGTGCGGTGACTATACGGCGTGAAGTTTCCGCACGGCAATCGGAAAGGGTGCGCTGTACAGTGACGCCGTGGGAGCCAGAGAGAACACGGGAAGCGCGGCCGGAGCGGGCGGCACCAGGGGGCGTCGGGAGCGGCTGCGCGCCGAGACGACGGCGGAGATCAAGCAGGTCGCGCTCGGCCTGATGGCCTCGGGCGGCCCCGACGCCATCACGCTGCGGGCCATCGCCCGCGAGATGGGCATGACCGCCAACGCGATCTACGGCTACTTCGCCACCCGGGACGACCTGGTCACCACGCTCGTCAGCGATGTGTACACCGCCCTCGCGGACGCCGTGGACGCCGCCTGGGAGGGCACCTCCGGCCGGGGCGCGGCCACGCGGATCCAGGCGTGGGCGGCCGCCTTCCGCGACTGGGCCCTCGCCCACCCCGAGGGCTTCCGGCTCGTCTACGGCGACCCGGTGCCGGGCTACCGCGCCCCCGCGGGAGGTGCCGCGCCCGAGGCCGCGCACCGGGTCTGCACCGGTCTCGCCGCCCTCGCGGCGGAGGCCTGGCCGGGGGCCGAACCCCTGTACGCGGACAGCGACTTCGCGTGGTCCGACTTCGACCCCGGGCTCCTGGACAAGGTCCGCCCCGCCTTCCCCGAGCTGCCCCCCGCCGGGGTGGCGCTCGCGCTGCGGGTCTGGGGCCATCTGCACGGCCTGGTGTCCCTGGAGGTCTACGGCCATCTGCGCGGCCAGACGACCAGTCCCGACAAGCTCTTCCGTGCGGAACTGACCCAGCTCGTACGGGCGTTGGGCGTCGCGGAAGCGGGCTGAGCGCGGGGGCTCAGGCCCGGCCGCGCCCCGACGCCGTCGAGCCGCGCACCACGAGATCCGGCAGGAAGACGAACTCGCTGTGCGGGGCGGGCGTGCCGCCGACCTCCTCCAGGAGGGTGCGCACCGCCGCCTGCCCCATGGCCTGCACGGGCTGGCGGACCGTGGTCAGCGGCGGGTCGGTGAAGGCGATGAGCGGGGAGTCGTCGAAGCCGACCACGGAGATGTCGCGGGGCACGTCCAGGCCCTGCTGACGGGCGGCGCGGATGGCGCCGAGCGCCATCATGTCGCTGGCGCAGACGATGCCCGTGCAGCCGCGCGCGATCAGCGCGGCCGCCGCGGCCTGGCCGCCCTCCAAGGTGTAGAGGGAGTGCTCGACCTGGGCGTCGGACTCCTCGGCGGTGAGGCCGAACCGCTCGCCCATGCCGAGCCGGAAGCCCTCGATCTTGCGGACGACGGGCACGAACCGCCGGGGGCCGACCGCGAGGCCGACCCGGGTGTGGCCGAGCGAGGCCAGGTGCCGCACGGCAAGGCGCGTGGCCGCCCGGTCGTCCGTCGACACGAAGGGCGCGTCGACGTCGGGGGAGAAGCCGTTGACCAGGACGTGCGGGACGCCCTTGGCGCGCAGGGCCGCGTACCGCTCCATGTCCGCGGTGGTGTCGGCGTGCAGCCCGGAGACGTAGATGATCCCGGCGACGCCGCGGTCCACCAGCATCTCGGTCAGCTCGTCCTCCGTGGAGCCGCCGGGGGTCTGGGTGGCGAGCACCGGCGTGTAGCCCTGGCGGGTCAGGGCCTGCCCGATGACCTGGGCGAGGGCGGGGAAGATCGGGTTGTCCAGCTCGGGCGTGATCAGGCCGACGAGCCCCGCGCTGCCGCGGCGGCGCAGCCGTACGGGCCGTTCGTAGCCGAGCACGTCGAGCGCGGCGAGGACGGCTTCGCGGGTGGCCGCGGCCACGCCGGGCCTGCCGTTGAGCACCCGGCTGACGGTGGCTTCGCTGACCCCTGCCTGAGCTGCGATGTCGACGAGCCGCGCGGTCATGCACGGGACTGTACCCGGCGCGGCACGTCCTGCCCACCGCTTGCGCAAGCTTGCGGCAAGCCCTGCCGGGCCGAGAGCGAAACCCCCAGGACACATGGCGGTAACGATCACCCGTTCTTGCAGAAAATCTCCGCAAGGTCTTTCGAGACGTTTTCAAGCCTGTTACGTTCCTGCCAACCCGGCGCCGCGTCGAGTGCGGCCGGCAGGAGGCGCCCCTTTCGTCTCCCCTTGTTCCGGGTCATCCCGGGATCACCCCGGGTCATTCCTGGTCCAGTTGAAGGAGTTCACATGCGGCGTGGCATAGCGGCCACCGCGGTGGTCGCCGCCCTGACGATGACAGCGGCGGCGTGCGGCGGCGACGACGGCGACAGCGGGAAGAAGAGCGGCGGCAAGCTGTCCGGCACCGTCACGTTCTGGGACACCTCGAACGACGCCGAGAAGGCCACGTACGAGAAGCTCGCCAAGGGCTTCGAGGACCTCCACCCGGGCGTCGAGGTCAAGTACGTGAACGTCCCGTTCGGCGAGGCCAACGCCAAGTTCAAGAACGCCGCGGGCGGCAACTCCGGTGCCCCGGACGTGATGCGCACCGAGGTCGCCTGGGTCGCCGACTTCGCCAACCTCGGCTACCTGGCCCCGCTGGAGGGCACCGCCGCGCTCGACAAGCCGGAGGACTTCCTGCCGCAGGCCGCCGCCAGCACCAAGTTCAAGGGCAAGACCTACGCGGCCCCGCAGACCATCGACACCCTCGCGCTCTTCTACAACAAGAAGATGCTCAAGGCCGCGGGCGTCGAGGTCCCCAAGACCTTCGACGACGTGAAGTCCGTCGCCAAGAAGATCAAGTCGAAGTCCGGCAAGACCGGCCTGTATCTGCGCGGCGACGACCCGTACTTCTATCTGCCCTACCTCTACGGCGCGGGCGGTGACCTCCTCGACACCAAGAAGAAGGAGGTCACCGTCGACGACGCCGAGGGCGCCGAGGCCTTCGAGGTCATGAAGGACCTCGTCGACTCCAAGGCCGCCGTGACCGACGCGAGCGACGGCTACAACAACCAGCTCAACGCCTTCAAGGACGGCGACGTCGCCATGGCGCTCGACGGCCCCTGGTCCATCGAGGGCGCCCTGCAGGGCAAGCAGTTCAAGGGCTCCGCCGGCGCAGCCAACCTCGGCGTCGCCCCCGTGCCCGGCGGCAGCGCGCGCCAGGCCTCGCCGCAGGGCGGCTGGAACCTCGCCGCGTACGCGGGCTCCAAGAACCTCGACGCCTCCTACGAGTTCATCAAGTACATGAGCTCCGCGAAGGTGCAGCAGCAGACCACCGAGAAGCTCAGCCTGCTGCCGACGCGTACCTCCGTGTACGACGTCAAGTCGGTCAAGGACAACCAGATGGTGCAGTTCTTCAAGCCCGCCGTCGACAAGTCCGTCCAGCGCCCCTGGATCCCCGAGGCCAACTCGCTGTTCGAGCCCATCCGCCTGCAGATGCAGAAGGTGCTCAGCGGCAAGACCTCGCCCGAGGACGGCGCCAAGGGCATCGGCGACGCCTACCGCAAGCTCCTCAAGGACTACAAGTAGCGATGGCTGTTGAGAGCGGCCCCCGGGCCGTCCCGGCCGCGGACGCCCGGAGCGTCCGCGGCCGGGGCCCCCGCGCGGGGAAGAAGCCCGGACGCCTGCGCAGGGCGCTGAGCACCTACTGGTACGCCTGGGCCATGGTCGCCCCCGTGGTGGCCGTCATCGGCGTCATCGTCGGCTACCCCCTGGTGCGCGGCGTGTATCTGTCGACGACGGACGCCAACGAGGCGAACGTCGAGCGCACCATCGGCGTCAACCACATCCCGGCGACCTATGAATCCGTCGGTCTGGACAACTACAAGGCGATCCTCGACGACGCCGTCTTCTGGGACCGGCTGACCTGGACCGTGGTGTGGACCGTGTCCTGCGTCGCCCTGTCGTTCGCGCTCGGCCTGGTCCTCGCGATCATGCTCAACCGCAAGCTCAAGGGCCGCTCCTTCTACCGGATGGCGCTGATCCTGCCCTGGGCGGTGCCCGCCTTCGTCTCCGTCTTCACCTGGCGGCTGCTCTTCAACGAGAAGAAGGGCCTGCTCAACGCGATCCTCGAAGGCGGCGGCCTCGACGCGATCCCGTGGCTGAACGACCCCACCTGGGCCAAGCTCTCGGTGATCGCCGTGAACGTCTGGCTCGGCGTGCCCTTCATGCTCGTCGCCATGCTCGGCGGCCTCCAGTCCATCCCCGGCGAGCTGTACGAGGCCGCCGAGATGGACGGCGCGAGCGCCTGGCAGCGCTTCCGCCACGTCACCCTGCCGGGCATCAGGCCCGTCGCCACCACCGTGGTCCTCATCAGCGCCATCTGGACCTTCAACATGTTCCCGGTGATCTTCCTGCTCACCCGGGGCGGACCGGGGGACGCCACCGAGATCCTGGTGACGTACGCCTACCGCCTGTCGTTCGTCGTCAGCCCCCGCGACTTCGCCGGGTCGGCGGCCTGGGGAGTGCTCATCCTGCTGCTCCTCTCGCTCTTCGCGGTGGTCTACCGCCGCGCGCTCCGCAAGCAAGGAGAGGTGTGGTGACGTCAGTGACCCCGAAGAAGGTCCGGGCGCGCGGCGAGCGCGGACCGCTCGCCTCCGTCGCGCTGCACACCACCCTGCTGATCGCCGGCCTGATCGCGGTCCTGCCGCCTCTGTGGCTGCTCGTCACCTCGTTCAAACCGCAGAGCGAGGCGTTCTCGACGGACCTGGTGAAGAACTTCACCTTCAGCAACTACGACCACGTCCTGAACGACACCAAGTTCCTCGACTGGGTCGGCAACTCCCTGTTCGTCGTCGGCCTGACCACGGTCATCGGCGTGTTCATCTCCGCGACCACCGGGTACGCGGTGAGCCGGTTCAGGTTCCCCGGCATGCGGCCCCTGATGTGGCTGCTGCTCATCACCCAGATGTTCCCGGTCGCGGTGCTCATCGTGCCGCTGTACAACCTGCTCGCGAGCCTGGAGCTGCTCAACCAGCCCATGGGCCTGGTGCTCACCTACCTGACCATCGCGGTGCCCTTCAGCGCCTGGATGATGAAGGGGTACTTCGACACCATCCCGGTGGAGATCGACGAGGCGGGGCGCGTCGACGGGCTCAACCCCTTCGGCACCTTCTGGCGGCTTATCCTGCCGCTCGCCAAGCCCGGCCTCGCCGTCACCGGCTTCTACAGCTTCATCACGGGGTGGGCCGAGGTCGCCTACGCCTCCGCGTTCATGACGGGCGAGGAGAACCTCACCCTCGCGGGCGGCCTGCAGACCTTCGTCAACCAGTACACCAGCGACTGGGGTTCGCTGACGGCCGCCGCCGTGATCGTGGCCGTGCCCGCCGCGGTCGTCTTCGGCCTCGTCCAGCGGCACCTCGTCTCCGGCCTCACGGCCGGCGCGACGAAGTCCTGACCCCCCAGCAACCGCCACCACTCCTCAGGGAAGACATGACCCAGCATCTCGCTGCCCCCGCCGCCGACCACACCTCCGGTACGCGTACGGACTGGTGGCGCGAAGCGGTGATCTACCAGGTCTATCCGCGCAGCTTCGCCGACGGCGACGGCGACGGCATGGGCGACCTCGCGGGCGTCCGCGCCCGCCTTCCGTATCTGAAGGACCTCGGCGTCGACGCCGTCTGGCTCAGCCCGTTCTACGCCTCGCCGCAGGCCGACGCGGGCTACGACGTCGCCGACTACCGGGCCATCGACCCGATGTTCGGCACCCTGCACGACGCCGACGCCGTGATCCGCGAGGCGCACGACCTGGACCTGCGCATCATCGTCGACCTGGTGCCGAACCATTCGTCCGACCGGCACGACTGGTTCCGGCGCGCCCTCGCGGAGGGCCCGGGCTCCCCGCTCAGGGCGCGCTACCACTTCCGGCCCGGCAAGGGCGCGGACGGCGAACTGCCGCCCAACGACTGGGAGTCCATCTTCGGCGGGCCCGCCTGGACCCGCGCCGAGGACGGCGAGTGGTACCTGCACCTGTTCGCCCCCGAGCAGCCCGACTTCAACTGGGACCACCCCGCCGTCCGCGACGAGTTCCGCTCCATCCTGCGCTTCTGGCTCGACATGGGCGTCGACGGCTTCCGCGTCGACGTCGCCCACGGCCTGGTCAAGGCCCCGGGCCTGCCCGACATCGGCCACCACGACCAGCTGAAGCTCCTCGGCAACGACAGCATGCCGTTCTTCGACCAGGACGGCGTGCACGAGATCTACCGCAGCTGGCGGCAGGTCCTCGCCGAGTACGCGGGCGAGAAGGTCCTGGTCGCCGAGGCCTGGACCCCGACCGTGGAGCGCACCGCCCGGTACGTGCGCCCCGACGAAATGCACCAGGCCTTCAACTTCCAGTATCTGGGCACCCACTGGGACGCCGCCGAGCTGCGGTCCGTCATCGACTCCTCGCTCGCGGCGATGCGGCCCGTCGGCGCCCCCGCCACCTGGGTCCTGTCCAACCACGACGTGACCCGGCACGCCACCCGCTTCGCCAACCCGCCGGGCCTCGGCACCCAGCTGCGCACCCCCGGCGACCGCGCGCTCGGCCTGCGCCGGGCCCGCGCCGCCACCCTCCTGATGCTGGCCCTGCCCGGCTCCGCCTACCTCTACCAGGGCGAGGAGCTGGGCCTTCCCGACGTCACCGACCTGCCCGACGAGGCACGCCAGGACCCGTCGTTCCACCGGGCGCAGGGCCAGGACGGCTTCCGTGACGGCTGCCGGGTGCCCCTGCCGTGGACCAAGGACGGCTCGTCGTACGGCTTCGGCACGGGCGGCAGCTGGCTGCCGCAGCCCGAGGGCTGGGGCGAGCTGAGCGTCCAGGCGCAGACCGGGGACCCGGCGTCCACCCTGGAGCTGTACCGCGAGGCCCTGCGGGTGCGCCGCACCCGCCGCGACCTCGGCGCGGGCGACGCCCTCCAGTGGCTCGAGGCGCCCGAGGGCGTGCTCGCGTTCCGGCGCGAGGGGTTCGTGTGCACCGCGAACACCACGGGCGCCGCCGTCCGCCTGCCCGCGCCGGGGCGGGCCCTGCTCGCCAGCGCGGACGTGGAGACGGCGGCCGACGACGTGGTCGAGCTGCCCGCCGACACCACCGTCTGGTGGGCGGTGTGACGACCTCACCGCCGCGGGGCGCCGACCGGGGTCCACGCGACGTGGACCGCGGCGCCCCGCGGCTCGCGGACATCGCCGCGCAGGCCGAGGTCAGCGAGGCCACCGCGAGCCGCGTGCTCAACGGCAAGGCGGGCGTCGCCGCGGCGACCCGGCGGCGGGTGCTCGCCGCCCTCGACGTCCTCGGCTACGAACGGCCCGTGCGCCTCAAACGCCGCAGCGCGGGCCTGGTGGGGTTGGTCATCCCCGAGCTCACCAACCCGATCTTCCCGGCGTTCGCGCAGGTCGTCGAGCAGGTGCTCGCCGGACACGGCTACACGCCCATGCTCTGCACCCAGCTGCCGGGCGGCGCCACCGAGGACGAGCTGGTCGAGCAGCTGGAGGCGCGCGGCGTCAGCGGCATCGTCTTCCTGTCGGGGCTGCACGCCGACACCACGGCCGACCCCGGCCGCTACCTCGAACTGGCGGGCCGGGGCGTGCCGTTCGTGCTCATCAACGGCTACAACCCGCACGTGCCCGTCTCCTTCGTCTCGCCCGACGACCGGGCCGCCATGCGGATGGCCGTGCGCCATCTGGCGGAGCTGGGGCACGAGCGGATCGGCCTCGCCGTCGGCCCGAGCCGCTACGTGCCCTCGCGCCGCAAGGCGGAGGGCTTCGCGGCGGCGCTGCACGAGCACTTCGGCCTGGCGCAGGGGGAGGCCGAACCGCTCGTGCGGAACACGCTGTTCACCGTCGAGGGCGGCCACGCCGCGGCCAGCGCGCTCCTGGACGCGGGCTGCACCGCGATGGTGTGCGGCAGCGACATGATGGCGCTCGGCGCGGTGCGGGCGGCCCGTCAGCGGGGCCTGACGGTGCCCGGTGACGTGTCGGTGGTCGGCTTCGACGACTCGCCGCTCATCGCCTTCACGGACCCGCCGCTGACCACGGTGCGCCAGCCGGTGCAGGCGATGGCGTCGGCGGCCGTCGGCGCCCTCCTGGAGGAGATCGACGGAAACCCCGTGCAGCGCACGGAGTTCGTCTTCCAGCCGGAGCTGGTCGTGCGCGGCTCCACGGCCGCCGTGCGCCGCGGCTGAGGGATTTCCGCCCCGTGACGGGAGTGTGTCCGAAGGGTTGACCGGGGTTGTTGAGCGCCGTACGGTCACGGCGCAAACGGTGTTGCAAGTTTTCTGCAACAACCTTCAACCCCCCAGGAGGACCCGTGACATCCCCGAGCAGCGGCGCGCGCCGCGGACGGCCACGCACCGCGACCCTGGCCCTCCTCGCGGCCGTCGGCGGCGGCGTGGTGGGCGCCGCCCCGCAGGCGCAGGCGGCCCCGCCCGGCGGCAAGGACGTCACCGCGGTGTTCTTCGAGTGGAAGTTCGACGCGGTGGCCAAGGAGTGCACGGGCCGGCTCGGCCCCGACGGCTACGGCTACGTCCAGGTCTCCCCGCCGCAGGAGCACATCAAGGGTCCGCAGTGGTGGACCTCGTACCAGCCCGTCAGCTACCGGATCGCCGGGCGCCTCGGGGACCGCGCCGCCTTCAAGAAGATGGTCGACACCTGCCACGGCGCGGGCGTCAAGGTCGTCGTGGACACCGTCATCAACCACATGGCGGCCGGGGACGGCACCGGCACCGGCGGCTCGTCGTACACGAAGTACGGCTACCCGGGCGTCTACTCGCGCCCCGACTTCGACAACTGCACCGCGCCGATCACCAACTACCAGGACCGCTTCAACGTCCAGGAGTGCGAGCTCGTCGGCCTCGCCGACCTGGACACCGGCGAGGACCACGTCCGCGGCCGCGTCGCCGCGTACCTGAACGACCTGCTCTCCCTGGGCGTGGACGGCTTCCGCGTGGACGCGGCCAAGCACATGGCGGCCGACGACCTGAAGAACATCAAGTCGCGGCTCAGCGACCCGAACGCGTACTGGAAGCAGGAGGCCATCCACGGCGCGGGCGAGGCCGTCTCGCCGAGCGAGTACCTGGGCAACGGCGACGTCCAGGAGTTCCGCTACGCCCGTGACCTCAAGCGCGTGTTCCAGAGCGAGAAGCTCGCCTACCTGAAGAACTACGGCGAGGGCTGGGCCTACATGCCCTCCGACAAGGCGGCCGTGTTCGTCGCCAACCACGACACCGAGCGCGGCGGCGACACACTCACCTACAAGGACGGCGCCGACCACACCCTGGCCCACGTGTTCATGCTCGCCTGGCCCTACGGCGCCCCGGACGTCCACTCCGGCTACGAGTTCACCGACCGCGACGCGGGCCCGCCGAACGGCGGCCAGGTGGAGGCCTGTTACCGCGACGGCTGGAAGTGCCAGCACGCCTGGCCCGAGGTCCGCGGCATGGTCAAGCTGCGCAACACCGCCCGGGGTACGGGCGTGACCCACTGGTGGGACAACGGCGACGACGCCATCGCCTTCGGCCGAGGCGACAAGGCGTACGTCGTCGTCAACCACGAGGGGACGGAGCTGAACCGCACCTTCCAGACCTCGCTGCCCGCGGGCGGCTACTGCGACGTGCAGAGCGGCCGCGGCGTCACCGTCGACGGCTCGGGCCGGTTCACGGCCGCCGTCGCGCCGAACACCGCTCTCGCCCTGCACGCGGGGGCGAGGAAGTGCTGACCTCCCGCTCCCCGCTGACCGCGGCCGTGGCGCTCGCCCTGCTCGCTGCCGCCGTGCCCCTGTCCTCCGGCGCGTCGGCGGCGCCCGGCCGGGCGGACCTCGACCTCACGAAGTCGAAGGCGCAGTGGATAGACCGTTCTACCGTCGCGTGGGACGTACCCGGCCAGGACGCCGAAGTCCGGTACGCACGGGACGGCGGCCTCACCACGGACGGCGACGACGTGCGCGGCGAGGGCCACCGGATCCGCCTCGCCCGCGTCCCCGGCGGCCTCACCGACGCCCAGCGGGCCGCGTACCCGCACCTGAAGGGCTACGCCGCCTTCCGCGTCGACCCGCGCGACCGGGACCGCGTGCGCACGGCCCTCACCGGGCAGCTCGCCGCCGTCCAGCGGGACGCCGACGGCGCCGCGCGCGCCGCGACCGGCGTACAGATCCAGGGCGTTCTCGACGACCTCTACAGCCGTGCGGCCACCAAGGCCGACCTCGGGCCTGTCTTCCGGCACGGCCGCCCGCACCTCGCCGTGTGGGCGCCCACCGCCCAGGACGTGCGCCTCGACATCGGCGGCCGCAGCGTCCCGATGCGCCGCGACGCCGCCTCCGGCGTGTGGTCGGCCGCCGGGCCGAAGAGCTGGAGAGGCAAGCCGTACCGGTACGCCGTGAAGGTCTGGGCGCCCAGCGTCCGCGAGGTGGTCACGAACAAGGTCACCGACCCGTACGCGACCGCCCTCACCGCCGACTCCCGGCGCGCCCTGGCCGTCGACCTGAGCGACCCGAAGCTCGCGCCCGAGGGCTGGAAGGACCTGCGCAAGCCGGCCGCGGTCCCGCTGCGCGCTGCGCGCATCCAGGAGCTGCACGTCCGGGACTTCTCCGTCGCGGACCGCACGGCCAAGTACCCGGGCCAGTACCGGGCGTTCACCGACACCCGCTCGGCCGGCATGCGGCACCTGCGCAAGCTGGCCCGCGCCGGGACCTCGTACGTCCATCTGCTGCCCGCCTTCGACTTCGGCACGGCCCCCGAGCGCCGCGCCGACCAGGCGGGGCCCGACTGCGACCTGCCGGGCGCCGCGCCCGACTCCGAGGAACAGCAGGCGTGCGTGGCGCGGACCGCCGCGAAGGACGCCTACAACTGGGGCTACGACCCGGTGCACTACACGGTGCCCGAGGGGAGCTACGCCAGCGACCCCGAAGGCACCCGGCGCACGGTCGAGTTCCGCGAGATGGTGCGGGGCCTCAACCGCGCCGGTCTGCGCACGGTGATGGACGTCGTCTACAACCACACCGTGGCCAGCGGTCAGGCCGACAAGTCCGTGCTCGACAAGATCGTGCCCGGCTACTACCAGCGGCTGCTCGCCGACGGCACCGTCGCCACGTCCACCTGCTGCGCCAACACCGCGCCCGAGAACGCCATGATGGGCAAGCTCGTCGTCGACTCCGTCGTCACCTGGGCCCGCGCGTACAAGGTCGACGGCTTCCGCTTCGACCTCATGGGCCACCACCCCAAGGCCAACATCCTCGCCGTGCGCAGGGCCCTGGACGCCCTGACACCGGCGAAGGACGGCGTCGACGGCAAGAAGGTCGTCCTCTACGGCGAGGGCTGGAACTTCGGCGAGGTCGCCGACGACGCCCGCTTCGTCCAGGCCACGCAGAAGAACATGGCGGGCACGGGCGTCGCCACGTTCTCCGACCGGGCCCGCGACGCGGTGCGCGGCGGCGGCCCCTTCGACGCGGACCCGCGCGTGCAGGGCTTCGCGAGCGGCCTGTACACCGACCCCAACTCCTCGCCCGCCAACGGCGACCGCGCCGCGCAGAAGGCCCGCCTGCTGCACTACCAGGACCTCATCAAGGTCGGCCTCACCGGCAACCTGGCGGCGTACTCCTTCACCGACTCGTCGGGCCGTGCCGTCAGGGGCGCGGACGTCGACTACAACGGCGCCCCCGCGGGCTACGCGTCCGCCCCGGGCGACGCCCTCGCCTACGTGGACGCCCACGACAACGAGACGCTGTACGACGCCCTCGCCTTCAAGCTCCCGCCGTCCACACCGGCCGCGGAACGGGCCCGCGCACAGGTCCTCGCGATGGCCACGGCCACGCTCGCGCAGGGCCCGGAGCTGTCCCAGGCGGGCAGCGACCTGCTGCGGTCCAAGTCGCTCGACCGCAACTCCTACGACAGCGGCGACTGGTTCAACGCCCTGCACTGGGACTGCCGCGACGGCAACGGCTTCGGCCGCGGCCTGCCCCCGGCGGCGGACAACAAGGACAAGTGGCCCTACGCGAAGCCGCTCCTCGCCGACCGGGCCCTCGCGCCGGGCTGCGCGGAGATCACCGGCGCCTCCGCCGCCTACCGCGATCTGCTGCGGCTGCGCGCCGTGGAGCCCGTGTTCTCCCTCGCGACGAGCGAGCGGGTCCAGGCGGAGCTGGCCTTCCCGCTGTCCGGCACGGCGGACGAGACACCCGGGGTGATCACCATGCGCCTCGGTGACCTGGTGGTGGTCTTCAACGCGACGCCGCAGGAGCGCACGCAGCGCGTCCCCGGCCTCAAGGGCACCGCGTACGCCCTGCATCCCGTACAGGCGCGCGGCGCGGACCCGGTCGTCAAGTCGTCCACATACGCGCGGAGTTCAGGCTCCTTCCAGGTCCCGGGCCGCACGGTCGCCGTCTTCCGGCGCGGCGGGTGACGACAGCAGATCCAGGCCGTCGAGGACGGCGACCAGCCGGTCGCGGTCCTCGGCGGCCAGACCGCGCAGCGGCCGGGGCAGGTTCGGCTCGGACGCGAGGCCGAGGTGGACCGCGGCGGCCGACATGACGCGCAGGCCGCCGTGGCGCCGGAACAGCTCCCACAGCGGTTCGAGGCGCTCGGAACGGGCCGCGGCAGTGGCCGCGTCCCCGCTCCTGGCCGCCCGTGTGAGGGCGAGGGCGGCGTGCGGGAACAGGCCGCCGAGGACCGAGTACCACACGTCGCAGCCCGCGCTCAGGCCGGTGGCCGCCGACCAGTCGCCGCTGACGCCGAGCGAGACGGTGTCCGGGACGAGCGCCCGCAGCGCGGCCACGCGCTCCCGGGCGGCGGCCGGATCGCCGGGCACCGGCGGGATCTTGATGGCCGCGACGTTCGGCAACCGCGCGATGCGGCCGTGGAGCTCGTCGCTGAAGTCGACGTGGGTGGTGCGCGGGTTGTCGTACACGCACAGCGGCACGGACAGCTCCCGCGTCACGTCCTCGTAGAGCCCGAACACCTCGTCGTCGGTGAGCGGCTGATACGTCATCGGGGCGAGGAGCACCGCCGCCGCGCCCGCCTTCTGGGCGTCCTCGGCGAGCGCCAGGACCTGCGCGGTGCGCAGGGCGCCGATCCCGACGAGGACCGGCGTGCCCTCGGCCGCCTCGACGGCGACGCGCGCGGCGCGGGCGCGCTCCTCGCGGGACAGATAGGCGTAGCCGCCGGTGGAGCCGAGCGCGCCGATCGAGTCCACGCCGGCGGTGGCGAGGCGTGCGACGAGCCGGGCGTAGGCTCGCTCGTCGACGCCCGTCTCGTCGGTGGGGGTCAGGGGGAAGGCGCTGAGGCCGGTGAACATGAGGGGACGTCCTTTCGGTGGCGGGTGTGCGGGCCCGGTCGCGGGGGAGGGGCGGCGCGTCACTCGGCGTGCGGATGGTCGAGGACGGCGGCGAGGTCGGCGGCGAAACGCCGGGCGAGGGGCTCGGTGAGCGTGGCGGTGGTGACCCGCAGCGCCTGCCGGTCGGACGGACCGGCGGCGAAGAGGTCGCCAGGGCGCACCGCCCAGCCGCGGCGCGCGAGCGCGTCGACGACGGGCCGGGCCCGCTGGTCCAGGTCCACCCAGACGTTCAGACCGTCGGGCCGGTAGGCGGCGGGGACGCCGATGCCGTGCGCGGCCAGCTCCCGGACCAGGAGCGCGCCGCGCTCGGCGTAGGCGCGGCGCGCCCGGTCGTGCAGGGCCCGCACGTCCGGGTCGGTGAGCAGCTCGCGCGCGGTGTGCTGGAGCAGCAGGCTCACCCACATCGAGCCCGCGCTGAGCCGGGTCTCCAGGCGCCGGGCGGTCTCCCCGTCGGCGGCGACGAGGGCCAGACGCAGGTCGGGGCCGAGGAACTTCGACACCGAGCGCACCAGCGCCCATGTGCCGGTCCCCACCGGGGTGACGCGGTGGTACGGCATGGCGGAGACGGCCGAGAAGTGGTCGTCCTCGATGACCAGGACCCCGGGGTGCCCGGCCAGGACGGCGCGCAGCTCGGCGGCCCGCCCGACGGTGAGGCTCGTGCCGGTCGGGTTGTGGGCGCGCGGCGTGCACACCACCGCGCGTGCCCCGGACTCCAGGGCGGCGCGCAGCGCCTCCGGGCGCATCCCCGCGTGGTCGACGGCGACCGGTGCGGTGCGGTAGCCGTTCAGGCGCAGCGTGCCGATGCTCCCGAGGAAGCACGGGTCCTCGACGGCCACGGCGTCGCCGCGCGTGAGGTAGGCGTGGAGGAGGCGCTCGGTGGCGTCCGCTGCGCCGTGGGTCACCAGGACCCGGAACGGGCGGTCGGGCAGGTCGTCGGCGTACCGCGCGGTCGCCCACTCCACGAGGCCGGGGTCGAGAGCCGGCGCGCCGTACAGCGGCGGCCGGTAGCCGCCGCGCCCGGCCGCCGCGAGCAGATCGGGCAGCAGCAGCGGGTCGGGGTTGCCGCTGGCCAGGTCGGTGAGGCCGCCGCCGAGGCCGGAGCCCTCGCGGGCCAGTTGGGGTGTGCGCGCCACCATGGTCCCGCCGCGTCCGTGGGTCTCGGCGACCCCGGCGACCACGAGCTGCCGGTACGCCGCCGCCACCGTGTTCCGGTTGACGCCGAGGTCGGTCGCGAGGCCCCGTACCGGCGGCAGCGGGTCCGCCGCCCGCAGCTCACCGGCCGCGATCAGGTCCCGCACGCTGTCCGCGATCTCCATGGCCGTCGCCCCATGGATCGGCACGGCCACCACCTCCACAGCTCGGCCAGGCTTTGTCCTGTGCCAAACATAGGATTGTCCTATGCCAAACGCAATGGGTCGGCGGCCGCAGGCCGGCCCGCCACGCCTCCCGCCTCACCGGGCCAGGCGGCGGGTCAGGGTGCGGTAACGGGCCGCGCGGTACGGCCAGTTGTTGGTGATCTTCCCGGTTTCGGTCTTGTACCAGCTGTCGCAGCCCGCCTGCCACACGGTCTCGCCGAGGGCCTCCTGGACGCGGCGCTGGAAGGCGTCGTAGGCCCGCGACGACACCTCAAGCTCGCCCCGGCCTTCGCGGTCGAGCGCGGCGAGGGAGTCGAGGACGTAGCGGACCTGGGCCTCGATCATGAGGACCACGGAGTTGTTGCCGAGGTTGGTGTTCGGGCCGTAGAGCAGGAAGAGGTTGGGGAAGCCGGGCACGGTCATGCCGAGGAAGGCGGCCGCTCCGTCCGCCCAGGTTTCCTCGCGCAGCAGTCGCCCGTCGCGCCCTGTGACGGTGAGGGGGGCCAGGAACTCGGTGGCGGTGAACCCCGTGCCGTAGATGAGGGTGTCGAGCGCGTGCTCGGTGCCGTCCGCGGTCACGACGCCGCGCGGGGTGATCCGGGTGAGCTTCTCGGTGATCAGCTCGACGTTGTCGCGCGCGAGCGCGGGAAGGTAGTCGTCGGAGATGAGCACGCGCTTGCAGCCGAGCGGGAAGTCGGGGGTGAGCCTGGCCCGCAGCGCCGGATCGGCTATCTGCGTGCGCAGTTGACGGCGGCAGAGGTATTCGACGGCCTTGCCGAGCCGCCCGCCGCGCACGGCCGAGTACAGCACGGTGTCGCAGAGGGCGAACCAGCCGCCGCGGAAGGCGAGGCGGCCCGGCGCCGTGCGGAACAGGGCCTGGTGGGCGGGCCCGTAGCGGTAGTCCCACTTGGGCATGACCCAGTTCGCCGAGCGCTGGAACACGCGCAGGGTCCGCACCCGGGGGGCGATGCGCGGGACGAACTGGACCGCGCTGGGGCCGGTCCCGATGACCCCGACGGTCCGTCCGGCCAGATCGTGCCCGTGGTCCCAGCGGGCCGAGTGGAACGCGGTGCCCGCGAAGTCCTCGCGGCCGGGCAGGTCGGGGAACCGGGGCCGGTTCAGCTGCCCCACGGCCGTCACCAGGACGCGGGCGTGGTGGACCGCGCCGGTGGCGGTGCGCAGCTCCCAGCGCTTCTTCGCCTCGTCGTACGAGGCCGCGACGATCTCCGTGCCGAAACGGATCCGCGGGCGCACCCCGTGGGCGTCGGCGCAGTCGCGCAGATAGCGCAGCAGCTCCGGTTGCAGGGGGTAGGCGCGGCTCCAGTCCTCGCGGGGCGCGAAGGAGTACGAGTACAGGTGCGAGGGCACGTCGCAGCCCGCGCCCGGATAGGTGTTGTCCCGCCACACCCCGCCGAGCTCTTCGGCCTTCTCGTACACGGTGAACGAGGTGACACCGGCCCGGGTCAGGCGGATGGCCATGCAGAGCCCGGCGAACCCCGCGCCGATGACGGCGACGTGATCGGTCATGCCACTTCCTTCCGCTTCGTTGCTGCCGTGTGCTCCTGGGCCGACGGTCGCGTGGCGCCGATGAGGCGCAGGACCGTGGTGCGCAGCGCGGCCCCGGCCTCGGCGCCCGGCACGCGCCCCGCGGCGACCTCGTCACCGGCGGCGTGCCCGAGGGCGACGGTCATGGCCACGAGCCAGCGCGGGGCGAGGCCGGGGGTGAACTCGCCCGCCGCCTGGCCCCGTTCGACGAGCCGGACGAGCCGCTCGGTGACCGGCTCGTGCCGGGCCGCGTCGGGCTCCGCCGGGCCGGCGGCCGAAGGGGCCTGGAGCAGCCACGCGTTGTCCTCGAACGCCGACCAGGAGGCGTCGAGGAACCTCAACAGGGCCTGGGTGGCGGGCCCTTCGTCGAGCGCGGCGGCGTCGAGCGCGGCGACCGCGTCGGCGGTGATCCGGTCGACGGCGGCCGCGAGGAGGTCCTCGCGGGAGGAGAAGTGGGCGTAGACGGTCTGCCGGGTCACCCCCGCCGCCTCGGCGACGGCCGCCATGCCCGCGTCCGGGCGGCGCCGCAGCAGCCGCACCGCCGCGTCAAGGACGGCGGCCCTGCTGCGCTCGGCATCGGCCCGGCGGCGCCGGGGCGGTTCGGTGGAAGGCGTCATCTCTTACAGCCTTGTCCAAGTTGTCGAACGCTCATATCTTACAGAGGTGTCAGAGATCGTAGCGTGACGGAGCTGCCCCCGTCAGCCGTCCGCCGGTCAGCCGTCCCCCGGATCGGAGCGTCATGAAGCCACTGGCCGACACCACCCCCGAGCGGTTCATCGAGGACTTCTTCACCTCCCTCACCGAGTCCACGGTCCGGGGCGACGCGCCGGAGTCCGTCATGGACCGCCACTACACGCCCGACGTCGTGCAGATCAGCGACGGCGTGCACCTCGACCGCGACCGGCTCCTCGCCCATCTGCGGCCCGTGCGCAAGAACGTGGTCGGCTGGCGCTTCGACGTGCACGAGGCCGTCGCTGACGGCCACCGCGTCGCCGCCCGCCTCACCCTCCACGCCCGGACCCGCAAGGGCGGCGCCACCGCCACCGAGGTGCACCTCTTCGGCGAGTTCACCGACGACGGCCGCATGCGCAGGTCGCACCAGCTCACCCGGTCCCTGCCGCCCGTGGGTCCTTAGTCGGTGTACGACGTGAGCGTGCCGCGGCGGCGGACGTCGAGCGTGGCGCAGTGGAACGAGCCGCCGAACGGCGCGTAGTGCATCAACTCGCACGGCAGCGGCTCGAATCCCCAGCCTTCGAGCGCGCGGAGCATGCCGGTGTGGTGCCGCTCCGCGATGACGCGCTTCTCGTCGACCATGAGCACGTTCATGCTGAGCCAGGTGCCGCACATCGAGGTCAGCTTGAGCACGTTCTCGTCGATCGGATCGGGCTCGGGCGCGACCAGGACGTCCCACGAGCTGAGCACGTCGGGCAGGTGGTCGACGTCGACGTACTCGGGGTTGACCAGCACCTTGCCGGGCGCGAGCGGCATGAACGTCGTGTCGATGTGCATGGGCGCCCGGCAGCGGCTCTCGATCTCGTGGACGCGGAAGTCCGGTCCGAGGTGGCGGCGCAGCCAGTCGATGCCCATGCGGTTGGTGACGTTGCTGCGGGTGACGAAGAGGTCGCGGCCCGCGCGCACGAAGTCCGCCGCGTCGAAGACCGGCTCGAACTCGGTGGTGATGTATCGCAGGGGCTCGCCCTCGTCGGGAGGCGTGAAGTCCTTCTCGAACAGGTCCTCGGTGAGCTGGGGCCGGGGCGCCGCGGTCCAGCGGGCGCCGTGCCGGAAGTAGTCCTTGAGGAGCCCGCGGTAGGCGTGGCTCTCGAAGTACCGGCACGGCCAGGCCATCGGGGCCTCGATGATCTCGTCGCCGACGACGAGCAGGCTGTCCCGCGGGCAGGCCGTGCAGAAGCCGTGCGACGACCAGTGGGGCGTACTGAAGCCCGCCTTGTGGTCGACGGGGTCGGGGCGGGTGACCGTGATGCCGAGGGACTCCAGGAGGTCGATGAACGCGTCGAGTTCGCGCTGCGCCGGCTCGACCAGCAGGCCCGGATACTTGAACCCGGCGGCGAGCCCCTGCAACCGGGCCGCCCAGGGCGGCATGTTGCAGGCCACGACCGGATCGCTGGCGGGGATCGTGGCACCGTCCAGGCGCCCGACGACGACCTCTTCCAGAGGGTCCCACTCGGTGTACGAACAGACCGGCGAAACGGGATGCTCCGTGGCGCCGCCCGGCATGGAGTCCGTCGTGTCAGGTGCCGCCGACATGGCGTGACCGCTGCTTTCGGTCGGGTGAAGTGTTGCCTTTTGTGCTGACATTTTACTTTTGCTCCACCTGTCTGTCGATCCGTCGAGGGTGGCTCCGCGATCGTGCCCCAGGGGTCGCCGCACGGGGCGGGTGGCGCCGTCCCGTCGACAGGGAGGGCGCCGCCCCGGTCTGCTCGCGCAGCGCAACGGGACAGGTCAGTACGGGAGTTGGGGATTCTCCGTACGGGTATCGCGCGGCGGCGGCACGAAACCGCGAAGGCGGCGGACGGCCGACCTGCGCCGTACACGGACCCGGAGCGCGCACGGCGGCCGCGGTGCCGACGTCTTACCGCCCCGGCGGCCGGATTCCGTCGGCCCGCCCCGGCCCGGCCGTGGCCCGGCGGGGGCTCGGGCGAAAGAACCGCGCCAACCTGCGCGGCGGGCGGAGTCGAAAATACCCCCCTGGGTATTTGCCCGGTACCGCCGCGTCGGGAGGAGCCGCCGTGTTCACCGTCGACACCCTTCAGTTCCCGGTCCTGGGCAATCACAGCTACCTGGCGTCGGGCCCCCGTACGGCCGTCGCGGTCGACCCGCCGCGCGACATCGACCAGGTCATCGCGGCGGCGGCCCGCCGCGGTGTGCGGATCGCGTACGTCGCGGAGACCCACGTCCACAACGACTACGTGAGCGGCGGCCTGGAGCTGGCCCGGGTCACGGGCGCCCGCTATCTCGTCCCGGCCGGGGCGGCCGTCTCGTTCCCGCACACCCCCGTCGCCGACGGCGACACGGTCACCGTCGACGAGGACCTGGTGCTGCGCGCGCTCGCCACCCCCGGCCACACCCCGCACCACACGGCGTACGTCCTTCACGAGGGCGGCCGCGCGGCGGCGGCGTTCACCGGCGGCTCGCTCCTGATCGGCGCGGTGGGACGGCCCGACCTCGTCGAGCCACGGCTCACCGAGCACCTGGCGCGGGCCCAGCACGCGTCCGCGCACCGGCTCGCGGACGCGCTCGACGACGCGGTGCGGCTCCTGCCCACCCACGGCTTCGGCAGTTTCTGCGCCTCGGGCCAGGGCACGGCCGACGAGACCACCGTCGGCGCCGAGCGGGCGGGCAACGCCGCGCTGACCAAGGACGTGGACGCCTTCGTCGCCGAGCTGCTCGCCGGGCTCGACGACGTGCCCGCGTACTACGCGCACATGGGGCCGGTCAACGCCGCCGGGCCCGCGCCCGTCGACCTGACCCCGCCGGAGCCCGCGACCGCCGACGGGATCGCCGCGCGCCTCGCCGCCGGGGAGTGGGTGGTCGACCTGCGCCACCGCGTGGCCTTCGCCGCCGGTCACGTGCCGGGGTCCGTCAACGTCGAGGCCGACGGCAAGCTCGCCACGTACCTCGCCTGGCTGCTGCCGTGGCGGCGGCCCGTCACCCTGCTCGCCGCATCGGCGGGGCAACTCGCCCACGCCCAGCGGGAGCTGGTGCGCGTCGGCATCGACCGCCCGGCCGCCGCGGCGACCGGCGACCCGCGCTCCTGGGTGGGGCCCGGCGAGCGGCTCGCGTCCCACGCCTGCGCCACCTTCGCGGAGCTCGCCGCGGCCCGTGCCGGGCGCGGTGACGTGGTCGTGCTCGACGTGCGCCGCGACGCCGAGCGCCGCGAAGGACACCTGGAGCCCTCCGTGCACATCCCCGTGCACGAACTGCGCGACCGGGTCCGCGAGGTGCCGGACGGCGTGGTGTGGGTGCACTGTGCCGGCGGGACGCGCGCGGCGATCGGGGCCTCGCTCCTCGACGCCGCCGGGCGGCACGTGGTCGTCGTCGACGACGGCTTCGCCGCCGCCGAGGACGCGGGCCTCGGCCTCCGACGGCCCGCCTCCCGCTGACCCGGCCACCAGGACCCGTCGATGAGCGCGCTCGTCCTCGCCCTGACCGCCGGAGCCGTGGTCGGCCTGGCGCTCGGCGCCCTGGGCGGTGGCGGCAGCGTCCTCGCGGTTCCCGCGCTGATCTATCTGCTCGGCTTCAGCCCGGCCGCCGCGACGACGGCGAGTCTGTTGATCGTGGCCGTCACCTCGGCGAGCGCCCTGTACGCGCACGCCCGCGCGGGCCACGTCCGCTGGCGCGCGGGCGCCCTGTTCGCCGGTGCGGGCATCCCGCCCGCCGCCGCTGCGGGCGTGGCGGCGGGGCGGCTGCCGCAGCCGGTCCTGACCGCCGCGTTCGCCGCCGTGGCCGCCCTGGCCGCGCTGCGGATGCTCAGACCGGGACGGGCCGAAGCCCGCGGGACGGGGGTGGTGCGGCCAGGGCGGGCGGTCGGCGCCGGGGCCGCGCTCGGGGCGCTGACCGGTCTGCTCGGGGTGGGCGGCGGGTTCCTCGTCGTGCCCGCCCTGGTCACCGTGCTCACCTTCGCGATGCGGGAAGCGACGGGGACCAGCCTGCTCGTCATCGCCGCCAACTCCCTCGCCTCGCTGGCCACACGGGGCAGTACGGCGGCGGGGCTCGACTGGGCGGTGATCGCGCCGTTCACCGGCGCCGCCGTCCTCGGCGCCTGGGACGGCAAGCGCCTCGCGGCCCGGCTCTCAGGGCCTCGCCTGCGGCAGGCCTTCGCCTGCGTGCTGCTCGCCGTGGCGGCCGGGATGCTCCTCGACGTCGCCCTACGGCGATGAGCGCGGCACGAGGAGTTCGCCGCCCGCCGGCCGCCGTGCGCTCAGGCGGCGGTGCCGGACCCGCTGCCGAAGGCACGGACGTAGCGGCGCTGCCACGGGGTCTCCACGGCGCGGCGGTGATAGCGCGCGCGGACGTAAGCGACGGCCTCGGCGGCGGGGACGCCGTCGAGCACGGCCAGGCACGCGAGGGCCGTGCCGGTTCTGCCGACACCGCCGCCGCAGGCGACCTCCACGCGCTCGGTCGCGGCTCGCGCCCACGCCTCGCCGAGCAGCCGCCGCGCCTCCTCGCGGTCCGCGGGCAGCCGGAAGTCGGGCCACCGCAGCCAGCGCGCGTCCCACGCGACGGGCGGCGCGGGCTTGCCCAGGAGATGGACGGCGAACATCGGCTCGGGCCCCGCGGGCAGCGGTCGGCGCAGCCCGCGTCCGCGCACAAGGCGCCCCGAAGGCAACCGAATCACCCCCGGATCCGTCTCACACCAAGTCTCAGGCACGCGATCACGGTACCCGCACCGCGAGGAGCGGGTACCGCCTGTGAACTAGCCGATAATCATCGAGTTCTAACGGAATCTTGACTTCGGGAGGGCATAGTGCAAGGCATGACAACCATGGTTCCTGTCTGCCCGTACTGCGGGCGGGTCGAGTGCATCTGCCCGGCGGTGGGCGGCAGTCCCGCCCCGGTCTCCGCGGTGAGCGTGTCCGCGTTTCTCTCGGTGGCCGAGCCGTCGGGCGCCGTGCGCGTGAGGAGGTCGACGGCCGCGCCGCCGTCGTCGTAGCGAGAGGCCTGAGGTGGGCCCGCGCCGGCGGCGCGCTCACCTCAGTCCACGAAAAGAGGGCGGTGCCGGAGCACCGAGCGGGGCACCTCACCGGAGAGCGGGAGCCCGGCCGGGACCACGGTGGGTACGGAGGACGGGCAAGGGTGTGCGCTAGTGCCCTGCCCCGCGCTTGTTCCAGACGTCGAAGCCGACGGCGGCAAGGAGCACCAGGCCCTTGATGACCTGCTGGTAGTCCGTCCCGATGCTGACCAGTGACATGCCGTTGTTGAGCACGCCGAGCACCAGGCCGCCGATCACGGCACCCATGACCGTGCCGACGCCGCCGCTCATGGACGCGCCGCCGATGAACGAGGCGGCGATCGCCTCCAGTTCGAAGTTGAGCCCCGCCTGCGGCGTGCCCGCGTTGAGGCGCGCGGCGTACACACAGCCCGCGAGGGCCGCGAGCACCCCCATGTTCACGAAGACCAGGAAGGTGACGCGCGCGTCCTTCACACCGGACAGCTTCGCCGCCGCCTTGTTGCCGCCGAGCGCGTACACATGCCGTCCGACGACCGCGTTGCGCATCACATAGCCCAGGGCGATCAGCAGCCCGCACATGATGAGCAGCACCACGGGCACCCCGCGGAAGCTGGCGAGCGTCAGCGTGAACGCGGCCACCGCCGCGGCCGTCGCCCCGCACTTGGCCAGCCACAGACCGGTCGGCGTCACGTCGAGCCCGTACGCCGACTGCCGCTTGCGCCCGCGCACTTCGCGCAGCAGCAGGAACGCGATCGTCGCGGCCCCGATCACCAGGGTCGGGTTGTGGTACTGCGTGTAGGGACCCATCTCCGGGATGAACCCCTTGGCGATGTTCTGGAATCCGTCGGGGAACGGAGCGAGCGACCGGCCCTCCAGGACGATCTGGGTGAGCCCGCGGAACAGCAGCATCCCGGCCAGCGTGACGATGAACGACGGGATGCCGACGTACGCGACGAAGAAGCCCTGCCACGCGCCCGCGACCGCGCCGATGAGCAGCGACAGGACGAGCGCGAGCACCCACGGCAGCTCGTGCTTGACCATCATCACCGCCGACATCGCGCCGACGAAGGCCGCCAGGGAGCCCACGGACAGGTCGATGTGGCCCGCGACGATGACGATCATCATGCCGATGGCCAGGATGAGGACGTAGCCGTTCTGCTGGATCAGGTTGGAGACGTTGCTGGGCAGCAGCAGCGTGCCGTCGGTCCAGATCTGGAACAGGACGACGAGGAACGCCAGGGCGACGAGCATGCCGTACTGGCGCACGTTCGCCCGCATCAGCTCGACGAGCAGCGCGCCCGTCGACCGGCGGACGGGCGGCACGCCGGAGGCGTCCCGCGGCGGTGTGGTCGTGGTGGTCATGACGGGTCCTCGGCTTCCGTTCCGGGTCGGGTGGCACATCGGCTCCGGTGCGCGGTCATCCGGCGCATCAGGACCTCCTGCGTCGCCTCCGCCCGGGGGACCTCGCCGGTCACCCGGCCCTCGGCCATCGTGTAGATCCGGTCGCACATCCCGAGCAGCTCCGGCAGTTCGGAGGAGATGAGGAGAACGGCCTTGCCCCGGGCGGCCAGTCGGTCGACGACGCTGTGGATCTCGTACTTCGCGCCGACGTCGACGCCCCGCGTCGGCTCGTCGAGGATCAGCACCTCGGGGTCGGTGTGGATCCACTTGCTCAGGACGACCTTCTGCTGGTTGCCGCCGGAGAGACGGCCCACCCGCTCGAAGACGGTCGGCGCCTTGATGTTCAGCGACGCGCGGTAGCCCTCGGCGACGGACCGCTCGTGGTGGGCGTCCACGAAGCCGCCGAGGAGGCCGCCGCGGCGCATGCCCGCGAGGGAGGCCAGGGAGATGTTGCGGTGGAGGGTGTCGATGAGGTTCAGGCCGTAGCGCTTGCGGTCCTCGGTGACGTACGCGAGGCCCGCGGCGATGGCCGCGGACACGGTCCGCGTGGACGCCTCGCGCCCCCCGACCGCCACGGTCCCGGTGACGTACCGGCCGTAGGAGCGGCCGAAGACGGACATGGCGAGTTCGGTGCGGCCCGCGCCCATCAGACCCGCGAGGCCGACGATCTCGCCGCGCCGCACGCTCAGGGACACGTCGTCGACGACCGTGCGCCCGTGCTCGACGGGGTGCCGGACCGTCCAGCCGCGCACCTCGAAGGCCGTCTCCCGGTGGCCCTCGTAGGGCGTGCGGTCGGGGAAGCGCCGGTCGAGGTCGCGGCCGACCATGCCGCGGATGACGCGGTCCTCGGACAGACACGGCTCGGCGCCCGGGGCCCGGCGCACCGCGAGCGTCTCGACGGAGCGCCCGTCGCGCAGGATCGTCACGGTGTCGGCGACGCGCCGGATCTCGTTCAGCTTGTGCGAGATGACGATGACGGCGACCCCCTGCGCGCGCAGGCCCAGGACCAGGTCGAGCAGCTTGGCGCTGTCCTGGTCGTTGAGCGCGGCCGTGGGCTCGTCGAGGATGAGCAGCCGCACGTCCTTCGCCAGGGCCTTGGCGATCTCGACGAGTTGCTGCTTGCCGACGCCGAGCCCGTCGACCGGCGTCTGCGGCCGCTCGGCCAGGCCGACACGCCGGAGCAGACGGTCCGTCGCGCGGAGCGTGTCGTCCCAGTCGACGCGCCCGCCCCGCCGGGTGCGCTCGTGGCCGAGGAAGACGTTCTCGGCGATCGACAAGTGCGGGACGAGCGCCAGCTCCTGATGGATGATCACGATTCCGTGCCGCTCGCCGTCGCGGACGTCCTTGAAGGCCACGCGCTCGCCGTCCCAGCGGATCTCGCCGTCGTAGCCTCTGTGCCCGTGCACGCCGCTGAGGACCTTCATCAGGGTCGACTTGCCCGCGCCGTTCTCGCCGCAGACCGCGTGGATCTCCCCGGCCCGCACGGTCAGGTCCACGTCGGCCAGCGCCTTGACCCCGGCGAAGGCCTTGGTGATACCGCGCATCTCCAGGACGGGGCGGCTCACCTGAGCTGTCCCGCCGTGAAGTAGCCCTCGTCCACGAGGAGCCGGGTGTTGGACCTGTCGACGCTGACCGGGTCGAGGAGGTAGGCGGGCACGGTCTTCGCGCCGTTGTCGTAGTCGGTGGTGTTGTTGACCGTGACCTTCTTGTCGTTGAGGAGCGCGTCGCCCATCGCCACCGTCCGCGCGGCCAGGGCGCGGGTGTCCTTGAACACGGTCTGCGTCTGCTCGCCCCGGATGATGGACTTCACCGACGCCAGCTCCGCGTCCTGCCCGGTGATGACCGGCAGCGGCCGGCTCCGCGTGCCGTAGCCCGCGCTCTTGAGGGCGGAGATGACGCCGACGGAGATCCCGTCGTACGGCGAGAGCACCGCGTCGACCCGGGCCGAGCCGTAGTTCTTGCTGAGGAGGTCGTCCATGCGCTTCTGCGCGGTGCCGCCGTCCCAGCGCAGCGTGGTGGCCTGGCCGAGGCGCGTCTGCCCGCTGCGCACGACGAGCCGGCCGCTGTCGAGGTGGGGCCGCAGCACCTTCATGGCGCCGTTCCAGAAGTACCTGGTGTTGTTGTCGTCGGGCGAGCCCGCGAACAGCTCGATGGTGCGCGCGCCACCGCGCCCGGTGGGCCTGCCGAGCCGCAGCTTCCCGACGATGTACCGGGCCTGGAGGCGGCCGACGCGCTCGTTGTCGAAGGACGCGTAGTAGTCGACGTACTTCGAGCCGAGGATGAGGCGGTCGTACGAGATCACGGGGATGCCCGCGTCGTGGGCGCGGCGCAGGACCTCGGTGAGGGCCGAGCCGTCGATGGCGGCGATCACCAGGAGGGAGCGCCCCTTGGTGATCATGTTCTCGATCTGGGCGATCTGGTTCTCGACCTTGTCGTCGCCGTACTGGAGGTCGGTCCGGTATCCGGCCTTCTCGAACTGCTCGGCCATGTTCTCGCCGTCGGCCATCCAGCGCTCGGAGGCCTTGGTGGGCAGGGCGAGGCCGACCGTGGCGCCCTTGCCGGTGTCCGGCTCGTAGCGGCTGCCGCCCCTGGCCTCCTGGCCGCAGCCGGCGAGGGAGGCGGCGAGCAGGGCGGCGCTCGCCAGGGCGAGGAGTGCGCGGGTGCTCATGGGTCAGCTCCCTTCCGGGGCGGGGAAGCGCTCCAGATCGCCCGGGAGCCGTGCGCCGAGCGGCGAGAGGCCGCTGTCCGCGCCGTGCCGGACGAGCAGGTCGAGGACGAGCCGCCCGCGCCGGACGCGCTCACGGGCGGTGGCGAGGGCGTGCTCGCGCAGCTGGGCGCCGTAGGGGTAGATGCCGGGCGATCTGCTCAGGCCGAACTTCACGTACAGCGGGGCGCCGCGCCGGATCAGCTCGGCGACCTCGTACATGCGGACGTAGCCGCCGAGGTCGTCGGGCGCCTCCGCATACATGTCGAGCGGTGCCCGGCTCACCCGGCGGATCTCGGTGAGGTGATCGAGCGTCAGGTCCGAGGGCACGTTCAGGGAGTCGGCGCCGAGCCGCTCGTACACCCCGAACGAGGCCGGGTTCACCGGGCCCGTCAGAGCCGACACCTTGAACGTGGTGCCGGTGGGCAACAGGCCCTTCGCCCGCAGCCGGTGCAGCGTCCACAACACGCCCTCGTCGGCGACGAGCAGACAGCGCACGCCGAGCCCGGTGGCGCGCAGGGCGTCCTCCACGCACCCGGCGAGCGCGTCGTGGCCCCGGGCGCGCGGGCCCGCGCCGCCGGACTCGGTACGGGTGGAGGCGCCGGTGTCCCAGGTGCCGCGCGGCCCGGTGAACAGGCACAGCTCGACGGCGCGCGCGGCACAGGACTCCACCATCTCCGTGATCTCGGCGTCGGTCAGCATCCACACGCCGCTGCCCTGGCTGACCCGGTGCACGGGCACGTCGAGCCGCGCGCTCTCGTCGAGGACGACGGCCAGGGCCTCGGGCCCCTCCACGGACGGGATCTCGGTGCGCCAGGCGCCGCCGTCGGGGAAGGCGTAGGGCGACGCGTCGGCCGGGTCGGCCGTCGGGACGGCGTGCCCGATGCGCGCCAGGGCGTCCACGCCGGGGCGGCGCGGGGCGCGCGGGGCGCGTGGGGGCGAGGAAGAGGTCAAGGGGGCTCCATGGCTCGGGAGTTCAAGGAATTGCTCTACGTCGTTCGGGATTTCGGACGCTGTACGAGTGGGAGGACATGCGGGCTGACGGGCCGCGCGAGTCGCGGCTCCCCTACGGGCGGAGCAGCACCTTCCCCGTCCGGGGATCGCCGTCGCCGGCGAGCGCGACGGCCGCGCCGAAGTCCTCCAGCGGGAACTCGTGCGTGACGAGCGCCCCCGGGTCGAGCAGCCCGGCGCCGAACGCGCGGACCGCGTCCGACCAGGCGGCGGAGGAGGCACCGAAGACGCTGCGCAGCTCCAGCTGGCTCAGGGACAGGTGCACCGGGTCGATGCCGACGGCGCCGGGCGCGAACATCCCCGTCAGGACGACGCGCCCGCCGCGCCGGGCGAGCAGACAGGACGAGGCCGCGCTGGCGGGCGCGCCCGCCGTCTCCACGACGAGGTCGAAGCCGCCCCGCGCGGCCTTCGCCTCCTCCGGGCTCAGCGCGGCGGTGGCGCCGAAGGCCCGCGCCCGCTCGCCGCGGGCCGCCCGGGGCTCGACGACCGCCAGGACGGCGGGCGTCGACGCGGCGAGCAGCTGGACGGCGAGCATCCCGAGGGTGCCCGCGCCGACGACGGCGATCCGTTCACCGGGCCGGGGGCGGGCAGCCCGCGCGGCCGCCGCGACGACGGCGGCGGGCTCCAGGAGGGCCGCAGCCCGCAGGTCCGCGTCGTCCGCCAGCGGGTGCAGAAGGCGCGCGGGCACGGTGAGGTGGTCGGCGAACGCGCCCGGTTCGGTGAAGCCCGTCTCCGCGTACCCGCCGGAGCACAGGCTGGTCTCCCCGCACCGGCAGCGCTCGCACACCCCGCAGGAGCGGAAGCCCTCGGCGACGGTCCGCCGCCCCACGAGCCCGGTGTCGACGCCGTCGCCGACGGCAACGACGGTGCCGGCCCACTCGTGCCCGGGCGTCACCGGATACCGCACGTACGCGGCGTCGCGCCGGCCCTCGTACAGCTCGCGGTCGCTGGCGCAGATCCCGGCGGCGGCGACGCGCACCAGGACCTCGCCGGGGCCGGGGACCGGAGTCCCGCGCCGGACGAGGCGGTGGCGGCCGGGCCGCTCGACGACGACGGCGCGGCTCACCGCGGGCTCCTCCGCTCCCAGCCCTCGGCCCACAGGTCGAACCGCGCCCGCCGCTGCGGGAACTCGGCCGCCGCGTCGACGTCGAGCTCGACGCCGAGGCCGGGGGCGTGCGAGACGGCGAAGCAGCCCGTCTCCGGGTCGACGCGCGGGGCACCCCGGACCACCTTCTTGATCTCCGCGTCCGCGAAGTCGTTGAAGTGCTCCAGGATCTTGAAGTTGGGCGTGCAGGCGGCGAGTTGGAGGGAGGCCGCGGTGAGCACCGAGCCACCGACGTTGTGCGGCGCGACCAGCGTGTAGTGCGTCTCGGCGGTGGCGGCCAGCTTGCGCGCCTCCAGGATGCCGCCGATGTGGCCGACGTCCGGCTGGATGATGTCGGCGGCCTGTGACTCGAAGAGCTCGCGGAACTCGATCCGGTCGTGGATGCGCTCGCCCGTCGCGATGGGCACCTCCACCTTCGCCGCCACCTTCGCCAGGGCCTTGAGGTTCTCCGGCGGCACCGGTTCCTCCAGCCACGCGGGGGCGAAGGGCGCGAGTTCCCGGGCGAGACGGACCGCCGTCGACGGCGAGAAGCGGCCGTGCATCTCCAGCATCAGCTCGGCGTCGGGCCCGATGGCGTCGCGCACCGCCTCGATCAGGGACACGGCGTACCGGCTCCGCTCGGCGTCGAGTTCGAGGTGCCCGGTCCCGAACGGATCGATCTTCAGGGCGCGGTAGCCGCGCGCCACGACCTCCTTGGCCGCCCGGTGGTAGGCCGCCGGGGTGCGCTCGGTCGTGTACCAGCCGTTGGCGTACGCCTTGACGCGGTCGGTCACCTTCCCGCCGAGCAGCTGCCACACCGGCACGCCGAGGGCCTTGCCCTTGATGTCCCAGCAGGCCGTCTCCACCGCGGCGATGCCGGACATCACGATCTCCCCGGCCCGCCCGTAGTCCGCGTACTTCATCCTGCGGACGAGCTCCTCCACCGCGAACGGGTCGGAGCCCGCGATGTGGTTGGTCTCCGCCTCGCGGAGGTAGCCGAGCAGGGCGTCGGTGCGGCCCAGCATGCGGGTCTCACCGACCCCCGTCAGGCCTTCGTCGGTGTGGACGAGCACGTAGGTGAGATTGCGCCAGGGGGTCCCGACGACATGAGTGCTGATTCCCGTGATGCGCACGGCAGTTGCCCCTCGGGCTCGTTCGAAATTTCGGCACACGTTCGAAATGGTGGCGTGACCGTAAGGGGCCGTTCTCAGGGGTGTCAATGGGTCGCGCACGGGTCCGTGCGACGCGACCATTGCCTCACCAACACCGCCGCGCATAGCCTTCGTTCGCCATATCGACCGGCGGCCGAAGTATCGAACGTAGAGGGTGGTGGACGGCATGGGACGCCTAGTCCCCGCGGTGACCAGGGCTTTCGACATACTGGAGCTGTTCCTGGACGGCGACGGCACCCTGTCCGCGCCGGAGGTCACCCGCAGGCTCGGACTGCCGCGCACCACCGTGCACGAACTGCTCACGACGCTCTCCGCGCGCTCCTATCTGGCGCCGGTCCCGGAGCGGCCGGGCCGCTACCGCCTCGGCGTGCGCACGTACCAACTGGGCAGCAGATACGCGGAGCGGCTCGACCTGGCCGCCGAGGGGCAGCGCGTGGCGCGGGAGGTCGCCGAGACCTGCGACGAGACCGTGCACGTCGCGATCCTGGAGGACACGGACGTCATCTACATCGCGAAGGTCGACTCCACGCACGCCGTCCGCATGGTCTCCGCCGCGGGCCGCCGCCTGCCCGCGCACTGCACGGCGGTCGGCAAGATGCTGCTCGCCGCGCTGCCCCCGGCCGAACTCGACGCCCGGCTCGCGGACCGCGAACTGACGGCGATGACCCCCGACAGCCTGACCGACCCGAGCGCGCTGCGCGCCGAACTGAGCGCGATCCGCGAGCGCGGCATCGCCTCCGAGCACCGCGAGTCCAACCCGGACGTCAGCTGTGTGGCCGCGCCCGTGCGCGACAGCGCGGGACGCGTGGTCGCCGCGCTCTCCGTCTCCGTACCGATGATCCGCTGGAGCGAGGAGCGCGAGGCGGAGCTCGCGGAGCTCGCCGCGAAGGGCGCGGGCGAGCTGTCCGCGCGCCTGGGCCACCGGGGCGCGCGATGAGGCGCCCGGCGGCCGAGGTCGCCGTCCACGCGTCGGCGGACCTCGGCGAGGGCCCCACCTGGGACGCGGCCACGGGACGGCTGCTGTGGGTGGACATTCTCGGCTCGCGCGTGCACACGTACGACCCCTCGTCCGGACGCCGTACGGTGCTCGCCACCGAGCAGCACGTCGGCGCGGCCGTGCCGCGCGCGGGCGGCGGCCTCGTGGTGAACCTGCGTGACGGCGTGGGCTGTTACGCCCCGGACGGCTCCTTCTCCTGGCTGGTCCACGCCCCCGTACCCGGCCGCAGGGGCAACGACGCGGCGGTCGCCCCTGACGGGTCGCTGTGGGCGGGCACCATGCGCTACGACGAGGCGCCCGGCGGCGGTGACCTCACCCGCGTCGCCCCCGACGGCACCACGACCGAGCTGTTCCCCGAGGTGACCGTCAGCAACGGCATCGGCTGGAGCCCGGACGGCACCCTCGTGTACTACGTGGACAGCCCGACGCGACGGATCGACGTCTGCCGCATGGCGGGGCACCGGCCCGTCGACCGGCGGGAGTTCGTGTCCATCGAGGTGGGCGCGGGCTTCCCGGACGGCCTGACCGTCGACACCGGGGGCTGCGTCTGGGTGGCTCTCTGGGACGGCGCCCAGATCCGCCGCTACACCCCGGACGGCACCCTCGACCGCGTCGTCGAACTCCCCGTGCACCGCCCCACGGCCTGCGCCTTCGGCGGCCCGGACCTGCGCGACCTGTACGTCACCACGGCCCGCGTCGGCCCCCGGCGCCCCCACCCGATGGCGGGCGCGGTCCTCGTGGTGCCGGGGGCGGGGGAGGGCCTGGCGGGGACGCCGTTCGCGGGCTAGCCGACCGGCGTCCGCTCAGCGTGGTGCTTCGCGCAGCAGCAGGACGTCCCGGCCGAGACCGATCAGCAGGCCCTGACCCGGCGCCCAGGCCAGGGCCTCGCCGGGCTCGGGCAGTTCGAGCAGCGCCAGGGGGCGGCGGCCGTGGAGGTCCCAGGCGCGCAGGGTGGCGTCGGCGCCCAGGCTGAAGGCCGCGGGAACGCCCTGGCAGCGCCCGAGGGCGACGCTGCTGACGGCGGCGGTGTGCCCGGCGAGGGGCGGACCGAGCGGGTCCCCTCCGGTCGTGTCCCAGAGACGGATGCTGTGGTCGCCGCCGACGGTGACGGCGACCGGCCCGGCCACGGAGGGGCGAAGAGCCACCGAGCGGACGGGGCCTTCCTGGCGGACGACGCCCCGGGGGAAGAGCCCTTCGGAGGTCAGGTGCCAGAGCCTGACGGTCCTGTCGTCGCCGCAGGAGACCACGGTCGCGGAGCCGTCCGCCGCCGCGGCGAGGGCGATGCCGGTGACCGGCGCGTCGTGCGCGGAGACGTGCCTGCCGAGGAGGCTGCGGCCCGTCAAGTCCCATACGGCGATGCTGTGGTCGACCCCGCCGGTGACGGCGACGGGCCCGCCGTCGAGGCGGCCGACGGCCAGCGCGTCGACGCGGCCGGTGTGCCCGGTCAGCGGCGGCCCGGTCTGCTCCCCGTCGGCGCCCGTGATCCGCACGGCCCGGTCCGCCCCCACGCTGACGAGGACCGTACGCCTGGACGTCCGGGCGAACGCCACGCCGGTGACGACGCCGTGGGCCGTGCCGACGCGGCGCAGGACGCGGCCGGTCGTGAGGTCGCGCAGACAGACCTCGGCGCCGGCCGCGACGGCGGCCACCCGCAGAGCGCCGATGGTGCCGCAGGCCAGGGCGGTGACCGGGCCGGGATGGCCGTACTCGGGCGGTGGCGTCGGGGAGTCCGGGTACCAGCGCCGGACGGTGGTGTCCCGGCTGCCGGTCAGCACGACGCGCCGACCGCCCACCACGCTCGTCGCGAGGGCCGTGATGGAGCGCGTGTGCCCGCCGAGGACCCGCTCCGCGCCGTCGGGCAGCGAGCGCAGCGCGAGGTTCTCGGCCCGGGGGATCACGGCGACGGCCGGGGCGGGGCCGGAGGAGGCCAGCAGACCCACAGGGCCCGTGGCCGGCGGGAGCCGCGATGGCGGGCCCGCCACGGGGACGGGGTCGGCCACCGTGCCGCCGAGGGCGACGTCCCAGAGGCAGGTGCGGTCGGCGCCCGCCGCGAGCACCAGGGCCCGGCCCCGGCCGACCGGCGTCGCGGACAGGCACTCGATCAGCGCGGGGGCGCCCGGAAGGGCGGCGCCCAGCGCGGTGCGCCGCCCGAGGCTCCACAGCCGGACCGCCCCGTCGCCGTCGGCGGTGACGGCGAGCGGCGCGCCGGGCAGGTCGAGCACCGCGAGGGCGCGGACCGGCGCCGTACCGGTGCTGATGGGCGGTCCGACGGGCTGCCCCCGGTGCGGGTCCCACAGCCGCAGCGTGCCGTCGGTGGCGGCGGACAGGACGAGCGGGACCCCGTCGACCGCGACGAAGGCCACGCCGGTCACCGCTCCCCGATGGCCCCGCAGGGCCGGGCCGTGCGGGCGTTGCTCCTCCAGGTCCCACTGGCGGACGGTGGCGTCGCCCGCCCCGGTCAGGCCGTACGTCCGGGTGCCGAGCCGCCCCAGGGCGACCGCGTGCACGCGACGGGTGTGGCCCGTCATAGGGAGGCCCAGCGGCTGCTCCGTCCACAGGTCCCACAGGAGCAGCTCGGTGCCGTCCGTGCTGAGCGCCACCGGGCGCCCGGCGGACTCGCCGACGGCGAGCGCGGTGACGGTCCGCTGAGTGACCAGGACCGTGCCGGACGCCCTGCGGCTCGCCCGCCCGGAGAACCAGGAGGGCGTCCAGGCCACGGGCGCGGCCCCGGGGGAGTGGGCCAGGCGCCGTGCGAGCACGGCGTTCTGCGACCGGGCCGCGTCGATGGCCATGACGGACCGCCGTGCCGCGGGGTCGGCGCGGCGGTGCCGGTCGGTGGACATCCGGTACACGCCCGCGAGTTCGCGTGCCTCGGGGCTCTCGGCGGCGTCGAGATGCCCGGTCAGGCCTGCCGGGTCGGCGTGCGCCAGGAAGCCGGGGTCCGCAAGGAGCGTGTCGCGCAGGCCCGCCGCGGCGGCGTGCCCGACCAGGTGGCGCAGGTGGTAGGGCAGCGCGAGGGCCCAGTCCACCGTGCCCGCCCCGGCGGGCCGCAGGACCGAGAGCAGGGCGCGGTGAACGGCCGCGGCCGACACCGGCGCCGCCTTGAGGTGGTCGACGAGCTCCTGGTGGAACAGGCGGTACAGGGTCGTGCCGTCGGTGTCCACCGAACGCCGCAGATAGAACGCGAGGTCGGCGAGGACCCGGGACACGGCCGCCCGGTCCGCCGCCGCGGCGGGCGCGCCGTCCATCAGCGGCGCAAGCACGAGGACCAGTTCGGCGGGCAGTCCCGGGTGCGCGGCGTGGGACAGGGCCGCGAGCACGGGCCGGGCCCAGGCGTCGTCCAACTGCCGCAGGTGCAGGGCGAGTACGTCGGGGACGTCGCGCGGCACCTCCGCCACCGCCCGGTCGACCCCGCCGGGGCCCACCGGGCCCGGCGCCGTCAGCAGATGCTGGAGGTACAGGCTCGCCAGGAGGTACGAGCCCGGCGCTCCGGCCCGTGCCGCGCCGCCGGGGGTCCCGCCGTCCGGCACCAGGGCCTCGGCGATCCGCAGGCTGAGTTCCTTCCGAAGCGCCGCCTGAGCGGCCGTGTCGTACGCGGGATCCCGCTCCAGGTGCCGCAGGAGGTAATGGGTCACGTCGGTGCGCAGCGCGGCGGTGGGCACCGTGTCGAGGTCCAGCACTCCGCGCTGCCGTGCCTCGGCGAGCAGCGCGGCCGCCTCGGCCACGTCCCGGGTGCCCACCAGGAGGCGGCACACGGGCTGTCCGCCGCGCCGCCGCCGGCCCCGGTCGACGGTGCGGGCCCGCGCGAGCGGGAGGAGCAACAGGGCCACGGTGTCCGGCACGTGGGCCGCCTCGTCGAGGGCGTCGACGACGATCACGGCGGGCGGGCCGCCGTTCGACACCCGGTGGCGCAGCGCGCCCACGACGTCGGACGCCGTCCACGCGTCGGCCCCCGTGCCGAGCCCCAACTGCCCCGCCAGGGAGGCGGCGAGCTCGCCGGTGCCGCGGCCGCGCGCGTGCACGGCGGCGAACGAGGTCCCGCGCCCCGGCAGGGGCAGGTCCGGCGGCAGCCTGTCGATCAGCAGGGCGCGGAGGTCCGGATGGGCGGCGCACACCAGCATGCCGAGGAGGGCCGACTTCCCCGATCCCGGGCTGCCGGTGACCACACGCAGGTGCGGGTCCTGGTCGGTGACGCCGTCCACCCACGGCGTGAGCAGCCCCAACTCGTCGCGGCGGCCGGTGAACAGGCACACCGCGCGGCCGGGCGCCTTGTGCGTGCCGAAGGCGCGCCCCATGTAGTGCTGGGCGTCGAGCACGGGGTCGAGCTCGGCGAGGAAGCCGCGCAGGGAGTCCTCGGTGTGCAGGCGCAGCCGGGCCAGCGGCGTCGACCGGTAGCGGGGGTTGCGGAAAAGGCGCAGGGCGGGCTCCTCGCCCAGGGCGAGCGGCGTGCTGTCCAGGTGCTGCGGTCTGCCGTCCTCCTCCCGCCACAGGGCGTCGAGGGTCCTGCGTATCTCCCGTGCGACCAGCGAGACGGGGACGAACTCGACGCCCGGGTCGGTGCCCAGGCCGTCGGCGCGGACCCGCCGCAGGACCGCGGCGACGGCCTGGCTGAACCGGCCTCGGTAAGCCTTCTCGTCCGCCGCCGACGCGGCGAGCACCCATGCCTTGCGGCGCTCGGCGCGCAGCCGCGTCCGCCACGCGACCCACTGCCAGTCGACAGCCGACCCGGCGTGGCAGACGTCGAGGAGCAGCAGCACGGAGGGCTGGTCGGGGCGGCGCTCGACCGCGCGCAGCCAGGCCTCCACGTCGAGCCCGTCGTACGGACCGCTGTCGCTCATGGCGAGGTACAGGCCGCCCTGGTCGTCGGTGTGGCCGTGGGTGAGGACGTGCACGACCAGACCGCCCGTGACGGGGGTGGCGCGCAGGGCCTCGTCGAGGGCGCCCTGGGTCTCGGCGAGGGCCGGGTCGGCGAGCACGCCGTCGCCGTGCAGCTGGTGCCCGAGCGCGGACAGCGCGAGGGCCACGGCATCGCTGTGTCGGTGGGCGAAGCGCAGCGGGCGGAAGCCGGGCGGGGCCTCCTCGTCGGCGGGGACGGCCGGCGGCGGCCGGAAGGCGCCCACGGAGATGACGAGGGAACGCTCGGCCGGGCTCCCTGCGGGAGGGGCCGGGTCCGGTCCGCGCGGCGCCGGGGGCGGCTCGGTCGTGTGTGTCATGTCTCGCTTTGGACGAGTACCCGGGCGGCCCGTGGTCAGTCGCTGACCTCGCCGGGTTCGCGGGCCGGCGGCGTGGCCGTCCAGGTCAGGGTCACCTGGAAGTGGCTCTCCACCACGCTGCTGGAGATGAGGGCTCCCGCTTCCGCGTTCAGCCGTACGCCGAAGGCCACTTCGACGCCGTCCGGCCGCGGTTGGATGTCGCGCAGGGGGCGCACCATCGCGCTCGCGACGTCGCGGATCTGATCCATGGCGTGGTCCAGGGTGCTGGCGGCCTCGATGTAGCCGCCGCGGCGGGCCAAGGAGCGCGCGCCGTACTCCTGGTCCTCCACCTCCACGCTCGCGATCCCGCCGTCGGCCAGCGGGAACCGGGCCACCTCGCGCATCGTTCTCCTTCTGACCGCAGGAACGGGCTTCGCGCCCCGCCGTCCGAGGCTTGCCCTATTGTGCAGGAAGCTCAACGCGCCTGTGGGAAAAGGAGATCGCTCCTCGACGGCGCGGTGAGGAGCCGGGGCAGAGGCGAGCATCGGAGTGCCGTGCGGATCGTTGGCGTACACGGTGTGGGGAACCACCAGCCGGGGCAGTCCGCGCAGGACGCGGCGGCACGGCTGACCGGGATCTGGCAGGGGCATCTGGCCCGGGGCCCCGGCGCCGCCCTGATGAGCACGGCGGACCTGTCCGTCGCGTACTACGCCGACCACGTCCAGGACGAGGACGCGCAGGGCGGCGACGTCGGCCTGGACGATCTGCCGGACGACGCCGAGCAGTTGGTCCGGCTCTGGCTGGGTGAGCTGGGCCTGCCGGACGAGGAGGACCAGGGGCCGGGCACGTGGCCCGTCCGGCAGGCGCTGGGCTGGCTGGCCGCACGGCGCCGCCTCTCACCGCGGCTCGTCGAGCGGTTCGTCGCCCGGTTCTTCGGCGAGGTGGCCACGTATCTGCGGAGCGGGACGCGGGCCAGGGACGACGCGCGGAACGCGGTGGCGGAGACGATCGCCCGCGAGCGGCCCGATGTGGTGATCGCGCACTCGCTCGGCTCCGTCGTCGCCTACGAAACGCTGTGGGCGCACCCCGAGCACCAGGTGGAGCTGTTCCTCACGCTCGGCTCGCCCCTCGCCCTGCCGCACGCCGTCTTCCCCCGTCTTGATCCCGCGCCCGCCGACGGTGTCGGCGGGCGCCCGCCGTCGGTGCGCCGCTGGGTCAACGTCGCCGACCTCGGTGACCTGGTCGCCCTGCCGGTGCGCGGTGTCTCCCGGCACTTCCGCGGGGTGGACGCCGACACCCACGAGACCATCCACGCCTTCGACTTCCGTCTGGCGGCGCACTACCTGGCCAGTGCGGCGGTGGGGGAGACACTGACCGGGCACGCCGCCCGCGCCTGAGCGGGGCGCCGCACCGAGGCGCGGGGAACCGCGCGACCAGCCACGACGGGACCGCGGACGCCCGGGGGCGAGGCGCTAGGACGCGGCGCCGGGGCCGGGGAGGAAGACGCGGCTCAGGAGGTCGTGCAGGGTCGTGCGCTCCTCGTCGTCGAGGGTGTCCAGGCCCGCCAGCGTGGTGCCCATGTTCGCGCGGATCGCGTCGATGACGCGCTCGCCCTCGGCGGTGAGGACGACGTTCTTGACGCGCCGGTCGCCGGGGCTCGGCTCGCGCCGCACCAGGTCGCGCTTCTCCAGGCGGTCGATGATCCCCGTCATGTTCGAGGCGTCGCAGGCCAGCGTCCCGGCGAGCACGCGCATCGCGGCGGGGCCGCGCCGCAGCACGCTCAGGGTCTTGCCCTGGCTGGCCGTGAGGTTCTCACGGGCGGCCGCGGCCGTGAAATCGCCGTAGTAGGCGCCGAGCGACACCGACAGCAGCTCCATCAGCTGGCCGGTGCCGACGCGGGGAGTCTCAGGCATGGGTCCACCTTACGCCCTAAAACTTGACCATCTCAAACAATGGCCCCTACAGTGATGCGGTTGCTTGAGGTTCTCAAGTTTCTAGGTTCTTAAGCAGTTGGGAAGAGATTCCGTGTCTCACGCACAGCACACGGCGGGCTCAAGGCCCTCGGGACAGACCTCGGTCGTCCTGGTCCTCGGCCTCGCCGCCATGGTCGTATCGATGATGCAGACCCTGGTCGTCCCGATCCTGTCGATCATCCAGAACGACCTGGACGCCACCACGGCCAACGTCAGCTGGGTGACCACGGCCACCCTCCTGTCGGCCGCCGTCTTCACCCCGCTCCTCGGCCGCTTCGGCGACCAGCACGGCAAGAAGCCCACGCTCATCGGCGTGCTCCTGGTGATGATCGCGGGCTCGGTGCTCGCCGCCACCACGACCTCGCTGACCTGGCTGATCGTCGGCCGCGTGATGCAGGGAGCGGCGACCGCCATCTTCCCGCTCGCCCTGTCCGTGCTGCGCGAGGAGATCAGGCCGGAGAAGCTGCACGGGGCGATGGCCCTGGTCAGCGGCACGCTCGCGTTCGGCAGCGGTCTCGCCCTGGTCGGCGCGGGGCTCCTCACCCAGGGTGACGACCCCGACTACCACCGGGTCTTCTGGCTCGCGGTCGTCCTCGCCGTGGTGGCGCTCATCGGCGTGATCTTCGTCGTGCCCGCCTCCCGCTCCAAGACGGGCGGCAGGACCGACTGGCTGGGCGCGCTCACCCTGGCGCTGCTCCTCGTCCTGCTGCTCCTGCCGATCTCGCAGGGCCACGAGTGGGGCTGGACGTCGGGCCGCACCCTCGGCTCCTTCGCCGGGGCGGTCGTGATGGCGGGCGTGTGGGTCCTCACCGAGAGCCGGGTCAGGGAGCCCATGGTGGACATGAAGATGTTCACGCACCGGCCCGTGCTCTTCACCAACCTGGCGGGTCTGCTGCTCGGCTTCGCGATGTTCGCCCAGTTCATCGGCGTCTCGTACCTCGTGCAGATGCCCGAGGACGTGGCCGGCTACGGCTTCGGCGCCTCCGTGCTCGGCGCCTCCGTCGTGTACCTGCTGCCGACCACGCTCGTCTCGCTGGTCGGCGCCCAGTTCGGCGGCGTCCTGGTGCGCCGGATCGGGGCGCGGGTCACGCTCGCCGTCGGCGCGGCCTTCGGCGTCCTCGGCTTCGCCTGGCTGACCCTGGCGCACGACACCAGCGCCTCCGTGATCGGCGCGGGCATGGTCGTCGGCCTGGCGATCAGCTTCGGCTACGCCTCCATGCCCGCGCTCATCGTCGCCAGCGTCCCGGCCCACCAGACCGGCATCGCCAACGGCATCAACTCCATCTCCCGCTCGGTGGGCAGCGCCATCGCGAGCGCGATGATCACCACGCTCCTCGCGTCGAAGACGATCGAGCTCCCGGCCGGAATGCCCTCGCTGCCCCAGGAGAGTCAGTTCACCCTGAGCTTCGCCATCGCGGGCGCCGCGTTCCTCCTGGTCGTGGCGGTGGCCATCGGCGGTCTGCGGGCGGCGCACGCGCCGCGTGCGAGCGCCGTCACGAAGGTGGCGGAGTCGGACGCGGAGTCCAAGGCTCCGGAGCGTGCCGCGGTCTGAACCGCTGCTCACCCCTCGCCGGGATGTTCGACGCCTAGCGGGCGCCGAACATCTCGGCGACGATGTGCTCGGCCTGGTCCGCGAGGTAGAAGTGGTCGCCGGGCAGCACCTTCGTGAAGAAGTCGCCGCCGAGGCTCGTCTCGCGCCACGCGTCGGCGTCCTCCGTCGTCACCTCACCGTCCTGGTCGCCGGTGAACACCCCGATCGGGCAGCGGAGGCGGGCCTCCAGGTCCGGGCGGTAGGTCTCGATGAGGCGGTAGTCGGCGCGGACCGCGGGCAGCACCATCTCGCGCAGCTCGGGCTCGTCCAGGAGCCGGGGGTCGGTGCCGCCCAGCTCCTTCATCTTCCCCACGAACTGCTCCTCGGGCAGCAGGTGCACCGTGCCGCGGCGCTTGCGGCGCGGGCCCTCGTGCCCGGAGACGAAGAGCCGCCGCGGCGCGGGGCCCGTCCCCGCCTCCAGGCGCAGCGCCGTCTCCCAGGCGAGCGCGGCGCCCATGCTGTGCCCGAACAGGAGCAGCTCGCGGTCGGCGCGTATGCCGGTGCGCAGGACCTCCGCGACGGCGTTCGCCAGGTCGGTCATCGTCGCGATCGGCCGCTCCCCGAGCCGGTCCTGGCGGCCCGGGTACTGCAGCGCGACCAGCTCGACGTGGGACGGCACCAGCTGCGCCCAGGGCGTGAAGAACGAGGCGGTGCCGCCCGCGTGCGGGAAGCACACCAGGGTGGTCCGCGCCCCAGGGCGCGGCTGCGGGCGCCGCAGCCAGCGGGCGGCGGCGGTGGTCGCGGTGCCCCCGGCGCGGGTGGTCGTCGTCCTCGGTTCGATGGTCATCAGCACTCCGTCAGGGCGGGAAGGCGGTCCGGCCGCGGTTCTCGTGGCCGCTCGCGTGACGCAACCAGAACCCGGGCGAACGCCGCAACCTGGAGGTGGGCCCGGAGGTGCGTCGCACGCCGACCCGGTTCCCTACCCCGCTCGACCACCGGGTATCCGTGAATCGCCACGGCGCGTCCACCGCGAGGAGGTTGTCCGGTCGGCCGGACGTGTGGGCGGGCGCGGGCGGCCTCAGGACCCGCTGCCCCCGGGACCGTCGGGGCCGCCGTCCAGGACCTCCCGCAGCCAGGCGACTTCCGCGCGGTTGACGGCCCGCGCGGTCAGGAGCATGCCGCGGCGGTACGGGTCCTCGACCTCCTCGGCCCGCAGCGGCCGTTCGTCCTCGTAGAAGAAGCTCGCGGGGGTCTCCAGGAACTCCAGGCGCCGCCGCAGGACCGCGTGCTGCCCCGCCGTGTCGGGCAGCAGCGAGAGGAACGCGAGGACGGTGAAGAACCGCGAGGAGTCCGTGATCTCGTGCGGCGCGGGGTCGCGCAGCCGCTCCAGGAGGTGCTCGCGCCCGGCGTCGTTGAGGGTCAGGACGTGCCGCCGGGTGGCCGCCGCGCCCGGCTCGCTGTGCCGGCTCAGCAGCCCGCGCTTGACCAGCCGATTGATCGCCGGATACAGACTGCCGTCACTGACCGGACGGGTGTGCCCGGACAGCCGCTCGACCCGTCGCCGCAGCTCGTACCCGTGCAGCGGGCCTTCGGCGAGACTTCCCAGGATCGCTAGCTCCAACACGGGGTCATCGTCGCACAGCGACCGTGCATACCTCGATCCGAGGTACTCACTCGATAGAGGAAGCCGGTACCTCGATACCGCTGGCGTGCGACATTGGTGCCCCGCGTGACGGCACTCGTTCCAGGAGCGGGGGTCAACAGTTCGACTGGGGAACTGGGAAGGCGATGGGGAACAGGAAAGGCTCGAACCGTCCACGAAAACGCCCGGTACGCGCTCGGCGCTCACCCTTCACCGGCCCCTTTGCACGGCAATTGCTCATCCTCTATGCGCTCATGCTGATCCTTCCGCTCCTCGTCGTGTGTGTGACGTTTCCAAGTGACCCGTTGAACGGCTCCGCTCCTTCCCCGGGCGTCACGCCGGGCGCCTCGCCGGACCCCCAGCGCGATTACGTCTCCAAGGTGGAGCGAGCCCGTAAGTCCCTTTTCAAAGGGGACCTCGAACTCAGGGCGCGAGGGCTTCGCGTGGGCGAGAAGGGCCGTCTGACCGTCGTCGTCTCAGGCAGTTGGCGCGCGTCTCCCAATGCCAGACGTGATCGCGGGGTGGACGTCGGGGCGCGCGTGGGGATCAGGGTCGACTGCCTGGAACTCGGGGAGTCGTGCGAGGCCCATTCGTCAACGGCGCAGAATGTGCTGGCTCCGGGTGACCGTGCCCGATGGGAATGGTCGGTGCGGCCGGACAAGGCGGGCCCGGCGCCCGTCTCCTTCACGGCGACCGCGTACTACCTCGACTCGGACAACGTGCTCGCGGAGTCCGTGAGTCAGTTCACGCTCCGCGTCGCACCGGGAAAGCCTTCCAGTGGCCTGCTCGCGGATATCTGGGGATGGGTGAGGTTCTCCTGGGATTCGGCCGTCCACATTGCCACGGGCTTGGGCGCGATCCTTGCCCTGTTCGCCGGACACCTCGCTCTGAAGGCCGCTCGTCGCAGCCGTGCGGGACGTGGTGACGCCGAGGACGAACCGGACGCCACGCACGCCCCGGCCGCCGACGCGGCCCCGGCGGCGCCTCACTCGTCGTAGCGGATCGTCCCGTGCTCGTCCATCGTCGGGTGGAGCTTCATCGGCTCCGTCGTCTCCACGTCGGAGGGGCGGGCGGGCTCGGGGCCGTCCGGGCCCACGCGGACCATGCGTTCCACGCGGCAGACGCGGAAGCACTGGTCGCGCACGACGACCTCGTTGGCGCGGCCCGCCGACTTGAAGCGGTCGGCGGCGCGGGCGAACTCGGCGCGCTCGACGTCGTCGAGGTCGTACAGGAGCGGCCAGAACTCGGTCAGGCCGTGGACCAGGAGGCGGCGGGCGTCGTGCGGGGTCGGCATCAGGGCGCCGCGCGGGCGCCAGCGCTCGCCGCTCCGCTCCGCGACCCCGAAGCTCACCGGCAGGAGGACCACCTCCGGATAGTCCCGCACGGCCCGCCGCGCGTCCTCGCGGAACGCCGGGGGAAAGTCGTCGCCCGCATAGGTGAAGCCGCGCAGCGCGAGCCGCAGCGCGCCCGCCATGACGCCGCTGTCGCGGCCGGGGGCGAGCGCGAAGCCCGCGTCATGGGAGGGCGGCGACGGCCGTTCGTCCCACGAGGGGACGGCGGGCTCCGGGTCGGTGGGGCGCGGCGGTTCGAGGCCGTCGTCGCCCGCGCGCGCGAACTCCTCGCCGCGCACGACGCGATAGCGGGTGCCGAGCACGGTCACCTCGTTGATCCGCTCCTGTTCGAGGCGGGCCACGGCGGCGAGCAGGGCCCGGCGCTCGGCGCGGCCGTCCGCGCTGTCCTTCGCCTTGAACCACAGCAGGGAGTTCAGGCCGTCGCGCGCCTGCTGCGGGGTGCCGTCCATGACGTCGTTGAGGAGCCGCCAGTCCGTCTCGTCCCCCGGTTCGCGGGCGGCGAGGCCGAACACCGGGCCGCGCACCGCGAGATGGGGATAGAGGTACGACGCGTCGAGGGCGTCGGCCTCGCTGACCCACGCGGCCGGGTCGTCACGGCGTACGAGTTCGGAGTGGAGCGCGTCGATCTGCCGCTTCCAGTCGTCAGACATGGGCGCCATTCTCCCGAGACACGGCCCGCCCGGTCAGCCGCATCACGCGGGAGCATGATGAATCGGTCGTTCGCTTGGCAGCCGGGCGGCTGTGCCCTATAGGGGGTCGGGCGCCGGTGCGTCAGCGCGCGGGCGGCGGGCCGATCTCGCGCAGCGCGTTGGTCGCGCAGTGCACCTCGCCCAGGCTCAGATGCGCCCAGGAGAAGTTCTCCACCCAGCGCACGCGCACGCCGCTCGCCGTCAGGGCGCGTTCGGCGGCGTCCCGGAACAGGTCGCGGCCGCGCACCCGCGGCCCGTGCGGGACCGGTGCCGCGTAGTCGCGGGCGGTCAGCGACAGGCCGTTGGCGAGCGCGGGGGAGAAGGCGATGTGGCGGCGCGGCCCGCCGGGCCGGGACTCGACGCGGGCGTACAGCACGGGAAGGCGGACCAGTTCGTCCGTGCGCAGGCCGGTCTCGCGAAGGAGCACTTTCAGCTGGCCGTCGACGTGCCGGGCCGCGTCCGCGTTGTCACCCTCGGCGGCCTCGTGGCGCAGGAACTCGTCGACGGTCGGCTTGTCCGGCGCGACCGTGTCGGCGAACAGGCGCTGCCCGCCCGCACCGGCGCGCCGCGCCTCGCGCAGCAGGCCGAGCGCGAGGCGCGGGTCGGACACGGCGAGCGTCCAGCCGCGCGCGTTGTCGGCCCGGACGACGTGCACGGTCTCGTCGGCGTGCCCGGCGATCAGCCAGGAGGTGTCGAGGACGACCGGTTCCTGCTGCCGCTGGGCGCGCAGCATCCGCGTGAACGACGGGTCGGGGTGGCGCCGCGCGGTCGCGCCGTAGACGATCCGGCCCCGCGGGTGCCCCGGATAGGGCGGCAGGGACTCGACGTTCCCGGTGAAGTTGAGGAGTTCGTCGACGCCGGGGCCGCGCCGGGTCGTGTACTGCTGTACGACGCCGACGCCCGGGCCGCGCAGATCGCGGAAGAGCAGCCTGCCCGCCCGGCGCAGGCTCTCCTTGCGGCCGTCGGCGGACTTCCAGTGGTTGGGGGAGCGCAGCAGGACGCGCAGGGTGTGCGGGGTACCGCCGGGCGTCGGCTTGCTGACGTAGCCGGGCTCGACGACGTCCTGGCGCCAGATGTCGCGCCACCACCGCGACGAGCCTGCCTGGAAGCGCAGTTCGCGATCGGGGAGCCCCGCCGCGCGGGTCGCCGCGCGCAGCGAGTCGGCGAACTGTCGCCACTGCCCCGGCGGCCGCGTGTGGACCGGCACCTCGGCGGGCTGCCCGCTGTCCGGGGCGCCGGGCCCCGGCGCGGCGGCGAAGACGTGCCGGGCGCGCTGGAGGTCGTGCTGGAGCAGCACCGGCGTCATGCGCAGGGTCAGCGCGGCGCGCCGCGCCTCCGCGCCCGCCATGGTGAGGGTCAGGTCGACCCGGCCGTCCCACCGCCGGGTGTCGCGCACGATGTCGCGCCCTTCCACGGCGAGTCGCGCCCCCTGGCGCACCTCCCTCGCGGTGAGGCGCCCCGCGCCGCCGAGCGGGACGTACCGGCCGTCCCGTTCGATGAAGATCCGTACGTACGGGCGCTGCGCCGCGGGCACGGACACGCGGCCGCCCGCGGCGCCGTCCGCCCGGGTGGGCCGCACCCGCACCGGCGTCAAGTCCCTCAGGTCCTCGGCCCCGTTGACGACCTCGTCCGCCGCGTCGTGGCAGGCGGCGAGCCGCCGGTCCACGGCCACGTCGAGCCGGTCGAGGTCGCCGGGGCGCAGCCGGCAGCGGCGCGTGTCGTCGTCGATGTTGGGCAGCAGGGCCGTGCCCTCGGGCGCGTCGAGGGCCGGGGCGGGCGGCGGCGCGGCTCCCGCGCGCGCCGGGGAGAGCAGCGCCGCCACGATCACGGCGCAGCCCGCCGCGCCGAACGCCGCACGGCGGCGCGTGCCGTGCCGCTCGTACCCCGCCCGGGACGGCCGAGTACCGTCGTCCCGGGCACTTCCTGTCGCGTGGCCGCCCATCGCGGGCCCCTTCCGTCGCCCGCCGCCTCGCGGGGGCGGGATCACGTCACCGGTCGCCCTCCACTCTTCCGGCGCGCTCGCCACGGCGCGTCGTGCGCCCGGGCGACGTGGGGGTGCATCCTTCGACGCAGCTCCGGGTGGAGTTCCTCCACCCGTGGGGCGGGGCCTCGACGGATCCCTCAGGGCTCCCGGCGGAACAGTCCCGCCCACAGGAAGGGCTCGCCGAAGTACGGCGACTCGGGCGGCTCGGCGCGCATCCGGCGCAGCTCGACCTCCGTCAGACCGGCGAAGATCCAGCGCAGCGACTCGGCCGAGTACGCGAGACCGCCGTGCAGCCGTTCCTGCCGGTAGAGGTCGGCGTCGGACAGCTCCGAGCCCATGGCGCCCGCCGCGAAGCAGGTGAGGGCCAGATGGCCGCCGGGCGCGAGCACCCGGTCGAGCAGCGCGAGATAGCTGACGCGCCGGTGCGGCGGCAGATGGTGGAAGCAGCCCGAGTCGACGACCAGGTCGTACGGTCCCGGCAGGGCGTCCGGGCCGAGCGCGAAGGCGTCGCCGCGGTGGAAGCGGATGTCGGCCCCGGCCTCGCGGGCCCGCTCACCGGCCCAGGCGAGCGCGGCCGGTGACAGGTCGACGGCGTCCACCGAGAAGCCGCGCGCGGCCAGGTGGAGCGCGTTGCGCCCGGGGCCGCAGCCGAGGTCGAGGGCCCGGCCGGGCGCGATCAGCCCCGCGTCGAGGCAGGCGGCCAGATGGGCGTCGGGCTTGTCCACGAAGAACGGCACCGGCTTGGACCGGTCGCTGTAGAACCCGTCCCACCAGTCGGCCGCGCCCGCCGTCCAGCGGTCGGCCTCCGGCGCGAACAGGCCGTCCATGAGCCTCAGTACGTCCTCGACACTGCGTATGTTCCGCTCGGTTCCGCGCGCGTCCTGGTCCATCCGATCCCCTTTCGCGATGTCCCTGGACAGTACCGTCGGGACCTACGGAAGGAGGGTCACGATCGACGCCCGCGTGCCTCGGCCGGTCGGCGCGTCGGGCAGTCGGGGGAGTCCGTGGCGCGTCGGTCGGTGAGCGGCCGTCCCTCGGTGTCGTGGGCCGCGAAGTACGTCGTGGCGAGTCGGCGGCGGCGCGCGTCGAGCACCATCCAGGTGCCGAGGACGAGCTGCGCCGGTGCCCGCCCCACGTCTTCGAAGCGGTCCCTGACGCGCAGGAACGCGCGGGCGCCGAGCACCCAGGGGCGGGGCGGCGGCCGCCCGCGCCGCACCAGGAGGCAGGGGGCGCGGTGCGGGATGGACCGGGTGTGCGAGACCGCCGAGTCGAGCGCGTAGCGGCGCAGGACCTCGCGCGTGGCCGCGCGCATCACCAGGGGCGCGAGCCGCCAGGCCGGGCACGGCCGGTTGGCGGCGACGCCGAAGGGGATGTGGTGGGCGTCCTTGGCCGTGCGCGCCTCCCAGCGGTCGGGCGCGAAGGAGTCGGGGTCCTCGTACCCCGTGGCGTGGTAGGCGGGGTAGCTGAAGCAGAGCACCGATCCTGCGGGCAGCGTGGGGCCCGTGCCGAGCGTGATGTCGGCGGTGGTGATGCGGTGGGCGACGCCGAAGAGGGGATAGAGCCGGAACGTCTCGTCGATGACGTGGTCCAGATAGCGGTCGTCGTCCGGCGCGCCCGCCACCCGCTCCTGTACGTCGTGGTGTTCGGCGAGGGCGAGCAGCAGATGGGCCATCGCCTCGGACAGCTGCACCACGGCCGTGTTGAAGAACGTGCCCTGGAGGTAGTGCGCCCGCTCGCGCGCGGTCAGGGAGCGGGGCAGCGCGTGCGGCACGGCTCCGGCGGCGATGCGGCCCGCAAGGTACCGCGTCAGTCGGCGACGGCGCCGCATGCGGCGCGGGCGGGTGCACTTGAGCGAGCTGACCACGTCGTCGGCGTGGTCGGTGATCAGGCGCCGCACCCCGGGCGGGCACGGCTCGTGGAAGACGCGCTCGTGGAAGAACTCCGCCCACACGGGCATCATCAGATCGCGGAGGCGCACCAGTGCGGCGCGGCCCGTCCCCAGTTCGTCGAGGACGGCGGCGGCGCAGCGGGCCGCGGCGCGCGAGAGGTCCGGGGCCGGTCCGGCGAGGATCGCCAGGGTGGTGCGGGCCACCTCGTCGTAGCGCGGCCCGGTCTCCAGGTGCTCCTGGTGGACGTCGGCACCGGGCGCGAGCCAGTACCAGAAGAGGTCGGACAGGGCGGCGCCCCGGCTGCGGCCGCCCGCCGCCGGATGCCCGTACAGCTCCTCGAACCGGTCGGGCCCCACCTGTTCGCCCGGGACGGCGACGCCCTCGCCGCCGCCGAGCCGCGCGAAGATCCGCATCCGCAGGGCGACGACCTCGGCCGGGAGCCAGTACGGCGTGGACAGCGCGGCCAGCCCGGCGGCCGCGGCCCAGAGGGCTCTCGTACGGGTCCTCATCGCGGCCGGCCGGTGCGCGGGCCGCCCTGTTCCGTCGGCGGGCCGGCCGTCGGCAGCGGGGGCCACTCCCGTCTGACCACCATGTCGGCGGTCAGGTCGCCGGGCCTGCGGCCGCCGCACAGGGTCAGGACGTGGTCGAACTCCGCGCGCAGCACGTCGAGTACCTCCCGCACGCCCGCCTCGCCGTCGGCCGCGAGCCCCCACAGGACGGGCCGGCCCACGCCGACCGCCGTGGCGCCGAGCGCGAGGGCGGCCGCGACGTCGGCACCCGAGCGCACCCCGCCGTCGAGCAGCACGGGCACGCGCCCCGCGACGGCCGCGGCGACGCGCGGCAGCGCCCGTACGGCGCCCGGCGCCGCGTCGAGCTGGCGGCCGCCGTGGTTGGAGACCCAGACCGCGTCCACGCCCTCGTCGACGGCGGTGCGCGCGTCCAGCGGATGCAGCACCCCCTTGAGGACCACGGGCAGGCTCGTGAGGTCGCGCAGCCGGCGCAGGTGCCGCCAGGTGAACTCCGGTGACATGGTGATGGGCAGGGTGCCGCCCGGTGGCGCGCCGGGCAGGTCGCGCAGGTTCTCGGGGGCGAGGCCGGGCGGCAGGTCGTGGAAGCCGTTGCGTTCGTCGCGGGTGCGGCGGCCGAAGACCGGGGTGTCCACGGTGACGACGAGGGCCGTGCAGCCCGCCTTCTCGGCGCGGCGGACGAGGGCGGTCGTGACGTCGTCGTCCGGCTGGAAGGAGACCTGGAACCACACGGCGGCGTCGGCGCGCACGGCCCGCGCCGCGGCGGTGACCTCGGCGACGGCCACCGTGGCCGCCATGCTGGTCACCAGGACGGTCCCGGCGTGCGCGGCGGCGCGGGCGGTAGCGCGCTCGCCGTCGGGGTGGGCGAGGCGGTGGAAGGCGGTGGGGGAGACGACGACCGGCAGCGAGGCCCGGTCGCCGAGCAGGGCGACCCCGGTGTCCCGCCGGTCGTTGCCGCGCAGGATCCGGGGCAGCAGGGCCAGTTCGGCGAAGGCGCGCTCGTTGTCGGCGAGGGCGGCCTCGGCTCCGCAGCCCCCGGCGTAGTAGTCGTAGTGGACGGGGTCGAGCGCGGCGCGGGCGCGGTCGTGCAGCTCCTCGATGCGGGACATCAGGCGCGGCCCGCGCTGTCCGGGGCGAGGCGCTCGCGCAGGAAGGCCAGGAGCGGGGCGCGGTGGACCTCCTCGCTGTCCCACTCGTTCTCCAGGTTCTCGGTGAGGTGGTGCTCGGCCAGGAGCTCCCCGGCGCGGAAGGCGCGGACGACCGGGTGCAGATAGCGCCCGTCGAGCCCGGTGGTGTCACGCTGCCCCACCCGGCCGACCCCGATGTCGAACGGGTCGACGCGGTCGTGGTCGGCGCCGTATTCGAGGGTGATGCCGAAGTACCGCGTCACGTCGCCGAAGTGCCCCTGGGCGACGGCGCGGTGGAGGTGGTCGACCGGCACCTCCTCGCAGAGGCGCAGGCCGCCGTCGGCGCCGACGAGCAGGGCGTCGGCAAGGACGCCGAACTGCTGCCAGAGCGCGGAGCTGCGGTTGACGCGCGCGATCACGGCGTCCGCGGCCGCCGCCGGGGTGGCCGGAAGGTCCCTGCCGGGCCAGGGCACGCCGTGGTAGCGGCGTTCGAGGACGCGGTGCAACGCCCGGACGCCGTAGCGGAATCCATGGATGAATCCGCTCGTCGATTTCTTGAAGTCCCGTACCTGCGTGAGCGTGCCCGCGAAGAACAGATCGGGCACGTCGACGGATTCCCAGGAGTCGGTCTGCGCCGGAAACCGGTCGTTGATGGTGAGGCGCGGACGGCATTCCGGGGCGAAGAGGGACGCGTCGAAGCGGAAACCGGTGGCGAGAATGACGCGGTCGTACGGTATCTCCTTGACCACTTCGTCGACCCGGGCGAAGCTCACCGCGGCCACATACGTGCCGTCGGGCAGCTTGCGCAGGGACAGGACCCGGCCGTCGAGGAGCGCGTTCTGCGATTTGAGCTGGTAGGTGTCCAGGAAATTGTTGTTCACCGCCCGCAGATGCCCCACGAAGTGCGTCCGCCACGCCATGCGCAGCGAACCGGGTCCGGCCAGATGGATGACCGCCGCCGTCTCGATCAGGTTGTCCGCCGTCTCGAAGCCGGAATTGCCGCGCCCGATGATCAGCACGCGCTGGCCCGTGAAGTCGTCCGGGTCGACCGACACGTCGTCGTAGCGCTCGGCGGTCTCGACGCCCTCGATGTCCCGCGGTACGTAGGGTCGGCTGACGCCGGTGGCCACGATCAGGCGCCGGGCGCGCAGGGCGGTGCCGTCCGCGGTCCGCGCGGTGAAGTCACCGGTCCCCGCGGGCGGTCCCGGCCTGCTGATCTCGGTGACCCGGGTGCCGTACCGGACGTTGAGCCGGTGGGCGGCGGCGAAGTCCGCCAGATAGCCGACCATGTCGTCGGCGGCCGGGAAGTAGCGCGGGGTGCGGTCGGTGAACAGCGGGGCGCCCTCGTCCGAGAGGAGCGAATTCCAGTCGGTGCGCAGCCTCAGCTCGGGATCGTCCCAGCCGGTGTGCACCTTGTTGATCGATATGAGTTTCCGGTGTCGCGGGAAACGTGTGAAGAACGTTCCCGGAGCTGTTCCGGACTCGACGATGAGATAGCTGTGGCCGGAGCGGTCAAGGAAATATCCGGCCTGAAGTCCCGCGGGTCCCGCGCCGACTATCAAGTAGTCAAATGAGCCACCGTAGGCCACGCCTTGCTCCCGTCTCCGGTGAGCGTCGCCGACGTCCCCGGTGAGAGGCTTCAACGAGCGAGTACATCACGCTAGTTGACACTTCAAGTGGGCCGCCAGGGCGTCTTGGTGTGGCGTGCGTCACAGGGAATGAGGGCTTGCGGGAAGAGGGCCGAGCGATACCGTGAGCCAGGCCGGTCGACCCCCGGGTGAAATCCGGCCAGAGATCGTACGCCGCTTTCCTGTTCTGCACCCTCATTCCCGCTGCCGCTGTTTCATCCTCCGAAACGGATGCCCCGTGGAAAACGGACGCAAAGCGAGCCATTCGACGGAAGCGCCCTTCCCGCAGTCCCTGATCGACGCGTTCCGCCGCCATCCCGCCTCGGTGGCCTTCGAGCACCGCTCCCGTGCCGTCACGCGCGGCGAGGTGCTCTCGCTCGTCACCCGGTGCGCGGCCGGTCTGCGTGCGGCGGGGCTCGGTCCGGGCCGCTCCCTCGCCCTGGCCACGGACGTCACGCCCGAGGGCTTCGCCGTGCAGATCGCGGCCCATCTGCTCGGCTGCCGGGTGACGGGGCTCCGCCCGGGTCTGACGCCGTCCCAGCTCGCCCACGTCCTGGCCACGGACGTCGACGCGGTCGTCACCGACGCCGTCCCGGCGCGCCCCGAACTGCTGCGCGCCGCCGGGGGCGCCCCCGTCCTGCGGCTCGAAAGGGACCTGCTCGCGGCCCATCCGCACGCCGGTCCGCTGCCCGGCGACGGCCTCGTCGCGCGCGGCCGCCCGGGCGACGAGGCCCTGGTCCACCTCACCAGCGGCAGCACCGGCCACCCCAAGGGCTGCGTCCTCGACTACCGCGCGCTCACCGCGTACTGGTCCTGGCAGCCCGCCCGCTGGGACGACCGGGTCGCGCGCCTCGCGGCCGGGTACCGGCGCTTCCTGCTGTTCGGAACCCTCACCAGCGCCGTCATGTTCGAGCACCTGGGGCTCTGCCTCCTCGGCGGCGGCACCGCCGTCATCCCCGCGGCCCCGCTGGAGTTCCCCCGGGTCATCGAGCGGCTGCGGATCACCGCCCTGCTGATGACCGTGCCCCGGCTGCACCGCGTGCTCGACGCGCTGCGCACCGGGCCCGGCCGCGCCACCGACCTCAGCGGTCTGCGCGTCCTGATCGTGGCCGGTTCCCCGCTCGCCCCGCACGCGCTCGCCGAAGCGGTCGAGCGCGTCGGCACCGCCGTGCACCAGGCGTACGGGCAGACGGAGACCGGCATGCTCACCCTCCTGACGCCCGACGACCTCGCGCACGGGCCCGCGGGCGCCGCCACCTCCGTGGGCCGCCCCTGGGCGCGCACCGAGCTGAGCGTGCGCGACGCCGAGGGCGTCCCCGTCCCGACGGGCGGCACCGGCGAGGTCTGGGCGCGCACCCCCTGCGCCATGAGCGGCTACTGGCGCGACGCGACGGAGACCGCCCAGGTGCTGCGCGACGGCTGGGTGCGCACCCGCGACGTGGGGCACCTGGACGCGCGCGGCTTCCTCCACCTCACGGGCCGCAGCCGCGACATCGTCATCGTCGACGCGGTCGTGCACTACTGCGGCGCCGTCGAGCAGGCCCTCACCACCCACCCCGACGTCGACCGGGCGTACGTCGTGGCCGCCGCGGACCGGCGCACGGGCGAGGCCGCCCACGCCTTCGTCGTCGCGGCGCCCGGCGCCACGCCCGCTCTCGACTCCGTACGGGCACGCGTGGAGGCGGAACTGGGCGTGCCGGGGCTGCCGTCCACGCTGACCGTCGTCACGGACGTGCCCGTGACGCCGAGCGGCAAGCCGGACAAGCGGGCGCTGCTCGCCCGGGTGCCGACGGAGGCGCCGCCCGCCACCGGGGCGCGCTGAGCCGGGGCGGCGCCGGGGCCCTCATGCCGTCAGGGGATCCCCCGTCGGGCCCGATCGCGAGAACGCCCGGCGGTAGTCGCTCGGCGAGACCCCCACGTGCTTGAGGAAGTGGTGGCGGAGGTTGTTCGCCGTGCCGAGGCCGCTGAGTTCGCCGACCTTCTCGACCGGCAGGTCCGTCGCCTCCAGGAGGCTCTGGGCCCGCGCCAGGCGCTGGTTCAGGAGCCACTGGAGCGGCGTGGTGCCGGTGGCCGCCTGGAGCCGCCGGTAGAACGTGCGCGGGCTCATCGCGGCCCGGCGCGCCAAGTCGTCCACCGTCAGCGGCTCGTCGAGGTGCCGGCGCGCCCACTCCAGCACGGGGCTCAGGCTCGCGTCGTCGGCCTCGGGCACCGAGAGGTCGATGAACTGGGCCTGCCCGCCCGGCCGGTGCGCGGGCACCACCATGCGGCGCGCGAGCTGGTTGGCGACGTGCGCGCCCAGATCGCGGCGCACCAGGTGCAGACACAGGTCGAGCCCCGCCGTCAGGCCCGCGCTGGTCAGCACGTCCCCCTCGTCGACGTACAGGACCGAGTCGTCGAACTCGACCTTCGGGTAGCGCGCCGCCAGTTGGCCGGTGTGCTGCCAGTGCGCCGTGGCGCGGCGGCCGTCGAGCAGGCCCGCCTCGGCGAGCGCGAAGGCGCCGTTGCACAGCGACACCATCCGCGCGCCCGCCGCGTGGGCGCGGCGCAGCGCGTCGACGAGGCCCTCCGGCAGGGGCGCGCCCTCCTCGACGCAGGCGTCCGGCACCGAAGGGACGATCACGGTGTCCGCGCCGACCAGGTCGTCGAGGCCGTACGGCGTGCGCACCGAGACGCCGAACGGATGGGCGGCGGAGTCCCGCGCGCCGGTGCCGACGCCGCACAGCCTCAGGTCGTACCAGTGCTCGGAGAGGTCCGGCTGGGGCTTGCCGAACACCGTGCACGGGATGCTCAGTTCGTACAGGTCCCAGGACGGGACCCCGATCTCCTCGGTCACGACCACCGCGACGGAACCAGCGCTCATGCGGTGAGCGTACGACCGCCCGGGCGCGTGGCAGGAATTTGGTGATCGGCGTCACCGCTGTCACTGTCCCGCCCTCCGGCCCGCTGCGAGGGTCCTCGTACCGGATCACCACGGACGGCACCGCAGCAGGCGGACGTACGGAACGACCGCGTCCGGTGGACGCGCAAGGAGCAAGCACGCAATGAACGCTGAACGTCGCACCCCCGTCACCGTCATCGGCCTGGGCAACATGGGCGCGGCCCTCGCCGCCGCCCTCCTGGAGCGCGGCCACGAGACCACGGTGTGGAACCGCACGCCGGCGAAGGCGGCGGCGCTCGCGGCGCGCGGCGCCCGGGTCGCGGCGACCCCCGCGGAGGCCGTCGCGTCGAGCGACCTGGTGATCGCCTGCGTCCTCGACCACGACGCCCTGCACACGGTCGTCGACCCGGTCGTCGCGACGCTCGCGGGCCGCACGCTCGTCAACCTCACCACCGGCTCGCCCGAGCAGGCCGAGGAGTTCGCCGCGTGGGCCGCGGCGCACGGCGTCGACTACCTGGACGGCGCGGTCATGACGACCCCGCCCGGCGTCGGCAGCCCCGAGATGATGTTCCTCTACAGCGGTCTGCGGACCGCCTTCGACACCCACAGGCCCGCTCTGGAGGCGCTCGGCGACCCGCTGTTCCTCGGCGCGGACGCGGGCCTCGCCTCGCTGTACGACGTGGCGCTGCTCGGCCTGATGTGGGCGGCCTTCGGCGGCTGGCTGCACGGGACCGCCCTCGTCGGTGCCGACGGGGCCAAGGCCACGGAGTTCGCGCCGCTCGCCCTGCGCTGGCTCGGCGGCGCCGTGAACGCCTTCATCACCCGGTACGCCGCCCAGGTGGACGAGGGCCGCTACCCGGGCGACGACGCGACCGTCGACGTGCAGATCGCGGCGATCGACCACCTCATCCACGCGGCCGCCGACCGCGGCGTGGACAACGCCCTGCCGCGGCTCCTGAAGGCCACCATGGAGCGGACGCACGCCGCGGGCCACGGCGGGGACAGCTTCGCCAGCGTCATCGAGGTCCTGCGGAAGCCCTGACGCCACCCCGGGGCGCCGAAGAGGCCGACCCCTAAGGGGCCGTGGAGGGGGCGGACGGCTCCGCGACGGGCCGCCCGCCCCTAGGGAACACGCCAGAGTGCCGCGTCGTTGGAGAGGACGCGGCGGCGTCGCCCCGGCGCACGTCATGGGGCGGTGCCCGACCCCCTTCGGCGGTGTCACACAGGACTCCTGTGGCACCTGCGGTGTCTCAAATGACACCTGTCGAAAAGGTTCGGGATTCGGGGGAAATGCCCGAAACGGCAAGCGGGTTGCTGACCAAGAGACGCAGGTCACACCCCTGGTACATGAGATCTACATGTACCAGCGCCTTCTCCTACCCGAGGATGAGTCGGCCGACTTCCGACTACGACGGACGTGGGCGCGGACTCCGGCCCGCAGTCTGACTTCCCCGTGGATTGCTGCCGTCACCATGGAGTGGATCCTGCCGACCCAACCCTGCCGCGCGGCGCGGTGCCGCCGGCGGATCGGTCCTGCCTGCCAATCCCGACGGGAGTCTCGTTCGCCGTGGCTACGTTCCTCTACAAACTGGGCCGTCTCGCCTTCAGACGGCGCTGGTGGATGGCGCTCATATGGGTGCTGCTCTTCATCGGCGCGGGCGTCGCCGCGTCCTCGGCTCCCAAGGCTCCGGCCGACGTGTTCTCCATGCCCGGCACGGAGTCGCAGAAGGCCTTCGACCTCCTCGAGGAGAAGTTCCCCGAGACGAGCGCCGACGGCGCCACGGCCCGCGTGGTGCTGCGCGCCCCCGACGGCGAGAAGATCACCGACGCCGGCAACAAGGCGAAGGTCGAGAAGATCGTCGACCGCCTCGCCAAGGGCGGTCAGGTCTCCAAGGTCGACGACCCGTTCAAGGTGGGCGCGGTCAGCAAGGACTCGACCACCGTCTACGCGACCGTGTCGTACAAGGTCCCCGGGCCCGAGGTGACCGACAAGGTCAAGGACAAGCTCACCGACACGCTCAAGGACGCCCGCAAGGACGGCCTGACCGTCGAGGCGGGCGGTGACGCGGTCCCGACCGAGCAGGAACTGGGCGGCAGCGCCGAGCTGATCGGCATCGGCATCTCCGCGGTGGTCCTGCTCATCACCTTCGGCTCGCTGATCGCGGCGGGCATGCCGATCCTGACCGCGCTCATCGGCGTCGGCATCGGCATCTCCGGCATCACCGCGCTCGCCAGCACCCTCGAGCTGTCCAGCACCACCTCGACGCTCGCCACGATGATCGGCCTCGCGGTCGGCATCGACTACGCCCTGTTCATCGTCTCGCGCTACCGCGCCGAGCGGGAGGACGGCCGCACCCCCGAGGACGCCGCGGGACGCGCCGTCGGCACCGCGGGCTCCGCGGTGGTGTTCGCGGGCCTCACCGTCATCGTGGCCCTCTCCGGCCTCGCCGTCGTGAACATCCCGCTGCTCACCAAGATGGGCCTCGCCGCGGCCGGCACGGTCGTGATCGCCGTCCTGATCGCGCTGACCCTCATCCCGGCGCTGCTCGGCATCGCGCCCCGCAGGACGCTGCGCCGCAAGGACCGCAAGAAGCCCGTCGGCGTTCCGTTCAGCGACCCCAACGCCAAGCCGAAGCTCGGCACCCGCTGGGCCCGGTTCGTGCTGCGCCGCCCGCTGATCGTGCTGCTCGTCGCCATCGCCGGTCTCGGCGCCGTGGCCGCCCCGGCCGCCAACCTGCAGCTCGGCCTGCCCGACGAGGGCACCTTCGCGCCGGACACCACCCAGCGCAAGGCGTACGACATGCTGTCGGACTCCTTCGGCAAGGGCTTCAACGGCCCGCTGACGATCGTGGTCGACAAGGACAAGGGCGCCGGCGCCGCCGCGAAGGACGTCGGCAAGGAGCTCAAGAAGGTCGACGGCATCGTGTCCGTCAGCCCGGCGTCGCCGAACAAGGCCGACGACCTGGCGATCCTGTCCGCGACGCCCAACACGGGCCCGAGTGACCACGACACCGAGACGCTGGTCAAGAAGATCCGCTCGGACATCGGCACCATTGAGTCCAAGACCGGCGCCGAGGTCCTGATCACCGGCCAGACGGCCTCGATCATCGACTTCTCGCAGACCCTCGACGACGCGCTGATCCCGTATCTGGCCCTGGTGGTCGGCCTCGCCTTCCTGCTCCTGATGCTGGTGTTCCGCTCGATCCTGGTGCCGCTGAAGGCGGCGCTCGGCTTCCTGCTCTCGGTGCTCGCGGCGCTCGGCGCGGTCGTGGCGGTCTTCCAGGAGGGCCACCTCGCGAACGTGTTCGGCGTCGACCAGCCCGGCCCGATCATGAGCATGATGCCGATCTTCATGATCGGTGTGGTGTTCGGTCTGGCGATGGACTACGAGGTGTTCCTCGTGACGCGCATGCGTGAGGCGTACGTCCACGGGGCGCGTCCGGGCGAGGCCATCGTCACCGGCTTCACCCACGGCGGGCGCGTCGTCGCCGCGGCCGCGGTCATCATGATCAGCGTCTTCTCCGGCTTCATCCTGGAGGACGACGACATCATCAAGACCATGGGCTTCGGCCTCGCGGCCGCCGTCCTGTTCGACGCCTTCGTCGTCCGCATGGCGATCGTCCCGGCCGTGCTCGCCCTGCTCGGCAAGTCCGCCTGGTACCTGCCGGGCTGGCTGAACAAGATCCTGCCGAACGTCGACGTGGAGGGCGAGAAGCTCTACAAGCAGCTCGGCGACAACGGCGGCGCCCCCTACTCCGACCCGGAGCGGGAACTCCAGCCGACGCGCTGACGCGGCGCCCGCCGCACGCGAAGAGCGCGGACGGCACGGCCCGTACGCACGTTGTGCACGGCCCGGTGGCCCGGTGACCTCGACGGTCACCGGGCCACCGGCCGTTTCCCCGCCGTGCCGCCCGACCGGCTCGTTCGAGTTGCCGGGCCGCGCGGGGCGCTGTGGGCTGGGATGCCGGGGGAGCGACGACGAGGAGTGCCCATGCCGCCCGAGCCCGACCCGGTCACCGAGACCTTCGCCTTCACCTGCGGGGACTGCGGGCAGACCTGGGAGTCCAGCTTCCGGGTCATGTTCTTCCCCGACCCCGCCGATCCCGCGGGGCCCGCCACCCAGGAGTACGTCGACGAGGACGGCAACGCCCTGCGCTCCCCGCTGGCGGCGGCGGTGTGCCCCCAGTGCGGCGGCCGCCGCGTGCACGTGATGGCGCCCGGGTTCGCCGACCGGGCCCACGCCGCCGAACATCCGCCGCGCCCGCACCACGAGCACTCCTTGCACCTGCCGCACCGGCACCGCGCGCCCGGCCCTCCGCCCGGCGGCGAGGGCTGAGCCGCCGACGCCGCCGGGCGGTCGCTCAGGCCTTGCGCGCGTCCAGGACCGCCGCGTGCGGGGTCGTGAGGTAGCGGGCCCAGAAGTCGTCCGCAGGGCCGGGCTCGGCGGTCTCGCAGACCTGGTGCGCGCGCCACCGGGGCGCGTCGAAGCCCGCGTCGCGCAGCGCGCCCTCCAGGGACGCGGCGGTCCAGTAGCGGGCGGTGAACCGGGCGCTGTGCTCGCCGACGGTGAACCCGAAGTCCACCGGGGCGCCGTCCTCGCGGGCGCTGACGTCCAGGCGGAAGCCGTAGCGGGCGTAGTGGTCCGGGTCCGGGTGGACGTCCGGGTGGATGGGCAGCGTCAGGAAGCGCCCGCCCGGCCGCAGCGCCGCCGCGACGGTCCCGCACATCGCCACGAGCGCGTCGTACGTCTCGGCGTGCGGCAGCACGTACACGCCGAGCACGGTGTCGAAGGCGCCGTGCAGCCGCTCCGGGAGCGTCCCCGCGACGTACTCGACGCCCAGGGGCTCGTCCTCCTCCCGGCGGCGGCAGTGGTCGACCATGCCCTCGGACGCGTCCAGGCCGACGATCCGCCGCGCGCCGCGGCGCGCGAGCAGCCTGGAGTAGACCCCGCTTCCGCAGCCGAAGTCGAGTATGTCCTGGCTTCCGATGTCACCGAGGTGACCGAGCACCGTGGGGAACTCCAGGCCCTGCCTGAAGGTCATGCCCGATGACTCCTCGTAGACCTGCCCGAGCTCGTCGAACTGACTGCCTGTCACGTCTTCGCCTCTCTGCGTCTGCTGACAGCGTGCGGCGGATGCGGGGCGGATGGCCGTACCTCCGCCGCACATCCCCCGGGAAGAAGCCTTAGCACACGCCGCCCGGCCGTCCGGCAGGGGACGGCTCGGCCGAATTCGGGTGGGCTTGAACTCAACTTCAGGGCCCGGTCACGCGTCCGTGCTAAGGGCTGGATGATTTCCGGCCCGCCTCCGTGGCCTGGCGTTTCGCCCGCTGGGCGAACCGGCCCGGAGGAAAGGGGAGGTGACGTTCCGGTCCGCCTCGCCTCATGGGGAACGGCGCCGGGAACGGGATGCGCGGGTGGGACGGGGCGCGCGGTCGGGCGAAGGAGGCAGGCCATGATCGGGGTGGAGACGGACCGGCTGGTTGTGGTGGGGCTCGCGGCGCGGCGCGCCCGCGATCCACGGCTCGCGGGCGCGAAGGCGGCCCATCTGGCGCGGGCGGCGGAAGCGGGCCTGCCCGTCCTTCCGGGGTTCGTGCTGGTGCCCGCGGAGCTGATGGAATCCGCTTCCCGGGGGGAGCCCCGCGCCCCAGGGACGCGCCGAGGGCCGGGGGAGGTGCCGGCCGATCCGTTACGCAGTGAGCCGGAACTGCGGCGCGCCTGGCGGGAGTTGAGCGACGACGGACAGCGGCCCCTCGTCGTGCGCTCCTCGTCCGCGTGGGAGGACGCCGCCGACTCGTCCCTCGCGGGGCTCTTCGAGACCGTGCTCGACGTGCGCGGGTGGAGCGACTTCACCGACGCCGTGCGGCGGGTGCTGCGCTCGGCGCGGCGCACGCCCGCGGCCGCCGGGCGCGGCCCGCACGCCGACATGGCGGTGCTCGTGCAGCCGATGGTGCGCGCGAGCGTGGGCGGCGTGATGTTCGGGGCCGACCCGATGGCGGGGCGCCGCGACCGGGTCGTCATCAGCGCCGTCGACGGCGGCCCCGACCGCCTGGTGAACGGCAGTGTCCAGGGGGTGCGTTACCACCTGACCCGGCACGGCCGCCAGGTCCACACCGAGCCCGGCGAACCCCGCGACGCGCGGCTCCTCGCGCGCGGCCGCCGACTGCGCCTCCTGCGCCTCGCGCGGGACGCGCAGCGGGAGTTCGGGGGCCCGCAGGACATCGAGTTCGCCTTCGACGCCGACGACCGGCTCTGGCTGTTCCAGACCCGCCCCATCACCGCGCTGCCCCCGCGGCCCGCGCGCCGCGCGCGCCTGCTCGGGCCGGGGCCGGTCGCCGAGACCTTCCCCGGGGTGCTGCAACCGCTGGAGGAGGACCTGTGGCTGGCCCCCATGGCGCACGGGCTCTCGGTCGCCCTGGACATCGCGGGCGCCGCGCCGCGCCGCCGACTGCGCCGGGTGCCGCCCGTGACCACCGTCGACGGCCGCGCGGCCGCCGACCTGCGGCTGTTGGGGGCCGCCCCGCCGGGCAGCCGCGTGCTCGGCCTCCTCAACCCGGCGCCCGCCGCCCGGCGCGCCACCGCCGCCTGGCGGATGGGCCGGGTGCGCACGACGCTGCCGGCCCTGGCGCTCGACCTCACGGCCGACGTCGACCGGTACCTGAGCGAACTGGCCGCCCCCGCCGAGATGTTGAGCGGGCGTCTGCTGGCCGCCGTCTCCTGGGGGCGTACGGTCCTCTCCGCGCTGCACGCCCAGGAGTCCCTGGCCGGGGCGGTCCTCGGACAGGGCTCCGGCGCCACGGCCGTCGGCGAGGCGCTCGCCGTCCTCGCCGAGGCGCGCGCGGACGAGCCCGACGACGCCCGCCTCATCGCCCGCCACCCGGTGCTCCTCTCGCTCCTGCCGCCCGCGCTCGGCCCGCGCCCGCCGCTGCCCGGGCGCCCCGCCCTGACCGGTGTGCCGCGCGGCACGGCCGTGCTGCCCGCCCGCGAGGGGCTGCGCCTGCGCGTGCGCTGGGTGCAGGAGATGCAGGCCGCCATGGTGCGCGAGCTGGCCCGCAGGCTGACCGCCGCGGAACTCCTCGACGACCCGGCCCGCATCGCCCTGCTGCGCTGGGCCGAGCTGACCGCCGCGGCCGACGGCAAGGGGCTCCCCGCCGACCTGTGCGAGCGGCTGCCGCGGCCGCAGCGCTCGGAGCTGCCCGCCGCCTTCCGCCTCGCGGACGGCCGCCCCGTGGCCGAGCCGGGCCGGCGCAGGGCGGCCACCGACGGGCAGGGCGCGGGCGGCGGCTTCGGCTCCGGCACGGCCTGGCACGGCGACGGCGAGCGCCCCCGGTTCGCGGTCCTGGTCGTCCGCGCCCTCGACCCGGCGCTCGCCCCGCTCCTGCCCGGCCTCACCGGGCTCGTCGCGGAGACCGGCAGCGTGCTCTCCCACCTCGCCGTGCTGGCCCGCGAGTACCAGGTGCCGACCGCCGTCGGCGTCCCCGACGCCCTGGCACGCTTCCCCGCCGGGACCCGGCTGACGGTGGACGGCGGCACGGGCGCCGTGGAAGTGGTGCGGATGGCGGCCGTCGGCGCACCGTCCGCCGCGCCCCGGGGCGGCGCAGACCACACGGAGGGCATGGCGTCATGAAGTACGTGAGCTATCTCCTCGGCGGCCTCAGCGCCGCCGCGGCCGCCACCTACGGCGTCGTCTACCTCACCCGCTGGGAGTGGCAGCGCGCCCTCATCTGCGGTGTGCTCCTGCTGGTCATCGAAGGTCTCCTGGTGGGCACGGTGCTGCTGAGCCGACTGGGGCGCCTGGAGCGGCAGTTGGCCGAATCCGGCCGGCGCGCCGAGGAGGTGTGGCGGCGCCTCCAGGAGTCCCGGGCCGAGCAGGGCGCCCGGTTCCGCTGGCTGGAGCCGGGCGCCCCGGACGGCGCCCACCGCACCTATGTCTTCGTGCCGGTCCTGATGGCGGCCGGGGCCGTGCTCTCGGGCGTCGCCTGGATCGTGCAGAAGATCTCGGCGGCCACCGTACGGCCCGGCGCCGAGCACCGGCTCGCCGGGCGCCTCGCGCGCCTGGCCGCGCCCGGCGACGAACGGCACGGCCGCATGCCGGAGTTGGAGGACCGCGAGGCCGTGCCCCGGCCGCGCGCCCTGCGCACCGCCGTGGTGAGCGGTGTCGCCGTGGCCGCCGTCCTGCTGCTCGCGCTGCTCGTGGACACCCTCTCCGACGCCACCCAGACCCGGCACGGCAAGACCACGGACGCGGCCGCGACCACCGTGGTGTACGAGGTGCGGGTGCGCGGCAGCGACGGCGCGCAGGCCCGCGCGCTCGCCGCCCGGGCGCTGTGGGAGAGCTGCCGCAGGTCCACCGCCGCCCTGAACGTCCACGCGCCGCTGACCCGCCTCGACGGCGACGTGTGGGCCGGAGTGATCCGCCCCGCCCTCTCCGCGCACGACCTGATGCGGCTGCGCGGCTGTCTCACCGACGCGACGGCACACCGCACGAGCGCGAAGGTCCTGGGCGAGAGCCAGGTGAAGCAGGCCCGGCACGGCCCTTGAGGGCGCGCACGCCGCAGGGAGGGCGGACGGGCGGACTCCGGTGCGTCGGTGAACTCGGCTGGGGTGTAAGGGAGTTGATGGGGCGTAAGGGACTCGTGGGGCGGGCGGACCGGGTCGCCGGGCCCCGCGGGCGCCGGTAGCCTGGACGAGGCCTGCGCCTCCCTCCCCGAAGTCCGGTGTGCCGACGCGCGCCCTCTGGTGGTGACCGCTTGTTATCCCGTGCCTCTACCGTCCGTGACACCTGCGCCCGTGCCGTCGCACGCCTGAGAATCCGGCGGCCCACGCCCCGGCGCGCGCTGAGGCTGGTCGGCCTGTGCGTGCTCGGCTACGCGGTCTTCTGGGCCTCCACGGCACTCGGCGTGCTCGCGGTCTCGGCCTGGGCGGGCGAACGCGTGCGCGCCGAGCAGGAGATGACCGGCGTCCGCCACTTCCAGCGGGTCGACGACCGGCTGTGGCGCGGCTCCGCGCCCACGGAGGCCGGCTACCGCGGACTCGCCGCGCACGGCATCCGCACCGTGGTGGACCTGCGCGCCGAGCATCTGAGCGCGAGGGAGCTCGCGCGGCCGGAGCGCGCCGGGCTCGACGTCGTACGGCTGCCCGTCCGTGACGGACAGACGCCCGACGGCAGGCAGGTCGACCGGTTCCTGCGCGTCGTCGCCGAGGCGAAGGGCCCGGTCTACGTGCACTGCGGCGCGGGCGTCGGCCGCACCGGCTCGATGGCGGCCGCGTACCTCGTCCGCACCGGGCAGGCCACGCCGGGCCAGGCGGCCCTGCGCACCGTCGCGGTCGGCCCGCCCTCCCTGGAGCAGATCTACTACGTGCTGAGCGCCGACCGGGACGTCAGCCGCCAGCCCCCGGACGTGGTCTCGCTGATCAGCCGCCTGGCCGACGCGCCGCGCCGCATCAAGGCCTCGCTGTAGGTCTCCGGTCGCCTACAGCCGCTTCTCCATGAGCGTGACGGCGTACCGGCCCGCGACCCCGCCGTCCTTCGACGCCAGCTCGCCCACCTCCCGGTAGCCCGCCGCCGCGTAGTACGCCCGAAGGCGCGGGTTGTTGGAGCGGCAGTCGAGACGGCTCAGACCCCGCCCGGCGGCGCGGATGCGGCGCTCGGCGTGCGCGAGCAGGACGCGTCCGGTGCGCGGGGGCGCGGTGCTCCGGTCCGTCATCAGACGGTGCACGTAACCGGCGGTCGGCGGCTGCGGACCCCACGGGGCGGGGTCGTCCCACCACAGTTCGAAGGCGCCCGCCACCGGCCCGTCGGGCCCCAGCGTCGCCAGCCACACCTCGCTGTCCGCGAGGCGGGCGCCGAAGTGGTCCTCGCCCAGCTCGCCGGGCAGCCACTGGGCGATGCCCCGGGAGATCTGCCAGCGCGCGGCCTCGTCGCGCAGCCGCACGAGCTCGGCGAGGTCGGACGCGCCGGCCCGCCGGAAGGTCAGCTCCGGCCCCTCCAGGAGGGCGGCGCGCAGCGCGGCCACCAACTCCTCGTCGGCGTCCAGGAGTTGGGCGGCGTAGCCGCGCAGGGAGCCGTACCGCTCGGCGATCGAGGCGAGGAACAGGCGCATCACGTCCGCGGGGGCCCGGCCGTAGTCGGGCCAGACCGGCTCGCGGCCCGGGTTCGCGGCGCGCCAGTCGGCGACGAGCCGGTCGGTGGCGAGTTCGGTGAGGGTGAAGTCCTCGACCACGTCGGCCTCGGCCACGCCCAGCAGGCTGAGCACGAGCGCGGCGAGGAGCCCCGTGCGGTCCTTGCCGGACGCGCAGTGGAACACCACGGGGCCCGAACCGTCCTCAGCGATCAGTTCGAGGGCCCGGCGCAGCTCCTTGACGCCGTCCTCGGCGACCTCCAGATAGCGGTCGGCGAGATAGCGCCCGGTGTCCACCTCGGGCCCGAGGGCGGCCTGGTCGTAGGGGCGGTGCTCGACGCTCAGGTTGTGGTAGGCGAACGACGCGTGGTCCGGGACCCGGCCCTTCGCCTCGATCTCCCAGGGGTAGCGCAGATCAATGACCGTGCGGACACCGAGGCCGAGGAAGCGTTCCCAGTCGGCGCCGTGCAGCTTGCTCAGCGAGTCCGACCGGTACACCTTCCCCCACCGCACCGTACGGCCGTCCTCAGTGACGTAGCCCCCTAGGTCACGGCAGTTGTGCAGCCGGTCGAAAGGTATGTGTCTCTTCACAGTGCGGCAGCCTACGTCCGGGTGTGCCGCACACGCCGCGACGAACGTCACCGGGCCCGGCGGGCGCCGTAACGGGCCGGGAAGCCTGGACAACGGAGCGGGCGTGCCGCATCCTGCCCGCCCCCTTCATGTCATGTCGCAAGGACACCTCCGACACGGACCGGCGTCGCGAGGCGCGGCACCGCGTCGAGCGCGATGCCGAAGCGGGTGGCGTACGCCTCCAGGACGTCGGCGTCCGTGGCGAGTTCGGTGACCTGCGGCTCGCCCCCGTGCGGCGTGACGGTGAGCCTGCTTCCGCTGAGCGTGGCCCGGCCGGTCTCGGTGAGGATCGAACACACCAGGGACCGGGTGAAGTGGGACTTCGGGGAGGTGCGGTGGTACCAGGCGCCGCCGGTGAAGTCGGCGAGCGCGCGCGGCCGCGGGTCGAGCAGGTACTGCGGCTCGCCGCCCATCAGGACGCGCAGATCGCCGTCCGGCGTCTCGGCGACGCGGAAGGTCCCGCCGGGGTCGCTCTGGTCGCCGCGCTCGCCGAAGGCCAGCGGGTAGTGGCTGTGCTTGCCGAAGCCCACGTCGGCGAGCCAGTCGCCGCCGTCGGCGGTGCGCACGCGCAGTGCCATGTGGTCGTACGGGATCCCGAGCCGGTCGCCCTGGTACACGCCGGCCTGGAGCATCTCGACCTCGAAGCCGAGCGAGGTGAGGAGGGCGGCGAAGGCCCCGTTGAGTTCGTAGCAGAAGCCGCCGCGGCGGCCGTCGACGACCTTGGTGAGGAGGTCCTCCTCGACGAGGTCGACCTCCTCGCCCGCGTGGATGGCGAGGTTCTCGAAGGGGACGGTGCGCAGATGGGCGAGGTGCAGGTCGCGCAGTGCCGCCGAGGTGGGGGCGGCGGGGCGCTCCGCGCCGATGCGGAGCAGATAGGCGTCGGTCCGTGAGGTGTCCATGGGGCAAGTCTCACGGGCAGCGACCGCCCGGGCCACCGGCCCGAGGACGGACCCGGACCGTCCCCGCGCCCTAGGCCCGAGGCCCCGGCAGTCCTGGGTCCGGCGGCCCCTGTGGTGATGATCCATCGCTGTGTATAGTCGGCCCGGTCACGCGGTCCACCACACCGTCCGCGTGCGGACCGACGAAGGAGGTGAGCCCGTTGCGCGATCTGACCACTGACCGCACCGTCCGGGCCCTCCCGACCGCCGTCCGCGCCTGACCGTCAGACCGTCGTCTCCGTCTGACCGGTTCCCTCGCCCGGCCGCCGTGCAGGAGCGCCCGCTCGATCCGAGCACCGCAGCACTCCTCAGCGAAGGAACCATGACCACCACATCGAGCAGCACCCCCACTCCGTTCCGCGTCGCCGTGCCCGACGAGGTCCTCGCCGACCTGCGGGCCCGCCTGACCCGCACCCGCTTCGTCACGGCGTCCGGCGCGACGCCCTGGGCGGCCGGAGCGGACCCGGCGTCTCTGCGCGACCTCGTCGCGTACTGGGCCGACGGCTACGACTGGCGCGCCGCCGAGGCCGCGCTCAACGCTTTCCCGCACTACACCGCCGACGTCGCGGGCTCGCGGCTGCACTTCCTGCGGCTGCGCGGACAGCGCCCCGAAGGCGCGCCCGCGCCGCTGCCGCTGGTGCTGAGCCACGGCTGGCCGAGCAGCTTCGTGGAGATGCTGCGCCTCGCCCGGCGCCTAGCGGACCCGGCCGCGTACGGCGGCGACCCCGCCGACGCCTTCGACGTGGTCGTCCCCTCCCTGCCGGGCTTCCTGTACTCCGAGCCGCCGCGCGGCCCGTTCACGCGCCGGGGCGTCGCCGAGGCCTGGCACTCCCTGATGACCGGGACGCTGGGCTACGAGCGGTACGGGGCCTTCGGCGGCGACATCGGCGGCGGCGTGACCCAGTGGCTCGGCGCGCTGTACCCCGGCCACGTCGCCGGGGTGCACATCACCTCCGCCGTGGTGAGCGCCGACTTCGAGGCGCACCCGCCGACCCCCGAGGAGCAGGTGTACCTCGACGCGCTCGCCGCGTACGACCGCGCCGACGGCGGCTACAGCGAGATCATGTGCACCCGGCCGGACACGGTCGGCGCCGCCCTGAACGACTCGCCCTCGGGGCTGCTGGCCTGGATCGTCGACAAGTACCGCGACTGGAGCGACTGCGACGGCGACGTCTCCCGGCGCTGGGACCGGGACACGCTCCTGACCGTGGCCACGCTGTACTGGGCCACGGGCAGCATCGGCACCTCGTTCCAGCAGTACTACGACTACCCCCTGAACAAGCGCCTGCCGCCGATCACCGTGCCCGCCGCCGTCACGCTCAGCCACGAGCCGGGGTACGCGGGCTATCCGAAGAGCCTCGCCGAGCGCGTCTTCGCCGATCTGCGGCACTGGAGCGAGCCGCGGCGCGGCGGCCACTTCATGGCGCACGAGGAGCCGGACCAGGTCGCCGCCGAACTGCGCGCGTTCTTCGGCCCGCTGAGGCCCGGGGCCTGATCCCGACGGCACGGCCCGCCGCACCCCGGCGGGCCGTGCCGACGCTCCTGGGGCGCGTCGGGGGCGTGTCGTGGACGGAAGCGGAAAGTCGGAGCAACGGGTCGATATAGGCTGTACGTTCTGTTTCTTTCGCCCACGACGTACTCGGAGAGTTATCTGTGACCGCAGTGATCGCCCCGTCCGCACCGGCTGACCCGTCGACCGAGGCCGCTCCGGCCGCCGACGCGCCCCTGGACGTACGCGATGACGTGCAGACCGGACAGGCGGCCGCGCGGGAGACCGGTCAGGAGACCGGTCAGGACGGCGCGTACGAGGCCGCGCGCGAGCTCGTGGCGCGCGACGCCCACGAGTTCGGGGTGTACGCGCGCACCGGCGGCTGGGCGTTCGGCCTGAAGGTGGCGCGCAGCGTGCGGCCCGGCGGGCAGACGGCGGCGGAGACGCCGAAGGCCTCCGCGAAGGAGTTCGGCGAGCTGGCCGGATGCTCGGCCGAGCGCGTCATGCGCTTCTACAAGGCCTGGGACAAGGCCGCCGACGACGGGCTCGTGCCGCACTTCGAGGAGCTGGCGCCGGGGCAGGAGATCGAGCTTCCGGACGCCGACGTCTGGCTCACCTACTACGTGCCGCGCTCCAGCGCGTCCTCCGCGCGCGGCACCGCGATCATGGCCGCCGCCGAGGCCGAGGGCATCCGCCCGACCAAGGCCCTGGAGGTCGCGGAGAACCCCACCGCGCTGCGCGCCGCGATCCTCGCCGACCCCTCCACCGCCCAGGCCGCCCGGCACGCGCTGCTCGACCGGGTCAAGGAGGACCCGGTCCTGCAGGTCGACCTGGCGCGTGACATCGCCCGCACCGACGACCTGAAGAAGGCCGTCGCGGGCGAGGCCAGGGCCGCGGACCGCATCGAGTACGTCCGCAAGATCGCCGAGGAGGGCCAGGTCAGGACCCCGGCCGGGCAGACCATCGACGCACCGGCCGAGCTGCGCGAGGAGGCCGAGCGGCATCTGTCCCTGATCGACGAGCTGGAGCCCGAGGAGGCCGGGGAGTGGGCCGCGGAGGCCTACGACACCGTGAAGACGCTCGTTGCCGAGACCGTCGAGGCGGACCCCGAACTGCGCGTCCAGGAGCGGCGGACGAAGTTCTACAGCAGCCTCCAGAAGGCGACGAAGGTCTTCGAGGAGCTGACCCTCGACGACGCCGCCGACTTCGGCGACATCTACGAGGACGACATGGTCCAGCGCCTCGAAGAGCTCCAGCAGGCCATCGGCACCTGCCTGACGGCGCTGCGCAAGGCCTCGCCGACGCGCTGACGGCACCACCTGACTGACGCATCACCTGACGGGGCCCGGCGGGGCCGGGCCCCGTGCTCAGCGCGCGGCGGCGATCAGCACCTCGGCCGCGCGGGCCGCGTGGGCGGCGGGGCCGGGGGCGCGGTCGATCCCGGCGGTCACCATCGCGCCCTCGGCGAGCAGGAAGAGCTGCTCGGCCAGCTCGCCGGGCAGCCCGGCGGCCGCCACGAGCGAGGCCACGTACTCCTTGAACGCCCCCTTGTGCAGGCGCACTTGGCAGGCCACCGGCTCGGACGTGGCGCCGAGCTCCCCGTACGAGTTGATCCAGGCGCAGCCGCGGAAGCCGGGCTCGGCGAACCACTCGCCCAGCCGGTCGAACACCGCGAGCAGGCGCCGCTCGGGGTCCTCGTGCCGCTCGACGTGCTCGGCGAGCAGCCGCCGCCAGCGCGTGTCCCGTCGCTCCAGATAGGCCTCGACGAGCCGCTCCTTGGAGGGGAAGAGCTGGTAGAGGCGCTTCAGCGAGACGCCCGACGCGGCGCGGATGTCGTCCATGCCGACGGTCTGGACGCCGCGCTGGTAGAAGAGCCCCTCGGCCGCGTCCAGCGCTTGTTCCCTGGCGACGGTGTTGTCCATTGGCCACAGACTACCGCTGAGAACCATCGTTCTCTATGCTGGTGCGCGTCGCTGGAGAACGCTCGTTCTCCGCTGGGTGGCGACGACGAAAGGAGCCCGCCATGACGGCACGCCCGCCCCTCCCGCCGTTCGACGAGGAGACGGCCCGGCAGAAGGTCCAGGCCGCCGAGGACGCGTGGAACACCCGCGACCCCGAGCGCGTCGCGCTCGCCTACACCGAGGACTCGGTCTGGCGGAACCGGGACCGGTTCGTCAGCGGCCGCGCCGAGATCGTGGAGTTCCTGCGGGACAAGTGGTCCCGGGAGCGGGAGTACGCGCTGCGCAAGGAGCTGTGGGACTTCCACGGCAACCGCATCGCGGTGCGCTTCCAGTACGAGTCCCGGGACGCGAGCGGCCAGTGGTGGCGCGCCTACGGCAACGAGCTGTGGGAGTTCACCGACGAGGGCCTGATGGCCCGCCGCGAGGCCAGCATCAACGACGTGCCGATCACTGCGGCGGAGCGCCGCATCTTCGGCCCCCGGGGAGAGGGGGAGCGCGGCGCCCCGCTGCCCGTCGAGTAGCGGGAGCCGGTCGGCGGGGCCGGTCTCAAGCGGTCCTGGGCAGCCCCTTCGGATTGAGCTCCGAGGTGCGCACGGCCTCGTCGGCGAGCCCCCAGTGGGCGAGCACCTTGCGGTAGGAGCCGTCGTCGACGAGGTGCTGGAGCGCCTTGTGCAGGGCCTCGATGAGGCCGTTGTCCTTCTTCGTGGTGGCGGCGATCTTGCCCTGGAGCCGGTCGCCCGCGCCCGAGAAGGTGCCGATGACCTCGGACCTGCCGGTGCTCGCCGCGTGGTGGGCGGCGACCGGGTGGGGGCCGAGGTAGGCGTCGATGCGGCCGGAGCCGAGCGCCAGGTAGTAGTCGCTGGTGTTCTGGAAGTACTTGATGTCGGTGGCCTTCCGGCCCGCCTTCACGTTCTGCTCGCTCCAGTCGACGAGCAGCTTCTCCTGGTTGGTGCCGGAGGAGACCCCGATGACGCGGCCCGCCACGTCCTTGGGGCCCCTGACCCTCCACCCGCGGTTCTTCCTCGCCTCGAAGGCGATGGTGTCCAGGCGGTAGGTGGCGAAGTCGTACTTCTCCTTGCGCTCCTCGGTGACGGTGATGTTGCTGAAGCCGACGTCGTACTTGCCGCTGTCCAGGCCGACGAAGATGTTCGCCCAGTCGACCGCGTGCGGGCGCACCTTCAGGCCGAGCACGTCGGCGACCAGCTGGGCGATGTCGGTCTCCACGCCGATGACCGTCTTGTCGTCGGTGGCGTAGAACGTCAGCGGCGGCACGGAACCCGCGGAGGCGACCACTTCGAGGGTGCCGCGCGAGCGGACGCGCTCCGGCACGAGGCGGGCGATCGCGTCGACCTTCTCGGCTCTGACGCGCTTCTGGTCGGGACTCAGATCGATCCTCGCGCCCTTGGCGCCCGGCTTCGCGGGGCCGCCCGGGCCCGTCTCCTCGTCGGCGGAGGCGCCGCAGGCGGTGGCGGTGAGGGCCAGGGCGGAGGCGAGCGCGAAGGCGAGCGTGGCACGGCGGGTGACGGGCGCGGGCATGGCGGAACTCCTCGGGGCGGGAACGGCAGGGCGGGGGACGGGGACGTGCGGGGGCTACAGGACCTTGGAGAGGAACGCCCGCGTGCGCTCGTGCCGCGGGCGGTCGAGGACGTCCTGGGGCGGCCCCTGCTCGACGACCACGCCGTCGTCCATGAAGACCACGGTGTCGGCGACCTCACGGGCGAAACCGATCTCGTGCGTGACGACGATCATCGTCGTACCGGCCCGGGCCACGTCCTTGATGACGTCGAGCACCTCCCCGACCAGCTCCGGGTCGAGCGCGGACGTCGGCTCGTCGAAGAGCAGCACCTGCGGGTCGAGGGCCAGCGCGCGGGCGATGGCCACGCGCTGCTGCTGGCCGCCGGAGAGCTGCCGGGGGTAGGCGTCGGCCTTGTCGGCGAGCCCCACCCGGTCGAGCAGGGCCCGCGCCCGGCCCTTCGCCTCCGCGCTCGGGCGGCGCAGCGCCGAGACGGGCGCCTCGGTGATGTTCTCCAGGACCGTCAGATGCGGGAAGAGGTTGAAGTTCTGGAAGACGAAGCCGATCCGGGTGCGCTGGCGCAGGATCTCCCGCTCCTTGAGCTCGTACAGCTTGTCGCCGCGCCGCCGGTAGCCGACCAGCTCGCCGTCGATGCTGACCGAGCCCCGGCTGAGCTTCTCCAGGTGGTTGATGGCGCGCAGGAGCGTGGACTTGCCGGAGCCGGAGGGGCCGATGACCACGGTGACCTCACCGGCGCGCACCTGGAGGTCGATGCCGCGCAGCACCTCGTGCGCGCCGAAGCTCTTGTGGACGCCGCGGACGTCGACCATCACGGGGGCGGTGCTCATCGCTTCTCCCAGAGGGGTGTCAGATGGTGAGAGGAGGCCTTGAAGGCGCGCGCGAAGGCACGGGCGCGCTGGAGCGGCGTCGGCGGGGGAGTGCGGTCCGCGCCGCGCGCGAAGTGCCGCTCCACGTAGTACTGGACGACGGAAAGGAGCGTGGTCAGGACGATGTACCAGACCGTGGCGACCATCAGCAGCGGCACCACCCGGCCGTTGCGGCCGTAGATCACCTGCACTTGGTAGAACAGCTCCCCGATCGCCATCACCGAGACGATGGAGGTGCCCTTGAACAGCGAGACGATCTCGTTCGCGGCGTTCGGCAGGACCGAGCGCATCGCCTGGGGCAGCACGATCCGGCGCAGCTGCCGGTGCCGGGGGATGCCGAGCGCGGCGGCCGCCTCCAACTGGCCCGGCTCGACGGCGAGGAAGCCGCCGCGCAGGATCTCGGCGGCGTACGCGGCCTGGTGCAGCGCGAGCCCGATGACGGCCGCCGACATCGCCCCGACCAGGTGCATGGTGCCGAAGCTCCACACCACGGGCCCGAACGGGACGCCGATGCCCAACTCCTCGTACAGATAGGCCAGGTTGAACCAGAACAGCAGCTGCACGATCAGCGGGATGGAGCGGAACGCCCAGACGTACAGCCAGGCCGCACCGGAGAGCAGCGGGCTGCGCGAGAGGCGCATCAGGGCGACGACCAGACCGAGGGCGAAGCCCAGCGCCGTGCCGTACACGGTCAGCTGGAGGGTCACCCAGACCGCTCGCAGCACGCTGTCGGCGGTCAGATAGCGGAAGAAGACCTCCCACTCCCAGGCCGGGTTGGTGACGAGCCCGTGCGCGAACTGGGCGGCCAGGACGAGCACCGCGGCTCCCGCGGCCCAGCGCCAGTAGTGCCGGGCCGGGACGACCTTCGGCTCGGCGGCGGCCCGGGGCCCGGCGTCGCCCGCCGGGAGCGCGGCGGCCTTCGGGGAGGGCGGGGCGGCGGACGTCATCCCGCCACCGCCAGTGAGCTCAGCGTGCGCTCCAGCGTCCGCGGCCCGCGCTCGGCCCGCTCGCGGTCGCGCTTGGCGACCTCCTCGCGGACGATCGGGATGACGTACCGGCCGAAGTCGACGGCGTCGTCGAGCAGTTCGTAGCCGCGCGCGGACAGGATGTCCACGCCCAGGTCGTAGTAGTCGAGCAGCGCCTGGGCGACGGTCTCCGGGGTGCCGACCAGGGCGGTGGAGTTGCCCGCGCCGCCGGTGGCGGCCGCGGTCGGCGTCCACAGCGCGCGGTCGAAGCGCTCGCCCTGCTCGGCGATGGCGACGAGCCGCTGCGAGCCGGTGTTCTCCGGCGATTCGGGGGAGCGGCGCCGCGCCGGGGTCTGCCCGCCCGCGCGGTGCTCCCGGATCGCGCCCACCGTGCGGTGCGCCTTCTCCCAGGCCAGGTCCTCGGTCGGCGCGATGATGGGCCGGAACGCCACCTGGATGCGCGGCACGTCGGTGCGCCCCGCCGCGCGGGCCGCCCGGGTGACCTCCTCGATCTGCTGCGCGGTCTCGGCGAGCGGCTCGCCCCACAGGCAGTAGACGTCCGCCTCGGCCCCGCCCGCCGCGTAGGCGGCGGGCGACGAACCGCCGAACGAGACGCCCGGGTGCGGCTCCTGCACCGGGAAGACGTCGCTGACGAAGTCCTGGAAGCGGTAGTGCGCGCCCTCGTGGTCGAAGGCCTCGCGCCGCGTCCACACCTTCTTGACGATCTCGATGTACTCGCGGGTGCGGGCGTAGCGCTCGTCCTTGCCCAGCGTGTCGCCCTCGCGGCGCTGCTCGTGGTCGTTGCCGCCGGTGATGAAGTGGACGGTCAGCCGCCCGTCGCTGACCTGGTCGAGCGTCGCGAACGTCCGTGCCGCGTACGTCGGGTACGACACGTTCGGCCGGTGCGCGAGCAGGATCTGCAACGACTCGACCTTCGCCGCGAGGTACCCGGCGGCGGCCGCGGGGATCGGGGAGCCGGAGCCGTAGGCGAAGAGCACCCGGTCCCAGCCGTGGTCCTCGTGGGCCCGGGCGAGCCGCAGCGTGTACTGCTTGTCGAAGGCGGCACCGGAGCGCGGCCGGACCTCCGACCCGTCGTTGGTCGCGGCGATGCCGAGGAACTCCACAGGCATGACAGGCCTTTCGTACGTGGATGAGCGAACCGGCGCGCTCGTGCGGGCGCGGCGCGGCCGAGGAAGGTCGGTGCGGGAGAGCGCGGAGCCCGTCCGGCGCATGAGGGACGAGGCCCGGAGGGCCGATCAGCCGCGCAGGGCGCCCACGCCAGGACACACCGCGGAGCACACCCGACAGAGGTCGATGTGCTCGCGCGAGACCAGCGGCTGCGAGGACGGCATGCGAACAGTTGAGCACCGGACTTTCGGCGTCGTCAACGGGGCCCGGGACGCTGTCGGAGCGCTGCCACACGCCGTTCACACGGGCGTAGCGCCGGTACGGACCTCCTCGGCCGCGTGTCCGGATGTGACAGGGAATCGTCATTGCGGTCATCGGTGGCGCGGGTGAGCATAAGGACATGCCCCTTCCCCACCGGGTCGTCATCGCGGTCTTCCCCGATGTCGACCTCCTCGACGTCACCGGCCCGGCCGAGGTGTTCGCGCTGGCCAACCGGGAGACGGCGGGCCGCGCCGGATACCGGGTCCGCCTCGCGGGACCGACCGCGGGACCGGTCCGGACGTCGGCCGGGGTACGGCTGCTCACCGACGTGGCCTTCGACGACGTGGGCGACCAGGTGGACACCCTGCTGGTGCCGGGCGCGGTCGACATGACCGACGACGGGCCCGTGGCCCGCATCGACACCACCGTCGTGGAGTGGGTGAAGGCCACCGCTCCGCACGCACGGCGGGTGGCGTCCGTGTGCGTGGGTGCCCACCTCCTGGCCGCGGCGGGGCTCCTGGACGGCCTCACGGCGACCACCCACTGGTCGACCGCGGCCCAGCTGGCCGCCGACCACCCGGAGGTCACGGTCGACCCGGACCCCATCTTCGTCCGGGCCGACCGCGGCCGGCTGTGGACCGGGGCGGGCATCAGCGCCTGCCTGGACCTCGCCCTCGCCCTGGTCGCCGAGGACCAGGGCGAGCAGACCGCGCTCGCGGTGGCCCGGCAGCTCGTGGTCTACCTCAAACGGCAGGGCGGCCAGAGCCAGTTCTCCGTGCCGCTGCGCCGCTCGGGCAGCAGCCGCAGGGACATCGACGAGCTGCGCCTGTGGATCGCCGACCACCTCGACGAGGACCTGTCCGCGGGGGCCCTGGCCGCCCGGATGTGTCTGAGCGAGCGGCATTTCGCCCGCGTCTTCACCCAGGAGACGGGCGCGAGCCCCGCCGCCTACGTCGAGGGAGTCCGCATCGAGGTGGCCCGGCGGCTCCTCGAGACCACGGACTGCCCGCTCGACCAGGTGGCGGCCGCCGCCGGGCTCGGCTCGGTCGAGACCCTGCACCGGGCCTTCCGGCGACAGCTGGCCACCACCCCGGCGGCCTACCGCCGCCGCTTCCGCACCAAGTCCGCCTGACCGCTTCCCCCTTCCCACCCCATCCACCGGCACGGACGCCGGGCCGAGGCCCCGCCCTGCCCGAAAACCCGAGGAAAGGCTCCCTGATGAGCACCAGCCACCCCGCCACGACCCTGCGCGACGTGATCGGCCTGGACAACGAGCCGCCCCGGCTGAGCGGTTCGGCCCTGATAATGATCGACTTCCAGAACACCTACCGCACCGGTGTCATGACCCTGGACGGCGCCGAGAAGGCCGTCGCGGCGGGCGCCCGGCTCCTGGAGCGCGCCCGCGCCGCGGGCATCCCGGTCGTCCACATCGTCAACGACGGCGGCGAGGACACCCCGTACGACATCCGCGCCCACATCGGGTCGATCAGCGACGAGGTCGCTCCCGTCGCCGGTGAGCCGGTCGTGGTCAAGCAGTTCCCCAACGCCTTCCACGCCACCGACCTGGAGGAGGCCCTGCGCGCCGCGGGCGTCGAGCCGGGCGAGGGCCGTGACCTCGTGCTCGCCGGGTTCATGACCCACATGTGCGTCACCTTCACCGCCCAGGGCGCCTTCCACCTCGGCTACCGGCCCACCGTCGTCGCCGAGACGACCGCCACCCGGGCGCTCACCGCCCCCGACGGTGCGGTCCTGCCCGCCGCCGCCCTTCAGTCCGCCGCCCTGACCACCGTCACCGACCTGTTCGGCCTCGTCGTCCCCGCCGTGGACGACCTCCGCGACTGACCCCGCCGCCGTCCCGCACACCCCCGGTCCGCCGAAAACCCCTTCGGCGGACCGGGGCCGTTCTGCCAGGATGCGGGCGTGATCATTTCCCATGACGTCGACGGCCCCGCCGATGGCCCCGCACTGGTCCTGCTGCACTCATCGGTCTGCGACCGCCGGATGTGGGAGCCGCAGTGGCGCCCGCTGGCCGAGGCCGGGCACCGCGTCGTCCGCGCGGACTTCCGCAGCTGCGGCCGGTCCCCGGCGGCGACGGAGCCCTACTCCGACGAGGGCGACGTCCTGGCGCTGCTCGACTCCCTGGGCGTCGGCAACGCCGCCTTCGTGGGTTCCTCGTACGGCGGCCGGGTCGCGCTGCGGATCGCCGCGCTGCACCCGGGGCGGGTGACCGCGCTCGCGCTGCTCTGCGCGGGCCGCCCCGGACACGAGCCGAGCCCGCTGCTCCAGGCCTTCGACGCCGCCGAGCAGGGCCTCCTGGACGAGGGGGAACTGGACGCCGCCGCGTCCCTGAACGCGCGTACGTGGCTGGGTCCCGAGGCCGACCGGAAGACCAGGAAGCTGGTGACCCTGATGCAGCGGGAGAACTTCGCCCACTGGTTCGCCGCGCACCCTGAGGGCGAGGAGGCCGACCACGAACTCCCGGAGCCCGCGCTCGACCTGCGGGCGGTCACCGCCCCCACGCTCGCCGTCGGCGGCGCCCACGATGTGCCCGACTTCCGGGAGATCGCGGCCGGACTCCCGGACCTCCTGCCCCTGGCCCGCCACCAGGAGCTGCCGTGGGCGGGCCATCTGCCCTCCCTGGAGCGCCCGGCGGAGATCACCGCGCTGCTCCTGGACTTCCTGCGCGCGGCGCCCGGCCCGAGCGCTTCCGGCGAGCGTACGACCGTCCGCTGATCACGGACCGACGAGCACGGGCCGGTCCGGGACGCCGCCGGTGAGGAGAGCGGACAGCAGCGCGGCCATGCCGGAGGGGCCGAAGAAATCGGGGCCGCGGTAGCCCTCGATCTCGTCCAGCCGCCACCAGCGGAATCCCGCGAGGTTCTCGGCGGCCAACTCCGCCTCCGACAGCGCCCCGTGGGGACGGAAGGCGCGCGTGCGGACGAGGAAGTAGTCATTGATCACCCCGTCGTAGCCCTCCGCGTGGCCGGGCGCGACGATCTCCTGGTGCCAGACGTGGGGCGGCGTCCCCTCGACCGCCAACCCGACCTCCTCCCGCACCTCGCGGCGCAGCGCGGCGCGCGGAGTCTCGCCCTCCTCGATGCCGCCGCCCGGAGCGATCCAGACGACCGCCTCGGGGAGGACGCACCTGCACAGCAGGACGCGCTGCTGCTCGTCGAGCACGAGCGCGCGGACGGAGTGACGCAGGTGCGCGGCGGGCATCGTGGTGCCGTTCCTTTCGGCGTGCGGGCTGACGCTCACGGCGCCAGACCGTCGAGGATAAGCCCGAGCGCTCCTGGCGGGAGCGCGTCGAGCGCGCTTCCGGGGCCCCGGAAGCGCGCTCGACGCGCTCTCTTCGTTCAGGCCTGCCCGGGGATCACGAACAGGGCCCACGTCGCGAGCGGGGCGACCAGGGTCATCGACATGCCCCAGCGCATCAGGGAGTTGAAGATCTGGGGGCGCTGTTCCTCGGGTGCGTTGGCGGTGACCAGGGCGCCGCTGGTGGACAGCGGCGACGAGTCGACCACGGAGGACGAGATGGCCAGGGCGATGATCAGGCCGACGGCACTGACCTGACCGTCCATCAGGAAGGGGACGGCAAGGGGGATGAGCGCGCCGAGGATGCCCGTGGTGGAGGCGAAGGCGGAGACCACGGCGCCGACCACGCAGATCAACAGGGCGCCCAGGAGCGGCGAGTCGATCTTGGCGACGCTGTCGCCGAGCCACTCGATGGTGCCCATGCGCTCCATGACCCCGACGAAGGTGACGACGCCGCAGACGAGCAGCACGGTGGACCAGGCGCAGCGGTCGACGGCTCCCTTGGCGGCGTCGGGGTCGACCAGGGTGAGGACGACCACGACGGTGAAGGCCATGAGCCCCACGTTCCACTCGAAGAAGAGCGCGCCCGCGACCATGCCGAGCAGTCCGAGCAGCGTCAGGGAGCGGGAGAGGTCGAGGCCGGGCGCCAGGGTCGGTTTCGCCAGGGCGACGGTCGCGGTGGCGGTGCCGCCCGCGGGCGCCGTCCCCGCGGGCGCGGCGCCGACGGGCCCTGCCGAGGCCCCGCCGGGCCCGGCGGGGCCGGTCGATGCGCCGGGACCGGATGATCCGGCCACCGCGCCGCCGTCCGTCACCTCGGCGTCCTGCGCGCGCCGCCCGAGCAACTGCCGCCCGCCGAACATGAAGTACGCGACGACACTGAGCGCCACGCTGAACAGGAACGTCATGGCGAACAGCAGCCCGGGGCTGCTCGGCAGCTCGTTGCGCTCGACCACGCCGTTGGTGATGGAGCCGTAGACGCTGGCGGGCGAGAAGCCGCCCGCGCAGCCGCCGTTGGCCACGAGGAGGCCCATCAGGAGAGGGCGGATGCGGTAACGGGCGCACAGGCTCATGCCGATGGGGGCGATGACGCCCACCGCCGCGGGCACCACCGCGCCGACCGCGGTGAGCGCGGCGGTGATGAGGAACATGACCCAGGGGATGAGGGCGATACGGCCGCCCACGGCCCGGGTCGCGGCGTGCACGAGCCATTCGATGGTGCCGTTGTTCTTCGCGACGGCGAACAGGAAGGTGACGCCCACGAGGACGACGAAGAGGTCCCCGGGGAAGCCCCCGAAGACGTCGTCCGCGCTCTCGCTGGCGACGGTGGAGCCGACGGCGAACGCCGCGACGAGCGCGAGCGCTCCCATATGGACGGAGGTGAACGTGGCGACGGCGAAGATGAGCACCAGTGCGCCGATCGCGATGAGATGGTCTGTCATGACACGTCCTCGCCTTCGGACTGCGGCCGAGTAGCGGGTGGAGGGTCAGGTGCGGGGGCATGCGGACGGGGCCCGGAGCCTGTGGAGGCCCGAGGGATCCGGGTGGGGCGTGCTGGAGCGTCGTGGGTCGTAGGAGGGCGTGAAGGGTGTCGTAGGGCGTGGTGAAGTGACGGGCACACCGGGCCCGAATATCCGCAGCACGGACTCTGAGTTCCGCTATGCGGAACTCGCAGGGCGACGTTGGCGAGTATGTGACGGGTGTCACGGCCCGTCAAGGGGGTGCGGGCGCATCGCTCCCGGGGTGCCGGCTCCTCGCTCGTGGGGCGCTCAGGCCGTGCGGGGCTCCTCGTACCCGAGTGCCGTACTGATCTCGCGGGCCGCCGCTCGTACGTGAACTCCCAGCTCTTCGAGGCGCTTCCGATCGCAGCGGCCGGCGGGCAGGTTGATGCTCATGCTGGCCGCGGGCGTGCCGTCCGGGCCGAGGATCGCCGCGGCCACCGCCGCGACGTCGGCGCGCCACTCGCCCTCGTTGAGCGCGTAGCCGCGGGCGCGGATCGCGCGCAGTTCGGCGCGCAGCGCCTCCGGGTCGTCGATCGTCGCCTCGGTGAACCGGGTCAGGCCGTCCGCGACGTACCGCTCGACGGCCTCGGGGGTGCGGGCCGCGAGGATGGCCTTGCCGTTGGCGGACGCGTGGCCCGAGAGGTGCTGGCCGAGCGGGAGCACGATCCGCACCGGCTGCGTCGTCTCCAGGCGCTCGACCAGGACCACCCGTTCGCCCTCCGGCACCGCCAGGTGCACGGTCTCGTCGGTGGCGCGGCGCAGCTCCTCCATCACCGGCACCGCCACGTCCCGCAGGCCCAGTTCACCGGTGGCCTGCCGGCCGACGAGCAGCGCCTTCGTGGTGAGGGTCCAGCGGGTGGGCGGGGTGCCGGTCTGTCTGATCCAGCCCGCGGTGCGCAGGGTGCCGAGCGCGCGCTGGACGGTGCTCTTCGGCAGGTCCATGGCCCGCGCGAGCTCGGCGACGCCGACGGGCTGGCGCGTCGCCAACTCCTCCAGGACGCGCAGGGTGTTGAGGACGTTCTGCATGGGTTCCCCCCGGAGGTCTCGTGTCGGCCCGCTCGGTGAGTGCCGCGTCGGCCGCTTCCAGAGTGGCGCATCGGCAGCGCGTCGGCAGACCCCAACGGCGTTGTGCGGCAGCACCGTTGACCGCCGTCGATCGTCGCCCCTATGCTCCACTGTGCCGCATCACGATACGCTGTGCCACCTCACGGCACAAGCGTGGAGGGGAGATTAGCGCGATGACCGTCAGGACCGGCCGTCACTTCCTGCAGATTCCCGGACCCACCAACGTTCCCGACCGCGTTCTGCGCGCCATGGCCGCGCCCACCCTCGACCACCGGGGCCCCGAGTTCGCCGAGCTCACCCGTCGCGTGCTCGACGGACTCAAGCCCGTGTTCGACACGACGTCCCCGGTGGTCGTCTATCCCTCGTCGGGCACCGGCGCCTGGGAGGCCGCGCTGGTCAACACGCTCAGCCCGGGCGACCGCGTGCTGTGCTTCGAGACCGGCCACTTCGCGAGCCTGTGGCGGGACATGGCCGAAACCCTCGGCCTTGACGTCGAGTTCGTGCCCGGCGACTGGCGCCACGGCGCCTCGCCCGAGGCCGCCGCCGACCTCCTCACCGCCGACATCGCCCACCGCTTCAAGGCCGTCTGCGTGGTGCACAACGAGACCTCGACCGGCGTCACCAGCCGCGTGCCGGAGATCCGCGCCGCCCTGGACGCGGCCGGGCACCCCGCCCTGCTCCTGGTCGACACCGTCTCCTCGCTCGCCTCGATCGAGTATCACCACGAGGCGTGGGGCGTCGACGTGACCGTGACCGGCTCGCAGAAGGGGCTCATGCTGCCGCCGGGCCTCGGCTTCAACGCGGTCAGCCCCAAGGCGATCGAGGCGTCCCGCACCGCCCGGCTGCCCAAGGCCTACTGGGACTGGGCGCCGATCCTGGACGCGAACGCCGCCGGGTTCTTCCCGTACACGCCCGCCACCAACCTCCTCTACGGCCTGGAGGAAGCCCTGCGCATGCTCGCGGAGGAAGGCCTCGCACAGGTCTGGGCCCGGCACGACCGGCACGCCGCCGCCACCCGGGCGGCCGTGCGCGGCTGGGGACTGGAGGTGCTGTGCGCCGATGACCGGGAGCACTCCGGATCGCTGACCGCCGTGCTCCTGCCGGACGGCCAGGACGCCGACGCCGTACGGAAGATCGTCCTGGAGCGGTTCGACATGTCGCTCGGCACCGGGCTCGGGCGGCTCTCGGGCAAGGTCTTCCGCATCGGCCACCTCGGTCACTTCAACGACCTCACCCTCGCCGGGACCCTCGCCGGGGTGCAGATGGGCCTGGAGCTCGCCGGGATCCCGGTCGGGCCCGACGGCCTGGCCGCGGCGCTCGACCACCTCCGCACCGCCTGAGGCCGCCCGCCCGAGCCGCACCGCCTGAGGCGCCACCGCGCCACCCCCGAACCCCGTACGCCCCTCGCCCCTTCGCCCCCGGAGCGTGACGTATGACATCCAGCACCGAGAGCACGGAGGCCGAGCGTGACGAGCTCGGCGGCGAACTCGCCCGGCGGTTGCGCGCCGACCTCGACGGCGAAGTCGCCTTCGACGCCGTGAGCCGCCATCTGTTCGCCCGCGACGCCAGCATGTACGCCATCACCCCGCTCGGCGTCGTCTTCCCCCGCCACGCCGACGACGTCGCGGCGGCCGTCGCCGCGGCCGTCGAGCACGGCGTGTCCGTCGTCCCGCGCGGCGCCGGGACGAGCCTCGCCGGGCAGACCACGGGCCCCGGCATCATCCTCGACCTCTCCCGCCACATGCGCCGCATCGTCGCCCTCGAACCGGAGGGCCGTACCGCCCTGGTCGAACCCGGCGTCGTCCAGGACCAGTTGAACCGCGCCGCCGCGCCGCACGGCCTGATGTTCGGCCCCGACACCTCCACCAGCAACCGCGCCACCGTCGGCGGCATGATCGGCAACAACTCCGCGGGCAGCGGCTCGCTGCGCTACGGCATGACCATCGACCACGTGCGCGCCCTGGACGTGGTGCTCTCCGACGCGACGCGCGCGCACCTGGCGCCGCTCACCGCCCAGGAGCACGCGAGCCGCGCCGGGCTCGACACCCTGGACGGCCGCGTCCACCGCGAGCTGCCCGCGCTCATCGCCGCCCACACCGACGCCATAGCCGACGGCTTCCCGCAGCACTGGCGGCGCGCGGGCGGCTACCGCCTCGACCGGCTCGCCCGTGAGGACACCCCCTTCGACCTGGCGAAGTTCGTCGTCGGCTCCGAAGGCACCCTGGCCGTCACCACCAGGGCGCTCGTGGACCTGGTACCGAAACCGGCGCACACGGTCTTCGCCGTCGGCCACTTCACCTCGGTCGCCGGGGCCATCGAGGCCACCCAGGACGCGCTCGCCTGCGACCCGGCGGCCGTGGAGCTGATGGACCGCACGATCCTCGACCTGTCCCGGCAGAAGATCGAGTACGCCTCCCTGTCCGCGGTCCTCGAAGGCGACCCGGACGCGCTCCTGTTCGTCTCCTTCACCGGCGACGACGAGCGTGAACTCCGCGGCAGCCTGGACCGGTTGACGGCCCTGTGGAAGCGCCACGGCCACGGCTACCACACCCTCCGGGCCGTCACCCCCGCCGACCGGACCGCCCTGATGAAGGTCCGCAAGTCGAGCCTCGGGCTGCTCATGGCCGCGAGCGAGGGCACCAAGCGGCCCCTGGCGTTCATCGAGGACACCGCCGTCGACCCCGTCCACCTGCCCGCGTACACCGCCCGTCTGAAGAAGGTCCTCGACCGCCACGGGCTCACCGCGGGCTTCTACGGCCACTGCTCGGTGGGCTGTCTGCACATCCGCCCGTTCCTCGACGTCACCGACCCCGAGCAGCGCCGCACGATGCGCGAGGTCGCCGAGGAGATCAAGGACCTGGTCACCGAGTACGGCGGCGTCAACTCCAGCGAGCACGGCGACGGCCTGGCCCGCAGCGAGTTCAACCGCGAGCTGTTCGGCGACGCGCTGTACGAGGCGATGCGCCAGGTCAAGGGCCTCTTCGACCCGGACAACCGGCTCAACCCCGGCAAGATCGTGGACGCCCCCGCCATGACCGAGCACCTGCGCGACGCGGCCCTTCCGCCCGCGCCGGGCCTGCGCACCCGGCTCGACTTCGAGGTGGCGGGCGGGATGCGCGCGGCCGCCGACCGCTGCATGAACATCGGCCTGTGCCGCAAGTCGGGCACCGGCGCCATGTGCCCCTCCTACATGGCCACGCGCAACGAGGAGGACTCCACCCGGGGCCGCGCCGGCGCCCTCGTCCAGGCCCTGTCGGCGCCCGACCCGCACGCCGCGCTCGGCGACGAGCGGCTGCACGAGGTCCTCGACCTGTGCCTGATGTGCAAGGCCTGCAAGAGCGAGTGCCCGCTCGGCGTGGACATGGCCTCACTGAAGGCGGAGGCCCTCGCCCACCACCACGACGAGCACGGGATTCCGCTGCGCTCCCGGATCTTCGGCTCGATCCGCACGCTCAACCGCGTCGGCTCGGCCACCGCCCCGCTCTCCAACCTGCCCGGCCGCCTCCCGCTCCTGCGCCGCCTCCTGGACCGGACCCTCGGCATCACCCGCCACCGCCCGCTGCCGCGCTACGCCCGCCGCAACCTGGTGCGCTGGTTCGGTCGTCACACCCCCGTCGCGACGACCACCCAGGGCACGGTCGTGCTGCTCGCCGACTCCTTCACCACGTACACCGAGCCGGAGATCGGCCGGGCGGCCGTGGAACTCCTCGAACACGCCGGGTGGAACGTGCACTTGGAGAGCGGCGGCTGCTGCGGCCGGGCCAGCCTGTCCAAGGGCCTCCTGGACGACGCGAGCGACAAGGCCTTCCAGCTCGTCCACCGCCTCACCGAGACCACCCCCGCCGACGCCCCCATCACCGGCTGCGAACCCTCCTGCCTGATGACCCTGCGCGACGAGCACCGCGCGCTGCTGCCCCGCGACTCGGCCCGCGAGGCGGTCACGGCACGGGTGAAGCAGATCGAGGAGCTGCTCGGCGACGCCATCGACGACGGCCGCCTCACGCTGCGCCCCGACTCCTGGCTCAGCGGGCGCACCCTCCTCTACCACGGGCACTGCCACCAGAAGGCGGAGGTCGGCACCGCCGCGACCGTGGCCCTGCTGCGCCGCATCCCCGGAGTGGAGGTCACCGAACTGGACGCGGGCTGCTGCGGCATGGCCGGCTCCTTCGGCTTCGAGTCCGAGCACTACGACCTCTCGATGACCGTCGGAGCCGACCGTCTCTTCCCCGCCGTGCGGGCCGCGTCCGCCGACACCGTCGTGGTCGCCACGGGCGCCTCGTGCCGTCAGCAGATCTTCCACGGCACGGAGCGCACCGCGTGGCATCCGGTGCAGCTGCTGCGCGAGGCGCTGTGAACGCCCTCGCCCCCGCGCCTACTTGTCGATCCACACCCCGAAGTCGCGCCAGGCCGTGCCGAAGTCCTGGAAGCCGAGGCCGGAGCCGAGCGAGCGGGTCACCGTGCCCTTGGCGACGGCGCCCCCGCCCGCGGCGGCCGCGTACACGGGACCGCCGCTGTCACCTCCCCGCGCCGCCTCCCGGCCGTTCATCTGCTCGGCCTCCACCAGGTCCTCGGAGTCGTTGTAGAAGAACTTCACCTTCAGATCGCAGACGGGCCCGCCCGTCGCCGCGGCGCTGGTGACCCCGGACTGGCACAGGTACTCGCCGGTGTACACCCAGTCCCAGCCCTCGACCCGCACGCCCCGCTCGTCGCCCCGTCCGCCCGTGTACAGGAAGTCGTCCACGTCGGAGGTCGGGATCAGCATGACGTCGTGGGCCTGGTGGCGCGGTCCGACCGTGCCGATGTACTGGTCGGCCCCGTTCGTGACCCGGCCGCCGGGCCGGCCGCAGTGCGCCGCGCCGAGGACGTACTGCGTGCCCGACCCGTCGCGCACGCCGAACCCGGACGAGCAGGGCACACCGTCGGTCTTGATGAGCGCGCCGCCCGACCACGGCTGGGAGTCGTCGTCGCGGCTGCGCTCCTTCATCCTCCCTTCACGGACGGTACGCACCGGCACGCCCAGGTCCTCCTGGAGGGCGGCGGCCCGGCGCCCGGCGGCGGCCGCCGCCCTGCGGCCCGGGTCCGCGGCGACGACGAGCCCGCTGCCGTCCGCCGGGATCTTCACGGTGTGGCCGAGCGAGGGGTCGGCCCGCAGCCGCTCCTGGAGCCGCGCCGACGCGGACTTCAGCTCCTTGAGCGAGTACGGGGCCGAGACGACCCGCACCTGCGCCGTGCCGCGCGCCTTGGCGAGGGCCTTCCGCACCGGCGCGGGCAGCTCGCCCTTCCAGTACAGGGCGACCCGGTTCCGCTCCAGGGCGATGCCGGTGAACCCCGCGTACCGGCCGCGTTCCTGCGCCCATCGGATGACGCCGGCCGCGGCGACGAGCGGCCGCTGCTCCGCCATCCTGCGCGCGGCGTCCTTGCCCGCGAGCCGCCCGACCGACACCGTCTCCCGGTCCGGCTGGTCGGCGCTCGCGCCCTGCCCCGCCGCGCCGAGTATCGCCGTGCCGAACACCGCCGCGCCCGTGGCGAGGAGAGCCTTGTGACGACGCATCGAACCCCCTGGTGACCGTGCGGCGACGGGGGTGTCGCCGCAACAGGCAGGAACGTAGGGGGAGTTGGTCAACAGCGGGTCAACACCCGTGGAAAGCACCGGATGGTGGTACGGGCGCGGCGGGCGGCCCTCGTCACCGGGCGGCGCGCGCCTCCAGCTGCCGCTCCGCGGCGGCCACCGTCTGCTCGAGCAGGACCGCGATCGTCATGGGGCCGACGCCGCCCGGCACCGGCGTGATGAGGCGGGCCCGGCTCAGGGCGCCGTCGAAGTCGACGTCGCCGACGTTGCCCGGGTTGTACCCGGCGTCGATGACGACCGCGCCCGGCTTGATGTCCTCGCCGCGGATCAGCTCGGGTCGGCCCACGGCCGCCACGACGACGTCGGCCTCGCGCAGGTGCGCGGAGAGGTCGGCGGTGCGCGAGTGGCAGTAGGTGACGGTCGCGTCCCGGGCGAGCAGCAGCATCCCCACGGGCTTGCCGAGGATCGCGCTGCGGCCCACCACGACGGCCCGCTTCCCGGCGAGGTCGACGTCGTACGCGTCGAGCAGCCGCATGATCCCGCCCGGGGTGCAGGACACGAAGCCGGGCCGCCCGAAGCTCATCGCGGCGAACGAGCTGAGCGTGACGCCGTCGACGTCCTTGTGCGGCGCGATCGCCTCGAACGCGGCGCGCTCGTCGATGTGCTCCCCGACGGGGTGCTGCAGCAGGATGCCGTGCACGGTCGGGTCCTCGGAGAGGGCGCCGAGGGTGGCGACGAGCTCCTCGGTCGTGGTCGCGGCGGGCAGCGCGACGTGGCGCGAGACGATGCCCGCCTTGGCGCAGCGGTTCCGCTTCATGCGGACGTAGGTGACCGAAGCGGGGTCCTCGCCCACGAGCACCGTGGCCAGACAGGGCGCGGCGCCCGTGCGCCGGGTGAGCTCCGCGGCGCGGGCCGCGGTCTCCTCGCCCACGCGGCGGGCGAGTGCGGTGCCGTCCATGAGCTGGGCAGGAACCGTCGAAGTGGTCGGGGACATGGCCGCCTCCAGGCGTGGTTGACCAGTCGCCCAGGCGCACGGCATCGACATCTGCGTCAGGCCGCTCCCCGGTGGTGCTCCACCTCAGCGCCAGTCACGGCCCGGGGCCCACTGTAGTCGAGGGCGTGTCGGTGCTTGACGGCGCGGGGGGCCGCGACCGCGCACGACCTGGTGATCGGCGGCGTTCCGCCCACCGGCGGGGGACGTTTACGCGGCCCCACCGGGGTCCGGCAGGAGCTCCCGCAGGAGTTCCTCGAACTCGTCGGCCGTCGGGGGCTTGTCCGCGAGGAGGCCCTGGAGCAGCAGCCCGTCGTAGGACTGGGCGAAGAGCTTCACGCGCAGCGGCTCGTCGGTGAACTGGCGGGCGAAGGCGGCGAGCGCCTCCTGCCAGCGGCGGGTCGCGGCCCGCTGCTCCGGGCGGCGCACCGCGAGCAGGCACAGCTCGAACTCGGCGAGCAGATGGCCGGGCGGGCTGAGGATCTCCGCCATGAGCTCCGCGAGCGCCCGGCGCTTGTCGCCGCCGGGCGCCGCCACGAGCGCCTCGATGCGCGCGGAGTCCTCCTCCATGCACTGGGTGAGCGCCGCCGTGAGGAGGGCGTCGATGCTGCTGAAGTAGTACGTCGTGGCGGTGGTGGGCAGCTCCGCCTCCCGGGCCACCGTGCGGTGGGTGACCCCGGCGGCGCCGTCGCGCGCGATGACGCGCACGGTGGCCTCGATGAGTGCCCGGCGCCGCCGCTCGCCCTTGGCGCGGCGGCCGTCGGTGACGGGCTCGGTGGTCGGTCCGGTGGCCGGTCCCGTGATCGGCCCGGTGGTCGGCTCGTTCAGGGTCGTTCTCCCGCGTTCGTGCGCGCGTACCTCTCCTGCCGCGTACGCGCGCCGTTCCCGCCGACGTTACCCGGTCGGCGCACGGCGGGTGCCGCACGCCCGTCAGGTCGTCCGGGGCGGTACCAGGTTCCGCTCGGTGCCGAGCCGGGTCGTGGTGTCGGCGTAGAGGCTGACCTCGCCGCCGCTCCAGCGGACGACGATGTCGTCGGGGCGGCCGCCCGCGGTGTGCCCGCCCGCCGTCGCGACCTTGGCGTGCTTCCACAGCGCGCTCGCCCCGCGCAGCTGGGTCTTCCTGCCCAGGCCGCCGGTGCCCACGTCCTGGTGGAGGGTGAGCTTGCCGTCGGACCAGCGCACGAGGACGTCCCCGCGGTCGCTGCCCGCGAAGTCGCCGCCGACGAGGAGGGCGGCGCGCTTCCAGGTGGCGTTGGGCTTCTGGAGCCTGGTCTCCTTCTTGAACCCGTCGCCGGCCTCGCGGTAGAGGGTGAGTTCGCCGTCGCTCCAGCGGACCACCAGGTCGTCGGCGCGCTTGTTGCCGCTGAAGCGGCCCGCGGTGATCTGGGTGGCGTGCTTCCAGGTGGATTTGGCCTTGGCGAGCCTGACCTCCCGGCCGAAGCCCGCGGCGGACACGTCGGGGTACAGCGTGACCTCGCCGTCGGACCAGCGCACGATCAGGTCGGAGCGGCCGGTGCCGGCGAAGTCGCCGCCGGTGATCGCCGCGGCGTGCTTCCAGGTGCCGTTGGGCGCCTTGAGGCGGCGCTGCGCGCTGAAGCCGCCGTCGCCGTCGCCGGTGTGCAGGGTGACCTCGCCGCCGGCCCACACGGCGAGCAGGTCGGCCTTGCCGTCACCGGTGTAGTCGCCGGAGGCCAGCTGCTTGGCGTGCTGCCAGGTCTCGCCGGTGCCGAGCGCGTAGGGGAGCGGCGAGCGCTCGACCTTGGCGACGTCGGCGACGGCGTCGTCGTAGAGCTTGAACACCTGGTCGTCGTAGAACGGCGCGTACGAGACGTCGCTGCTGGAGCCGCCGCCGCCCGCGCCGCCGAGGTTCCCGACGACCTGGCCGCGCTGGGTCCGCTCGTCGAAGTTCATCAGCCACGGGCTGCCGGAGGTGCCGCCGTGGAAGCCGGCGCACTTCATGCGGAGCTGCTTGTAGCCGGGCAGACGGCTCGTCGTCGTGCGGCACTTGATCGCTCGGTCCCTGGGGTCGTACTTCGCCTTCGGGTAGCCGATGACGGTGACCGGGACGCGGTAGTTCGGCGTCCGCGTCAGGGTGTTGGCGCCGGTGAGTCGCTCGACGGGGCGGCCGTTCTTGTCGGGCTTGAGCGTCGCGAAGCCGAAGTCGAGGTTGGATCCCGGGCCGGTGTCGGTGTGCCGGGGGTCCTTGAAGAACCGGTCGACGGCCCAGATGCCGTACGGCTGCTGGGCCGCGGGCTTGCCGGTGCGGTACTGGGGCACGAAGGCGTGCTTCTTGCCGGGGCCGCAGTGCCCGGCGGTGAGGATCAGATTGCCCTTGGGGCTGTGCACGACGCTCGCCGTGCAACTGTGCGCGGTCATGCCGCTGTCGACGTAGTACAGGACGCCGATGGTCTTGGCGCCCTTGTAGGACGTGGCGGAGGGGGTGGCGGCCGCGGCGCGTGCCCGCGGGGCCGTCGCCGTCGTCTGCGTCCTGGTCTTCGTCTTCGCGGTGGCGCCTGGCTGCGCGCTCCCGGGCGCGGGGGCCTCGGCGGCCGGGGGCGGAGTCGCCGACTCCATGCGCCCGGCGGTCCAGAAGTCCTCGGCGTCCTCGGCCGTCCAGCTGGCGCCGCTCCTCGGGGGAGCGGACGCGCTGACGCCGCCGGGCGTCGCGTCCGGTCCCGGCCGGGGGCCTCCCGGCCCGGCTATGGACTCCTGCGCGGAGGCGGTGGTCGCCAGGGCGGCGATGACGACGCCGCCCGTCCCCGCGGCGACGGACCGGGACCAACGGGAAATGCGCACAGCTCCCCTTCTGTTGCGTGGTGGAGGAAGAACGTGGAGGAACATGGAAGTACGTGGAAGGGCACGGCAGGCAGAGCGTGGAGAACTCAGTGTTCGCCCGTGAACGCATGCCGAAGAGCGTGCGGCGGCAGTCCGTGCACTGTTCGCAAATCCCCCCGGTAAGATCACTGATTACGGATCCCGCCACCAGAATCGACCCTGGTCATCCGAGCCCGAGGACTGCATCTTATGTCACGTGTACGCGCCACTTTTGTGGGGGCTTTGCTGCTCGCGGCCGCATCGGTGGCCGTTCCCGGCGCGGCCGCGGACGCGGGCGGCAGTGGCGAGTTGACGGTGGAGCCGGGTGCCGCGCGACCTGGGGAGCGCGTCGCGCTGTCCCTGGTGAATCCGGAACTCGACGAGGGCGCGAGGGTGCGTTCCGAGGTGTTCGAGAAGTCGGTGGAGCTGAAGTCCACGGGCAAGGTTTCGTTCGCGGCGCACGCCCGGATCCGCTGTGACGCCGAGCCGGGTACGTATGCCGTTCATTTCGCCGAGCCGGTGCATCCGGGCGAGAGCACGCGGGCGGGCGAAGTGACCGTCGAAAAGGGCGGTCCCATTGACGGCCCGCAGTGCGCCTCCAAAGCCAAAGCCAAAGTTGACGACGACAGCGACGGAGACGGCGACGGAAAGGGCACCACGACCCTTGCCGTCGCCGGGGGAGCGGTCGCCGTGGTGGCCGTCGGCGCCTTTCTCGTCGTACTGCGCAGGCGCCGTTCCTAGGCGACCGCGCGACGCGACGAGGTGGGCCCGCGCGGCCCCCCCCGTGCGCGCTAGAGGTTGTCTCCCCAGCCGCCCTGGATCATGGTCTGGAACGCCCAGGCCCCGTCCCGCTTGAGCAGGATGTCGGCGTACCGGAGCTGCTGGGTGCGGCCGTCCGCCGTCATCGTCGAGTCGGTGAAGACCACGGCCATCGACGCGGAGAGGAACACCGGAGTCCGGGTGGACTCGAAGGTGATGTCCTGGCTGCCGTCGCCCATCACCTGCGTCATGGTGGTGACGAACTGCCGCCGGTCCCACTGCGCCGACCGGCCGGACCCTGCGGAGTCGTCGCTCACCAGGTTGAGCGGGAACACCGCCATGTCCGCCATGCGCTCCACGTCGCGCTTGCCGCTCGCCGCGTCGTACTCGGCGAACCAGGAGTCCAGGCTCGCGCGGTCCTCGGCGGTCGGGGCGTATCCGGTGTCGGGCAGATGAGTCATATGGGCTCCCTTGCTGATGAGGCTCTGGCGCATCCACGTAGTCAAACTTGACCACGCAGAGAAAGGTATACCGTGAAGAAGCACTAGTCAAACTTGAATAATGAATCCCGTGGGTGTCAAGCCCGGCCCTGCGTAGGTGCCGGGGCGGACCGCGCGAGGCCGAGGGCCGGTCCGGCGGGCCCGGCGCCGATCGGCGCGTGAAACGGGGGAGTTGCGCGACGGTTGGCGGCTGCTCCCGGGCGGGCGCGGCCGTGAGGATGGCCGACATGGACTCCGAACTCGAAGCATTCATCCCGCTCATCCCCCGGGCCGACTTCTCCGACCCCGTCGCCGCCCGCAAGAACCTCGCGGGCCTTGCCGCCTCCGTGCCGGCGCCGGACACCTCGGACATGGAGATCGAGGACCGTACGGTGCCCGGCGATCCCGGGGTGCCCGTGCGGATCTACCGCCCGCGCGGCGCACGGGGCGCCGTCGTCTGGATGCACGGCGGCGGCTGGGTCATGGGCGACGTGGACACCGAGCACCCGTGGGCCTCCCGCATCGCGGAGAGCTCCGGTGAGGTCGTCATCTCGGTGGGCTACCGGCTCGCCCCCGAGCATCCGCACCCGGCCGCCCTGGACGACGCGTACGCGGTGCTGAGCTGGGCGGCGGAGCACGCGGCCGACCTCGGCGTCGACCCCGGGCGGATCGCGGTCGGCGGCCACAGCGCCGGTGCCGGGCTCGCGGCGGCCGTGGCGCTGCGGGCGCGCGACCGGCAGGGCCCGGCGATCCGCTTCCAGCTGCTCAACCAGCCGGGCCTCGACGACCGCCAAGCGACCTGGTCGGCACGGCAGTTCACGGACACGCCCTGGATGACACGCGGCAAGGTCACCGAGGCGTGGCGGCACTACCTCGGCGGTGCGCGGGCCACGCCGTACGCCGCGCCCTCGCGCGCCGACGACGTGGCCGGGCTTCCGCCCGCCTACATCGCCACGGCCGAGTTCTGCCCGAACCGCGACGAGGGCATCGAGTACGCGCTGCGCCTGCTCAGGGCGGGCGTACCGGTCGAACTGCACCAGTGGGCCGGTACGTTCCACGGCTCGCAGGCCCTCCTGAGCGCCGACGTGTCCCGGCGGCAGAACGCCGAACTCGGCGCGGCCCTGCGCCGCGGCCTGGCCGATTGAAACGTTCCCCTGCGCACCGAACCCGTGTATCAGAACCCCAGGAAGGGCACTCCGGCATGACTCTCACCCCGATCGACCTCTTCGCCTCCTTCATCCACCTCGACGAGGGCGGCCAAGTGCGCGCCGAGCGGCCGGTGTTCGACTCCGCAGGGAGTGGCTGGCAGGTGATGACCTTCCATGTGGAGACCGACGCCGACGTGCACGGTGACCACTGGGAAGTGCACCCCGACGCCGAAGAGGTCGTGGCCTGTCTGGCGGGCGGAATACGCCTCTGCTTCCGCCCGGAGGAACCCGGAGGGGAGGGGGCGGAGGTGAAGGTCGCGGCCGGAGCGGCCGTCATCGTGCCGCGCGGGCGCTGGCACCGCATCGCCCTGGACGGCCCCAGCGACATCATGTCCGTCACCGTGCCGCGCGGCAGCCGCCTGGAGCGGCGTGCCGAAGCGTAGCCGCCGGGCCCCGGGCGGGGCGTGATAGAAAGTGGAACGATAGTCCCGGTTGTTGTTCGTGGGGGTGCGGGCGCCGGGTGTCGCGCGTGCCTCCACGAGCCGAGGGCCGATTCCACGACAGGACAGGCAATGGCACACGCATACCGCGAGATCTTCTCCGCTCCGGGCGCGAAGGCGTTCAGTTCCGCAGGGCTCGTCGCCCGCCTCCCGCTGCCCCTGACCCACATGGGCATCCTCGCGATGCTGTCCGAAACGACGGGCGAGTACGCGCTGGCAGGGCTGGTGGCGGGCACCTTCACCTTCTCCATGGCCTTCCTCGGGCCCCAGGTGTCCAAGGCGGTGGACCGGCGCGGCCAGAGCCGGGTGCTCCCCGTCGCCACCGGCGTCAGCGTGCTCGGGCTCGCGGGCCTGCTGCTGTGCGCCACCTCCGACGCGCCCCGGTGGACGCTGTTCCTCTTCGCGCTGCTCTCCGGTCTCATGCCGAGCATGAGCGCGATGGTCAGGGCCCGCTGGACCGAGCTCTACCGGGGCAGGCCGCAGCTGACCACCGCGTACTCCATGGAGTCCGTGGTCGACGAGCTGACGTACGTCATCAGCCCCGCGCTCGCCGTGGTGCTCTCCACGGCGCTGTTCCCGCAGGCCGCGCCGATGGCGGCGGGGCTGCTCCTGCTCGTCGGGGTCGCGCTGTTCGTGCCGCAGAAGAGCACCGAACCGCCGGTCAAGCCGCGCACCGCCGACGGCGACGGCGGGTCGGCCCTGTCCTCGCCGCCGGTGCTCGTCCTCGCGCTCATCCTGCTGTGCGGCGGCACGATCCCCGGCATGGTCGACACGATGGGCCTCGCGTTCGCCGAGGACGCGGGCAACAAGTCGCTCGCCGGGCTCGTCTTCGCCGTGTACGCGATCGGCTCCGGCATCTCGGGGCTGCTCTTCGGCGCCCGCCGCATCGACGTGCCGCTGCCACGCCTGCTCCTGATCGGCGTGACCGGGACGGCCCTGACGACCCTGCCGTTCCTCCTGGTGGACGGCGTCTGGGGGATGGTCGTGGTGGTGTTCGTCGCCGGGGTCTTCTTCGCGCCGACCATGGTCGTGATCATGGCCATGGTGGAGCGCACGACTCCGGAGCACCAGCTCACGGAGGCCATGACCTGGATGATCGCGGGTCTCCAGAGCGGCGTCGCGCTCGGCGCGGCCGTCACCGGCGTCGTCTACGACCACCTCGGCGCCACGGCAGGCGTCTGCGTGGCGGTCGTCGCGGGCGCCCTGGCCCTGCTCCTGACGCTGTGCGGCTCGCCGATGCTGCGGACGCGGCTCGCCCACGCGCGGAGCGGGTCCGCGGCGGTGAGCGCGCCCGGCCGCGGCGAGCCCGCGGTCTGCCGCTGAACCGGACGACGTGCGGCCGGTCGCCCCACCCCGGAGGGTGACCGGCCGCCCGGCTCAGTGCTGCTGCGGCTTGGCCGGTGTGGCCTCGCTCGGGCGCACGATGACGAACCCGTCGCCCTGGAGCATCAGCTGCACCGATTCGCCGGAGCCGCCGCGCAGCATCGAGCCGATGGACTGGGAACGGTGCAGCGACGTCTCCAGGCTGGCGGTCCAGCCGACCACCGCGTCGGTGTCGACGTACACCGGCTCCTTCGGCGACACCGGGATGACCAGCGGTTCGCCCTCGCACATGAGCCCGATCCTGCCGTGACCGGAGAACACGGTGTTGAACAGGCCGCCGCCGGAGATGCCCGAGCCCTTCACGGTCTTGATCTCGTACGACAGGCTCGCGTCGAAGCACAGGACGTTGCGGCCGTTGATGGTGAGCACGTCCCCCGGTTCGAGGTCGACGAGGAAGCAGTTGTGCGCCTCGTGCGCGAACCACGCCTCGCCCTGGCCGCGCACCGTCATCAGCGGAACGCCCTCGCCCGTGACGGCGCGCTTGAGCATGCCGCCCACGCCCTGGCCCTTGCGCTCGAACTGGAGGTTCCCGCTCACCTGGCTCCTGCCGGGCCTCTGACCTGGGCGCCCATAGGGGTCGGAGCCTCTGTCCGCGAGGGCGGACCTCCCGTCTCTGCCTGGGGCTTCCCGGGAGTTCCCGTGGGAGTGTGCACGCGATATGGAAAATCGCAAGGCGGCCGCTACAGGGCGAGGGTTCAGCTTCGACTCGTGGATCAGGTCGCTGTGCGCCCTCGTCGTAGCCAGGGTCGCCAGCCTATGCCTCCTATGCGCACCAGCGTGCGTTCGCGCTGCAAGGCGGAGCGGATGGGGGCAGTGCCGCGCCGACGTTGCCCGGTACGCCCACGCTGCGAGTCGCATGCGGGGAGGTCTCGACGGTGGTCCGCGCGGCGAGGCCAACACGGATGTCGGAGGTGGTGGTGCGGCAGCGCAGCCAGTTCGTGCCGTCCGGGAGGACCCGGTGTGGACGTGCGCGAAGTGGCGGCAGGCGAGCGAACGGTAGCGGTCGACACCGCCATTGACCACGGCTCCGTCGAGGGCCGTCGCGACCTCGATCTCGCCGGACCAGCCCTCGGGCATGACCTCGGTGCGCAGCAGGGCGAGGTGGGGCTCGGCCATGTGCACGGCACGGAGCTGTCGCACGGTGAGGCGGTGGCCGCCCTCGTCCTCGTAGCGCGCGGTGCGCTCCAGCGTGCCGGAGCGCAGGTCGAGGTGCTGACGGTGGCCATGGAGCTTGTGGGTGTCGGGGGCGAGTCAGATTCCGGTGTCCGTCCGTATGCGCAGCGGAGGCCAGTTGGGGATGTTGACCATGCCCTCGTGATCCACCTGGCGTGCGGCCACGTCGAGGTGAGGCGGTTGTAGCACCCGGCCATGTAGGTGCCCGGGCAGTGGATGGAGTCGGCGGTGCACTCGGGGTGCGCGCCGCGGGTCGCGAAGTAGCCATTGCCGGATGCTCCTGTCACAGGTGGTTTCTGCAGATCACCGGGGATTGGAGTCCGTTGTGGGCGACCTGATGCGGTGGGACAGTCTCAGGGCAGAGCAGACCGGCGGGCGCGGGGACGATGCGTGCGGGTGAGGACCTGGTGACCTGCCGGTGCCTGCGTCATGAGTCATCATGAACGGGCTGGTGAAGCGTCCGGGCCAGGCCCTGAAGGCTCTCGTCCACACGTTGCAGATGCCGCAGGACCCGTCGCGTCGCGTTGATGTCCTCGGCATGCGCCGCTCCCTCGGTCACGCCGAGCTGGGTGGGGACCCCGGGACCGCGCCCGAGCGTGGTGTCGCTGTGGCCTTGGGCGGCTATCTGGTTGATCAGGGTCGCGAGGTTGCGGTCGATGCGGCATGCCTCTTTCACGAGGCGCGAATCGGGGCCGATGTGGAAGCCTGCTGGCACCAGTTCGGCGGTGGCAGCCAGGCTGCGGGCGTGGAAGGCGGCCGTCTCCAACAGCCCCAGCACCAAGAGCGCGGTGCGCCGCCGGGACCGCAACGGGCTGATTGGGGTGATCAGCGGCTGCACCGACAGACGCAGGCTGTCCAGAGCCGAGTCCAGTGCGCGGGCCGGACCGAGCAGGTCCTCGCCGGACTTGCCACCCAGCGGGGCCAGCGATTGGGAGAGCACCGCGCGCAGTCGCTCCAGCGCGTCGAGCAGCAACTGGTCCGTGCGTTCCCGGGTGCGCACGGGCAGTACGAGCAGAGCAGCGGCCAGCCCGCATGCGATGCCCAGTGCGGTCTCCTCGATCCGCACCACCAGCACGCCCGGGGTGAGGGTGTGGAGCAGTGTGTAGAGCATGCCGAGCATCGTGGTGACGAAGAAGGACATCAGCGTGTAGGACACCGCGAGCGTGTAGTACATCCCGAACACGCTCAGGCCCGCCAGGGCGAAGGCCAGCCAGGAGGTGTCGCCTACCAGGGCGGCGAGGGCGAGCCCGGCGACGACACCCGCCACCGTGCCGAGCAGGCGTCGGTATCCCCTGACCAGGATCTCGCCGGTGGAGGCGGTGCCGATGAAGACCACCCAGCAGGTGAACACGGCCCAGTACCAGCGCTCGGGCGAGATCAGCTCACCGCCGACCACGGCGAGCGCCGATCCGGTCGCGACCTGGAGCGCGGTCCTGGTGGTAGGGCGGATGCGGGGGCCTCGCTGCCTGGGTATGGCGTCCTTGGCCGGGCCGGAGTGCTCCGCCGTGAGCTTCGCACGCGACTGAGCCGCCACGGAGGTGCCTTCGGCCGCCGGGGTGTGCCCGTCGACGGCCTGGTGCAGGCCGGACAGGGCACGGGCGAGGTCTCCCGTTGAGCGGAAGACGTCCTGCATCGCCGGGGACGCGTCGGGCAGGTGCTCGTCACCGCGGTAGCCGAGCAGCCGTTTGCGTACTTCGGCAGGACCGGCGTCCGCCGACCGCAGCGGACCCGGAGCGATCGCCAGGCGCAGCGCGCGCAGCTCCGAGACCAGCACGGGCAGGGTCGCAGCGTCGCGGGCGTCGACGGCGGATCCGGCGGGGAGGGCCTTCGTCAGGTGCGGGGTCAGGGTGTCGACGTCGGCTCCGGGCCGCAGGGCTCGCAGCACGAGGACGGCCAGCCGCTCCGCGGCCGTCTCCGCGTCCGCCACGCGGCGCTGGATCGCGGTGGCGGTGCGCTCGTCGGGCGTGCCGATCTGAAGCTGCTTCTGGATCATCAACGCGGCCGTGTGCAGGCGGGCGGTGTGCCGGCGCAGGTCGTCGGCCGCCCGCTCGGCGCGCGGCGCCTCCGATCCGCCCTGGGCTGTCTCGGTCAGCGCGTCGAGCACCAGCGCCAGACGCAGCCGGAAGGCCCGTTGCAGCCGTGCCAGCGTCCGCTCCGGCGGCGAGCGCAAGACGGCGAAGCGGACCAGCGCCGAGCTGCCGAAGGCCACCAGCGCGGCCAGGAACAGCTGCGGCAACTGTTCCACGCGGGTCTCGACGAACTGGGTCACGAAGAAGAGCTGGAAGGAGAAGATGCCCAGCGCGGTCGCGCGCGGGCCCAGCCGCCGGATGTAGAGGGCGGCGAAGATCAGCAGCACGAACACGACGTCCGCCGCAACCCGGTACGGCGCCAGCGCGCTGCCGACCGCCAGGACCGCCAGGGCGACCGGCACCCCCAACGCCAGGGTCAACGCCTGGTCGCGCGGCCGGGGTTCGGTGACCGCGGCCGTGGTGACCATCGCCGTGAGGGCGCCCGTCACCAGGATCGGCACCGAGGCATCCAGCGCCGCGAGGACGCCGAGGGTCAGCAGCACCGCGCAGACCGTGCTGAGCGCGGACCACATCCGGATCAGTCCGGGATCGGACGCCAAGAACCGATCATGAACGTCTGCCCACCGTGTTCGTGCCCGCTGCATGCCCCGCTGCTTTCTGGCCGGATCGATGGTGGAGGTGTTACGCCGCCGACTTGCCGAGCGAGGCCAGGAAGTCGTCCACGCCGACCACGCTGTGGGAGACCATGTTCAGGCCGCGCATCATCGCCTGATAGGTGACCAGACCGCCGGGAGCGGCTATCGCGTCGGTGAACGCGGTCACGTGGTAGCCGCGCTCCATCGCGGTGCGGGCCGTCGACTCCACAGCCATGATCCCGGAGACCCCGGCGATCGCCAGGTACTCGACTCCGCGCTGGCGCAGCTGGAATTCCAGATCCGTGTGCTGGAGGACGTCGAGGCCCTTGTGCGGCGCGAGGACCACGTCGCCCGGCTGGGGAGCCAGCTCCTCATGGAACTCGGTGTTCCACGTGCCGGCCGTGAACATCCGGCTGTCGAACATCTGCCGGTGGATCCCGGAAACGTGCCTCCACGCCGTGTAGTCCTCCTCGGTGAAGGAAGTCCTCGAATAGAAGACCGGAACGTCTTCCTGCCGACGTACCCCGGTGATGAGCTTCTTCAGGCTGTTGACCGTGTCCAGGCGTTCGTACTCCGGCGCGTAGATGGAATAGGCCTTGCCGTCCTTCGAGAAGTTCTCGTTGACGAGGTCGACGAGCAACAGTCCAACTCGACCGGGTTCGTAGGTGTTTGCCATGGCTGTCCTCCAGCGTGGAAATGGTCAGCGACGGACCCGCAGCCCGCGAATCCATCGTTACAATCAATGACTGTAACGTAAGTAGTCGTCGAGTGCGAGCCGCCCCTGACGCCGCCTGCCCCCAGCACGTGGGCGCTGACCGGCAGGGGCGTAGCCGCCTGTGGAGTTGCCCCGGCGATGCCTTCGCCTCCCGCGCGAAGGCGCCCGGTGGTGCCCGGCCGCGTGACGTCCCCTACGGGGAGGGGAGTTGGAGTTCTTCTGGCGCAGGCGCCGTTGGCTGTGCCGGGAGCCGAGATGCACCGCTCCCCGGGCGCCGCGCCCGGGTACCGGCCGGGGCCCGGAACACTGCCCGGCTGCGCGATACCGGCTCCATGGTCTGCCCGAGGAGGCAGGCCGCGAAGGCCGGGAACCTCAGATCAAGCCGTGCTGCCAGGCGCGGGCGGCGACTTCGACGCGGTTACGGGCTCCGAACTTGCGCTGGATGCTGCCGAGATGGGTCTTCACCGTGGAGAGAGTGACGAAGAGAGCGGCGGCGACCTCGTCGTTGGTCATGCCCCTGGCCACCATGGCGACGACCTCCCGCTCGCGGGGGGTGAGAGGTTCGTGTGGCGGGGGTGTGCCGGGCCCGGACCGGCCACCGTGTGATGCCGGTGGGGAGGACATGTGCTGCAGGAGCCTGACCGTGACGGAGGGCGAGATGAGTGAGTCGCCCACGGCAGCGGCACGGACGGCTTCGATGAGGAGGGCGGGCGAACAGTCCTTGAGGACGAATCCGCAGGCTCCGTGGTTAAGGGCGGTGTAGACGTATTCGTCGAGATCGAAGGTGGTGGCGATGACCACCTTCAGCGGCTGTTCGGCATCCGGGCCGGCGAGAAGACGGGCGGCTTCGAGTCCGTCCATGCCGGGCATGCGGATGTCCAGCAGGCACACATCGGGGCGCAGGCGGCGGGCATCGGCCACGGCTGCGGTTCCGTCCGCGGTCTCGGCGACGACCTCGATGTCCGGCTGGGAGTCGAGGATCATCCGGTACGCGGCGCGTACGGTGACCTGGTCGTCGGCGAGCAGCACGCGGATGGTCATGGTGGTCATCGTGCCAGGCGTCACGGCGTGCGCGGCGCCGCGTCGGGGCTGAGGGGGATCTCGGCGGCGACCTGCCAGCCGCCGACCGGTCCGGGGCCCGCGGTCAGGGTTCCGCCCACTGCGTCGACTCGCTCGCGCAGCCCGGTGATGCCGAAGCCGCCGGGACCCCGGTGCGCCGGTGTGGCATCGGATGGCTGTGCGGCGTTGTCGGTCACGCAGACGGTGAGTGCCCCCGCATCCGGGGAATGGCGCACGTCGATGGTCACGGTGCCGGCCCCCGTGGCGTGCTTGCGGATGTTGGTCAGTGCTTCGCGCACCACGTGGTACGCGGTGGCGCAGAGGTGGTCTGGCGGGGGGACGGCGAGCAGCCGGGGGTCGATGGTGAGGCTGACCTCGGGGCCGGTGGCGCGCAGGGCGTCAGCCAGGTCGTGCAGGCCGTGCAGTGTCTGGGGGGCGTGGAGAGGGGCTGAGCGGTCCGGCCGGCGCAGCAGGCCGACCATGGCGCGCATGGAGTCCGTCGCCTGCAGGGCGGCGTCCTCGATGTTCGCCAGCGCCTCGTCCAGGGCCTGGGGTGTGGGCGGGTGCCCGGCGGCCGTGGTGAAGCGCACGGCTTTGACCTGCGCGGTGATGGCGGTGACGTGGTGGCCGACGAAGTCGTGCAGCTCGCGGGCGTACTCCAGGCGCTGGGCGTTGAGGCGGGCGTTCTTCTCCCGCTCGCGCGTGCCGTCCACCAGGTGCAGGTACAGGCCGAGGACGACGGCCACGGGGAGGGCGAGCAGCAAGGGAGGCAGGCCGTACTTCGCCACGTGCATGTATTCGGAACCGGGCAGGCGCAGCAGCACCAGACAGGTGGCGAGCCATGCGGCGGAGGTGAGCGGGATCATCCGTCTGAGGGGCTCGTGCCGCACCGCGCGGGTGGCGAGCAGCAGCAGCATGCCCATCTCCGTCATGCCGGGGGTGTGCTCGGGGCGGTGCTGCAACTGGGCGGTGGTCAGGGACAGGGCCAGGGAAGCGGTGACCGCGATCCATCCGGTGCGCGCCAGGTGCCGGGGCGGCGCCAGCAGGGCGGCCATGCACAGCAGGCCGACGGCGAGGGTGGCGGCAGCCGTGGGCACAAAGCCGGTGTCCAGTGCCTCGGCGGTGATCGCTGCCAGGGCGAGCGTGGTGACGGTGATGGTCAGGCCGCGACGGGCGGGAGCCCAGGTGGCGAACACGGCGCGTGCCGGGAAGGTGGTCATGGCGGTCCACGGTAGGCCAGCTCAGCGTGGGTCGGCCTCCGCCGTTTGCCCGAGCGCCGGCACGGCAGCTGTCGGTCATCTGGTCGATCCGCGCAGTCGCCCTGTGCCGCAAGGATCGTCGACGTTGATCTGACCGGGAGCCGCAGTCGACGGGGGCCGGGTGGTCTTTCTCGGCGGCGGGCGGATCGTCGGCGAGCCAGGAGCCGTAGCCGATTCCGGGCCGGGCCGGAGGCCGCGGCGCCCCGCGATCACGCTGGCCTTCCGGCCCACTTCGCCCGGGCGGCCATGTCGGCCGCTCGTTGTCGCAACAGGACGTCCCTCATGTTTCGTACCGCGTGGCGCAATGTAGGCGCCCACCCGTCCCGCGTGGCGCTGACCGCGCTGGCTGTCTCGGTCGGCGTCGCCTTCCTCACGGGGATTCTCCTGTTCACCGCCACGGTCTCCGACGCGCTCACCGGTGCGTACCGGCAGACGTTCACCCACACCGATGTGGTGATCCGCCCGGACGACCGCTGTACCACTCCGGCCTCCGGCCATCGGCCTGCGTCCTTGTCCGCGGCCGACGTACGGCGGGTGGAGGGCCTTTCCCAGACGGGTCACGTCATTGCCGTCGTCTCCGGATATACGGCTCTGGGGTGTCCGGACGGCCGTTCCGCCGGCCGCGGCGGCCCCGCCCGGGCGGGCAACTACGCCGGGTCGGCCGACAAGAACAGAGCGGACCCGCGCTACCGCTTCACCCGCGGCCGCCCGCCTGCGAAGAGGGGCGAGATCGCCATCGACGAGGACAGCGCCGCGCAGTGCGGCTACCGGCCGGGGGACACCGCGCGGATCTCGGTCAACGGGCCCGGGCTCACCGCCCGCATCAGCGGCGTCTTCACCACCCGGGCCGAGCCGGCCCTCACCGCGGGCGGGAGCCTGGTGCTGTTCGACAGTGCCACCGCGCAGCAGCACTTCACCGGCCGCGGCCGGTTCAGCGAGCTCCATGTACAGGCCGCGCCCGGCATCTCGGCCGAGCAGCTGGAAGCGGCGAGTGAGGAGAGACTGCCGGGAACGCTCCCCATGACGGCCGCCTCCCTCGCCCGCGAGCGGGCGCTGGCCGGCGAGAGCGCGGTTGCCGGGCTGCGCGCCACGCTGCTGTCCTTCGCCGCCATCGCGCTGTTCATCTCCTGCTTTTTGATCACGAACACCTTCAGCATGCTCGTCACCCAGCGCACTCGGGAGATCGGTCTGCTCCGGGCGGTCGGCGCCAGCCGCTGTCAGGTCACCCGCTTGGTGCTGACCGAGGCATTCCTGGTCGCCCTCGCCGCCTCCCTGGTCGGCGTCGCCCTGGGCATCGGGGTCGCCGAGGCTTTGCGGTCCTTCGCCGGCGACGTGGGCAAGAGCGGCCCGCTGCCCTCCGGCGGAGCCCTGAGCCTGCCCGCCTACGCCCTCCTGCTTCCGCTGTTCACCGGCGTGGCCACCACGCTGGTCGCCGCATGGCTGCCCGCGCGGGCCGCCGCCCGGATCGCGCCGCTGGCGGCCCTGCGGGCCACCCCCGCCCCGGCACCGGCCGGCACCGGCCGGGGTCGCGTGCTCCTCGGGCTCCTCCTGGCAACCGGCGGTGTGGCGTGCCTGCTGGCAGGCGCGAGGACCAACCGCATCCAGGACGGTGCACCGGTGCTGGCGCTCGGCGCCATCCTGATAGCCGGCGGTCTCCTTGCGCTGATGCCGACGCTGGTCGCACCGGCGCTCGCCCTGGCCCGCCCGCTCCTGGCCCGAGCCGGGATCAGCGCACGGCTCGCCGCACGCAACAGCGCCCGCGCCCCGCGCCGCACCGCTGCCGCAGCCGCCTCCCTGGTCATCGGCGTCAGCCTCGTGACCGCCCTCACCATGATCGCGGCAGGCGGCCTCGCCGCGGCCAACGCCCAGAGCGCGCATGTGCTCACAGCGGACTACGTCGTGTCGATGCAGGACCTCAGCCCCCTGTCCGACACCGTGGCCCGGCGCCTGGCCGCCAGCCCCCACGTCACCACCGCCACAGCGATGCGTGAAACGCAACTCACCATCGACCAGGCCCCGCAGAGCGCCCTGGCCCTGCCCGCCTCCGCGCTGCGCGACCTACTGCGCCCGCACGTCACCAGCGGCTCGGCCGACCACTACGGCGGCCGCAACATCCTGGTGACCACCGACGACGCCCGCGCCTACGGCTGGATACCGGGGAGTCGGCTGCGCGCCAAGCCGCCCGGGAGCCGGCCCGTCCAGCTGACGGTGGCGGGCGTGTATGAACCGAACACCCTGCTGGCCGGCATCCTCATCGATACCGCCACCCTGCCGAAGCCCACCACCAGCAGCGTCGAGAAGGTCTTTCTCACCACCCGCGGCCATCCCGGCCCCGCGCTGCGGACCGCCCTCACCCGCGCCCTCGGCGACAGTCCCGCCCTGCGCATCGACAGCAGCGACGACCTGGCCCGAGCAGCCGCACAGGACACCCACCGCATGCTGAACCTGCTCTACACCCTGCTCGCGCTGTCCATCGCGGTCGCCTTCCTGGGAATCATCAACACACTGGCCCTGTCCGTCGCCGAGCGCCAGCGCGAGCTCGGCATGCTGCGGGCGATCGGCCTGACCCGGGCGGGTGTGCGCGGCATGGTCCGCGCCGAAGCTCTCCTCATCACCGTGTTCGCCGGTGTGCTCGGAGCGGGCCTGGGAATCTTCCTCGGCTGGGCCGGTGGTGAACTGATCGCACGACACCTTCCCGGCTACCACCACAGCGTGCCCGCCGCACGCCTGGCAGCCCTGCTGGTCCTGGCCGTCTGCGCGGGCCTGCCGGCCTCCCTGTGGCCGGCCCGCCGCGCGGCACACACCCCGGTCCTCACAGCCATCGGGACCCAATAGCGCCGCACCGACAGGCAGTGCTGCCCGGCGGTCGCGGCAGCCGATGGGGCTCCCCTGATCACCGGATCCCGGGACAGCCGTACACCCCACGGCGGGAAACCCGCCACGATCCCCCTACCGGGGACGTCCTGAAGCTCACTGTCATCGAGGCCAGCACTGAAAGACCGGCGGGTGCATGCGCTGACTGCCGAACAACCTGCGCCGATCGTCCTGACCGAACATTGATCGCCCCCTGATCAGCATGCCCGACAGTGCTCTCCAGACACTCGCGCGTGCAGGTGTCTGGAGACATCGAAAGGGAGTTCACCATGAAGCTTCGTTCGCTGACGGCTGCGGGAATCACGCTCGCCGTCACGTGTACCACCATGGGGCTGGGCGGAGCCGGCATAGCCAGCGCGTCGACCACCAGTGCCAAGAACACCAAGAACACCAGGGCTTGCGTGCAGATCTTGCAGAAGGGGAAGAGCAAGCCGTCCAAGCCGACCTGCTATGAGAACTACCGCGCCGCCATCGCGGCCGCAACGAACAGAGGCATCACCGACGCTCCGGTCAACGCACGGGAGGCCGCGACGAACAAGACCTTCCAGGCAAGACTGGCCCGGCTGGGAAAGGCTGCTCCCAAGGGGCAGGCTGCGGCCACTGGTGAGACCCCGTACCTGCTCGCCCAGTTGTTCACAGAGGCGAACTTCGGCGGCACCGCACTGGTCTACATGGGTGCTCAGTCGTGCGAGCGTGACAACGGCACCGACTACCAGCGTCCCTATGTCGGTGACGAATTCAACGACGCGATCAGCGCGGTGAAGACCTACAGCGACTGCCGGGCCAATCTGCACGAAGATCGCGATTTTCAGGGAGCCAACATCGGCTGGCTCTACGGCGAGTGGTCCTACGTGGGCGATGCGATGAACGACCGCACCAGCTCCATCGAGCTCGGCTGACGACCGGGTGCCTTGAGATGTAGTGGCCCATCGACGCATACGCGTCGCTGTGATGGGCCCGGGGCCCTCACCTCTCGGCTACTCGGTGGTGAGGGCCCCATGCCCTGCGTGTGAGACGCCAGCATTGGTTCAACGAGAGCTGTGCATCGTGATGTTGCAGGTCATCCGGGTCCGGTGTTGCGTGGGGTTCAGGATGTTCCTGCTGGCCGCAGGGGCCCCAATCCCGAAAAGGGATGAGCTCACGATGGCCAGTAGTTCCGCTGCGGTGCGGCGGACTTCCGGGCCGTACTGGCCGGCCTGCTGGACGGCTTTGGTGATGCCGGGCAGCTCGGCGGCCCACCAGGACCGCGCTGCGGTCGCGTCAGGGAGGGCAAGTCCTGGGTGACGGACGGGGCCAAGCCGATCCGGCGCCGGACTACTGGGGCGGATGCACCGGTAGCCGGTGCGGCTGGTGGCCAGGTAGAAGTCGAGCAGGCGCGCCAGCACCGGCTCGCCGGGGTCGTGCCCGCTGTGCTCGTCCCGGGCTCGAGTGCGGGCGAAGAGCCGCAGCAGGCCGTGGTAGCGGTAGCGGCCCGCGGCGGGCGATCCCAGAAGGCTCAGGTCGACCAGGGACTCGACGAGCGGCTCGGCGTGTGCCGGGGACAGCTCGAGGATCGCCGCGGCGGCGTGGAGGTCCATGTCGGGTGTGTCGGGGATGGCCAGCAGCCTGAAGGCCCTGGCCTGGTCGTGGTCCAGCTGTCGGTAGCTCAGTTGGAACCCTGCTTCGACCGTGAGCCGATCCGCGCGCAGTTCCGCCAGGGTGCGGCGTTCGTCGGCGAGGCGTGCGGCCAGGTGCGCGATGGTCCACGTGGGGCGGGTCGCCAGGCGGGCAGCGGCGCAGCGCACAGCCAAGGGCAAGAATCCGCAGGCAGCGACCAGCTCTTGTGCGGCAGCGGGCTCGTTGCGCACGCGGCTCTGGCCGAGGACACCGGCGAGCAGGGCAAGGACCTCGTCCTGTTCGGGGACGTCGAGGGCGATGCGCCACACCCCGGCCAGCCCGGACAGCTGGTTGCGGCTGGTGATCAGGACGGCGCAGGTTGGTGTGCCGGGCAGCAGGGAGGCGATCTGCGCGGCGTCGCGGGCGTTGTCGAGCAGAATCAGGATCCGGCGGCCGGCCAGCAGCGAGCGATACAGGGCGGCGCGAGCCTCACACCCAGCGGGGATCGCCCGGTCGGGGACGCCGAGGGCTTCCAGGAACTCCGCCAGGATGCGTGCAGGGTCGGCTGGAGGTTCGTCGAGGCCGTGAAGGTCGGCGTACATCTGGCCGTCGGGGTAATGGTCACGTAGGGCGTGGGCCACGTGAACTGCCAAGGCCGTCTTGCCGATGCCGCCGATACCGGCGATTGCACAGATCCTCACGGCCCGGCCAGTCAGATCAGTGAAGGCGGCGGTCAGCTGGTCGACCAGGTCGCCGCGGCCGGTGAAATCGGCGATATCGGCAGGCAGCTGAGCCGGCACCGGGCGGGCGAGCCATGTCTCACCGGCCAAACCGGTGCCCACGGCCGTATCGGTGGTGATGGCCCGATCCTCACCAGAGGCGGCAGGTTCGCACGTCAGGGCGGGGACGTTGGCAAGGATGCCCTGGTACGCCTGCTTGAGGTCACGGCCCGGATCGATGCCGAGCTCCGTGGCAAGCGCGGTACGGACATCGTGATAGACGGCCAGAGCGTCTGCCTGGCGGCCAGACCGGTAGAGGGCGCGCATCAGCAGAGCATGGAGTCGTTCCCGCAGGGGATGCTGGGCAACCAGATCCGAGAGTTGCTCCACGACCTGAGCATGGCCGCCCCTGGCCAGTTCCGACTCGGCGAGCATCTCCTGCGCGCCGAGATGCCGTTCGGCCAGGCGGGTGCGCTGGGCCGCGACGGCTGGTCCGGGCAACCCGGCCAGCGGAGTGCCGCGCCACAGTTCCAGGGCCTGACGCAGTCTGACCGGGTCAGCTGTGGCCATCGTCGCTTCGAAGACCGCCAGATCGAAGTAGTCGCCGGCGAGGGGCAGCGCGTAGCCGTCGCCGCTGAAGACGACACGCTCAACGCCCAGGCCCTTGCGCAGCCCGGAAGCATAGGTACGCACCGAGCGTGTGGCCTGCGCGGGCGGATCGTCCCATAGTCCGTCGATGAGCTGTTCGGTGCTGACAGCGCGGCCTCTGGCCAGCAGCAGCATGGCGAGCATGGAACGTTGCAACCGGGTGCCCAGTTCGAGCTCGGTGTCTCCTCGACAGACACGCAGCGGACCCATCACACCAAACCAGAGATCACTTGCCATGTGCGCTACTTCCACTGATTCATGTCCGAATCCGGCGGTCTGCTTGGTCGAACCTTGGGTGGATCTCGGTGGGCGCCTGCGAACGCCGGCGCCGCCGCACCCGAAAGGAGTGACCCTGAGACCCGCCACTGCCGCGCACGCGGGACACAGGCGTTGGAAGTTCGGCCGCCGCTACCCTTCCGCGACGGCGGCCGCCTGCCACGCGGTGAGCGCCTGCTGGCCACGTTCGCCCGCGCGCCGCACGGTGAAGCCGAGCCGGCGCACCAGCCGGGGTGGCCTCAAGGCGCCGCGGGAGACGTGAGTGGGGAGCCGCGGTTCGTAGGGCCGGCACCGGGCTCGGGCTCGAAGGGCCTCATGGACTATGGCGGCCTGCGGTGATGCGCTGGCCGCACGAGCCGGTGCTGTCAACCGGCCACCGCACCGTGGCCCGATGTTCCGGCGGTGGGCGGTGTGGTGCAGGTCTGCCCGGCTGTGCTGCGGTTTCCGTGCACGCCTCTCTTTCGCCTGTCTCCGCGTGCTCCGGGCACCGCGGTGGGCAGACGGTGACGGGCCGGCCGCCCATGCGTGGGCGGTGCGGGCTGGTCAGCCACGCAGGGTACGGGCCCGCGCCTCACGCTGTGCCGACACCGCCTGGTGGTTGGCGGCCATCTCCTGCAGGGCGCGGCTGCGCTCGGCGGGGGTGAGATGGTCGATGTAGAGGGTGCCGTTGAGGTGGTCGGTTTCGTGCTGGAAACACCGGGCGAGCAAGCCGTGACCCTCAAGGGTGAGAGCGTTGCCGTCCTTGTCCTGGCCGTGCACGACCGTGCGGGCGGCCCGGGGGAGCTCGTGGAGGCCGGCGCCCGGCACCGAGAGGCAGCCTTCCCTGCCGGCGGCGGGCTCGGCGGGTGGCTGGATGTCGATGACGGGGTTGCAGATGTGTCCGATGTGGCGCTGTCCGTCCTCGCCGGGGCAGTCGTAGACGAACAACTGGAGGTCGACACCTATCTGGTTGGCAGCCAGGCCGACCCCCTGGGCCGCGTGCATGGTGAAGAACATGTCATCGATGAGCTGGGCCAGTTCGTGGCCGAACTCGGTGACCTCGGCGCACCGGCGGTGCAGCACCGGCGCGCCGACCTCGGTGATGGGCCGGTAGGAACCGCGCAGGGCTTCCGGCAGCAGCGGCCGTTCGGTCGGCTTGGCGGGGGCGGCATCGGTGTGGGGCGTGGGCATAGGGGTGAGATCCCTTCCTTCTGGGGGGGCGTGTGGCTTCACGGTTAAGGACCACACGACGAGTAACGTTACAGGGGAGGCGTGTAACTGAATCTGGGGTTCCGCGCCTCTCAGGGCCTACCGCTGTGAACCCGGCCAGGGCGGCGGTGCACGACTGCGGCCGGATGAGCGAGACGCTCGCCAGGGCGGCGCTCAGGTTGGGGGAGGCCGGTAGCTGTGCCGGGGCGCCGGTGTCCAGCAGCCTGGTGTGGTGGGTGGGTGACGTCGTAGCAGATTCGCCGGAGGAAGTCAGTGGTGGCTGCCGGGGCGGACGAGCGGTTCGGTCCGACGAGGTCGACGCCGGGGCCGATCGGTACGAGGAGGTTCAGGCCGCCGTAGGCGTGGGCGTGATGCCGGCCGCGGGAGCGTTCGGCGCGGTCCCCGTAGACGGCGGTGATGCTGGTAGGGGTTGTCCGCCGAGGGTTCAGCGAGCTGGCTGCGCCGGGTCCGACCGCGCCGGCTCAGTGGGTGTGATCCAGCGAGGGGGTGGCGGGATGGGCGAGGAGCTGGGCCATGCGCCGGTGGCTGTCCTCGTCGGCGGGGGTCCACACGGTGACGATGGTTTCGGCGACGGCGGGCAGTTCCATGCGCGTCAGGGACAGCGACAGGTCACCGACCGCGGGGTGGCGGTAGGTCATGGTCTGGGTCGGTGGTGCGGCGACGTCGTGGGCGGCCCACAGCCGTGAGAATTCCGGGCTGATGGTGGCGAGCGAGCGGATCAGCTCGGTCCATGCCGGGTCGTCGAGGTGGCGCGCGAAGTCGGCGCGGAACGAGGCGACCATGTGGGGCAGGCCGATGTCGCGGTTGACGAAGCAGCGGCAGCACTCGGGGGTGGTGAACATCTCCCACAAGACGTTGCGGGAGCCCTCGGGTGCGGTGAGCCGTGGCCACAGCGCGGCGGCCGCTGTGTTCCAGCCCAGCATGTCCCAGCGGCTGTTGATGGCCGCGGCGGGGAAGTCGGTGATGGCGTCGAGGATCGTCTGCAGGGTGGGGGTGATCGGGTCGGCGGTGGTGGCCACCGCGGGGATCGGCACCTCGGCCAGGCGGAACAGGTGAGCGCGCTCGGCGGCGTTGAGGCGCAGGGTGGTGGCGATGGCGGCGAGGATCTGCGCGCCGACGTTGATGGGCCGTCCCTGTTCGAGCCAGGTGTACCAGGTGATGGAGACTCCGGCCAGGTGGGCGACCTCTTCGCGGCGCAGTCCTGGTGTCCGGCGGCGCAGTCCTGGTGCCATGCCGACCGCAGCGGGCGTCAGGCGCTCGCGGCGGCTGCGCAGGAATGAGGCGAGTTCGGTGCGGCGAGGGGCAAGGGCGGAGTTCACGTCCCCATCATCAGCCACACCTCACACCGGTTGCCAGGTGCTGCTGGCACCAGCGTCGGCAGCGTCTGGCAATGGTGTCGCGGCGGCCACAGGCTCGTTCTGCGACACCCCGTCCGACGAATGCCTGGAGAACTTGCTGTGCGTGCCGCGCCATACACCTTGCGATTCACCGTCCGCCGTTCCGAACTCGGCCCTCATGAACAGGTGCTGACCAGACCGGAGGGCACCCTCGCCGCCGAAGCGCACAGCATCAGCGGCCTGCTGGCTGCGCGGCCCCGGCGACGGGCCGACGATCCGGCGCGCGAGCCGCGGGCACATGCCGCCAACCCAGTCCTGCTGGGCCTGGCGTGAACACGCGCCTGATGCCCGCGACTGCGGCCCTGGACCTGCGGAAGGTGACATGAAGTACCGTCTGGGACGGATAGATCACGGCTTCGTGCCGCGCAAGCTCACGGTCAGTTATGTGGCTGTGTGCACCGGTGCGGTCGACATCGCGGGGCTGCGCACCGCGTTCGGGCTGCTGTGTGGCAGGTATCCGATGCTGCGCGGCACGGTAGAGACGACCGGCGAGGAGTGCTGGCTGCACATCCCCGACGACGGCACCAGCACCGCGACCACCGAGATCATCGAAGGTACGGTCTCCGACTGGCTTGAGCGCGGCCTGACGGTCCTGGACCCCGCGCGCGGCCTGGCGAAACTCACCATCGTGGCTGGAGGCGAAGAGACCGCGGTCGCCCTGCAGGTGTCCCACACAATCAACGACGCCACGCTGGGACTTCGACTGCTGGAGTACTTCTGGCACACCGCCGCCACCCTGCCCGTGAGCGCGGCCTTGTCCGATCCGGCCCCAATCCACCCGCGAAGCCTCGAACACGCCTACCGCGCCCGAGCCATGGCCTTGCCGGACCTCGCCGGGAGGGCCGCGGGCCCCGTGCGCAGCACCGCCGTCGCCGACACCGGTGGCAATGCGGTCTTCGCTCCCGAGCCGGCCCAGCGGATCTTGCTGTCGCCCGGTGAGACAGCCGCCCTGCTCGCTCACGCGCGGGCGGCCGGGACGACCCTGCACGCCCTGCTGGCTGCGGCGATCACCCGTGCCGAACGTGCGACCCTCGCATCAGCCGGTGCCGAAGAACTGCCGATGATCATGTTCCATCTCGCGGATCTGCGCCCCCACCTTCAGCCCGTGGCACGCCCCGACGAGGTCACCAACGCGCTCGGGTTCGCGCCCACGGTCACCGTGTGCGGGCCCGGTGCGGATCTGGAGGTCCTGGCCAAGGAGGTGAAGACGCAGCTCGTCGCCGGGATCGAGGGAGGCACGGCACTCGCGGTCATGCTGACCGCTGCGTCTGCCGCCGCACAGGGCCGCGCGCGTACGAGCGTCGGGAACTTCATCACCAACTGGGGCACGGTGCCCGAGCTCACCGTGCCGACGGGGATCGAGATCGTCGACTTCCGTGGCTTCGCCACCTCTGAGGCGGTGACCTGGGTGGGCTATTTCGTCTCCACCTTCGCCGGGCGCTGCAGCATTGAACTGGCCTCCTCCCCGCGGTACCACCGGCCCGCGCAGATCGCGCAACTGCGCGAGCTCATCGCCACCGGCCTGGCCGAACTGATCCACCCCACGGCGCCCTAGGGCCTGTCCGGTGGGTCGGCGCGGCGTCGCGACGCCTGGCACGCACGCTCGCCGCGTTGCCGAAATGCCCTAGTAGCTCCGCTACGAGGACATTCCGGCGCCTTGCGATCGCACGCACCAGACGCCGCTCCTTGCTCCACGCCGACCCACCGGACAGGCCCTAGCGCACGGCAGGCCACCATCGCGATATCCGGCCCGGCCCCGTGCCTGTAGTGCGCCGACCAGTCCCGGCATCAGCCGATCGGCCGAGCCGGGCGCTGGTGGAGTTCGTCTTTCGGCTGATCCACCGGGCCGCGTCCGCTCAGATCATGGAGCGGTGCCCCGGCCTGCAGGTCCTCTCCACGAAGGGCCTCGTATCCGCATTCCCGGCTCTCACGCCATCCGACAAGGGCAAGTAATGAAGGCTCAGCACCCATCCGTTCCGACGACCGAGGCGACAGGCAGCGTGACACTGCCCGGCAAGGCAGGCCCCTCGTCATGACGGTCACCGCACCCCGCCCTGCCGCCGCACCATCCAGTGCCTCCGTTCCGTCCGCCCGCGTGGTCATCACCGCCCTCCTGGCAACGACCTTCCTGGTCAAAGCCTGCGGATTCGCCTACGACTTCCTCGGCTACTCCATCAGCGCGGCACACGGCACGACCGCCGCAGGCGCCGCATTGACGCTCTTCGGGGTCGGCTGGTGTGTCGGGCAACTGGCCAGCGGGGCGATGACGGACCGGCTCGGTGCCCGCAGCGCGTGCACGATAGGACTGCTGCTGGCCGCCGCAGTCTGCGCCGGGCTCACCGTGGCCAGCGGCCTCAACACACTGATGCTGCTCGCCTTCTGCCTGGGCTGCACCATGGACGTCCACAGGCCGGCCGTCTCCGCGCAGATCAACGAACGCCTGACGAACGACGGAGCACGCACCCGCGCCCAGGGCTGGGTCTACTGGGTTTCCAACGTGGGCATCTCGCTGAGCGGCGGCGTCGGCGGCTTCGTGGCCCAGGCCCACGGCTACCGCTTCCTGTTCGCCCTCAACGCCGTCGCCAGCGTGGCCGCAGCCCTCCTGGTGCGCCGCACGCTGACCGGCCGGCGCGCGGCGCCCCGGGCCGAACAGGCGCACGTCACCTACGCACAGATCATCTCCGACGCCCGGCTGCGCTGGATGGTGGCGGCAGCCATCGCGGCGACGACCTGCGCCTACGGCCTGATCAGCGTCCTGCCCCTGGTCATGAGCGCGGATGGCCTCGCCCCGTCCGCGTACGGCACCGCCATGCTCGCCAACTCGGCTGCGGTCCTGCTGCTCAGCCCGCCTCTGACCCGCCTCCTAGTGGGCCGCGATGACCGCGTCCGATACCCCATCGGCCCGGTGCTCGCCGCGGGCAGTCTGATCCTCGGTGCCGCCATGGCGCTGGCGGCACTGCAGCACACCATCGTGGGCTACGCCACCGCGGCGGTGCTCATGGTGCCCGGGGAGATCTGTTACAGCGTCGCCGCCGGTGCCTTCGTCGCGACGGCCGCCCCGGCCGGTGCCATCGGCCGTTACCAGGCCGCCCTCAGTGTCGCGGGCGCGATCGCCTCGCTCACCCCGCTGGCCGTCGCCGGTGCCCTCACCGCGGGAGGCCGCCCCCTGGTGGCCGGCCTGCTGGTGGCAAGCGCCGTCCTCGGGGCCCTGGCCTGCGTGCCTCTCTCCCGCACCCTGCGCACAGCAGACACAGCAGACACAGCAGAGCCCGCCGGGCACCGTCCTGTGCCGTACTGACCCTGCGCCAGCCACCCTTTCCGCACCCCACAGCATCACGAGAGGAACAGCACCCATGAAGGTAGCGATCGTCGACGGGTATTCCACCGGGGCGACCCTGGCCAAGCGACTTGCCCAAGCGGGCGTCGCATGCATCCACGTGCGAAGCCAGCCGGACACCAGCGCTTTCCTCCTGCGCTCGTTCAACCCTGACGACTACGTCCTCGACCTGGGCTTCACCAGCGACTTCGACGACCTCACGCGGGAGCTCGCGCGCCTGCACGTCTCACGTGTGCTGGCCGGCACCGAAACCGGCGTCGAGCTGGCGGAGATGGTCGCGAGCGCGTTGAGTCTGCCGACCAACGAACCCGCGCTGGTCGCCGCCCGCCGCGACAAGTCCCTTATGCAGCAGGCGGTCCAGGCCGCAGGACTTGCGACCCCGCACACCACCGTCGCCCACTCCGTCCGCGCCGCGGCCGACTGGTTCACCGCATCAGGCTTGGACGAGGCGGTGGTCAAGCCCCTGGCCAGCGCCGGCACCGACGGCGTGACGTTCTGCGGCTCGGCCGAAGAAGTCGACCAGGCCGCCACCGCCATCTTCGACACCGTCAACATCTTCGGCGAGCCCAACGAGGCTGTGCTCGTCCAGGAACGCCTGCACGGAACCGAGTACTGCATCAACACTGTCTCCTCCGGCGGCGAGCACCACGTCGCCGAGATCTGGCAATACACCAAACGTCTTGGCCCGTCGGCCGCACCCATCTACGACTTCCAGGAGCCGGTCGACCCCGCCGGCAGCGACGGGCAAGTGCTCCTTGCCTACGTCCGTGCCGTACTGGACGCGCTCGGTATCGCCGAGACGCCCGCACACACCGAAGTCATGCTCACCTCCCGGGGACCTGTGCTCATCGAGACCGGGGCGCGCCTGGGCGGAGCCACCGGGCCCGATGTGGTGGACGCCCACCTCGGCCCCTCCCAAACCGCCCTGGCCGTCACCGCCGTGCTCGACCCCGCCTCACTGCAAGCCCGCAACACCCCCGCCCTGGGCCGAGGTCCGGTGCTGCGGTGGGTCGACTTCATCAACCACCAGCCCGGCCCCGCCAACTCCGACGCCCTCACCAAGATCGCGGAACTCCCCAGCGTCATCGCCGTCTTTCCCGGCTTCGCCCCGGGCCAGCACCTCGCCCCCACCAGCGACATGCTGACCTCGCCCGGGTTCGCCTACCTCGCGGCCCGCAATCGCCGAGAGCTGATCGAGGACTACGACACCCTGCGCGCCTGGGAGCGCGAAGGCATCTACACCAGCTGACGATGAGACACAGCACGTTCAGCAGCGGCCTACCGGCCCAGACGCCGCAGCGCACGGTGAGTCCGAGCGGTGCCTCACTCAACGACGTCCTGCCGCCTGGCCTCACCCCCACGCCACCGGACCCACCCCTCCTCGCCACCGTGGCAGAGCACGAAGAAGGATCATGAACAAGGTCACTGCCCACGACAACTACACCGTCACGGTGCTGCACCGGCTCGCGGCCCGCGGCAGCCGGGACGCGATCGTCGCCGGAGCGCGGCGGATCAGCGGCACCGAGGCCGCCGCCACGGTCCTGCGCTTCGCGGCGGTTCTGCGGGACAGCGGGCTGGCACGCGGAGACGGCGTGGCGCTGTTCGTGAAGAACTCTCCCGAGGCCCTCCTGCTGCAGCTGGCCGTCCATTTCGCGGGGTGCCGCATGGTGTTCGTGCCGCCGGAGCCCGGCAACAGCGAACTCGAAGCACTGATCCGCCGCGCGGACGTCAAGGTGCTCGTGTCCGACCCGGCCTTCGACGACCGCACCCGCCAGATCGCCTCGCAGGTGGAGGTTCCGCATGCGTTCAGTATCGGCGCGTCACCGGTTGCCCCCGACTTCCTCGCAGCAGCATCCAGCACGGGCGCTCTCTCGCTCCACGAGGCTGCCGACAGCCGCCACCTGGCAACCCTGCTCTACACGGGCGGCACGACCGGCCTGCCCAAGCTGGTCGTGCACCGCAGCGGCTACTACGACAACTGCCTGCGGATTGCCGAGACGTACGCGGCCGACGCGCCGGCCGACCCGGCGATGCTGATATGCACGCTGGTGACGCACACCAGTGGCCACGCCGCGTTCCTGACCAGCGCCCTGAGCGGCCACACCATCGTCCTGCTGGAGGACTTCGACGCCGCCACGGCCCTGTCCGTCATGGACCGCGAGCGCATCAGCAAAATGATCGTAGTGACACCGATGCTGTACGAGCTGCTGGACCATCCAGGCTGCCTGCCCGGCCGTTTCCCCGCGTTGAGGACTCTCCAGTACGGGGGCGCCGCCGTGTCCCCTGCCCGTCTGCGGCAGGCGATCGAACGTCTGGGCCCGGTGCTGCACCAGATCTACGCGGCATCAGAGAGCGGGCTCGTCACTCAGCTCAGCCCCGCCGAACACGACCTGCGGCGGCCCGAGTTGCTGGCCAGCTGCGGGCGTACCGGGCCCGGCGTCGAGGTGGAGCTGCGGGGCCAGGACGGCAAGCTCGTGCCCGTGGGGCACCCCGGCGAGCTGTACGTCAACAGTCCCATGGTCATGGAGGGCTACTGGAGAGACCCCGAACGCACCGCCGAGGTCCTCGACGCCGACGGCTGGTTCCGCAGCGGGGACATCGCCCGCCAAGACGAGAACGGCTACCTGTACCTCATCGACCGCGCGGGACATCATCGTGACGGGCCGCACGGCCGACAATGTCTACTCCCGCCTCCTCGACGACTTCCTCACCTCCCACCCCGCGCTCAAGGACGCCGCCGCCCTCGGACTGCCCGGCGACGACGACACGGAGACCGTGCACGTGGTCCTGGTGCCCCACGACCCTTCCTGTGTCCCGGACCTGGCCCAGCTGACCCGCGAGGTCGCCGACGCACTCGGCGACCTCTACACGCCGGCCTCCTACTCGATAGCCGACTCCCTGCCGCGGACTGCCGTCGGCAAGACCGACAAGAAGGCCCTGCGCACCAGCCTGCTGACCGCCCGCGGGTAGGGCCACCCAACAGCCGGGCCCAGGCGGACGCAAGCGCCCCAGGCGAGCCACCCCGCTGCGTGCCCGGCGGTAGCGGGCGCAGGCCAGCGATCGACGCCCGTGAAGGGCGCCATGCCGACCAGGGCGCCCGCAAGGGAGCCCTGCACCACTCAACTCCGTACAGCGATCTCGGCGCGGCTCACTGTGTGCCGTCCCTGTGTCAGTCGAAGGCAGACCCCATGACCAGTTCGTTTACCCGCACCGACCCGGCCCCGGAAAGCCTGGGGCACACGGCGGACCGTATCCGCAGGCGGGCGCAGGCCGCGGCCGCCGACACCGAGCACCGCCGGCGTCTGGCGCCAGACGTGCTCGCCGAGCTCCGGGGTGCGGGCCTGATGCGTTCCGCAGCGCCCGCACGCCTCGGGGCCGCGCAGGCCCCGCCCGCCGACGCACTCGCCGCCGCCGAGACGATAGCGCGGGGCGATGCCGCCACCGGCTGGTGCGTGGCCATCGCCGTGACCACCAGCCTGCTCGCGGCCTACCTGCCGGCACACGGCGCGGCCGAGATCTTCGGCGACCCGCGCTCGATCGCGGCAGGCGTGTGGGCGCCGAAGGGCACGGCCCGCCCCGTCGACGGAGGGGTGATCGTCTCGGGCCGCTGGTCGTTCGCCAGTGGCATCACGCATGCGGACTACTTCTTCGGCGGCTGCCTCCTGGACGACAGCCGGGGAGGCGACGGCGGCGCCCCGGCAGTGCACACCGTCGCCATCCCGGCCGCTCAGCTGCGGATCCTCGACGACACCTGGCATACCTCCGGACTCCGCGGAACGGGCAGTCATGATGTCGTGGCCGAGAACGTGTTCGTGCCCGCTCACCACACGCTGTCCCTGGCGGACGGCCCGGTGATCGACGCTCCGCTCTACCGATTCCCGATCTTCGGGTACTTCGCCCTGGCCGTCGCCTCGGCCGCCCTGGGCAACGCCCGCGGAGCCATCGACGACCTGCGCGACCTCGCGGGCCGCAAAATCGCCTACGGATCCCGTCGCCCGCTGAGCGAGAAATCGAGGACGCCTGGCACGCCGCGCACACCGGTGAGGTCACGCTGGACCTGCGTACCGGACTGCGTCTGGCGGCCACCCACGCCGCTCGCACGTCCGCGGACGTGGTCCGGGCCATGTACGACCTCGGTGGCGGGTCGGCCGTCTACGACGACTCGCCGTTGCAGCGCCGCTTCCGGGACGCGGCCACCGCCACCGCCCACATCCAGGTCAGCCCGGCCACCTGGGAGACCACCGGGCGCATCCTGCTCGGCATCCCCACAGACGCGGCCCTGCTGTAGGCAGCGTTGCGGCACAGCCCTCACGGACAGGCGCGGACCGTTCCCGCAGCCGCCCAGGGCATACGAGGGCCCTGCTGGGCCCCTGCCTCACGGCTGCTGCGCCCGCCCCGTCCTCACAAGCCGCCATGACCTTGACCCTGACCTTCCCACTCCCTGTGGGAACCCGACCAGCCGGAGGCTACTCGTCATGCTCCTGCGCTCTGATGGTGGGCCACAGCACGGCCACCACACGGTCCGCGTGGTCGTCCGGAGTGCTCGCTCCCGTCTGCAGGTAGTCGCCGAAGTAGCTGCCGAAGCAGAGGGCGACCACGGTGTCGAGGTCGGCGTCCGTGCGCACCGCGCCGACCTCCTGCAGCCGCTGGAGGGTTCCCAGCAGCTCCGCGCAGCGCGGTTTGTTGCCGTGCTCGCGCATCTGCTCGAACAGGGCCGGTTCGCGCTCGGCCTCGCTCATGAAGTTGCCGTGCAGCGCCATCGCCCGCTGGTTGTGGTAGCGGGGGTCCAGGCGCCGGACGGCCTCGGTGAACGCCTCCAGGGGCGCCATCGAGTCCACGTCCAGGGGAGGGTATGCCTCGCGCTGCTTCTGCAGGCCGTAGTGGAGCGCGTCCACCACCAGGTCGTGCTTGTTCGGCCAGCGCCGGTACAGGGTAGGGCGCGTGACTCCGGCGTCCGCCACCACGTCGCCGATCGTCATCCGCGTATACCCGTCGGTGGCCAGGCGCACGCGCGTGGCCTGCAGGATCGCCTCCTCGATCGCCGGATCCCGCGGTCGGCCGCCGGGGTGCGGTGTGCGCTCCGGCGCAGCGGTGCGCGTCTTCGTCCCGGCCGTGCGCCGCGGCCGGTGGGCGCGACCGACGCTCTTCTCGTCCTTGCTGCTCACAGCGTGTTGTCCCTCCTTGTTGGCATCCACACTAGCCAGCTCCGGGCCTCCCGAAGCAGTTTAATTCCAGACATTGACTGTAACGAAACTTGTAGTGCATGGTTGTCCCGCCGGACAGCGCCCCACTCCTAGAGCGCGCCACGTGTCAGCGTCCCGCTCGGGCAGCAGTCCCTGGCCCTCGCCCACGCCCGGTTCTTCCAGAGCGGGCCGGCCGCACCCTGTGATCCATTCCGGCACCTGCCGAACGAAATCTGCAAGGAATCTCATGAGCACTGAAAAGCACACGGCCCGCGCTGCGTCCATCGCCGGTACGGCCACGGCGGCGCGCGTCACCTCTCTGGCCTCCCTGGCGTCGGCGCCCGCAGTGGCGCCGGACCAGGAGGCGGCGGCCAGGCCGACCGTGGTGCTGGTCCACGGGGCCTTCGCTGATGCCTCCGGCTGGATGGAGACCGCCGCCCGGCTGCGGCACCAGGGCTTCGGGGTTGAGGCGGTGGCCAACCCGCTGCGGGGCCTGGACTATGACACGGCGTATCTGAAGGGCATGCTCCAGGGCATCGAGGGTGCGAAGATCCTGGTCGGCCACTCCTATGGCGGCGCTGTGATCACCAACGCGGCGGCCGACGTCCCCGGCGTGAAGGCGCTGGTCTACGTCGCCGCCTTCGCTCCGGACGAGGGCGAGACGCTGGGCGGACTCCTTGAGCAGCACCCGGACCCGGGCGTCCCGCCGCTGCCGCAGCGGGCCGTGCAGTTCACCCGGCCCGACGGCAGCACCGGCACCGAAGTCATGCTCGACCCGGCCGAGTTCGCCGACGCGTTCGCCGCCGATGTGCCTGCGAAGACCGCGGCCCTGATGGCCGCCTCCCAGCGCCCCATCGCGGTGGAGGCTTTCGGCCAGCCCGCCCGGCAGGCCGCCTGGAAGACCATCCCGTCCTGGGCGCTGGTGGCCACGAAGGACCATGCCATCGCCCCGAGCCTGGAGCGCTTCATGGCCAAGCGCGCCGACGCCCGCATCACCGAGGTCAACAGCTCCCACGCGGTCATGGTCAGCCACCCCAACGTCGTCAGCGATGTGATCAACCGGGCGTACCACGCCACCCGCTGACCGTATGGCTCCGCGCGGAAGCCTCCCCCGCAGCCGCGCGGACGGCGCCCGCCCGGTGGTACCCCCCGGACCACCGGGCGGAGCAGCCCCTGCCTCACTGAAGTTGCACACATCCGCCCTGCGGCGGACTGAGAAATCCGAGGAACACCATGTCTCTGCTCGACCCTGCCCTGTGGTCCGGAAAGATCAACATCGACGGCTGGCGGGAGGCCTCCGGCGGTAAGACGGCCGTCGTCAACCCCTCCACCGGCGACACCCTGGAACACATCGGATCCGCCGACGCCAGCGACATCGCCCACGCCGCCTCCCGCGCCGCCGAGGTCCAGCGCGCTTGGGCCGCCACCGCGCACACCGAGCGCGCCGCCATACTGCGGCGGGCCGGTGACCTGTTCGCCCAGGCCGCGCCTGAGATCCAGGACTGGCTGATCCGCGAGAGCGGCAGCACACGCGCCAGAGCCGTCTTCGAGACGGACCAGGCCGTACAGGAGTGCTACGAGGCGGCCGTGCTGTGCTCGCACCCGATCGGCCAGGTCATGCCCTCGGCCGAGCCGCGGCTGAGCATGACCCGCCGGATGCCCGCCGGAGTCGTCGGTGTCATCTCGCCGTTCAACGTGCCGCTGATCCTGGCGATCCGGTCCGTCGCCCCGGCCCTGGCGCTCGGCAACACCGTCGTCCTCAAGCCGGACCCGCGCACCGCGGTGAGCGGCGGCGTCACCATCATGCGGATCTTCGAGGAGGCGGGCCTGCCGCAGGGCGTGCTCACCATGCTTCCCGGCAGCGGTGCGGCCGGTGCCGCGCTGGTCGACGACCCGCACGTGCGCGTCATCTCCTTCACCGGATCCACCGGAGCGGGCCGCAAGGTCGGCGAGGCGGCGGCCCGCGGCGTCAAGCGCGCCCACCTCGAACTGGGCGGCAACAACCCGATGATCGTGCTCCCCGACGCCGACCTGGACCGCGCGGTTTCCACGGTCGCCTGGGGTTCCTTCTTCAACCAGGGCCAGGTCTGCATGGCCACCGGCCGCATCCTCGTCCACGCCGACATCGCCGAGGAGTTCACCGCGCGCCTGGCCGCCAAGGCCGAGCAGCTCACCGTCGGCGACCCCGCCGCCGGTGACGTCGACCTCGGCCCCCTCATCAACGCCCACCAGCGCGACACCATCCACGCCCAGGTCACCGCCAGCATCGCCGCCGGCGCCCGGCTGCTGGCCGGCGGCACCTACGACCACCTCTTCTACCGCCCCACCGTCCTCGTCGACGTGCCCGATGACGCGCCCGCCTACGCGGAGGAGGTCTTCGGCCCCGTCGTGCCCGTGCGGACGTTCACCACCCTGGACGAGGCTGCGCGGCTGGCGGCCGACGACGCCTACGGCCTCTCGCTGGCCATCCTCACCCGTGACGTCATGACCGGCCTGGAGCTGGCCGAGCGCATCCCCAGCGGCCTGGTGCACATCAACGACCAGACCATCAACGACGACGCCCTCATCCCCTTCGGCGGCGTCGGCTGGTCGGGCACCGGCGCCCGCTTCGGCGGTGAGGCCAACATCGACGCCTTCACCGAGACCCGCTGGATCACCGTCCGCGCCTCCCAGCCGGTCTACCCGATGTGACACAGCCCTCGTCGGCCTGAGCGCGTGCGCCCGCTGCCCTGCGGGCGCACGCCTCCGGCCGCGCATCCGGTGGTCCGGCGCCCGCCCCCTGGTGCCGGACCGGCCCACCCGTTCTCCAGCCCGCCCCTGCATCCCCTGAAGGGCTCTCCGTGACGTCCGACCTGACCTTCCTCGCGCTCTCCGGCAGCCTGCGCAGTTCCTCCCACAACACCGGCCTGCTGCGCGCCGTGCAGAACCTCGCCCCCCACGGCGTGGCCATCGACCTCTACCAGGGGCTGGGGCGGCTTCCCTTCTTCAACGAGGACCTCGAGGAGGGGCCCGAACCCGCCGCCGTCGCCGACCTGCGCCGCCGCGTGAGGGAAGCTGACGGCGTCATCATCGCCACCCCCGAGTACAACTCCGCCATCCCCGGCGTGCTGATGAACGCCCTCGACTGGCTCTCGCGCCCCACCGGCCAGCACGCCCTGCGCCACAAGCCCGTGGCCGTCCTGGGCGCCTCACCGTCGCAGTTCGGCACCGCCCGCGGCCAGCTCGTCCTGCGCCAGATCCTGCACCGCATCCAGGCCCCCGTCGTAGCCCACCCGGAGGTCACCGTCTTCCAGTCCCACCGGCGCTTCGACGCCGACGGCACCTTCAGCGGTGACGACATCACCGAGAGCCTGCTGCGCGCGCTGCTGGCCGAACTGGTCACCCTGACCGACCTCCACGCCCCGGCCGATGCCATCTGACACCACCCCGACACCGATTCGCCCCCACCCTGGCCGAAGAAGCCACCGGGCAGGCTGTGGTGAACGAACCCAGAGCGCCCTCATCCCCGGGACCTCCGGGCACGCCGCCGTCGGCGCGCCCGGAGAGGGCGAGCCCGCCCCGACGCGTACGCGCTCCGCATGCGCTGCCTCACCTGCAGCAAGGACTGCCACACCGTGGCCCGGATCTCCAACGCCCTGACCGCACACGGCATCACCATGCTGCGCCCGGACTTCACCGGCCTTGGCCGGCTGGCGGTGGCTTCGCCCACAGCATGTCCCCCTCGACGTCGAGGGGGACCACCCGCTCACTGGGCGGCGGGACAGCGCGTTCGTCTCGGCTGCTGGCCGAGTGGGTCAGTCGGGCACCACCCACCCCCTCGCTCGAACTCGGGAGACCCCGCATGCCCGCACCTCACACCCCCGCCCAGCAGCAGAGCACCTCAGCGCAAGACCCAGCAGAGGCCGGGCTCGTCGTGGTCAGCGAGAACGGGTTCGGCCCCTACGGCCAGCAGGTGAGAGCCGGTCACCATCGCCTGGCCGTCGACGAACCGGAGCCGCTGGGCACGGACAGCGGTCCGGGCCCCTACGACCTGCTGCTGGCCTCCCTGGGCGCCTGCGTCTCCATGTTCATTCGTGCATACGCCGCCCGCAAGGGCTGGTCCCTGGAGAAGGTCACCGTCTCGCTGCGACACCGGCGCGTCCGCGCGGGCGACAGCGGGAACCGCACGGTCTCCCAGATCACCCAGGAGATCCGTCTCGACGGGCCACTCGACGCCGGCCAGCGCCGACGGCTGATGAAGACTGCCGAGAACTGCCCGGTGCACCGCACCCTCACCGAGGGCGCGCTCATCAACACCACTCCGAACCCGGCACACCCGTGAGAAGGCCGCTGCGGTGTCCACCCGCACTGAACACCCGAGCCGCGCTGACGGTCCAGGCACCGCGCGGAAGTTCGTCGCCGACACGTGGATGTCGGCGGCCAGCACCCACATGTGCGGCCTAGGCCTCGCACGCGAGCCCGGAGCGGGCGCGGGACCCGCACCACCACAGCAAGGATCAAGGAATTCAGCATGGCAGAACTTCGCATACTCATCGTCGGTGCCGGGATCGCGGGCCTGTCCCTGGCCCGGGCCCTGGAAGCCCGGGGCATGAGCGCCGACGTGGTGGAGCGTGACGGCGAACTGCGCTCCGCGGGAGCCGGGCTGTATCTACCTGCCAACGCGGTGCGCGTGCTGAACCGGCTGGGCCTGGGTGAACAGCTCGCCGGGCGGGCACGCCCAGTGACGCGGCAGCGGATGCTCGACCACCGCGGCCGCATCCTGGCGCAGATCCCCCTGTCCAGGATCTGGGGCGAGGTCGGCGACTGCCGTGCGATCAGCCGCAGTGAACTGCACGCCCTGCTGTGTTCCTCGCTCGTCGCCACGCCGATACGGCTCGCCACCGCCGTGACCGGCATCAGCACCGAGGGCACCGTCACCTTCGCAGGCGGAGAACAGCAGACGTACGATCTCGTCGTCGGCGCCGACGGGGTCAACTCCGCCGTGCGCCGCACCGTGTTCTCCCTTGCTGCGCCGCGCTTCTTGGGGCAGGTCTGCTGGAGGTTCATCGCCGAGCAGACGTCGGGCAACGCCGGGAGCACCGATTGGACCGTGCGATTGGGCAGCAGGGGCCGTACCTTCTTGACCGTCCCCCTGACCCATGACCTGGTCTACTGCTACGCCGACATCAACAGCGCATATCCCGTGCCACCGGCCGGTGACTGGCGGACCCTCTTCGCTGACTTCGCCGGTCCGGTCCGCTCCTTGCTGGAACAAGCGGAAGGCGCGTACTTCGCACCGCTTACCGAGATCGTCGACGTCACGGACTGGGTACGTCCGCACGTGGTGCTTATCGGTGATGCGGCGCACGCCTGCTCACCCAGCATGGCCCAGGGCGGAGCGATGGCCCTCGAGGACGCCCTCGTGCTGGCGGACCTGCTCAGCACGGCGAGCCCCGAGTCCCTCAGCACGGCTCTGGCCGCCTACCAAGCACGGCGCAGGGACCGCATCGAGTGGGTCATCGAACAGAACCACCGCCGCGACAGGACCCGCAACTTGCCCTCGCCCGTGCGCAACCTCACCCTCCGCTTCGGCGCGGAACGCCTTGTGCGAGCCAACCACGCTCCTCTGCACGGCGCGCCATAGCACTGCCGCGGGGTGGCGTCAGGCCGGGAGGGGTGATCACCCGTGGCCAGGTCCGCCACCAGCCGGGCGCGGCTCCGCCAGGACGTTCGTACGCAGGGCGGGCCACAGGAGAGCGACGATGCGGTCGGCCAGGTCGTGCGGCGTGTGCCGGCCGGTACGCAGGTAGCCGCCGAAGTAACTGCCGTGGCAGAGGGTGACGGCGGCGTCGAGGTCGGCGTCGGCACGGACGGCTCCGGTGCCCTGCAGGCGGCGCAGGGTGCGCAGGAACTCCTCGCAGCGCGGCTTGCTGCCCTGCTCGCGGACCAGGGCGAACAAGTCCGGCTCGCGTTCGGCCTCGGCCATGAAGGTGCCGTGCAGTGCCATGGCACACGGGTCGACGTCACACGGATCGAGGCGGCGTACGGCTTCGGCGAACGCCTCCAGCGGGGTCATCGTGTCGAGGTCCAGCGGCAGGCGGCTCTCGTGCCGGCGGCTCAGGCCGTAGTGGAGCGTATCGACGGTGAGTTCGTACTTGCCCGGCCAGCGGCGGTAGAGCGTGGGACGGCTGACCCCGGCGTCGGCGGCGATGCCGCCGAGCGTCATCCGCGCGTAGCCATCGGCGGCGAGCCGGTGGCGGGCAGCGGCGAGAATCGCCTCCTCGACGGCCGGGTCGCGGGGCCTGCCGCCGCGATGCGGGATCTGCGGCTGCCCGGAGGCGGAGGCGACCGTGCGCTGTCCGTCCCGGCCGGAATGCTGTCGCCTGCGGCCGCCCGCCGTCTCGTTCCTGCGGCTCCTCAAGATTCTCTCCTTGTCGTCAGCCCTGGCTCTCACCGGTCCGAGCAAGTTTAGTTACATGGCTTGACTGTAACGTAAGTCGTGCAGCAGGATCTTCCACATCGGACGGCACGCAGGGCCCGCGAAGGCCCTCCCTGTGTCAAGTCCCCGCCGCAGGGCGGGATGTGTCTCCTGATTGGTTCGCTACGCGGCGCCTCGCCGCCCTGTCAACGAAGGAACGTCATGAACACCTTTAAGCGCACCCGTGCCGCCGCAGTCGCCGCCGCCGCGGCGGCCGTCATCACCGCCGCCGTGCCCGTGGTGCACGCGGACGCCGGCCCCGCCAAGTCGGCATCGACGCAGGCCAAGCCGACGGTGGTGCTGGTCCACGGCGCGTTCGCCGATGCCTCCGGCTGGGAGCAGACCGCATCCCAGCTGCGCCACCAGGGGTTCCCCGTCCAGGCGGTGTCCAACCCGCTGCGCGGTCTGCACTACGACAGCGCCTACCTCACGGGCCTGCTCAAGGCCGTCAAGGGACCGAAGATCCTGGTCGGCCACTCCTACGCCGGTGCTGTCATCACCAACGCCGCCACCAAGATCCCTGACGTCAAGGCCCTCGTCTACGTCGCCGCGTTCGCCCCCGACAAGGGCGAGGCCCTCGGTGGCCTCCTGGAGCAGCACCACGACCCGGCGGTGCCCGCGCTGCCGCAGCAGACCTTCCAGTACACCCGGCCCGACGGCAGCACCGGCACCGACGTCACCCTGGACCCGAAGAAGTTCACCGCCGCGTTCGCCGCCGACGTCCCGGCCCGCACCGCCCGGTTCATGGCCGCAGCCCAGCGCCCCATCGCGGCGGAGGCATTCGGCGAGCCCGCCAAGAACGCCGCGTGGAAGACCATCCCCTCCTGGGCCCTGGTCGCCAAGCAGGACAAGGCCATCGCGCCGAGCCTGGAACGCTTCATGGCCAAGCGCGCGGGCGCCCGCACCACCGAGGTCAACAGCTCCCACGCCGTGATGGTCAGCCACCCCGGCACCGTCACCGAGATCATCAAGCGCGCCTACCGCGCCACCCGCTGACACGCCCTGCCACGGGCCAGCACCGGGCGGACCACGCCTGTCCGGTGGGCAACCACCGGCCCACCGGGCAGGGCTCCCACCTCGTACTCCCGGGCCTCACGCGACCTGAAAGACACCCCGTCATGCACGACCTTCGCTTCCTCGCCCTGTCCGGAAGCCTGCGCCGCCACTCCCACAACACCGGCCGGGCCCACCCCGAAGTCACCGTCTTCCCATCCCACCGCCGCTTCGACGACACCGGCACCTTCACCGGCGACGAGATCACTGAAGGTCTCCTCCACGACCTCACCCAACAGCACCAGCGGGCCGCCCTCGCTGCCTGAGCAGCACTCGCTGCCCGGCACCCGCCAGGGCAGCCGACCAGGAAAGGAAGAACGCGGTGACCGCGGCCAGCACACCTCTCACCTTCACCGGCGCGCACGGCGACCCGCTCGCGGCGCGCCTGGAACTCCCACCGGACCGGCCCCGCGCGTACGCGGTGTTCGCACACTGCTTCGCCTGCGGCAAGGACAGCCACGCCGCCAGCCGGATCTCCAAAGCACTGACCTCGTACGGAATCGCGGTGCTCCGCTTCGACTTCACCGGGCTGGGACAGTCCGGCGGTGACTTCGCCGACACCACCTTCAGCTCCAACATGGAGGACCTCGTGCGCGCCGCCGACCACCTGCGCGAGCACCACCGCGCGCCGACCGTCCTGATCGGCCACTCCCTCGGCGGCACCGCCGCGCTCGCCGCCGCCCACCGCGTTCCCGAGGTGCAAGCGGTGGCGACGATCGGAGCCCCCGCCGCCCCTGTGCACGTCACCCGCCTCTTCGGCGACTACCGCACCCAGCTCGCCGAGCGCGGCCGGGCCGAGGCACACCTGTCCGGTCGCACGGTCCGCGTCAGCAGCGACTTCGTCGAAGACCTCCTCCAACAGCCGCAGGACCAGCGCGTCCGATCCCTCGACGCAGCCCTGCTCGTCATGCACTCCCCGTCCGACCAAGTCGTCGCCGTCGACAACGCACGGCAGATCTTCGACACCGCCCGCCACCCCAAGTCCTACATCGCCCTCCCGGACGCGGACCACCTGCTCACAGACCGCGCCGACGCCGACTACGCCGCCGCGGTCCTTGCCGCCTGGGCCCACCGCTACACCGATACTCCCGCCGCTGTGGCTCGCCCCTGACACCGCGCCGTGCACATCACCACACGACAGACCACCCCTCGACACGAAAGGGCGTCACACCCATGACCACACCCCGGGCAGGCGCTGCCCCCACGGGCCGGGCGGAGTGCTCTTCGCCCCCGGAAGCCCTGCGTGGCTCCTGCCGGCCCATCACCGAGGTCGGCGAGCCGGTCCTGCACCGGCGCTGTGCCAACGTCGAAGAGTCCGCTGAGCGTCGCACGACGGTCCTGGCCGAACGCGAAGCGCGGGCGCGCTCCCTGCGCACCTGACATGCCTGCCGCTGCGGCGCAGCCGCCGACATACGCGGCAAAGGCAAAGACCCCTTCCAGTCCACAGACCGTCTCGCGTTGAAGAGGAAATCATGGCCCCAAACCACAGCACCACCGCCGAACAGCACCTCACACACCCGGACTCCGCCACGACACGCGACGACGGCCTGGTGATCGTGGCCGAGAGCGGCGTCGGCCCCTACGGGCAGCGCATCACCACCGGGCGCCATGTGCTGGTCGCCGACGAACCCGAGCCGGCCGGTGCCGACAGCGGCCCCGACCCCTACCGCCTCCTGCTCTCCGCGCTGGGCGCCTGCACGTCGATGACGGTACGCATGTACGCCGAGCGCAAGAGCTGGCCGCTGGAACATGTCACCGTGTCCCTGCGCCATGAGCGCGTCCCGGTCGCCGACCGCACCGAAGGCGGGCCTGGCGACCACATCACCCGGGAGATCAGGCTCACAGGAGACCTCAGCCCCGAACAGCGCCAGCGGCTCATCGACATCGCCGAGAAGTGCCCCGTCCACCGCACACTGACCTCCCCGACCCACATCACCACCACATCTGCGCCAGAGCACCGCCACGACGAGCCTCACCCCTGACCGCGCTGCAAAGCCCTCCTTCTGCACGAACCATCACGCTCCGGCGCAGGAGCCCTTCGCCACAGCCACCGGCGTGGGCGCGTCCAACGCCTCCGCGAGGCGGTCGTGGCGCCTGGCACAAGGCATGGCGGCGCCTCCTTCGGGAGCTAGTGACTCGTCACGACGCCCTCAGGAGGCATGCTCACTGCCAAGTGCCGAGCAGCTGACGCCTACAGATCGACGTCGGCGGACTGCGGTGCCGCGTATCGGCATGGCCGCCCCACCCAGCAGTGAGTGCCTGGCGCACGTGCCGCCGGGCCGTAAGCCTGATTTAGCAACGCCGCAGTAGCCCCTGAGCTGCGCTTTAGTAGCGGCCCAAGCGCTGGCGCACAGCCGACGCTGGACGCTACCGGCTACCTGATGTGGGAGGTGGACTGGGAAAACGCTCCGGCATCCTTTGATGGAGCTGGTGCTTCGCCAAGCTGCCGGGGGTTCGGCCCCGTACGGGGAGCGACTTCGGTCGGCCCGGCCGGTCGTGCCGCGGGTGGGCGTCAGCCGCCGGTCACGCGCACGTAGTCGACGGTCAGTTTCTGCGGGAAGACGGTGCTGCCGTTCGGGTCGCCCGGCCAGTAGCCGCCGACGGCGAGGTTGAGGATGAGGAAGAACGGCTTGTTGAACGCCCACTGCTTGCCGCCGAGGTCGGCCGGGGTGCGGGTCTGGTAGACCCGCCCGTCGACGGACCAGGTGACCTTGTTCGGCGACCAGTCCACGGCGAAGGTGTGGAACTTGTCCGCGAACGCCTCGCCGCCGGGCAGCGTGTACGCCGCTCCGATGCCGCCGGAGCCGGAGTAGCCGGGGCCGTGCAGCGTGCCGTGGACCGTGCCGGGCTCGAAGCCGACGTTCTCCATGATGTCGATCTCACCGCAGTTCGGCCAGCCCACACTGCCGATGTCGGTGCCGAGCATCCAGAACGCGGGCCACATGCCCTGGCCCCTGGGCACCTTCATCCGGGCCTCGACGTGCCCGTACGCCTGCGTGAACCTGCCCGCGGTGTTCAGCCGCGCGGAGGTGTACTCGCAACGGCCGTACCAGCACTGGTAGTTGGCTGGGTTCTCCTTGCGCGCGGTGATGACCAGGTTGCCCTGGCCGTCGAGGGCGGCGTTCTTGTTGCCGGAGGTGTAGTACTGCCGCTCGTGGTTGTTGACGTTGTCGCCGGTCTCCAGCTGCCACTTGCCGCCGTCGACCGCCGCGCCCGCGGGCCCGTCGAAGTCGTCGGAGAACGCGAGGGCGGCGGGACGCGGCGCGGGCGGGGCCGATGCCGCGGCGGGGGCCACGGCGAGGGCGCAGCAGGCCGCGGCGAGCGCGCCGAGCGCCGCGCCGCGTCGGTGGAGGGGGAGGCGGTGGGGGCGGCCGTGGGGGAGACGGCGAGGGAGCGCGGGGGGAAGCACTGTCATCACATCGCTTCGCGTGGGGGAGTGCGCATGACAATCAAGCGTCGGGAAGTGAACGCTGAGAGCGCTCACAGCCCTGCGGTGCCTCTACTTGGTTTAAGGCAAGCGGAATAGGGCCGTCAAGCAGTCGGTCAGCAGTCGGTGCGGACCAACTGCCTTACGCCCGCGGCACCCTGGCGACGGGCCGGGCCCTCGGCCCGTCGCCTGAGGCGTGCGCTACTCGTCGACCGCCGTACCGAACGCGGCCCCGCTGACGGGCACTCCCAGCGTCTTCACGCCGAACGTCCAGGACCCGGCGGCGGTGACGCCGCCCCTGGTGCCCGGGAGGAACCACGCGACCCCGTCACCGGCGTTCTCGCCCGGCGCCGACGCGATCAGGTCGAAGCGGCCGTCGCGGTTCGGGTCCGCGAGCCGCACCTGGGCGCCCCACCGGTCGCCCTTCTCGGCGAACCCGGGGACGCCGTCGGTGTTCTGCGTCCAGGAGGCGACGCCACGCGCGGTCAGGCCGCCCCGCGTGCCGCGCAGCACCCACACCGCGCCCGCGTCCCGGACCGCCCCGACGTCCTCGCCGGGCGCGCCGATCGCGACGTCCGCGTAGCCGTCGCGGTTCGTGTCGTCCACCGACAGGTCGGCGCCCCAGCGGTCGCCCTTCTCCACGATTCCGGGGACGCCCGCGGTGCCCTGGGTCCACCACTTCACCGTCGGCGAGGGGCCGTTCGCGCTGCCGTAGCGGACGCCGACGAGCCCGCCGGTCAGCGTCTCGCCGCCGTCGTCGGGGGAGTCGGGCTCGCCGGTCACCAGGTCGTCGAAGCCGTCGCCGTCGATGTCTCCGGTGGCGGCGACGGGCCCGCCGCGCAGCTCGCGCTCCTTGGTGAGGCCCTCGGCGTGGCCGGAGTAGTACGTCGACCAGCCGTGCCCGGGTTCGCCGCCCGCCGTCACACCGGAGACCACGAGGTCGGCGAAGCCGTTGTCGTCGTAGTCCCCGGTGGTCAGCGACTTGGGCAGCACGACGCGGCGCGCGGCGGCGCGCGCCCCGGCGGCTCCGGTCAGGCGCTGGGACGACTGCCGCAGGAACGGCCGGTCTGCGGGTATGTGCGGCTGGTCGCCGTAGGTGTAGGTGTCCAGCTCGTCGCGGTCGGTGATCGCGAGGACGTCGCCCTCGGTCGCGCCGCTGAACCGGGCGGCGGCGACCCCGGTGCCGAACCGCTCGCCCGCGCGCGGCTCCTCGGCCTCGATCCAGTCGCTGAGGCCCGGCCTGAGGCCCTGCTTGGTGCCCCAGAAGATCGTCACGCGGCCCGCGTCGCGCTGCCCGTCGACGTCCTCGCCGGGTGCGGCGATCACGGCGTCGTCGTAGCCGTCGGAGTTCAGATCGCCGCTGGCGACGGTGGTGCCGAAGCCGTCGCCCGCCTCGGGCGTGCCGTCGCCGCCGGTGGAGGCCTCGCTGAGGCGGGCCACGCGGGTGGTGCCGATGCCCCGCGACGAGCCGTACTGCACGGTGACGAGCCCGGCGCCCTCGTGCCCTTCGACGGTCGCGCCGGGCGCGCCGACCAGCAGGTCCTCGTGGCCGTCGCCGTTGTAGTCGCTGTTGCGGTCGTTGGCGTGCGTGCTGCCCGGCGTGCCCGCGAGCGCGGCGGGGGCGGCGGCCACACCCGCGCCGGTGAGCAGCAGGAAGGAGGCCGCGGTGAGCGCGGCCGAACGGTTCTTGCGCAAGAAAGGCTCCCGTTGAGGAAAGGTGGGGAAGGACGGCGCGGGGAGGGTCCGGAAAGGCCCGTTCCGTGCCTCCGGCGCCCTGTTCGACCAAGGATGGGGTACCAGGGTTGTACGGGGCACGCGTTTCGCCCGCGCGTCGTGGGCCGGTCCCGCGGGGTCAACTCACGGCCGGGGTTACCCGATTGGGGTCGCGGGTAGGGTGCGTCGCGAGATCCGTCGGCAGGTACGGGAGGCGCGCGCATGAATTCCGGTCCGCACGGCACTGGTGGTCTGCCGCCCGCCTTCCTCGCGCCCGGGACCTCGTCCTTCGTGGACTTCCTCGCGGCGCACGCGCCCGACGCGCTGCCCGCCCACCGCGCCCTGCCCGCCCCGCACGACGGCTTCGAGGCGCCGCACGGCACCACCATCGTCGCGGCCACGTACGCGGACGGCGTCCTGGTCGCGGGCGACCGCCGCGTCACGGCGGGCAACGTCATCGCGCACCGCGAGTACGACAAGGTCTTCCCCGCCGACGGGTACTCCGCGATAGCCATCGCGGGCACGGCGGGCATCGCCGTCGAACTCGTCAAGCTCTTCCAGCTCGAACTGGAGCACCACGAGAAGATCGAGGGCACCGCCCTGTCCCTGCCCGGCAAGGCGAACCGCCTCACCACGCTGGTCCGCGGCAATCTCGGCATGGCGCTGCGGGGTCTGGCCGTCGTCCCGCTGTTCGCCGGGTACGACCTGGACAAGGGCGTGGGCCGCGTCTTCTCGTACGACGTCACGGGCGGGCGCAACGAGGAGCGGGAGACCGCCGCCACCGGCTCGGGCTCGGTCTACGCCCGCGGCTCGCTGAAGAAGCTCTACCGCCCGGGCATGTCCGAGGCCGACATCGTCCTGGCCGCCGTGCAGGCGCTGTACGACGCCGCGGACGACGACTCGGCCACGGGCGGGCCCGACCTCACCCGCCGTCTGTTCCCGCGCGTGTGCCTGGTCACCGAGGACGGCTACCGGCAGCTGGCGCAGGACGAGGTGGCCGAGGTGGCCCGGTCCGTGGTGGACGGGCGCCTGGAGGCGCCGAACGGCCCGCGCGCGCCCGTGCTCTGAGCCGCCGCCGATACGGGGCGCCGCGGGGGTCACCGGGCCCCGGTCAGATGGGCGAGGACCCGCTCCGCGCCGTCGGGGCCGAAGGCGTCGTCGACGGCCCCGGCCGCTCCTTCGGCGGCTTCGGCGGACCGCGGCAGGAGGACCTTCTCGTAGGCGGCGACCGCCTGTTCGACGGTGGTGCGGTCGATGAGGGCCCGGGCCAGGTCCGCGCCGTCGAGCATGGCGAGGTTGGCGCCCACGCCGGAGAACGGCGCCATGAGGTGGGCGGCGTCTCCCAGGAGCGTGAGGCCGGGCGTCGGCTTCCAGATGTGGGGGACGGGCAGCGCGTACAGAGGCCGGTTGACGTAGCCCGTGTCGGTGTCGGTGATGAAGCCGAGCAGCCGGTCGCTCCAGCCGGTGAATTGGCTCAGGAGGGCGGCGCGCACGGCGGCGGTGTCGGCGAGGTCGACGCCCGCCCGCCGATGCCAGTCCTCGTCGGCGCGCAGGGCCACGTACACGCGGATGTGTCCGCCGCTGTTGCGCTGGGCGACGAAGCCCCGCCGGTCGTGGAGGGCCATCATGGTGCCCGCGCCGGTGAGGGCGGCGAGGCGCGGGTGGCGGGTGTCGACGTCGTCGAAGCCGGTCTCGACGAAGGTGACTCCGGTGTAGCGGGGCAGCGCGCCCGTCAGGAGCGGGCGGACCTTCGACCAGGCGCCGTCGGCGCCGATGACGAGGTCGGCGTCGGTGCTCGTGCCGTCGGCGAAGCGCAGCCGGTGGACGCCGTCGCCGACAGGCTCGACGCGGGTGAGCCGGTGGCCCCAGCGCACGGTGCCGGGTGCGAGGGAGCCGAGGAGCAGGCCGCGCAGTCGCCCGCGGTCGATCTCGGGGGTGCCCTCGGAGGTGTCGGCCTCGGGCGGGGTGCCGTCGAACACGATCCGGCCGTCGGCGCCGACCACGCGCATCTGCTGCCCCTCGGGCCGGGCCAGGGCGAGGAAGTCGGCGAGCAGGCCGGCGGCGCGCAGGGCGGCTTGGCCCGTGCCGGGGTGCATGTCCAGGGTGCCGCCCTGGTCCCGGGCTGCGGGAGAGGCGTCGAGGTCGTGGACCGTGACGGGGATGCCGTGCCGCTGGAGGACGCGGGCGCAGATCAGCCCGCCGGGCCCGGCTCCGACGATCGCGATGCGGGGGACGGTGGCGTTCATGGAGGTGCCTTCTCTCAAGGTGTGGAGCGCGCGGTGCGGATCGCGGGGTGAGGAGCGCGCGGTGCGGTGAGGAGCGCGCGGCCACAAAAACACACTCATACAGAAAGTGCAACGACACAACTTTTTGCCTCAGTGGTGTTTCTGTAAGATGCAGACATGACTGCCACCGCCGGGCGCCGCGAGCGCAAGAAGGCCGCCACCCGCCGCGCCCTCGCCGACACGGCCCTGGCCCTGTTCCTCGACCGCGGCTACGACGACGTCACCATCCGCGACATCGCGGACGCCGTGGACGTGTCGACCACCACGCTGCTCAAGTACTTCCCCACCAAGGAAGCGCTCGTCTTCGACGAGGACACCGAGCAGGAGGCCGGGCTCGTCGCCGCCGTCCGCGACCGGCCGGAAGGGCAGGGCGTCCCCGAGGCGCTGTGCGCGTACGTCAAGCGGGTACGGATCGACGCCGGTGGCGGGGACGCGCGGTTCGCCGCCTTCCTGCGTCTGGTCAACGACACTCCGGCCCTGAGCGCGTACGGGCACCGCATGTGGATGCGCCACCAGGACGCCCTCGCCCGCGCCGTCGCCGAGTCCACCGGCGCCCGGCCCGACGACTACCGGTGCGCCGCCTTCGCCCACTTCGCCCTGGAGGCATCGGCGTTCGCCCTGCGCGCTGACGATCCCGAGCGCGCGCTGGACGCCGCCTTCGCGCTCCTCGGGGACGGCTGGGGTCCCAGCTAGTGCGCGCGGGTCAACGGGCCCGGCCGCGGCCGATGAGTTCTTGAGGGCTGGGGAGTCTCACCCGTGTCGACGACACTGGAGGGACCCATGGGTCAGCTGTTGAGAGTGCAGAACTTCAACGTCTCGCGGGACGGATTCGGCGCGGGGGAGGACCAGAGCCTGGAGCGGCCCTTCGGCCACGCCGACCCCGGGGCCATGTTCGCCTGGGCCGGTGCCACGGCAAGCTGGCCGATGCGCACGGACCCCGGCGGGAGCCGCGGCCTTGACGACTACTTCACGCGGGACTACGCGCGGGGCATCGGCGCCGAGATCATGGGCCGCAACAAGTTCGGTCCCCAGCGCGGCCCCTGGGAGAACCTCGACTGGCGCGGCTGGTGGGGCGACGAACCCCCGTTCCGTACGCCGGTGTTCGTCATGACGCACCACCCGCGCCCTTCGTTCACCCTCTCCGACACCACGTTCCACTTCGTGGACGACGATCCGGCCGCCGTCCTGGAGCGGGCGAAGGAGGCGGCGGGGGGCAAGGACGTGCGGCTCGGCGGCGGGGCCGCCACCATCCGGGAGTTCCTCGACGCGGGCCTCGTCGACACTCTGCACGTGGCGGTCTCACAGGTGGAGCTGGGGTGCGGGTCCCGGCTCTGGAAGTCGCCCGACGAACTGCTCGACCGGTACCACCTCGACGTCGTGCCGAGCCCGAGCGGGGTGACGCACCACTTGTTCTGGCGGAGGTGACCCGGAGGCGGCCGGGGCCGCTCCGGGCGCGGGCGGCCGGAGGGCCGGCGGGGCGGCGGGGTGGCGTGCCGGCTCAGCCGGTCGCCGCCTCGATCACCTCGTCCAGGATGTCGCGGGACCGCACCAGATCGCCGATCATGCGGTTGATGCGGTCCCGCTCCTCGCTGAGCTGGGCCACCAGGAACGGGGTCGCCGTCTCGGAAGGCCCCCCGTCCGTGTCCCGGATGCAGGGCAGCAGATGCACGATCTTCGAGCTGCACAGGCCCGCGGCGAACAGCTCCTGGATGCGGATGACCCGGTCGACCGCGCTGTCGGCGTACTCGCGGTGGCCGCCGGGCGTGCGCTCGGCCGCCAGCAGCCCCTGCTTCTCGTAGTAGCGCAGGGAGCGTTCGCTCACCCCGGTGCGCCGGGACAGTTCGCCGATCCGCATCGTCCACCTCGCTCGCCGTCACAGGTCCGCGGCCGCGCGGGAACCTGACATGGATGACAGTTTCCACCCTACCGCCGGCGCGGCACCTTTGGCGTGGGCGGCGACCCCGCCCGGCTGCTCGTCGGCATCGTCGCGGTGGCCGGACCCGGCCGGGCCGGACTCAGTCGTCGACGTACTGTGCGGCGAACTCACCCGCCGGGGCGATGGGGGTGATGACGTCGATCAGGACGCCGTTCGGGTCGGCCACGATGAAGTGGCGCTGACCGAAGTCCTCGCTGCGGAGGGCGAGTTCGGGGCGCAGGCCGCCGCGGACGACGAGCCGCTCCCACTCCGCGTCCACGTCCTCCACCTCGAAGTTGAGGAGCAGGCCCCGCGCGGGGGCGCGAAAGCCCTCCGGGATCGTCGAGTGGGTGTGGTCGAGCAGGGCCAGCTCGTAGGGGGAGTCGCCCGGGCGCCGCAGGCTCACGTACCAGTCGGCCTCGAAAGCCGTCTCGAATCCGAGGAGTCGGGTGTAGAAGGCGTGGGACTCCCGCAGTCGCGCGGTGCCGATCGCGGGGTAGAAGCCGGTCAGTTTCATCTGGACCCCCTAGTTCGCATACCATCGGTATGCGAACGAACCTATTCGCGTACCATCGGTATGTCAATGCGAGGGAGGGCTGATGGCGGAGCAGGGCATCCGGGCCCGGCAGCGGGAGCACACGCGCGGGCGGCTCGTGGCGGAAGGGCGGCGGCTCTTCGCCGCCCGTGGATACGCGGCCGTGGGCCTCGCGGAGATCGTCCGCTCCGCGGAGGTCACCAAGGGCGCGCTGTACCACCACTTCACGGACAAGGCCGATCTCTTCCGCGCGGTCCTGGAGGAGGTGCAGCAGGAGGTGGGCCGCCGCGTCGCCGACGCGGCCGACGCGCACGGCGACCCCTGGGCGCGGCTCACGGCCGGCTGCCGGGCGTTCCTCGCCGCGACCGCCGCGCCCGAGGTCCAGCGCGTCATGCTCGTCGACGGGCCCGCGGTGCTCGGCTGGAGCGCGTGGCGGGCCATGGACGAAGCCGCCTCCGTCCGGCACCTCGACGACGCGCTCGCCGACCTCGTCGACAGCGGAGTGCTGAGTCCTCAGCCCGTCGCCCCGCTGTCCCACCTGCTGTCGGGCGCGATGAACGAGGCGGCTCTGTGGCTGGCCTCCTCGACGGACCCGGAGGACCTGGCCCGCACCCAGGCCGCCCTGGAGCGGCTGCTCGACGGGTTGCGCACCGGCTGAGGCGCGGCGCGGGCGCGGCCCCGGGCGGGCTCTAGGGCAGGAACCCTTCCGGCAGCTCGTCGTGCGGGTCGAGGACGAAGCGGTGCTCCCCGGTGCGGAAGGACCGGCCGGTGGTCTCCGTGACCGTACCCGGGCCCGTGGCGGGGAGCGCGCGGCCGGTGAAGACCGTGCCCGCGATCGACTCGTGGCGCAGCACCTCGTCCGGGGCGAGCAGCCCGTCGGCGGCGAGCAGGGCGAGCCGGGCCGACGTGCCCGAGCCGCACGGGGAGCGGTCGAACTGCCCGTCGGCGAAGACGGTGACGTTGCGCTGGACGGGCCCCTCGGGGCGGCGCGGCAGCTCTTCGTGGAAGACGACGCCGTAGACGCCCGACAGATGGGGGCGCGCGGGGTCGAGGCTGCCGGGGTGGCCGGCGAGGGCGGACCGGATCTCCTGCCCCGCGGCGACGAGGCGGGGCAGCGTCGCGCGGTCCACGGTGAGCCCGAGCGCGGCGGCGGGCACGGAGGCGTAGCACGCCCCGGCGTGGACGAGGGCGGCGTCGACGGGGCCCGCCCCGGTGCTGACGCGCACGCCGCGCGCGGTGACGCGGGCGGGCACGTTCCGGAAGGTGACGCCCGTCGTGCGGCCGCCCGCCCGGTGCACGGTGGCGGCGACGCGCCCGGACGGCACGTCGACGCGGACCTGGACGGAGCCGTCGGCGGGCGCGGCCACGATCCCCTCGTCGACGGCCCAGGCGCCGAGCGCCATCGTGCCGTGGCCGCAGGCCGTCGAGTACCCGTCCTTGTGCCAGAACAGGGCGCCGAAGTGGGCGCCTTCGTCGTCGGCGGGGATCACGAAACAGCCGTACATGCCGGAGTGGCCCCGGGGCTCGCGGACCAGCAGCCGGCGGACGTCGTCGAGCGGCCCGCGGCGCGGCGCGGTGGGAGCGCCGCCCGCGCCGACGGCGGTGGCGAAGCGCTCGGCGACGGTGTCGCCGGGGATCGGCGGCAGCCCCTCGCGCACGATGCGGAAGGGCTCGCCTGCGGTGTGGTAGTCGATGGTGCGCACGTCGGTCACGGGTGAACTCCGGGCGGCAGCAAGGGCGTCGGACGGTCCGGGCCCGGGGGAGGCTACCCGGCTCCGGCGGCGGGCCGAACGCGTGGCGGGCGGACCGACGGGGGCCGGATGGCGCAATCTCCCCCTCTTGACTTAAGGACTTGATTGATGGTGCGCGGATATTGACGTGACTCGTTCACAAAATTTATGGTCCGTGGACCCTCGCAGATCACCATGACGGAGAACAATGACGTACTCCCTGGTCACGCGGTCCCGCGCCGCCCGTCTGTCCGCGGCGGCGCTCGCCGGGGTGCTCCTCGCCGCCGTCCCGCCCACCGCCAGCTCGCAGCCGGAGCGGCGCGCGGCGTCCACCGCCACGCCCGCCAACTGCCCCACGGGCGAGGGCTGGTCCCTCGACAGCACCCGCATCGACCCCAAGGACTCCCACCACGCCTTCGTCGGCAACGGCTATCTGGGGCAGCGCGTCCCGCCCAACGGCGCCGGGTACACCGACAGCGAGGCCAAGACCGGCTGGCCGCTGTACACCCCGCGCTACGACGGCTCCTTCGTGTCGGGTCTGTACGCCCACCATCCGCGTACCGCGGCGGACCGGCAGGCCGTCGCCGCCCTTCCCACCTGGACCCCGCTCACCGTCACCACCGGCGGGGAGCGCGGCGACACCTTCAACTCTTCGACGCCGCCCGGCCGCGTCTCCGCCTATCGGCAGCGTCTCCTCATGCGCTGCGGCCTCGTGCGGACCACCCTGACCTGGACCGCCGCCGACGGCCGCAGGACCGACCTGACCTACGAGGTGGTCGCCGACCGCGCGAACCCGCACGTCGGCGCCGTACGCCTGCTGGTGCGGCCGCACTGGAGCGGCGAGGCGACCGTCACCGACCTCGTCGACGGCCGGGGCGCCCGGCGCGTGCGGCAGACCGGCGGCGGGGACCGGACCGGCGGCGACCGGCACGGCCGCTCCGGACCCGCCATGGACGTCGCCTTCCGCACGGACGGCACGAAGGTCGACGGCGCCGTCGCCTCCACCCTGCGCGCCGGGCGCGGTGTGCACGACGCCCGGGAGCGCAGGGCGGCCCCCGCCCGCGGGCTGACCGCACGGCAGAGCCTCACCCTGCCGGTGCGCGCGGGCCGGACCTACGAACTCACCAAGTACGTGGGCGTCGACACCGCCCTGACCTCGCGCGCGCCGCGCGAGGACGCCACCGCGGCCGCCCGCCGCGCCGCGGCGCGCGGCTGGGACGCGTTGCTGCGCGCCCACACCGCCGCCTGGGCCCGCCTCTGGCGCAGCGACATCGAGGTGCCGGGGCGGCGCGACTGGCAGACGTGGGTGCGCTCCGCCCAGTACGGGCTGCTCTCCAGCACCCGCGAGGGCGCCGCGAACAGCATCGCCCCGGCGGGCCTGACCAGCGACAACTACGCGGGCCTGATCTTCTGGGACGCCGAGACCTGGATGTACCCGGGGCTGCTCGCCACCCGGCCCGAGCTCGCCAGGTCCGTCGTCGACTACCGCTACCGCACCCGCGCGGCCGCCCGCGCCAACGCCCGCTCCCTCGGCTACAAGGGGCTCTTCTACCCCTGGAACAGCGGCAGTTCGGGCAACCTCGCCAAGGAGTGCCACAGCGTCGACCCGCCGCACTGCCGCACGCAGATCCACCTCCAGTCCGACGTCTCCCTGGCGACCTGGCAGTACTACCTGGCCACCAAGGACACCACCTGGCTGCGCGAGCGCGGCTGGCCGGTGCTGAAGGGCATCGCCGAGTTCTGGGCGGGCCGGGTCAGCCGCAACGCCGACGGCAGCTACTCGATCAAGGACACCGCGGGCCCCGACGAGTACAGCAACGGCGTCGACGACGCGGTGTTCACCAACGCGGGCGCCGTCACCGCGCTGCGCCACGCCACGCGCGCCGCGGCCCTCATCGGCGAGCGGGCCCCCGCCTCCTGGACGCGCGTCGCCGACAAGATCCGCATCCCGTACGACGCCCGGCGCAAGGTCTTCGAGCAGTACGACGGCTACCGGGGCGGCAAGATCAAGCAGGCCGACACGGTCCTGCTGATGTATCCGCTGGAGTGGCGGATGCCCGAGGGCGCCGCGGCCGCCACGCTCGACTACTACGCGCAGCGCACCGACCCCGACGGCCCCGCCATGACGGACTCGGTGCACGCCGTCGACGCCGCCGGGATCGGCGAGCCGGGCTGCTCCACGTACACGTACATGGAGCGCTCCATCAAGCCCTTCGTGCGCGGCCCGTTCGCGCAGTTCTCCGAGGCGCGCGGGGACAAGGCCGGGGCCGAGGACCCGCTGTCGGGCTCGCCCGCGCACGACTTCCTCACCGGCAAGGGCGGCTTCCTGCAGACCTTCACGCAGGGCCTGACCGGCATGCGCATGCGCGAGGACCGGCTCCGCCTCGACCCGATGCTGCCCCCGCAGTTCGACGAGGGCGTCGCGCTGCGCGGCCTGACCTGGCAGGGCCGTACGTACGACATCGAGATCGGCGCCCGTCGCACCACGGTGCGGCTCACCGGCGGGAAGCCGATGACGCTCGACACGCCGCAGGGCGAGCAGATCGTCAGCGAGGGCGCGCCGGTCGTCCTCAAGACCCGGCGCCCCGACCTCGCGCCCACCGACAACGCGGCCCGGTGCGTCGCCGCGAAGGCGTCGTCGGAGGAGCCCGGCATGTACGCGGGCGCCGCCGTCGACGGCAACACGGCCACCGCCTGGGTGCCGGACAAGGCGACCGGCGCCCTCACGGCGGACCTGGGCGAGCCCGTCCGGGTCGGTGGGGTCACGCCGACGTGGACCGGGACCGAGCCGGTGTCCCACGACGTCGAGGTCTCCCTCGACGGGCGGCACTGGTACCGGACGGCCGACTCCCCGCGGCTCGCCCGGTACGTGCGGGTGACGGTGCGCGGCGAGCCCGGGGCCGAGGAGCGGCCGGGCATCACGGAGCTGACCGTGCGTTAGCCGCCGCCGTCCGCCACTCCCGCACCGACGAGACCCCGGGCCCCACGGCCCGGGGTCTCGTCGTATTCCGCCCCCTCGCGGGGCCTCACGGAGCCTCAGGGCGGGGCTCTCGCTGGGCTGTTCGGTGATCCGTTCTCACTCGTTCGCATCCCTTGATCATCTCAAAGCGGGAAAAGTCGGATAAACAGATCTTGCGTTTCGGCCGGACCGGAACGGTGCCAGTGCCGTCTTGCCGTGCCCGATGCGAAGGGGTCTCTCGATGCAACACAACCTCGGACGGCGCCCGGCCGCGCGCCGTTGGCCGCGCGGCGCGGTGGCCCTCGCGGCCGGTGCGGCGGCCCTGGTCGCGCCGCCCGCCGCGGCGGTCACGGCGGCCGCCCTCGCGGCCTCGCCGACTCCGTCGCCGTCGAGCGCGCCGCCTGGCCCGGCGTCAGGTCCGGTGGCAGGTCAGGCATCAGGTCCGGTGTCCGGCTCGGCGACCGGCTCGGCGGCCGCCGAGGTGCCGCCGTCCGCGTCCGCGTCGTCCGCGTCCGCGCCCGCATCCGCGTCCGCGCCCCCGCCCCCGCCCTCCGGTGACGCCGCGTCACCCAGCGCGGGCGCGTCGCCCTCGCCCTCGGGGTCCCTGCCCGCGTCCGCCTCGCCGACCCCGGCGGCATCGGCCGCCCCCTCGGGCACGCCCGCCGCTACGCCGGTGCCCTCGGCCTCGGCGTCCCGCACGGGCACGGGCACGCCGCGGCAGGGCCCGCAGGCGCTGCCCCGCGAGGCTTCGCCCGCCCGGTCGGCCGCGGCCCCCGCGCGGACGGGCCCGCCCCCGCGCGCCCCGCGCGCCCCGCACGACCCGCCGGTTCCGCGCGACGAGGCGGAGCCCGGGCGCACCACCCCACGGGCGTCCGCCCCGCCGCCGTCGCGGTCCCCGGAAGCCCGCAAGCACCGCGGCCGCCCGGCGTCGGCCGCCAGGGCCGACCTGGAGGTCCGCTCGCGCCCCGGGGCGGGCCCGGAGCGGCGCGCCGCGGGCTCGGCCCCGGCGCCGGACGGCGTGTACGACTACCGCATCACCGCCGTCAACCACGGCCCCTCGCAGGCCGTCGGCGTCACGGTCCAGGACCGGCTCCCGGACGCCCTCGTCTTCGTCTCGTCGGCGGACGGCTGCACCGCGAGCGGACGGACCGTCACCTGCGGCCCCCTGCCGGAGCTGGCCGTCGGCGCGTCCCACACCTGGGTGGTGACCGTGCGCCTCGCCGACGACTACGAGGGCGACGGCCGGGACATCGTGAACCTGGCCTCGGTGTCCTCGCAGACCCGCGACCCCGACGCGAGCAACAACACCACGTCCGTGACCGGCCTGCCCGTTCCGCCGGACTGGGCCCGCGCCGACCTGTCGCTGACCAAGACGGCCGTGCTGCCCGACGGCCGCTCCTGGGTGCGGCCCGGCGAGACCTTCACGTACCGGATCACCGTGCACAACAACGGTCCCGGCACGGCGCGCGGCCTTCGGGTGACCGACCCGCTGCCCGCGGGCCTGCGCTTCGTCGGCTCCCCGGACGGCTGCGCCCCGGACGGCGGCGGACGCCTCGTCGTCTGCCCGGGCCCCGACCGGCTCGCCTCGGGCGCTTCGGTCTCGTACGCGCTCACCGTCCGCGTGGCGACGGCGCAGACCCGCCACCTCGGCAGGATCGAGAACGTCGCCACGGTCACCTCCACGACGAAGGACCCGGACCCGAGCGACAACCAGAACCCGCCGTACACGGTGTACGTCAGGACCGGCGACCACGGCGAACTGCCGGACACCGGCCGTGAGGTGCCCGCCTGGCTCGGCTGGGTCGCGGGCGCGGCGGTGACCTGCGGCGGCCTCCTGGTGGCGGCCGTGCGGCGCCGCGGGGCGGGGGAGGGGCCGCGGCGATGACGACCTCCCGGCACCCGGCGGGCCCGCGACGGCTCGCCGCCCTGCTGCTCGCGCTCGGCGCCCTGCTCTGCGGGGCGCTCGCCCCGGCGGCGGCCTCCCTCGCGCGGGCGGAGCTGGCCTTCCCGGTCCACGAGAGCTTCGACAACGGCAACGACCTGGGCACCGCCACGGGCAGCGCCACCTATCAGAACGGCTGGCTGCGGCTCACCCCCGCCCAGACGTCCAAGGCCGGTTCGTGGCAGATGAAGGACTCGTTCCCCACGAGCCTCGGCATCGTCGCCGAGTTCACCTACGCCACCTACGGCGGCACCGCCTTCGACGGCAAGCGCGGCGACGGAATGGCGTTCTTCCTCGCCGACGGTTCGGCGGCCACCGGCACCGGAGCGCTGGGCGGCGCCCTCGGCTACGCCTGCTCAGGCACCGCGTCGCGCTGCACGAGCAACGGCGTGCCCGGCGCGTTCCTCGGCGTCGGCATCGACGAGTTCGGCAACTTCTCGGCGAGCATGACCGGGGCGAGCGGCCCCGGCACCCAGGCCAACAAGATCGTGCTGCGCGGCGGCGGCAACGGCACCTCCGGCTACAAGTACGGCACGGCGGCCAGCGGTCCCGGCAGCACGGTCGAGACGGGCAGCCGCGCCAACTTCCGCACCGTGCGGGTCACCGTGCAGCCCCAAGGCGGCAAGCTCCTTGTGTCGGTCTGGTCCGACTCGGGACCCGGCACCGACTTCACCAAGGTCATCAGCGACTTCGACGTGTCGACCGTCACCGGTCAGCCCGCCCTTCCGTCCACCCTGCGCGTCGGCTTCTCCGCGGGCACCGGCGGCGCCACGAACAACCACGAGATCGGCGACCTCAAGATCAACGTCCCGACGGACCTCAGCATCGCCACGTCCGGCAAGCCCGCCACCGCCGCGGCCGGGAGCAGACCCCTCACGTACACCGTCACCGTCACCAACAGCGACGCCAACGCGGTCACCGGCGCGGCCGTGAAGGACGCCGCCCCCGGGCTCACCGACGTGACGTGGACGTGCTCGGCGAGCAGCGGCAGCGCCTGCGGCAAGGCCTCCGGCACCGGCCCCCTCGACACCACCGCCGACCTGGCCCGCAGCGGCACCGTGACCTACACCGTCACCGGCACCGCCCCGGCCCAGCCGACGACCCTGACCAACACGGCGACCGTCATCGCCCCCGGCGACCGGACCGACACCGACCCGGCCGACAACACGGCGACCGCCTCCACGACCGTCACGGCGCGAGCCGACGCGTCGATCGTCAAGGAGGGTGTCGGCAAGGGCCCGGTGCGCCCCGGTGAGGAGTTCGAGTACCGGATCACCGTCCGCGACAACGGGCCCTCCGACACCACCGACGTCAAGGTCACCGACACCCTGCCGACCGGCCTGACGTTCGTGTCCTCCGCCGACGGCTGTACCGCGTCCGGACAGACCGTCACCTGCCCCACCAGGGGCAGGCTGGCCGCGAGCGCCTCGGTGTCCTGGACGTTCCGCGTCAAGCTCGACGCCGCGTACCAGGGCGACGGCTCCGATCTCGGCAACGTCGCGAAGGTCACGCACGGCGTCACCGACCCGAACACGGCGAACAACACCAGTACGGAGGCCACGCCGCCCGGCGGGGTGCGGGCGCCCGCCGCCGACCTCGCGACCGTCAAGAAGACGACGACCACCGCGCAGATCGCCCCGGGCGAGGAGTACGCGTACACGGTGACGGTCACCAACAAGGGCCCGTCCGTCGCCCGCGCCGTCAAGGTCACGGACCCCCTGCCGACCTCGCTCGCCTTCGTGTCGTCCGCCGACGCCTGCACGCTGTCGGGTCGCACGGTCAGCTGCGGACCGGTCGCGACCCTGGCGCCGGGAGCCTCCGTGTCGTGGACGTTCCGGGTGCGGCTCAACGCCGACTACAGCGGCGACGGCACGGACGTCCTCAACGTCGCCACGGCCGACGCCGACACCGCCGACCCCGACACCGGCAACAACAGCGGCAGCGCCACCGTGCCCGGCGGCAAGGTCAAGCCGCCGACCGCCGACCTCGAATTCGGCAAGACGGCCGAGAACACCCCCGCATGACGGGTCCCGCCGCGGTGGCGGGACACCTCCCCTTTGCGCGTCCGTACAGCGGTGTACGCGACCGGAGCACGAACGGAACCGATGTGAGATGAGTACGACACGACATCGCCGACGCGCCCTCGTGGGCGTGGCGGTCGCCGCGCTGGTCTGCGCGCTGCCGCAGTGGTCCGGCCAGGACCCGGCGCGGGCGGCGGCGCGGTCCGGCGCCGCGCCGCGGGTGACCACGGAGCTGAGCCGCTCCCTGCCCGCGGCGGGCCGGGCGGACACACCGCCCGGCGGACTGATCACGTACACGCTGACGGCCAAGAACAACGGGCCTTCGGTGGCCCGCAACGTGACGGCGTCGGACACCCTGCCCGAGGGCATGTCGTTCGTCTCGTCCGCCGACGGCTGTTCGGCCAGCGGCCGCACGGTGACCTGCGGCCCGGAGCCGCAGCTCGGCGTGGGCCAGACCAAGAAGTGGACGTTCCTCGCCCGGCTGAGCTCCTCCTACGACGGCGACGGCTCGGACCTCGGCAACAGCGCGTCGGGCACGTCGGACGCCACCGACCCCGACCCGGAGAACAACAAGCCGGACCCGGTCAAGCCGCCCGGGCCCTTCACGCCCGAGTCGGACGTCTCGACCGTGAAGACGGCCCTCGGCACCGGGCCGATCGTGCCCGGCGAGGAGTACGAGTACGAGATCGAGGCCTCCAACGCCGGTCTCTCGGACGCCCGCAACGTGAAGGCCACCGACACGCTGCCCGACGGCGTCACGTTCGTGTCGTCGGCCGACCCCTGCACGGCGTCCGGACAGCAGGTGACGTGCGGCCCGCACGCGAAGCTCGTCCCCGGCGCCTCCGTGAAGTGGACGTTCAGGGTCAAGCTCAGCGCCGCCTACCAGAGCGACGGCTCCGACCTGCGCAACACCGCGACGTCGACGTCCGACTCCAAGGACCCCGACCTCAGCAACAACACCAGCAGGGCGGTGCTCCCGCCGGGCGGCGTGACCGAGCCCCGGGCCGACCTCTGGGCGGGCAAGGAGCCCACGACCACCACGCCCATCGCGCCGGGCGAGACCTTCGAGTACGCCGTGACCGCCACCAACGACGGACCCTCCCGGGCGCTCGACGCGAAGGCGACCGACACCCTGCCCGCGCGCCTCGCCTTCGTGGGCTCGGCGGACGGCTGCACCGCCTCCGGGCAGGAGGTCACCTGCGGGCCGCAGGCCGTCCTCGAACCGGGCGCGTCGAAGACGTGGACGTTCACCGTCCGGCTCGACTCGGAGTACACCGGCGACGGCAGCGACATCCGCAACACCGCGACCGTCTCATCGGACACGGCGGACCCCGTCCCGGCCAACAACACCAGCGCCGAAGCGGGCCTGCCGGGCAGCAAGGTCAACAAGCCCACGGCCGACCTGGCCGTGACCAAGACCGCCGTCGGCGACACCGCGCCGCGCCCCGGCGAGACCTTCGACTACAAGATCACCGTCACCAACCAGGGCCCCTCGGCCGACGCCTACAACGTCAAGCTCACCGACGACCTGCCCGCGGGCCTGTCGTACGTCTCCTCGTCGCCCGCGGGCTGCACGGTCTCCGGGCAGGTCGTGAACTGCCGGCGCACGACGCCGCTCAAGGTCGGCGAGACGGTGGAGTACGTCCTCACGGTGAAGGTCGACCCCGCCTACCAGGGCGACGGCAGCGACATCAAGAACACCGCCCACGTCACCGCCGACAACATCGACCCGAGCAGCGACAACGACACCGACACCGCGGGACCGCCCGACGGCGGGGTCGCGGCGCCCGCCGCCGACCTGGCGATCGTGAAGAAGCCCGCCACGGACACGCCCGTCGCGCCCGGCGAGACCTTCGACTACACGCTGACGGTCACCAACAAGGGCCCGTCCCAGGCCGAACAGGTCCAGGTGTCCGACGTCCTGCCCACGGCGCTGCGCTTCGTCTCGTCGGACGACCCGTGCACCGCGGGCCGCACGGTCACCTGCGGGCCGCTGGCGACCCTGGCGCCCGGCGCCTCGGTCAGCTGGGTCTTCAAGGTGAAGCTCGCCGCGACCTACACCGGTGACGGCGACGACCTCGCCAACACGGCCACGGTGTCGTCGGCGACCAAGGACCCGGTCAGTGACAACAACTCCAGCACCACCGGACCGCCCGGAGGCAAGGTCACCAAGCCGACGGCCGACCTGGAGGTGACCAAGCAGATTCCCTGACGCCCTTCCGGCGTCAGTACGAACCCCTGTGGGGCGGGCCGGACAGGCCCGCCCCACAGGGGTGTTCGCACGCTCTACGCCGTGCCGCGCACGTGCCCGTCGCGGGCCGCGCCGAGGCCCACCACGACCTGCGGGACGAGCAGCACCAGGAGGACGACGACCGGGATCGTCCAGTCGTGGGACACGTCGTGCACGGCGCCCAGGATGGCGGGCCCGGTGGCGGCCAGGACGTAGCCGAAGCACTGCGCCATGCTGGACAGCTGCGCGACGTGCCGGGCGTCCGGCGCCCGCTGCACGAGGAACAGCAGCGCGAGGCTGATCGCCGCGCCCTGGCCGAGCCCGAGCAGGCTCATCCACACGTACGCGCCGCCGACCGGGGCGGCGAGGAGGCCCGCGTACCCGGCCGCGCACAGGACCGCGCCGAGCGTCGCGAGCCGCGCCGCGCTGAGCCGCCCGCCGACGACCACCGGGGTCACGAACGAGCCCGTGATGCCGAGCAGCGCCGAGAACGACAGCATCCACCCGGCGTCACCCGCGCTCATCCCCGAGTCCTGGAGCAGGGTCGGCAGCCAGGCAGCGGCGGCGTAGTAGTTCAGCGACTGCAGACCCATGTACGCGGTGACCTGCCAGGCCAGGGGCGAGCGCCACAGGCCGCGCACCGGGTGCGCCGCCTGCCGGGCCGCCGCCGCGCCGACGCGGGTGCGCGAGCGCACCTGCGGCAGCCACACCACGAGGGCGAGCACGGCGAGGGCGCCCCAACAGGCGAGCGTGGTCCGCCAGTCCATGCCCGAGGCGTCCCGCACCGGCAGCGTGACACCGGCCGCGAGCGCGGCGCCGCCGAACAGCGACATCGAGTACAGGCCCGTCATCAGACCGGCGCGCCCCGGGAAGTCCCGCTTGATCAGGCCGGGCAGGAGCACGTTGGCGACGGCTATGCCCGCGCCGATGACGACCGTGCCCGCGAACAGGGCGACCACCGAGTCCAGCATCCGCAGCGCGGTGCCCGCGCAGATCAGCGCCATGGTGCCGAACAGCGAGCGCTCCATGCCGAAGCGGCGGCCGAGGCCCGGCGCGACCGGCGCGAGCAGGCCGAAGCAGAGCAGGGGAAGGGCGGTGAGCAGGCTGGTGGCCGTGGCCGACATGCCGCTGTCGTCCCGGATGACGTCCGCCAGCGGGGAGACGGCGACCAGCGCGGGGCGCAGGTTCAGGGCGAGCAGGACGACCCCGAGACCGAGGTACAGGGCGCGGCGCCCGGTGACGCCGTGCGGGCCGTGCGGGGCCTGACCGGGCGCCGTGTCGATGGTGTCGTCGTCCCGCGCCACGGTGGCCGTGGCGGCGGGCGCTTCCCTGCGCATGCCGTGTCTCCTGAAGGGGTGGGGTGTCAGTGGGCGGACGCGGGGGTGTCCGCGTCCGCGTCGTCCGCGCCGGGGCCGTCCAGCGGCCGCTCGCGCAGCGCGGCCATGCCCTCGGCCAGGTGGGCGAGCACGGCCGACTCGGCCGCGGCCGGATCCCGCGCCTCGATGGCGTCGAGGATCGCCTGGTGGGCGCCGATCTGGTGGCGTACGGCCTCGGGGACCGGGGCGCCGACCACCGACTGGAGGGTCGAGCGCAGCGCGTCGCTGAGGTGCCCGTACAGATCGGCGAGGACGCTGTTGTGGGCGGCGTCCGCCACCGCCCGGTGGAAGGCCATGTCCGCGTCGATGAACGCGTCGATGTCACCGGCCTCCCAGGCCCGGCCGCGCTCGGCGAGGGCCGTCCGCAGCACGTCGAGGTCCTCCGGGGTGCGGCGCTCGGCCGCGTACCGCGCGGCGTCCCGCTCCAGGGACGCCCGCACCTCGTACGCCTCCAGGTCGCCCGCCTCGCGCAGCCGCCGCTGCACCGCCGCGCCGAGACCGCTGCTCGCGCGCACATAGGTGCCGTCGCCCTGGCGGGGTTCGAGCATCCCGGTGTGCACCAGGGCGCGGACGGCCTCCCGCACGGTGTTGCGGCCGACGGAGAGCTGCTCCACGAGCTGCGGCTCGGCCGGGATCTTCGCCCCGACCGGCCACTCGCCGTCGGCGATGAGGCTCTCCATCTGGGCGATCACGAGATCGACGAGGTTGGTCCGTGCGGTGGTGCGCAGCGGCATCGGTCGGGGCCTCTCTGCCGAACGGTTCTCTCCTGGACGCGCATCTCTTCTGGACGCACGTCTCTCCTGGATGCCCAAACATGGGAACATCCCATGTTTGTGGGTGTCAAGCCGCCGGGACTATGCCGACCCCTGGAGGAACAGCGCGAGCAGCGCCGCGACCAGGGTCAGCGTCGCTCCGAAGGCACCGCCCGCGCGCAGCAGGGCGGCGGGCACGGACGCGCCGTCCCAGCGGGCGAGCAGCGCGGTGGCGACGGCGGCGAGGAGCGCGACGAGGACCGCCGCGACCAGCGCGAGGGCCAGCAGGGCCCAGGGGGCGGGGGTGGAGGTCATGAGGGAGGTTCCTTCCCGTGAGGAGCGGATGCCCGATGGGAAGGAAGATGTCCGAAGTCCCGTACGGCGACGTTCAGTTGGACCAAGATGAACAGGTCCGAACGACGAGGGGGCGCTGTCCGTGGAGGGGCCGGTGGGGGAGAGCGGGGACGGGCCGGGGCCGTTGGAGCCACTGGCTGACCTGAAGGCGCGGCTGCGGAGCCTGCGGGCGCGGCGGCGCCTCTCGATGATCACGCTCTCCCGGCGGGCCGGCCTTGGCCGGACGACCGTGAGTCAGGCCCTGAACGGCACGGGGGTGCCGACCGACGCGACGGTGGCGGCGCTGGCCGCCGCGCTCGGCGGTGACCCGGAGGAACTGCTGCGGCTCCGCGACCGGGCCGTACCGCCCGCCGCCCCGGCCGAGGCCGCCACCGTCGGCTCTTCCGGCGCGCGGGAGCGGTTCGAGGCGTGGTACCGGACGTACGTCGCCCACCGGTACGGGCAGCTCTCGGTGATCGGCCTGGACCTGTCGCGGCCGGAGCGGAACTGCTGGCCGCTGGACGCCGCCTACCTCAGCCTGGAGTTCGCCACGCCCGCCCACGGGCTCCCGCCGGGCGCCTACGGCGTCGACCGCGTCGACGGGGCTGCGGTGAGCGTCGAGCGCGCCGAGCAGGCCCTCGCGGGACGGCTGCGGACGCTGGTACGGGGCCTCGCGGGCAGCGGCAAGACCACCCTGTTGCAGTGGCTCGCGGTCGCCGCCGCACGCCGTGAACTCCCCGGCGAACTGGCCCACTTGAAGGACTGCCTGCCGTTCGTGCTGCCCCTGCGGACCCTGGTCAGGCGCGGTGAACTGCCCGCCCCGCACGAGTACCTGGCCGCCACCGGCTGCCCGCGCGAGGACGCCCAGCCGCCCGGCTGGGCCGACCAGGTCCTCCTCGACGGCCGGGGGCTGCTGCTCGTCGACGGCCTCGACGAGGTGCCGCAGGCGCAGCGCGCCCGGACCCGGCAGTGGCTCCACGAGCTGCTCGCGGCCTATCCGCGCGCCGCGTACGTGGTGACGACCCGGCCCTCCGCCGTGCCCGAGGGCTGGCTCGCCGACGGCGGCTTCGCCGAGCTGACCGTACGGCCGATGGGCGGCCGGGACGTGGCGGTGTTCCTGACCCGCTGGCACGACGCGGCCGCCGCCGACGCCGCGAGCACGCAGGAGCGCGACCACCTCGCCGCGCTCGGGGAGTCGCTCAAGGACACCGTGCGCTCGCAGCGCGAGCTGTCCCGTCTGACCACCACGCCGCTGCTGTGCGCCCTGGTCTGCGCGCTCCACCGCGACCGGCGCGGTCATCTGCCGCACGGCCGCATGGAGTTGTACGACGCCGCCCTGTCCATGCTGCTGCACCGGCGCGACCGCGAACGCGACATCGACGCCCCCGAGGGCCTTGGCCTCACCGAGCACCAGAGCGTCCAGATCCTGCAACGCCTCGCCTACTGGCTCATCCGCAACGGCCAGGACGAACTCGACCAGGACACCGCCGTCGACCTGATCGCCGGTGCGCTGCCCGCGATGCCGCACGTCGCCCGGCAGGCCGACGCGGAGGGCGTCCTCACCCACCTCCTCGCCCGCTCGGGGCTGCTCCGCCAGCCCAGCGCGGACACCGTGGATTTCGTCCACCGCACCTTCCAGGACTACCTCGGCGCCAAGGCCGCCGTCGAAGCGCGCGACATCCCCCTCCTCGTCCGCAACGCCCACGACGACCGCTGGGAGGACGTCCTCCGCATGGCCGTCGCCCACGCCCGCCCCGCCGAACGCGCCGGCCTCCTGCGCCGCCTGATCGCCCGGGGCGACCGCGTGGCCAAACACCGGGTGCGGCTGCACCTGTTGGCCACGGCTTGCCTCGAGTACGCGACGGAGCTGGATCCGGTGGTGCGGGAGGAGGTGCGGGGGCGCACGGCGGACTTGCTGCCGCCGCGCAGCGACGCGGAGGCGCGGGCGTTGGCGGAAGTCGGGCCGGTCATCTTGGATCTGCTTCCCGGGCCGGAGGGCCTAGAGGACGACGAGGCGGATGCGGTTGTCCGCACAGCCAGCTTCATCGGCGGCGACGCGGCCCTCACGGTCATGAAGAAGTTCCGGACGAGTGCGGTCCTCAGGGTACGCAACGTCCTGCAGTCGAGCTGGCACAGCTTCGACACGGCTGACTATGCCCAGGAAGTCCTGGGCCACATGCCCAGTCTCAGCCTTTTGGACATCCACTCGCCGGAGCAGCTGTCTTTGCTGCACACCTTGACCCCGCCCCAGGGCCTTCACTTCCACGGCGACTTCACGGCCAGCGACATCGTGTCGGCGGGTAACCCGGAAAGGCTTCGCATGCTGTACCTCGTGAGCAATTCCGTGCTGCGAGACGTGGAACTCCTCCGATCGTTCCCTTCTTTGGAATATGCGAGTCTGACCGACTGCGACAATCTCACGGACTTCTCCGCCCTGGCTCGTGCGAACATCAGGCGCTTCTACCTCAGCGGAGAACGCATGCAAGGTGGGGCGGGGCTTCAGCATCTGCCGGACCTGGAGTTTCTGGCACTCAACGTGGATCTTGAGCCCGGGGCTCTGCGGACGCTTCCGATCCATGTGGGTCTGGACAGCCTCATGCTCGGCGACAGGGCGTGCAAGTGCCTCGGCACGCTGGACGGGATCGGCCGGTGGGCGGGCCTGTCCACTCTGAACCTGTGTGGTTCTGTCGACGGACTGCGTCTGGCGGCGTCGCTGCCATGCCTGAACCGACTCATGCTGCAACTCGAGGCCGGTATGGCCATGCTCGAACAACTGCCACCGGCACCGCAGATCCGGAGCCTGATGCTGAATTGCAGTGATGGCGTCGGCGACCTCGCACGTGTGCGAAGCGCCCTGCCCAACCTCACGACGTTGGAGATCTACTGCTGGAACGAGCACCGGAAGGTCGACCTCACCCCCTTGCGCGGCATGCCCGACCTGACCGTCACCCTTCACAACGCAGAGGAAGTGACCGGCGCCGAACACTTCCCGCCCGGCGCCGTCACCCGCTACCCCCGCCCCCGTACGAACCCCCGAAGCACCTCCCGCACCGCCTCCGGCCGCTCCAGCCACGGCTCATGACCAGCCCCGTCGACCCGGGTCAGCGGCACGTCGAGCCGGAGTGCCAGGGCTTCGAGGGCCGACAGCGGGCGGGGGTCCTCGGTGCCGCCGAGGATCTCCACGCGGGCGGGCAGGCAGCGGCGCAGGGCGTCGAGGTGCTGGTCGAGCGGGTCCGCGCGCCCCGCCCCGCCGAGTTCGCGGTTCATGACCCAGTTGACGGGCCGCCGCTGCCGGGCGTCCTGGGCGGCCCAGTGCCAACCGCGTTCGGGGTCGGCGTGGTCGGTGAACCAGGACAGGGTGAGCAACTCGACCTCCTGGTCCTCCGTGCGGCGCGCGAGCCCCAGTAGGGCACGGAGCCGGGACTGCTGGGCCGCGGACATGCGGCGGTCGCGTGCCGCCCGGTCGCCCGCGCGCCAGTCGCCGACGAACGGCCCGCACAGCAGCAGCATCCCGGCCACCCGGTCCGGATGGGCCAGACAGAACCGGCTGGCCAGGTCGGCGCCGTAGGAGTGCCCGATCAGCACCGCCGATGCCGCGCCCCAGGCGTCGAGGAGCTCGGTGAGGTCGGCGACGTGCCGGGCGAGCGTGTGACGGCCGTACCAGGGGGACCGGCCCGTGCCGCGCTGGTCGTAGCGGTACACGGGCGCGAGGTCCGCGACCGTCGCGGCGACGGGGCCCAGGTAGTCCGGCAGGCCGGGGCCGCCGTGCAGCAGGACGACGGGTGGCTGCCCGGTCCGCTCGCCCAGCGCCGTCCAGTGGATGCGAGCCGCGTCGGTCATCGGCGCGACGCCCTGCTTCTCCGTCAACTCACTGCCCCTGTTCGATGATCGTCTTCAGCATGGTGGCAGCCTCGGCGCCGCGAGGGAACATGGCCCGCTCGTACGCGGTGAGCGCGGTCTCGATGTCGTCGGGGTGCGCGGCGATGGCCCGGCCGAGTTCGGCGCCGTCGAGCATGGCCAGGTTGGCCCCCTCGCCGTTCGGGGCCGCGAGGTGGGCGGCGTCGCCGAGGAGGGTCACGCCCGGTACCCGGTCCCAACGGTGCCCGGCCGGCAGGGCGTGGAGGGCGCGCAGGACCGGCGGGGTGTCGGTGTCGGTGATCAGCGCGGTGAGCTCCGGCGCCCAGCCGGCGAACTCCCGCGCGATCCGTGCCGTGGTCGCGGCCGCGTCGGCGAAGTCGAGGGCGTCGAACCAGTCCTGCGGCTCCTCAAGTCCCACGTAGGCGTGCAGGGTGTCGCCCGTCTCGCGGTGGGCGAAGATCTCCCTGCCCGGCGTGAGCGTGATCACCGACCCGCCGCCGACCGCCTTCGCGGTGGCCGGGTGCCGGGTGTCGGCGTGGAAGAGGTAGGTCTCGACGACCGATTTCCCTGTGTACGCGGGGGCGGCGGCGCTGAGCAGCGGGCGGATGCGTGACCAGGCGCCGTCCGCGCCGACCAGCAGGCCGGTGACGACGGTGCCGCCGTCGGCGAACGTCACCTCGTGGCGGCCGTCGCCGAGGGCGCGGGCACCGCTGACCTTGTGCCCCCACCGCACGGTGCCGGGCGGGAGCGAGTCGAGCAGGATCCGGCGCAGTTCCCCGCGCTGCACCTCGGGGCGTCCCCCTGTCCCGTCGTCCGCCGTCTCGTGCAGGACGGCCCCGTTCGGATCGAGGACCCGCATGGCCTGGCGGCCCTCCAGGACGATGCCGCGGAACGCGTCCATCAGGCCGGCCGCGGCGAGCGCGAGCTGCCCGTTGTAGTCGTGGATGTCGAGCAGTCCGCCCTGTGCGCGTGCCGTCGGCGAGTCCTCGGCCTCGTGGACCGTGGCCGGTATGCCGTGGAGGTGCAGGACGCGGGCGAGCGTGAGGCCGCCGAGTCCGGCGCCGACGATCGTGACGGGGGTGGGCATGGGGCGGCACCTTTCCGGGTCGGGGCCGCCCGGTGGACTCCGGTCGGCCGTCCCGCGAAACGGTGCTGGACCCCGCCGACGGGCCGCCGACAACGGGCCTGTCGTCCCCGACAGCGGACCTACAGCTTCCGGCCCTGCGGTTCCCCGTGCCGCCGTCTCACCTCGTACGCGCCGAGCACGATCGCCACCGTCAGGAGGCTCAGCCAGAACTGCGCCCGGCTGTCGGGCAGGAAGGCCATGGCGAGGATGACCGCCGCCATCGCGGCGATGGTGACGCGGCTCAGCCACGGGTAGCCCCACATGCGCAGGGTGAGCCGGTCCGGGGCCTCGCGCTCCAGAGTGCGGCGCATGCGCAGCTGGGCGACGGCGATCGCCAGGTAGACGAACAGCGCGATGGCGCCGTAGGAGTCGATGAGGAACTGGAAGACGACGTCGGGGGAGATCCACGCCGCGACGACCGACGCGTAGCCGACGGACGTGCCCGCGAGGATCGCGCGGCGGGGCACCCCGCCCCGGCTGAGCCGCGTGAAGCCGCGCGGCGCGTCACCGCCGCGCGTGAGCGCGAAGAGCATCCGGGACGAGGTGTAGAGCGCGGAGTTGAGGCAGGACAGGACCGCCACGAGCACGACCGCGTTCATGACGGTCGCCGCCGCGGGCACGTCGAGGCGCTCCAGGACCGCCGCGTAGGGACTGACCTCCACGGCCTCGTCGGTCCAGGGCACCACCGCGACGACGACGAGGATCGACAGGACGTAGAACGCGACGACCCGCAGCACGATCGACCGGATCGCCGCCGCGACGGCGCGCTCGGGCTCGGTGGACTCCGCCGCCGCGATGGTCACGATCTCCGCGCCGGTGAAGAACCCGACGCACGGCACGACGGCGGCGAGCACCGCGCCCACGCCCTCGGGCGCGAAGCCGCCGTGCGCGGTGAGGTGGCCGAGGCCGCCGGACGCCTCGGGCCAGAGCCCGAGTACGTACAGCGCGCCCAGGAACAGGAACACCACGATGGCGAGCACCTTCACGGACGAGAACCAGTACTCGAACTCGCCGAAGGAGCGCGCGGAGACCATGTTCGTCGCGGTGAGCAGGGCCATCAGGACGAGGCTGATCGCCCACAGCGGCGCGTCCGGCAGCCACAGCCGGACGATCCGCCCGCCCGCCACCGCCTCCACGGCGACCACGATCACGAAGAAGTACCAGTACAGCCACCCGACGGCGAACCCGGCCCGGGCGCCGAGCGTCTCGCGCACATGGGCGTAGAACGAGCCGAGCGCGGGCCGGGCCACCGTCATCTCGGCGAGCATCCGCATGATGAGCACGGTCAGGACGCCTGCGGCGAGGAAGGAGAGGACGGCCGCGGGCCCGGTCTGCCGCACGACCACGCCGCTGCCCACGAAGAGCCCGGCGCCGATCACCCCGCCCAGGGCGATCAGGTTCATGTGCCGCCGCTGGAGCCCCTTCTCCAGACCGCCCTGGCCGGGAGTGTTGTCGTCCGGTGGGGCCGAGGTGTTCCGTGTGTCCGTACTCACGACAGGCGACGCTAGGCGGCCAACCCTGCGGGGGTGTTGCCGCGGTGTTGCGGGTGCGTGGAGGCGGCCGCCCCGGCGGGGTCAGACCGCGGCGCCGGTCAGCCGCGCACTGATCTCCGCCGCGTCCAGGACGCGCGCGAACCCCTTGCGCAGCACGGCGAGTTCCGGCTCCTGGCGGGTCTCGTCGTCGGTCGCGGTGACGTCCGCGCCGAACACCACGTGGTAGCCGCGCTCGTACGCCTGCCGCGCCGTCGTGCCGCAGCAGTAGTTGGTGAGCGTCCCGGTCACGACGACCGTGTCCCGGCCGAGGTTGCGCAGGATCGTGTCCAGCGGGGTGTCGTAGAACGCGCCGTACGACGGCTTGCGGATGACGACCTCGTCCTCGCGGGGGCCCATCTCGTGCCAGATCCGCGCGGGCCCCGGCCTGGTCCAGTCGTGGGAGCCGTGCGGCAGGTGGCGCAGGGCGTGCGGACGGTCGAGGCCGAGGTGCGTGTCGTCGAAGACGGTCCAGACGACCGGCACGTCCGCCGTGCGGCAGTGCTCCACCAGGCCGCGCAGCCGGGGCGCCATGCGCGTGGCGGCGGGCACCCAGTACGGGCTGAAGCCCGGGCGAACGAACTCGTCCTGCATGTCGATGACAAGGAGCGCCGAGCGCTCGGGGCGGATCGGGAAGGACGCCTGCCCGCGCTCGTAGCCGTCCCTGGCCCGCGCCGTCACCCATTCCTCGGTGAACACCGTCGCACCTCCACAACTGGTCGTGTCCCGAACCGATGCACAGAGGCGTACGGACGTACAGACGTACAGGCGTACAGCTATGCATCGATTCGAGGTATCTCGATTCGAGGTGGACGATAGCAGCATCCGGCGCTCCGCGGCGCGTGCCGGTGCGAGATCCTGGACGGATGCTGACTCCAGAGGAAGTGCGGGACCTGCTGGTCCCGCGGGTCGTGGGGAAGTGGGACGAAGGAGGGTGCGTCGCCCTGGAGGTCACGGACCTCGAAGTCGTCGTGCGGGGGCGGAAGTTCGACGTGTACCTGGAGGTCGTCGCCCCCGATGGCCGCTGGTCGGTCCGCTCCGAACGCGACAGCAGCGACATCAACGTCTTCAACGGAAGCCCGCCAGAGGACCTGCTGGCGTGGATAGCGCGGTCGTTGCGGATCGACGTCTCCGAGTGGTGGCACACCAAGGGGAGGGAGGCCTACGCGAGGAAGCAGGGCGTACGGATCGACGGTTGAGGCGCCCGCGAGCACCGGTGATCGCGGCCTCGGTGGCGCCGGGAACGGGCTGATGCCGTGCCGTGAAGTGATCTATGGGGCACCGTTACATGATCTTCGGATAGCCGTAATGACGGGTGAACTAGGTTTATTCCGTACCCGCCGGGCAGCACGGACGACGGGGACAAAACGGGACCGCACCGCGCGGCACCGCCCGACGGCGGAGCCACGCCGTGCACGCGAACAGACTCATGACCGTGAAGGGGAACACCGTCGTTATGCGCACCACCACCCACCGCCGCAGCGCCCTCCGTACCGCCACCGTCTCGGTCCTCGCCGGTACGGCCCTCCTGGCCCCGGCCGCGGCCGCGCTTGCGAGCGCGCCCGCCCCCGAGCGCCCCGCCGCGGTGCAGAGCGTCGCCGCCAAGTCGGTGAAGATCGACATCGGCGCCGGCGTCACCCTCACGGTCAAGGGCGGCAAGCCGTACTACAACGGCAAGGCCCTCAAGCCGGGCCAGACCGTCGACGACGGCATCTACCTGCACCTGAGCGCCGACGGCAAGCGCCTGTACAGCAAGACGCAGGGCGGCGGCACCCCGTACGCCATCTGGGACGTCAAGACCGGCAAGAGCCTCGGCACCCAGAAGGCGAGCCCCACCGCCAAGGCGAAGGCCGCGCTGACCGCCAAGCCGTCCGCGACCTCCGTGAAGGCCTGGCAGGAGCTGCGCGTCAGCGGCAAGGCCACCGGCATCAAGGCGGGCGCCAAGGTCGGCCTCCAGCAGAAGCAGCGCGGCACGTGGAAGGCGCTGCCCGCCTCCACCACCGTCAACAAGTCCGGCGCGTACACCCTGCGCGTCAAGCTCGGCCTCAAGGGCAAGAACGAGCTGCGCATGAAGAGCGGCGCCACCCTGTCGCCCGTCTTCACGGTGACGGTGCGATAGCCCTTCGGCACCTGACCCACCCGGGCCCCCGGCGCGTCCCTCAGTGGACGCGCCGGGGGCCCGAGCGCGTTCACCGGCCGCTTCCCGCGGTCCGTAAACCGCGTGCCATCGGGCAGTTGACCAGGGGATCCTGGGGCGGGCGCACGCCGCCCCGCCGCCCTGCCGCACAACGGAAAGGTGCCACCGTGCCCCTCGTCCCCGCCGACCCCACCGTCCTGCACCCGATGCCCGGCCAGCCCCGCGTGGTGCTCCTCAAGCCGCTGATCACCTCGCCCCTCATCGAAGTGGGCGAGTTCTCGTACTACGACGACCCGGACGACTCGACGGGCTTCGAGACCCGCAACGTGCTGTACCACTACGGGCCCGAGAAGCTCGTCATCGGCAAGTTCTGCGCCCTCGGCGAAGGCGTGCGGTTCATCATGAACGGCGCCAACCACCGCATGGACGGCCCGTCCACGTTCCCGTTCCCCATCATGGGAGGTTCCTGGGCCGACCACTTCGACCTCATCAGCGGGCTTCCGGGCCGCGGCGACACCGTCGTCGGGCACGACGTGTGGCTCGGCTACCGGACCCTGGTGATGCCGGGTGTCCGCATCGGCCACGGCGCGGTCGTCGCCTCCGGCTCCGTCGTCGTCGACGACGTCCCCGACTACGGGATCGTCGGCGGCAACCCGGCCCGTCTGCTGCGCCACCGCTTCAGCGCCGACGACATCGCCCGACTGCTCGAACTGGCCTGGTGGGACTGGCCGTTGGAGCACCTCACGCAGCACATCCCGGCGGTGATGTCGGGCAGTGTCGCCGACCTGGAGGCGGCGGCGCCCCGGACGTAGCCCTCCCAGCAGCTCTGGACTTTCTGTCCAAGGCGTGTACGTTTGGTCCAGAGCTGCTGCGGAAGCCGTCACGGCAGTTGCTGCGGCAGTTGTCACGGCAAGGGAGGGGGCCGCCCCATGAGCGCCGAGAGCGTCGAGAGCACCGAGGGCACCGACGACGTACGCGAAGCCGAGCGCGACGCGATCATCGCCGCCCTCGCCCCGGTGGTCGAAGGCCTCGTCGCCACCTTCGGCTCGCTGTGCGAAGCGGTCGTCCACGACTACCGGCGGCCGGAGAAGTCCGTCGTGGCGATCGCCGGAGCCGTCACAGGCCGCAGCGTCGGCGGCTCGATGAGCGAGATCGGCATGGGCATGCTGGCACGCGGCGACGCGGCGGCCGACGAGCTGAACTACCTCACCCGCACCCAGGACGGAAAGCTGGTCAAGTCGTCCACGATGCTGCTGCGCGACGGCGGCGGCGCGGTGTTCGGCGCGCTGTGCGTCAACCTCGACATCACCGCGGTCCAGCAGGCGAGCGCCCTCATCGGCGAACTCGCGGGCGTGGCGGTGCGGCCGGAGGTGCCGACCACGACGTTCGGCGACGACGTGGAGTCCGTCGTCAGCTCGATCGTCGACAGCCACCAGCTCCGGCAGAGCCGCCCGTGGAGCGAGCTCGACCGCGACGCACGCGTCGAGCTCTTCCGCGGTCTCGACGACCAGGGCGTCTTCGCCGTACGGGGCGCGGTCCCGCAGGTCGCCGCCCGCCTCGGCATCTCCCGCGCCTCCGCCTACAGCTACCTCGCCAAGTCCCGCGCCCAGGGCGCACCGCCGCCCGGGCCCGACACCTCACCAGGAGCACCCGCATGACGAGCACCCCCCTGGTCACCCTCGACGACGTGCGCGCCGCCGCCGACCGGATCAAGGGCGTGGCCCACCGCACGCCCGTCCTCCGCTCGCGCACCCTGGACGCCCGCGTGGGCGCCGAGACCTTCCTCAAGTGCGAGAACTTCCAGCGGATCGGCGCCTTCAAGTTCCGCGGCGCCTACCACGCCGTGTCCCGGCTCACGCCCGAGCAACTGGCCAAGGGCATCGCCTCGTTCTCCTCCGGCAACCACGCCCAGGCCATCGCGCTCGCGGCCCGCGAGCGGGGCAGCAGAGCGGTGATCCTCATGCCGGAGGACACCCCGCTCTCCAAGCGCGAGGCCGCCGAGGGGTACGGCGCCGAGATCGTCACGTACGACCGCTACGCCGGCGACCGCACCGCCATCGGCAGGCAGCTCGCCGCCGAGCGCGACCTCACCCTGATCCCGCCGTACGACCACCCGGACGTCATCGCGGGCCAGGGCACCGCGGCGCTCGAACTCCTCGAAGAGGTGGGGGCGCTGGACGGCCTGGTCAGTCCGGTGGGCGGCGGCGGTCTGATCGCGGGCAGCGCCACGGCCGCGAAGGGCCTGGACGCGCGGATCCGGGTGATCGGCGTGGAGCCGGAGGCGGGCGACGACACCAAGCGGTCCCTGGAGGCCGGCCACCGCGTCTCCGTGCCGGTCCCGCGCACCATCGCCGACGGCCAGGCCATCGAGACGCCCGGCGAGCTGACGTTCCCCATCAACCAGCGCCTCGTGGACGAGATCGTGCTCGTCTCCGACGACGAGATCCGCGACGCGATGCGGTTCGCCTTCGAACGCCTGAAGATCGTCATTGAGCCCAGCGGCGCGACCGGCCTCGCGGCCCTCCTGGCCGGGCGCCTCCCGCAGGTCCCGCCGCGCGTCGGCGTCATCATCTCCGGCGGCAACATCAACACCCGCCGCTTCGCGGAACTCTGCGGCGACTAGACGACTAGGCGCTGTGACAGCCGGGAGGCTCCGCCGGGACCGCCGTGTCCGTGACCGCCTCGACGAACGCGCGGACCCGGGCGTCCTCCTGGCTGGTGCGCCACACCATGGCGCGCTCCATCGGAGGCATGTCGGTGAACGGCAGATAGGTGATGTCGGGGCGCAGTCGGTACGTCGTCATGTCGGCGCCGCCCACCGTGACCGCGCGCCCGGCCGCGACCATGGCGAGGACCTCGGTGAAGGTGTCGCACCGCTCGGAACTGCGGGCGATGGGACGACCGCTGGGCGTCCGGCGGGCGTAGAAGTGGTCGATCCAGTACTCCGGTACGGATGCGGCGAGCGAGGCCCAGGTCTCCCCGGCGAGGTCCTCCACGCACACCGAGGACTGCCGGGCCAGGGGGTTCTCCGACGACACCGCGAGGTGCAGCGTGTGCCGGACGACGACCGGGCCCACGGTGAGGTCCGGCTCCTCCACCGGCAGGGGGATGACGACGATGTCCGCCTCGCCGCTGCGCAGTTGGGCGCAGTGGTGCCGCATCTGGGTCTCGACCACGCGGACCGCGCAGCCGGGGTGACGCTCCCGGAAGACGTTCGCCACGGCCTGGCAGATGTTCCCGGCGAGCACGCCCATGAACCCCACCGTGACCACGCCCTGGAGGCCCCGGACGGAGTTCTTGAACCGGTCGACGGCCTCCTGGATCCCCTGGAAGTGCGGGGCGATGTCGGCACGCAGCCGCTCGCCGGGCCCGGTCAGCGCGACCTTGCGACTGGTGCGTTCGAACAGCGGGACGCCGAAGCGGCGCTCCAGCTTCTTCACGGTCTGGCTGACCATCGCGGGCGACAGCCGCAGCCGCTCCGCCGTGCGGCCGAAATGCAACTCCTCGGACAGCGCCAGGAAGATCTCCATCTCGTACCGTTCCATCCCCCGTGCCTCCCCCTTCAGACGCCGCCCAGCGGGGCGGCGCAGTGCTCCCCCGTAGGCCGAATCCAGCCCACGCGGCCCAACTTTACGCAGGTCAAAGGCGTGAGGTAAGCGGGAGTGAACGTTGGGTTCAGTGCTTCGCCATTGATCCGCTCCGGGCCCCGGAAGGAGGGTTGGCACGTCGGCGCGATCGCCGGGCCGACCGCTTCGCAGCCCTGGGAGACCTCATGGACAAGCTCTTTACCGGCCTGACTCTCGGCAAGCTCGACCTGCCGAACCGCCTCGTGATGGGCCCGATGACGCGCTCGCGCGCCAACGACGCCGGTGAGATGCCCGCCCTCGCGGCCGAGTACTACAGCCAGCGCGCCTCCGCGGGGCTGATCATCAGCGAGGCGACCCAGGTGAGCGCCCTGGGCAAGGGCTACATCAGCACGCCGGGTCTGCACACCGGCGAACAGGTCGCCGCGTGGCGCACGGTGACCGACGCGGTGCACGCCGCGGGCGGCCGGATGTTCGCACAGCTGGTGCACTGCGGCCGGATCGGGCACCCGAGCCTGTACGAGAGCGGCGAAGCGCCCATCGGCCCCTCCGCGATCGCCTCCGGCGAGCGGCTCTTCACGGGAGCGGGCATGGTGGACCACCCGGTGCCGCGCGAGATGACCCCCGCCGATCTGGAGCGCACCCTGGGCGAGTTCGTCGAGGCCGCCCGCAACGCGATCGACGCCGGGTTCGACGGCGTCGAGGTGCACGCCGCCAACGGCTTCCTGCTGCACCAGTTCCTCTCGGACAACACGAACCGGCGCACCGACGCGTACGGCGGCCCGGTCGAGAACCGCATCCGCTTCGTCGTCGAGGTGATCGAGGCCGTCGCCGCCGCCGTCGGGCCCGAGAAGGTCGGCGTCCGCCTCTCCCCGGGGATCACCTTCAACGGCATGGCCGAGAGCGACGCCGCGGCGGTCTATCCGGCGCTCGCACGGGCCCTGCGGTCCACGCCGCTGGCGTACCTGCACGTCCTGGAGATGGTCACGCGCGACATCACCAGGGCGATCCGCGGCGAGTGGCGCGGCACGCTCCTGCTGTGCGCCCACCCCACGCCCGAGTCGTTCCCCTCGACCCCCGAGACCGGCGCCGCCGCGGTCGAGGAGGGCATCGCCGACGCCGTCGTACTGGCCACCGCGTGGCTCGCGAACCCGGACCTGCCGGAGCGCATCAGGCAGGGCGGCCCGTACAACGAGGCCGACTCCACGACGTTCTACGGCGGCGACCACCGCGGCTACACCGACTACCCGACGCTCGGCGCCTGACCGTCCCCCGCCTCCGCGGCACCACCGCACCACGGCCGGACCACACCCCCGTACAGAAGGAGCGCCGCGATGCGCGCACTGTTCCACGGACCACAGGGACTTCACCTGGCGCCCGCCCCGGACCCGGAGCCCCGGGACACGCAGGCGCTCGTCGAGGTCGCTGCCGTCTCCCTCAACTTCGGCGAACTGGCCTTCCGTTCGCCGGACACACCCGCGGAGCACATTCCCGGCTGGGACGCGGCGGGCGTCGTCCGCAGACCCGCCCGCGACGGCTCGGGTCCGCCCGCGGGCACCCGCGTCGTCGGCTTCGGCTGGTCCGGCGCCTGGGCCGAGCTGCGCGCCGTCGACACCGCGGACCTCGCGGTCGTCCCCGACGCGGTCGACCTGGGCGCGGCCAGCGCGCTGCCGGTCGCCGGGGTCTCCGCCCTCCAGGCGGTGCGGCGTCTCGGCGCGGTCGAGGGCCGTCGCGTCCTGGTCACCGGCGCGTCCGGGGGCGTCGGCCGCTTCGCGGTGCAGCTCGCCGCGCTCGCGGGTGCGCACGTCATCGCCTCGACGGGCAGCCCGGAGCGCGCCGCGGGCCTTCGCGAACTCGGCGCGGCGGAGACGGTCCAGGGGCCGAAGGGCCTGACCCGGCCGGTGTACGGCGTCCTGGACACCGTGGGCGGAGCACAGCTGGCCGAAGCGTTCTACCGGATCGAGGACGACGGTGTCGTCCAGGCCGTCGGCCGGGCGTCCCGCGAACCCACCACCATCGACTTCGAGCTGGCGGGCACGAGGTCGGCGCGCGGGCGCCTGGAGAACTTCAACGTCACGGCGCCTTTCGGCAAGGACCTCGACCACCTCCTGGGCCTGTTGGAGGAGGGCCGCCTCGACCCCCAGATCGGCTGGCGCGGCCCGTGGGAGGCCGCCGCGGAAGCCGCCGACGCCCTCCTCGGCCGCCGCGTCCGCGGCAAGGCCGTTCTCGACGTGAAGGAATCCCCGGCGGACCGATGACTCCGCCCGGCCCGCCCGCAGGCCATCGGGACCATGTCCCTGCGGGGCGGCTGCCTCCCGTCGGGGCCTGTCCGGCAGCTGCCGCCGGACAGGCCCCTGGTGCGCGGCTCAGCGCTTCAGCGTGAAGGTGAAGCCGTCGGAGACCTTGCCGGTGAGGCGGACCGCGGAGACGAGCTTCCCGTCCGTGATCAGCCTCTCGACCTCGGCCCGGGAGAGGCCGCAGCCTTCGGCGATCAGCCGCACCGGCCGGAGGGGTATCCGCGCCGCGAAGCGGACCGATATGTCGACCGCCTCGCGGTCCAGATGGTCGGATCCGCCGGTGTCCAGACGCCAGGCGCCGTCCCAGTCGAGGGCGACACGGTTGCGGCGCCGCAGGAGCGGATCCTGGAGCAACTCGGCCGCCAACGAGGGGTCGTTGGCGTGCAGCCGGTCGAGCAGCTCAGGCCGTACGGAGCGCACCTGCGCCCGCTCGAAGACCGTGAGCTTGGCCGTGTCCCCGCACGAGGCGCAGAGCACGAGGAGCCAGGCGTCGATGAGCTTGTGGTGGGCGTTGACGCGGAACTTGCCGTTCGCCCGGAAGCGATCGGACGCGCACGCGTGGCAACGGCGGAGGACGAGCGGAAGGCAAGTGGGCATGACAACCCAGGTGTTGAGCACAGAAGTACACCGGTTCCCGTGAGAAGACCGCAGCAGAAAGGAGCGCGGCGCACAGGTGCGACGCGCGACGCATCAGCGCTCGGGGGGTCTCACAGGGTGTACAACGGCACGTCCTTGCCTGGGCCATCTGGTCCGGCAGCACCGTAGTGGGCCGCGACGGCGCCGCTCCACCGATTTTCGAACGGCTAGCCCGACCCGGCCGCCGCCACCAGGGCCGCGCCCGCCCGGGTGCGCGCGTACAGCACCTGGCGGCCCGCCCGGTGCGCGCTCACCAGGCCCGCCGTGCGCAGGAGCGTGAGGTGCTGGGAGACGCCGCCCGGGGTGAGGCCGGTGCGCCGGGCGAGGGCGGTGGTCGACGCCGGCGCGGCCAGCTCGGCCAGGAGGGTCGCGCGGGAGCGGCCCACCACCCCCGCGAGGGCATCGGAGACCGGGACGGGCCGGGACTCCCAGAGCGTGCCGACCCCTCGCGGCGGATAGCGCAGCGAGGGCTGCCACGGCTCGTTGAGGACCGAGAAGACGCGCGGCCACACGAAGGCGGACGGCACGAGCAGCAGACCCCGGCCGTCCAGGGGGCGCGAGCCGCGGGCGGTGCGGTGCTCCAGCTGGAGCGTGCCGCCCGCCCAGGCGACCTGCGGATCGAGATCGGCGAACAGCTGCCGCGCGCCGCCCGCCACCAACCGGCCCGCCCGATAGCGGATGTCGTTCTCCAAGAGGGTGAGGATCCGCGACCAGTACGGGGCCAGGGCCAGCTCCCAGTACGCCTCGATCGCGTCCGAGATCCGGCCGAGCTCCCCGGCCGGATCCGCGCGCAGCGCCGCCATCCGCGCGGGCGGCACGTCGGCCTTCGTCCGCAACAGCGCCGGGGGAGTGGCCCGTACGGTCGCCAGCTCCACCGCGAGCGACGGCAGCGGCGTCGTGGGCGGCGGGCAGAGGAAGCCGGGGACGTAGCCCGCCCACGGAGGACGCGGCGGGACGGGGACGAGGTCGAGCAGCGGGGACAGATCGGCGTCCGCGGCGGCCAGGCGCGGCCGCACCTGCTCCACCCACGCACGGTGCAGGCCCTGTTCGTCCGCGCCCTTCAGCACCCGCACGCTCGCCACCACCTCCCACAGCGGCGACAGCGCGAAGCGCGTGCGGACCACGTCCTCCATGCCGAACTCGATCTCGATCATTCAGCTCAGGCTAAATCAGTGGGCGGGGCCCCTGTGATCGCGCACCGTGTCGCGCATGAACCCAGCCTCCGGCTCCCCGTGGCGCGTACGCGACTTCCGTACGCTCTTCGCGGCCAGCGCCCTCAGCCACCTCGGCACCAACGTCGGTCATGTGGCGGTGCCGCTCCTCGCCGTCACCGTCCTGGACGCGGGGCCCGGCCAGGCGGGCGCGCTCGCCGCGCTGTCCACCGCCGCGTTCCTGCTGATCGGGCTGCCCGCGGGGGCGTGGGTCGACCGGCTCCCGGCGCGCCGCGTCCTGGTGGCCGCCGACGCCGCCCGCGCGGTGCTGCTCGCCTCCGTCCCGGTCGCCTGGTGGCTCGACGCGCTCTCGCTGCCGCAGCTGTACGCGGTCGTGCTCCTGAACGGCTGCGCCACCGTGTTCTTCGACGTCGGCTCGCAGAGCGTCCTGCCCGACCTCGTCGGCCGGGAACGGCTCGTCCCGGCGAACACCGCCGTCGTGAGCCTCATGGCGGGCGCCAACATCGCGGGCCGGGGCGCGGGCGGCTTCCTGGTGCAGCTCCTCACGGCCCCGCTGGCGGTGGCGGGCGGCGCGGTGGCCTACCTCGCCTCCGCGGCGGGCCTCACCGGCGTCGGCCGCGGGCGGCCGTCCCCGGAGCCGAAGGGCGACCGGCGACGGCTGCGGGCTGAGGTCGGTGAGGGCCTGCGGCACGTCTTCGGCAGCCGCGAACTGCGCGCCCTCGCCCTCACCGCCGCGCTCGGCAACCTCGGCGCGCAGCTGGTCAACGCGATGCTGCCCGTCCTGTTCACCCGCGAACTGGGCCTGTCGGCCGGGGCGCTCGGCCTCTACTGGGCGGTCGGCGGCGTGGGCCTGCTGCTCGGCGCCGCCTCCGCCCGCCGCCTCGCGGCCCGGCTGGGGCACGGCCGTGCCCTGGCGCGCGCCGGGCTGTGGTGCGCGCCCGCGACCCTGGCCGTGGCGCTGATCGGTCAGGGGCCGTGGCTCTGGGTGGCGGGCGCGGGCTGGCTCACCGCCACCGTGAAGACGGGCATCGACAACGTCCTGGGCGTCACCCTCCGCCAGCAGCTGACCCCGGACCCGCTCCTCGGCCGTATGAACGCCACCTTCCGGTTCCTGCTCACCGGAGCGCTCGCCGTGGGCTCGGTGCTCGCCGGAGTGCTCGGTGAACTCGCGGGCGTCCGCGTGGCGGTTTGGGCGGGCGCGGTGTGCATGGCGTGCGCGTTCCTGCCGGTCTTCCGCTCGCCCCTGCGGACGCTGCGGCAGCTCCCGGAGGCACCGGCCCCGCCCCGGCCCGCGGCACCGGCGGCGCTCACAGCCAGCGCCGCGCTGCCTCGACCGTGTCGCCGCCGTTGCTGTTGAACGCGATGGCGGCCTGCGGCGCGTGACGGTGGATCAGATTCACGATCTGCTCGAACAGTGGAAGGAGCGGCTCGGTCTTGCGGATCCCGCCGCCGACGACCACGACGTCCCACGGGCGCTCGGTCAGGGACTTGACCAGGGTGGGTTCGGCCGACTCGTCGAAGACGACCACCGACTCGGCCGCGTCGATGCCGAGCTCGGCGAACCGGGAGAGTTGCCCGTCGAGCACCGCGCGCACGGCTTCCGCGTCGACACCGGGAATCGCTTGGGGGTCGTAGCCGACTACGAGTACGCAGGACATGTGATCAATCTACCGAGCCGGTCAGGGCCCGCTCCGGCGGGTGCCCTGCCGAACCCCCGGCCCCGACCTGCGCGCCTGGCGTGCCCAGGGACGGCGTCCGCTGTGCCCACCGCACGACGAGGGGTGCCGCGAGGCCCGTCACGGCGAACAGCGCGCCCACCACGTACCAGCCGGGGCGTCCCCATGTGACGCAGAGGGAGATGAGCAGGGCGGGGCCGAGGCCTTCGGCGAGACCACCTCGTGGGCCGGGGCATGCACCGCCTCCACCGGTGCGCCGTCGCCGAGTGCGCCACGGCCTTCGCCGACACCTCCCGTACGGGACGCCGCCGTTACTGCTCCCACCCGTGCGCCAACCGCGACGCCGTACGCCGCCACCGCGCACGCGCCGGCTCCCGCCCGCCGTCCAGGTGAGGCCCGGGCCGCTGGAAGCCCGGGTCGGCGTCTAGTGCGTAGGCACCAGAAAGCGCGCGTGGCTGGTCCGGGCGCACCAGCACAAGACGGCGGCAGGGAACGATGCCTGGCGAGGCGCCGGAAGGAAGGGTGGAAGGCGCGCGAATTCCGCGCCTTCCCCTCTACCCAGTGGCGTCTGGAGTGATCAGCACGTGGCGACCTTTCTCTACCGCGTCGGACGGTGGGCCTTCCGGCGGCGCCGGCTCGTGGGCTGTCTGTGGCTGGGTGCCCTGGTGCTCGCCCTCGCGGCCGCCGCCATGGCCCCGGCCGCGGAGGACGAGGACCTGTCCATGCCCGGCACCGAGTCGCAGAAGGCCTTCGACCTGCTCGACGAGCGCTTCCCGCAGAGCAACTCCCAGGGCGCCGAAGCCCGTTTGGTCTTCCGGGCCCCGGACGGCCGGCGGGTGACGGCCGAGGAGAACAAGGCCGCCGTCGAGGACGCGCTCGGCCGACTGGACGGGGGCGACCAGGTCGCGTCGGCCACCGACCCCTATGAGACCGGCGCCGTCAGCAAGGACGGCACCATCGCCTACTCCACGATCACGTACACCGCGGACGCGGCCGGCCTGACCGGACCGACGAAGAGCGCCCTCGAGGGCGCCGCGAGCCGGGCCCGGGACGCGGGACTGACCGTGGAGATCGGCGGCTCGGCCCTGGAGGCGGAGGAGTCACCGGGCGGTACGACCGAGATCGTCGGCGTGGTGGTGGCGGCGGTGGTCCTCGTCCTCACCCTCGGATCGCTGGTCGCGGCCGGACTGTCCCTCCTCACCGCCTTCGTGGGCGTGGCCATCGCCTTCGGCCTGGTCTCCGCCCTCGCCGTGCCGTTGGGTCTGACGTCCACCGTCGCCATCCTGGCGCTGATGCTGGGGCTCGCGGTCGGCATTGACTACGCGCTCTTCATCACCTCCCGCTTCCGCGACGAGCGCGCCCGGGGCAGCGAGCCGGAGGAGGCCGCGGGGCGGGCCGTGGGCACGGCCGGGTCCGCCGTCGTCTTCGCCGGCGCGACCGTCTTCATCGCCCTGGTCGGCCTCGGGGTCGTCGGCATCCCCGAACTCACCAGGATGGGCCTGGGCGGCGCGGGCGCCGTCGGCCTCGCCGTGCTCGTCGCGCTGACCCTGACGCCCGCGCTGTTCGGCTTGTTCGGGCGCCGCGTCCTGTCCCGCGCCGTCCGCAAGGCGGCCCGGCCGGGCAGCGAGCACCGGGCGCCCGCGGCGGCCGGCCGGCCAGGCCTCGGCACCCGCTGGGCGCGGTTCGTGCTGCGCCGCCCCCTGGCCGTGCTGCTGATCGCGGGCCTCGGCCTCGGCGCGCTCGCCCTGCCGGCGCTGAGCCTCGAACTCGGCCTGCCCGGAGACGAGTCCAAGTCGGTGGAGACCACCCAGCGCCGCGCCTACGACCTGCTGTCGGAAGGCTTCGGCCCCGGCTTCAACGGCCCGTTGACCGTGGTCGTGGACACGTCGAAGGCCACGGACCCCCGGGCCGCGGCGGACCTGGTCGGCACGACCCTACGGGGAGTGGACGGGGTCGCCTCGGTCGGTTCCCCGGTGCTCAGCCCGGCCGAGGACACGGCCGTCCTCACCGCCGTCCCGCGGACCGCGCCGAACAGCGGCGAGACCAAGGACCTGGTGCAGGCGATCCGGAGCGCGGCCTCCGACGTCGAGGGCGACACGGGTGCCGACGTCCTGGTGACCGGCAAGACCGCGATGAACATCGACATCTCCGAAGCCATGTCCGACGCCCTCCTTCCCTATCTGACCGTGGTCATCGGGCTCGCGGTGCTCCTCCTCACGGTGGTCTTCCGCTCGCTCCTGGTCCCGGTCAAGGCCGCGCTCGGCTTCCTGCTGTCGGTGGGTGCCGCCTTCGGCGTCCTCGTCGCCGTCTTCCAGTGGGGCTGGGCGGCGGACCTGATCGGCATCGAGCAGACCGGACCGGTGATGTCGCTGATGCCGATCCTCATCATCGGCATCGTCTTCGGGCTCGCCATGGACTACGAGGTCTTCCTCCTGACCCGCATGCGGGAGGTGTACGTGCACGGCGCGTCCCCCGGCGAGGCGATCGTCAACGGATTCCGGTACAGCGGACGGGTGGTGGCCGCGGCGGCGGTCATCATGGTCAGCGTGTTCGCCGGATTCATCGGGATGAGCAACCCGACCATCCAGACGATGGGCGTCGGCCTGGCCGCCGCCGTCGCCTTCGACGCCTTCGTGGTCCGGATGGCGATCGTGCCCGCGGTCCTGTCCCTGCTCGGCCACCGGGCCTGGTGGCTGCCCCGTATCCTGAACCGCGTGCTGCCGAACGTGGACATCGAGGGCGAGAAGCTGAGCACGCGTGCCCAGGGCTCCACGACCGCGCATGACGTGACCGCGCATGACGCGACCGTGCATGACGTGACCGCGCATGACGCGACCGTGCCGGAGTCCACCGCGCCGGGCGCGGCGGTGCAGCGGCTCCCCGTCGGCCGGCACCGGCACTGAACCGGCCATGACGAACACGGCGGATGGCGGCCCGCGACCACGCGCCACGTGGTGGCGGGAGGCAGCGGTCACGGCGACGGCGTTCACGCTCACCCTGCTCGGCGGTGTGCTGAACGACGAGGGCAGCGCACTGGCACCGCCCTCGGCCGCCGCCTGGCTCATCGCCGTGGTGTCCTGTGCCGTGCTGCCGCTGCGGCACCGGGCGCCCCTGGCCGCCATGGCGGTCACCACCGTGAGCGGCGCCCTCGCACTGCCCTTGGGGCTCCTGCTGAGCCCGCTCATCGTGGCGCCCGCCGTGATCACCGCCTACTCCTACGCGCTCGCCGCGCGCAGTGAACGGCGGGCGGCGGGCGCGGTGCTGCTCATCTCCGCGGCGCTGCTCGTCGCCTCCACCCCCTTGTTCGGGGACCTCTCGTGGAAGGACGCGAGCAGGGTGGGAGCGGTGGCTGCGTTCCCGCTGGTGGCCGGAGTGCTCGGCAACTCGGCGCAGAACCGCAGGGCCTATCTGGCGGCCGTGGAGGAGCGGGCCCGGCGGGCCGAGGAGAGCCGGGACAGCGAGGCCCGCCGACGCGTGGCCGAGGAACGGGTGCGCATCGCACGGGAGTTGCACGACCTCGTGGCCCATCAGATCACCCTGGCCAACGCACAGGCCACGGTCGCCGCCCACCTCTTCGACACCCGCCCCGAGCAGACCCGCAAGAGCCTGCGGGAACTCGTCGAGACCACCGGCGACGCGCTCGACGACCTGCGGGCCACGGTCGGTCTGCTGCGTCAGTCCGGGGACGCGGCCGCGCCCGCCGAACCGGCGCCCGGCCTCGCCCGCCTCCCCACGCTCCTCGAATCCTTCCGCCGCGCGGGTCTGGAGGTGTCGGTGCACCAGGAAGGCACGGCCAGGCCGCTGCCGCCGGGCGTGGACCTCACCGCCTACCGCATCGTCCAGGAGGCCCTGACCAACGTGACCAAGCACGCAGGCACCGGCAGCGCCCGGGTGCGCCTCGCCTGGAACCGCGACCGCGTGACGCTCACCGTCGCGGACGACGGAGCGGTCGACAGCGCGGATGGTGCAGCGAACGGCGGAGCAGGCACCCGGCCGAGCGCGACCACGGCCGCGGACCGCCCGCCCGGCTACGGTCTGATCGGGATGCGCGAACGCGCCACCGCGGTCGGGGGACACCTCTCCGCGGGCAGGCGCCCGGAAGGGGGCTTCCTCGTCTCCACCCAACTGCCCCTCCCGCCCGCCAAGCGCGACGAGCGGCCGGGCGCCGCGGAGGACGGGCCGACGGGCGGCGGGCAGGGGGACGCGCCGTGACCCTCCGAGTGCTGCTCGCCGACGACCAGGCCCTGCTGCGCGGTGCCTTCCGGCTGCTCCTCGACTCCGCCGACGACATCGCCGTGGTCGGCGAGGCCGCGGACGGCAGGGAGGCGGTGAGACTCACCCGGGAGCTGCGCCCTGACGTGGTCATCATGGACATCCGCATGCCCGAGACGGACGGTCTCACCGCCACCGCGGAGATCTGCGCGGATCCGGAGCTGCGGGGCAGCCGCATCCTGATCCTCACCACGTACGAGACCGACGAGCACGTCGCCCAGGCGCTGCGGGCGGGGGCCGGTGGCTTCATCGGCAAGGGCATCGGGGCCGAGGACCTGCTGGACGCCGTGCGGACGATCGCGGACGGCGAGACCCTGCTGTCCCCTGCCGCGACCCGCTCCCTGGTCGCCCGTTTCCTGGCCACCCCGGACGCCGCCCCGGCACGCCACTCCGACCGGATCGCCGTGCTCACCCCGCGCGAACGCGAGATGGTGGCCCTGGTCGCGACCGGCCTGTCCAACCAGGAGATCGCCGAGCGGATGTTCCTCAGCCCCTTCACCGTCCGCGCCCACGTGCAGCGCGCCATGACGAAGCTGGAGGCCCGCGACCGGGCGCAACTCGTCGTCATCGCCTACCGGACGGGCCTGGCCCACGCGGACCCCGACGACGCCTCCCGCTAGCGCGCCTTCTCGACCAGGCCGTCGCAGAAGGCGGCGACGTCGTCGCCGATGAGTTCCAGGACTCCCTTGCCGGTCGCCGCGCCCTCCTCGAAGAAGTCGACGATCCCTGCGAGCGGGTCTCCGTCCGGCAGGCCGACCGGTCCGACCTTGAAGAGGTACTTCTGCATCTCCTTGTAGACGATGCGGTAGTCCGGCGGCAGGGCCTGGACCCGCGCCATGTGCGCCCGCCACTGCCTCTTGCCCCGGACGATGTCCTGGATGCTCACGTCAGCCCCCTAGCCGGCCCAGTTTCCTCGCGACGTTCCTGTTCAACTGCTCGCGCCACCGGTCGTGATGGCCGTGAGCCCCTTCCCCGCCGGCCAGTGCCGTGCAGAAGCCGGCGATGTCGTCGCCGAGCACCTCGTGGACGCTCCGCCCGTCCGCCGCCGTCTCTTCGAGCAGCCCCAGGGCGTCGTCGAGCATCGGCATCAGGTTGCGCCCCGTGAAGTCCGCGTGGGGAGAGGCATGGAACGTGATCTGTTCCCACGCCGCCCGGTATTCGGTCGGCAGTGCCTGCGCCCGGTCCTCGTACGCCTTCCATTCCCTGGTCAGGTCACTGCCCGTGACGGTCTGCCAGAAGCTCATCGCCCGCCCTCCTTGAGCTTGTCGATGCGTGCGGAGAGGTACTCCCACTTCACCCAGAACGCGGCGAGCTCTTCGCGCCCCGCGTCGTTGAGCGCGAAGAACTTGCGCGGGGGGCCCACTCCGGAGGGACGCTTCGTCACCTGGACGAGTCCGTTCCGCTCCAGACGCACCAAGATGGTGTACACCGTCCCCTCGGCGAAGCCGAGTTCGTTGAGGCGGCGCGTGGTGGTGTACCCGTGGACCGCGGGAGGGTGCGTCTCAGGTCACGGCAGGGCGGCGAACGCGGGCAGCGTCAGGGCTGAGTGGGCCGGTCGTAGCGGTGCGGAGGGGAGGGTGACGAGGTCGCGCAGCATGGCGTCGCGCTGCTCCAACGCCTGTGCCGTGGTGGGGAAGAGGGTGGCCCCACCGCTGTCGACCAGGGCCTGGTTCATGGCCACGAAGGCGCGAACGTCACGTTCGTAGGCGGCGAAGGCCGCGGTGTGGTCCCGGTGCGCGGCCAGGGAGTGGGCGAGCATGTAGGCGCCGACGAGCGCGAGGCTCGTGCCCTGCCCGGTGAGGAACGAGGGGGCGTACGCGGCGTCGCCGACGAGCGCGACGCGGCCCTGTGACCAGTGCGGCATGCGGATCTGCCCGGCCGTGTCGAAGAACAGGTCGTCCGCCTCGCGCATGGCGTCGACCAGGCCCGGGACCTCCCACCCCGCGCCCGCGAAGACCCCGGCGACCAGGTCCCGCTGGGCGTCGGGGTTCCGCAGGGCGCCGAGCGGCGGCTGCGGCCGGTGGAAGTTCAGGAAGGCGTGCAACTCGTCGTGGTCCCCGACGGCGTAGAGGGCGGCGGCCCTCCCCGGGGTGTTCCACAACACGAGCTCGCGGGAGAGTCCGAGGGTGTTCGGCATGGTGAAGATGGCGAAGCAGTAGCCGAGGTAGCGGTGGAAGCGCTCCTCGGGGCCGAACAGGGACTCCCGGGTGTGCGAGTGCATGCCGTCGGCGCCGACCACCAGGTCGAACGTGCGCTGTCGCCCGCTGCGGAACGTGACGTCGACGCCTCGCGCGGACTGGTCGAGGGTGTCGATGGAGTCGCCGAACAGGAATTCCACGTCGTCGCGGACCAGCGCGTGCAGGAGCGCCGCCAGATCTCCCCGGCGCACCTCGATGTCCTGGCCCTCGACGCTGCCGACGACGGCGCTGGGCTTGAGCGACACCACGGTGCCGCCGTCGGCGTCGAGGAAGGTGCAGCGGCGCGAGTCGATGTGCGCGTCCCGCAGCCGCGGCAGGATCCCCATCCGCCGGACCACCTCGATGGCGGTCCCGCGGACGTCGATCGGATAGCCGCCGTCGCGGAGCGCGTCCGCCTTCTCCACCACGGTGACCGCGCACCCGGACCGGTGCAGCCAGTACGCGAGGGCGGGCCCGGCGACGCTGGCCCCGGAGATCAGCACGGTGCGTCGGACGCGTACGTCGTCGGGCAGGCCGGTGGGTGTCATGCCTGGGTTCCCTTCTTCGTGAAACGGATGACGAGCAGGGACAGTGCGGCGATGAGCCCGGCGACGGCGAAGCCGGCGGCGAAGGCCGATTCGGTCGGCAGGCCCGTCGCCGGGTCGGCCCCGGAGTCGAGGATCGCGCCGCCGACCTGGACGCCCAGAGCGATGCCGATCACGCGGGTCACCACCAGCAGACCGGTGGCGATGCCGGTGTCCTCGGTCTCGACGGCGGTGGCGGCGCGGGTGAGCAACGCCGTGTTGCCGAGGCCCGCGGCGATCGCGATCAGCACCTTGGCGAGAACGAGCTGCCACGCCGCGGTGTGCAGCGCGGCCAGGGCGATCGTCGTCGCCGCCGTGACGAGGGCGCCCACAACGAGCACGGTCCGCAGACCGAACCGCCGTGCCGTGACGCCGCCGACCGAGTCGCTCACCGCCCCGGCGACGGCGCCGGGCAGCAGGAGCAGTCCGATGTCGGTGGTGCCGAGGCCGAAGCCGTACCCCTCGGCCGGGAGCGCGAACAGCTGCGGCAGCAGAAAGGTCACCATCCCGAAGCCGGCGGTGAGGATCAGGGTGAGCACGCACGCATGCCACATCGCGGGCTTGGCCAGCATGCGGAGGTCGACCATCGGCGAGGCCGCCCTGCGCTCGACGGCGACCCATCCGGTCGCGAGGGCGGCCACGGCCACCGCGACGGCACCGGCCCCCAGCGGCGGAAGCCCCGCGCCCGTCACCCGTACGAGCCCGAGCATGAACACGAGCAGCGTGCCGCTCAGGAGCACCACACCCGGCCAGTCGATCCGGTGCTCGGACCGGACCGGCGGATCGGACGGCATCAGGTGGGCCACGGCCACCGTCGTCGCGACGACCACGCTCGTCGGCAGCGCGAACATCCAGTGCCAGGACAGCCCTTCCGCGAGCGGCCCGGCGATCAGCGTGCCCACCATCCCGCCGCCCGTGAACAGCGCCATGACCAGGCCGATCGCAAGCCGTGACGCTCCTGCCGCGAGGTGCTTGCGCACCAGGATGAAGGAGAGGGGCAGCGCGCCGACCATGACGCCCTGCAGCACCTGACCGAGCAACAGCACCGGCAGGTTCGGCGCGAGCGCCGCCAGCAGACCACCGGCCGAGACCACGGCCATCAGCCGGATCAGGACCCGCTTCCCGCCGTAGCGGTCGCCGAGTTTGCCCGCGACGGGTGCGACGACCGCGCCGGTGATGAGCAACGTATTGCCGATCAGCGCTCCTTCGGCCGGGCTGACCCCCAACTCGCGTTGCAGCTGGGGGAGCGCGGGCTCCACCACGGACTGCAGCGTGCCGAGGGCCAGTGCCAGGACGCCGAGGGCGCCGATCGACCACCTGCTGACGCGGACCGGGGAAGCCACGGCTTCACATGTCGCCACCTGCTGATCACTCCAGACGCCGCTGGGCCAAGGGGAACGCGTGAAGTCCACGCGCTTCCCAGACTTGCCTCTGGCGTCCGGCCGGGCATCGTTCCCTGCCGCCGTCTTCACCTGGTGCGCCCGGACCAGGCACCCCCACCTCCTGGTGTCAGCGCACTACAGGGTCAGTCGGCCAGGCGCTCCTCGATGAGGGCCTTGAAGTCCTCGTAGGAGGCGGGCGTCGCGACCAGCTCGCCGTCGACGACGAACGTCGGGGTGCCGCGCGCGCCGAGCCCGAGACCGTCGCGCTGGTCGGCCTGGACGCGTCCGGCCGTGTCGGGGTCGGCGAGCGCCGCGTCGAACTTGCGCATGTCCAGGCCGAGTTCCTCGGCGTAGCCGCGGAAGACGTCCTCCTTCCAGTCCTGCGACTCGCCCCACTCCTTCTGGGTGGTGAAGAGCTTGGTGTACATCGCTTCGAACTCGCCCTGCCGGGCGGCGGCCTCGGCGGTGCGGGCGGCGAGCTCGCCGTTGCGGTGGCCGGGCATGGGGAAGTAACGGGCCACGAAGGTGACCCGGTCGCCGTACTCCTCGCGGAGCTTCTCGACGACCGGGTACATCGCGCCGCACCCCTCGCACTCGAAGTCGAGGAACTCGACGACGGTCAGCTCGCTCTTCTTCGGGTCGGTGAGGCGGTGGCTGTCCGCGCGCACGGCCTTCGGCTCGGCGGCGGGCCGCACGTCCGTGCCGCCGCTGCCGCCGCCGTCGGAGACCAGCAGGGCGGTGCCGAGGACGGCGGCGAGGACGGCCGCGATCACGGCGGTGACGATCAGGTTGCGCTTGAGCTTGTTCATGGTTCCTTGGTGCGGAGTGCTGGGAGGGGGTCGGTCACGGAGGGGAGGCGGGCCCGGGGGCCGTCCTCACACCGCCTTGCCCCCGGTGCAGGCGGCCCCCGGCTCCGGGGTCTGCGCGCCCTGCACGTACTTGTCGAAGAACGCGTTCACCCGCGGATCGGAGGCGGACGTCACGCTCAGCTGCTTGCCCCAGGCGGACAGGGTGAGGGGCGCGGACTGCTCGGCGTACGGGCTCATCAGCGAGTACGGGGTCTTCTCCACCCTCGCCTTGAGGGCGCGCACTTCGGAGTCGTCGGCCTTGTCGCTGTACGTGACCCAGACCGCGCCGTGCTCCAGGGAGTGCACCGCGTTGGTCTCGTCGATCTCCTTGTCGTACAGGTCGCCGTCGCAGTTCATCCAGACGGGGTTGTGGTCGCCGCCCGCCGCCGGGGAGCTCTTGTAGTCGACGGGCGTGGTGACGTGGTTGCGGCCCAGGTCCTTGAAGGACTTCTCGCCCTTGATCGGGGCGGCCGCCGCGCGCTCCTGCTCCTTGTCCCGGGTCGCGGAGCGGTCCACGAGGTACCAGCTGCCCGCTATCGCGCCGACCATGACGACACCGCCGCACGTCCAGGTGGCGATGCGGTACCGACGTTGGCGCGCCGCCTCGGCGCGGCGCAGCTCCTCGATCTTCGCGCGGCGGTCGGCGCGCTGCTGCTTGGCTCCTGCAGAACCCATGGCATGTCCTTGTCCCCGCCGCACGGAGGCGTGCGGCGGTGCGTTGCGACTGGTCGGCGGCCTGCGCGCCGACGGTCGCGGCGGCAGGAGGAAACGGCGGGCACGGCCGTACGGCGACGGGCGCCGGGCCGTGCGGAGGGCCGCTCCTAGGTCCGCTGGACCTGCAACTGATGGATGCCGGGGGTGGGCGCGGGAGCGTCCGGCGCCCCGCGCGCGGCCGCGGACTCCGCCACCCAGGGGGCGGCGGTCACGTCCGTCGACAGCGGGAGCGGCCCCGGCGCGGCCTTGGCCGTGGCGACGGCGGCTCCGGCCGCCGGGCGGCAGTGCGCCTCGCCGGGCCCGTGCTCCAGGTCGGGGCAGGTGTGTTCCCGACCGGATAGAACGTTCGTACTAGTCGCGAGAGAGGTTGTCCCACTCGCCAGGGGCGCGGCGGAGGTGACCGGCGGGGGCGCCGCCGCGTTCGACGCGTGGCCGCACACCGGCAGCATCCACACCAGCACGGCGAAGAGGGCCGCACAGCGCACCACGAGCAACGGAGCGGCGCGTCTCGCCGCGCTCCCGGTGCCCCGCCGCCGATTGCTCATCGCGGAGATCGTAGCCAAGGCGCTCCCGGGCCGGGGAGAGGGGCCGCGCCCAGGCGGTCGGTGACGCAGGTCACAGGCGGCCGGTGTCACGCTCGCGGCTCGGGCCGTGTCCTATGGGCGCCCGCAACGAGAGGAGCATCGCCGTGAAGGCCATGATCGTGTGTGTTTCCGTGTCGCACGGCAACACGAAGAAGGTCGCCGACGCCATGGGGCAGGCCCTGGAGGCCCCTGTCGTCGCCCCCGAAGACGTCGACGCCGCGGAGCTGGCCACGTGCGACCTCGTGGGGTTCGGCTCGGGGGTCTTCTCGATGGCCCTCCACCCACGGCTGCGTGAGTTCGCCGCGTCCCTCCCGAAGGGGGAGCGCCGCAGCGCGTTCGTGTTCGCCACCAGCGGGTTTCCCGAAGCGCCTTTCCGGCCCTTCACCCGGCCCCTGTTACGGCTCCTCGAGCGGCGGAACTTCGACGTGGTCGACACCTTCTCCTGCCGGGCCTGGGACACCGCGGGTCCCTTCAAGCCCGTCGGCGGCATCAGGAAGGGGCGGCCCGACGCGGCCGATCTGGAAGCGGCGCGGGCGTTCGCCGCGGGCCTTCCGGGGCGGATCGACGAGACGTCGTTGCGGGGTCCCCAGAGGGCGTAGCCCCTGTCGCGGGCTTTGCCGTTCCTTTACAGTGACTGTAGAAGCGAGCGCCACGTCGGCGCTCGCCGACCTCGATCCACACACACGTCACGAGAAGGAGCCACAGACCCGCGATGGGTGAGCCTCCCAGTACCAGCCGTGCCATCCCCTGCCCGCAGCCAGAGGTTGAGGGAACGGGGGTGGCACGGTGACCGAGGTCCTGCTGCTGCTCCTGGCCCTGCTCCTGACGCTCGCCTGTGCCGTGTTCGTGGCCGCCGAGTTCTCCCTGACCACCGTCGAGCGCGGTGATCTGGAACAGGCCGCCGCGGCGGACGAGCGGGGCGCGCGGAGCGCCCTGCAGGCCGTGCGGAGCCTGACCTTCCAGCTCTCCGGCGCGCAGCTCGGCATCACCGTCACCTCCCTGGTGATCGGCATGCTCGCCGAGCCGTCCCTCGCGGCCCTGCTGCGCGGGCCGCTGGAGAGCGCGGGCCTCGGCGGGGCGGCCCCGTCCGTGGCCACGGTCCTCGGGGTGGTCCTTTCCACCGTGGTCCTGATGGTCATCGGCGAGCTGGTGCCGAAGAACTGGGCGATCTCGCGCCCGCTGGCGGTCGCCAAGGTGGTGGCCGGTCCGCAGCGCGGCTTCACCGCGGCGTTCGGGCCCTTCATCCGGCATCTGAACAACACCGCGAACCGGTTCGTACGCCGCGTCGGCCTGGAGCCCGCCGAGGAGCTGGCCTCCGCCCGCACCCCGGACGAACTGGTCGCCCTGGCCCGGCACTCGGCCGCGGAGGGCGCCATCGAGCACGACTCCGCCGAGCTGTTCGTCCGCACCCTGCATCTGAGCGAGCTGACCGCCGAGAACGTGATGACGCCACGCGTGGACGTCCGCGCCCTCGAGGTCCACGCCACCGCGCAGGACGCGGCGAACCTCACCCACGCCACCGGCCTGTCCCGCTTCCCCGTCTACAGCGACAGCCTCGACGAGGTCGTCGGCAGCGTCCACATCCGCGACGTCCTCGCCCTCGACCCGGACCGGCGGCGGCTCACACCGGTCACCGACCTGGCGACCGAGCCGCTCCTGGTGCCGGACAGCCTGCCCGCCGACCGGCTCCTGGAGCGCCTGCGGGCGACCAGGACCATGGCCGTCGTCATCGACGAGTACGGCGGCACCGCCGGGGTCGCCACGGTCGAGGACATCGTCGAGGAGGTCGTGGGCGAGGTCCGCGACGAGCACGACCCCGAGGAGGCCCCCGACCTGGTGGCCGCGGCGGCGGACCGGGACGGCCGGGCGGCGTGGGAGGCCGACGGCGGCGTCCGCATCGACCAACTCGACGCCATCGGCCTGACCGCGCCCGACGGCCCGTACGAGACCCTGGCGGGACTGATCGCGACCCGGCTCGCCCGCATCCCCGCCCAGGAGGACGGCGTCGACGTCGACGGGTGGCGGCTGACCGTCCTGACGGTCGAGCACCACCGCGCCGACCGCGTGCGGATCCTCGCGCCCGCCGCGCTGCCGGTCATGGAGGACGCCCGATGACCACCGTCCAGCTCCTCATCGGCGCCCTGACCCTGCTGACCAACGCCTTCTTCGTCGGCGCGGAGTTCGCCCTGATCTCCGTACGCCGCAGCCAGATCGAACCCCGGGCCCGCGGCGGCCACCGCCGGGCCCGCGTCACGCTGTGGGGCATCGAGCACATCTCCGCGATGATGGCCACCGCCCAACTCGGCATCACCGTCTCCTCGCTGGTGCTCGGCGCAGTGGCGGAACCGGCCATCGCCCACCTCCTGGAGCCCGCCTTCGAGGCGGCCCGCGTCCCCGGCGCGCTCGTCCACCCCATCGCCTTCGTCATCGCCCTGGCGGCGGCGACGTATCTGCACATGCTGATCGGCGAGATGGTCCCCAAGAACATCGCGCTCGCCGCCCCCGTCCCGACCGCGCTGATCCTCGGCCCGCCCCTGGTCGCCCTCACCCGCGCCCTGCGGCCCCTGGTCTTCGGCGTCAACGCCTTCGCCAACGCCCTGCTGAGGCTGCTGAGGGTGGAGCCGAAGGACGAGGTCGAGGCCGTCTTCACCGACGACCAACTCGCCCGCATGGTCGTGGACTCCAGCCAGGCGGGCCTGCTGTCGAGCGCGGACGGCGAGCGGCTGCGGGACGCCCTGGAGCTCGGCACGCGCCCGGTCGGCGAGATCCTCGTCCCGGTCGCGCGCATGCGCACCGTCGACGAGGCCGTCACCCCGGCCCGCCTCCAGCAGGTGGCCGCGGCGGCCGGCTTCTCGCGCTTCCCGGTCACCGGCGCGGGCGGGGCCCTGCTCGGCTATCTGCACATCAAGGACACCCTCGGCGTCACGGACCGCGAACAGCCCTTCGCCCGCGCCGTGCTGCGCCCGCTCACGCGGGTCAGCATCGACACCCCGCTCGACGACACCCTCACCGCGCTGCGCGCCACGGACAGCCACCTGGCCGCCGTCACCGGCGACAAGGGCACCGTCATCGGATTCGTCACGATGGAGGACGTCCTGTCCGAACTCGTCGGCCCCGGCCCCGCCGTCCCGGCCGACGTGTGAGCGGTGGGTCACACGCCCGAGGGTTGAACGGGCCACAAGGGGAGTGGGAGGGTTCTGGGGATGTCCAGCGCCTTCCCCACCCCCACAGTTGAAGTAAGACGCGAGTGCAGGCTCCTGGGTTCCTTCGGGAGGGCCCGTGACTGACACGCTCCGTCTGCCCCGCGTACCGGCCCGTACGCCGGACCGGCACGCGCCCGAGCCGCAACCGGTCCGGCCGCAACCGGTCAGACCGGTGCCGCCCAAGCGGGACTCCTTCTTCGACAACGCCAAGTACCTGGCGATCGTGCTGGTGGCGATGGGGCACGCCTGGGAGCCGCTGCGCGACGACAGCCGCGCGGCGGCGGCGTTCTACATCACGGTCTACGCCTTCCACATGCCCGCGTTCATCGTCATCTCCGGCTACTTCTCCCGGAGCTTCGACGCGAGCCCGGGGCGTCTGAAGCGCCTGGTGACGGGCATCGCGGTGCCGTACGTCCTCTTCGAGGCCGCGTACACGCTGTTCAAGCGGCGGGCGGACGACGACCCGACGTACCCCGTCAGCCTGCTCGACCCCTGGTACCTGACGTGGTTCCTGGCCGCGCTGTTCATCTGGCGCCTGACGACGCCGGTGTGGAAGATCGTGCGCTGGCCCGTGCCGCTCGCGCTCGCCATCGCGGTGCTCGCCTCCGCCTCCCCCGAGATCGGCGACGACCTGGACCTCCAACGGGTCCTGCAGTTCCTGCCGTTCTTCGTCCTCGGCCTGTGTCTGAAGCCGGAGCACTTCCGCATCGTGCGCCGCCGCGAGGCCCGCATCCTGGCCGTCCCCGTCTTCGCCACGGCGCTCCTGTTCGCCTACTGGGCGGCGCCGCGCATGAACGCGGCCTGGTTCTACCGCCGCGACAGCGCCCAGGAACTGGCCGCCCCCGCCTGGGCCGGCGCCGTCATGACGCTGGCGATGTTCGGCTGCTCGCTGCTCCTGGTGGCCTGCTTCTTCGCCTGGGTGCCGGGCCGCAGGCTGTGGTTCACCGCCCTCGGCGCGGGCACCCTGTACGGCTACCTCCTGCACGGCTTCCTCGCCAAGGGCTCCCGGTTCTGGGACTGGTACGACCACGACTGGATCCATCGGCCGCTCGGCGCGGTCGCCGTCACCCTGATCGCCGCCACCGTCGTCACCTTGCTGTGCACCCCGCCCGTCCAGCGTCTGTTCCGCTTCGCGATGGAACCGAAGATGGCGTGGGCCTTCAAGGAGACCCGACGGGGCAAGGGCCGCCACGCGAGCCCTGGCAGAAGAGCCCGGAGCGCGATATGAGCCACCTGAGTACGTCGTCCGTCCGCATCGGAGCGCTCGCTCCGCTCACCCGGCCCGGCTGGGCGGACGCGGGCCGGCATCTGCTCGCCGGCATGGAGCTGGCCGTCCGCGAGGTCAACGACGCCGACGGGATCGGCGGACGGCCACTGGAGCTGGTGGTCCGGGACACCGCGGCCGATCCCCACAAGGCCGCGGCGGCCGTGGACGAGCTGGCCGGCCTCGGCGTGGCCGCCCTGGCGGGGGAGTACCACAGCGTCGTCGCCCGTGCCGCTGCCGCCAGGGCCGACGCCCTGGGCCTGCCGTTCCTCTGCTCGTCGGCGGTCCTCGACGCGCTCACCGACCAGCCGACGGACCGGGTCGCGCGGCTCGCCCCCGCGCAGTCCCACGGCTGGCGGATCTACGCGGACTTCCTCCTCGCGGCGGGCCACCGCCGCATCGCCGTGGCGGCCCAGCCGAGCGTCTACTGGGCGTCAGGGACCCGCATCCTGCGCGATCACCTCGCCCCGCGCGGCGGCACCGTCATCGAGCTCGACATGAGCGCGCTCGCCCCCGAGGCGGTGGGCGACGAACTCGTCGACCACGGCGCGACAGCCCTCCTGCTGCTGGTGGGCCACCCGGAACCGGCGGTGCCGATCGTGCGGTCCGTCCGCCGCGACCAGCGCCTCGCCGAGATCCTGATCGGCGCTCCGGCGGGGCAGCCCGAGCTGCCCGAGTGGGGGACGCTCCTGGGCGGCGACGGCGCCGGGATCCCGTTCCTGCGCTATCTGCCCGAGCACTTGGGCCCGCTCGGAGCGCGCGTCGCGAAGACCCTCCGTGAGGAACTGGCCCAGGAGCCCTCCTTCGTAGCCTTCGAGGGCTACGACACGGTCACCGTCCTCGCGGACGTCCTGCGTGCCCACGGCACGGACCGGGCGGGCACCGCCGTGCCCTGGCCGCACGTCGCGGTCGAGGGCACGCGGGGGCCGATCCGGTTCTCCCGCGCGCCGGGCATAAGCGCCTGGCAGTGGGCCTGGCCGCCGGTCCACGTCGCGGACCGCGACCCGGCGGCGGCCGACCGCTTCCGGATCCGCCACGTCGGCTGAGGACGACGGGCGGGGCCGCCGGTCCTCCTTCGGCAGAGGTGCGAGCACTCGTGGCTGATGACCCTGTCCGTATCCGCTGTGGACCGGGGGCGGTCAGGGAGGTCCCGCGTGAGAGAAGGGCGTGCCACCGTGACCTGTTCCGCCCCCGGACGACGCGTGCGGACGCGGCCGACCACTTCCGCGAGCTGGCCGCGGGGGTGGTCTCCGATCCGGAACGGGCCAGGACCGACACGGTCGTCGAGCACGGGCTGATCACCGGCTTCCACGTCTACGAGGACAGCCTCGCCATCGCCGCAGCCTGCACCGCCTGAGTGCAGCGGCCGCGGACCGTCGCGTAGTGGGTGGCGATCGGTCAGGTGATGGTCAGCTCGATGGTGACGCTGCCGTCGGTGGCGGCGAGGGTGTAGGTGCCGTTGCCCGTGAACGGCTTGGAGCCGCGGGCGAGACGGCCGTCGGCCTCGTCGACCTCGGCGTGGACGGTGGCGATGTCGCCGGCGCCGAACGGGAGGTCGATGGCGTTGGCGAACAGGGTGCGGGGCGGGGCGTCGTTCCTGACCTTGCGCTGGGTCCACAGCCGGAACCGGGTGCCGTCCTCGGTCTGGAGCCAGACCTTGCCCCGAGGCTCGGGGTCGTCGCTCTCGCCCGGGTTGGCGAAGGCGATGGTGTACGAGGCCCGCGCGACCCTCTCGGGGGTGGCCGGCGCGTCGGCGCGGGCGAAGTCGGTGCCGCTCAGCTGGTCCCACCCGCTCGCGATGGACCGGGGCCGGGTGACCACCTCGTCGTTCCTCATGTCGTACTTGAGGTACTGGTCGCCCTTGAAGAAGTACGTGTAGCGGTCCGAGACGGCGCCCGGTGCCTTGGGGAAGACCTCGCGCCGGGTGGTCGCGTCGATGCCGCTGTCGAATCCGGCCCGCTCCAGACCGGGCCAGGCCGCGGCGATGCGCTTCGGGCCGTCGGCTATCTCGCCGGTCCTGGCGTCGTACCTGACGTACTGGTCGTCCTTGAAGAAGTAGACGAAGTAGTCATAAGGGCGCTCGCCCTCCTGCTTCCTGGTGAACCACAGGGCGGCGTCGAGCCCCTCGCCGAAGCCCACCTTGTCGAGCTCCGGCCAGAGTTCGGCGATGGACACGGGGCCCGCGATCAGCTCGTTGCCGCCCAGGTCGTACTGGGCGCACTGGTCGCCCTTGAAGAGATAGACCTCTCCGCTGCCCATCAGCCACTCGACCGCGGCGTCCAGGTTGTCGGCGAAGACGGTGTCCGCGAGGTCGGACATCCCTTCCGCGACGGCTCGCACGCCGTGCGGGGCGGCGTCCTTGGCCATGTCGTAGGAAACGAACTGTCCGCCGTGGAAGAAATAGGCGTTTTCGTCATGCAGGGTCAGCGCGGCCTGGATCACGCGTGCTCCTAGGGAATGTGCGGATGATGATCATCCGCTAGCTCCCCCCGGCACTCGCGACCAAACGCCCGAAGGAGACGAATGGCCGATACCTCACCAGGGCGTTGGCCGGATCCGTGACCGGGCAGGGCGCGTGGTTCACGGGGACGTCGATTGACGCGCGCGGGCAATCGGCGCCTCGGTGTCCGCCGCGTCCGTGCACCATGGAGCGCATGAGCGTCACCATCGACATCGCCGGGCTCCCGCAGGAGCGCATCGTCTTCGGGCCGTCCCCATTGGCCGAGCTGAGCGCCGCCCTGCACGTGCTCTCCGAGCCGGGGCACCACCCGGGCCTGCACGGCTGGGCGACGACGACCACGGCGGGCCTGGCTCCGGACCTGCTGAGCCGGATGTCGGAGGCGGAGTTCCTGTGGCGGTCCACGCGGTCCGACATCCTGCTGCCCCAGGGCTCGATGCCGCCCGCCGCGCTGGCGGAGGAGCTGGACGCGATGGACGGGCTCGACGACGAGACGTACGTCGAGGCCGCTCTGGAGATCAACGCCTCCGGCTGCACGCTGCGCGGGGACGGCGGCGGCTCCCCGCTGGTGGACGCCGCCGCCCGGGACGCCGCCCTGGAGCGGGCCTCCGCGCGCGGCCCCCGGCAGCTCGACTTCGCCCACCACCTGCTGCGGGACCCGGCCGCGGTCCGCACCTGGATCCGGCGCCTCCTGGAGGACTGCGAGGAGGCGTTCTTCGCCGACGTCTGGCAGCGCGTGCGTCCTCAACTCGCCGCGGACGCGCGCGAGAAGACGGAGCTGCTGCGGCGCAAGAGCCTGGCGGACGCGCTCCACGCGGTGTCGCCGACCGTGACGATCCGGGACGACGCGCGAGGGCGGCGCATCCACGTCGACAAGCTGGCCCACGGGCGCACGGAGGCCACGCAGCCGGGCGTCGACCCCGGTGTCACGTTCGTGCCGAGCGCGTTCGGCTGGCCCCACCTGGTCGTGCGGTACGCGCCGGGGTGGCGCCCCGTCGTCGAATACCCGGTCGCCACCTCGGAGGTACGGCCGGGACCCGGCACGTCGACGCTGATGGAGAAGCGCCTGGCAGCGGTGGCCCACCCGGCCCGGATCCGGCTGTGCTGGGCCCTGGCCCGCGCCCCGTACACGACGGGCGAGCTGGCGAAGGGCTTCGGCATGACGGCGCCCGAGGTGTCGCGCCACCTGAAGGCCCTGCGCGAGGCCGGCCTGCTCACCACGCGACGGCACGGGAGGTACGTGCAGTACCAGCTGGACGTCACCGTGGTGGCACGGCTCGGCAGCGACTTCCTGGAGTCGCTCCTGCGGTGAGGCGAGGGCCTCGCCCGCGTCGGCTTCTTCGCGTACGCGACGGGGCGCGGTCGCCGTCGAACGCCATGCCGCACCGTCCCAACGCATCGCCCTCCCCGGGGCGTTAAGGGACCATGAGGCGTGAGCCAGTGTCGGTGAACGCCTTGGGGGCAGGACCATGGCAGTGGAGTACCGTTTGCTCGGGCCGGTCGAAGTGCTGTGGGAGGGCCGCCCCCTGCGGATGGGCGGCCCCAAGCCCCGCGCCCTGCTGGCGGCGTTGCTGCTGCGCGCCGGGCACGTCGTACCCGCCGACGCGCTGGTGGACGTCGTCTGGGGCGAGGAGCCGCCGGAGACGGCCCGGGCGCTGGTCCAGTCGTACGTCTCGGCCCTGCGGCGGGCCCTGCCGGAGGCCCGGCGGGGGGAGATCGAGACCCGCGCCCCGGGGTATGCGATCCGGCCCGAAGCCGGGGCCGTGGACCTCCAGCGGTTCGAGGAGGCGGCCGCGACCGGTCGGCGGGCTGCCGCGCGGGGCGACCACGCCGACGCCGCCCGGTGGCTGCGGGACGCCCTCGCCCTGTGGCGCGGCCCCGCGCTCGGCGGGGTCGGGGAGGTGCTGGCGGGCGAGGCGGCCCGCCTGGAGGAGGCCCGGCAGGCCGTACGCGAAGAGCGCGTCGCCGCCGAACTCGAAGCCGGGGGGCGGGAGAACGAGCTGATCGTCGAGCTCAAGCGGCTCGTCGGCCGCCACCCCACCAGGGAGCGGCTGCGCGGCCAGCTCATGCTCGCCCTCTACCGGGTGGGGCGGCAGGCCGACGCCCTGGCGCTGTTCGAGGAGGGGCGCGCCGTGCTCGCCGAGGAGCTCGGCATCGATCCCTGCCCCGAACTCGACCGGCTGCACGGGGCGATCCTGCGGGCCGACCCCGGGCTGCTGCGGGCCGACGGCGGCACGGCGGCCGCCGACCTCGCCGCGCCGCAGCCGCCCGGCCCGGCGTGGCCCGTGTGTCTGCTGCCCCCGGCCATCGGGGACTTCACCGGACGCAAGGCCGAGATCGCCGAGGTCGTCGAGGGGCTCACCGCACCCCGGGACGCGACCCCCGTCGTGGTGGTGTCGGGACCGGCGGGCGTCGGCAAGTCCGCCCTCGCGGTCAAGGCCGCCCACCTGGCCATGGACGCCTTCCCCGACGGCCAGCTGTACGGCGAACTCCAGGGCACCGGAGCCCCGTTGCCGCCGGGCGACGTCCTCGGGAGGCTCCTTCGCGCGCTGGGCGCGGCGCCGCCCGATGACCCCGCCGAGCGCGCCGACCTGTTCCGCGGCCTGGTCGCGGGGCGCCGACTCCTCCTGGTCCTCGACGACGCGGGCAGCGAGGCGCAGGTGCGGCCCCTGCTGCCGGGCAGCGCGGGCTGCGGCGTCCTGGTCACCTCGCGGGCCCGGCTCGGCGGCCTCGACGGCGTCCGGCGCACCGATCTCGCGGTCCTGGACGAAGGGCGCAGCCTTGAGCTGCTGGCCCGGGTCACCGGCCCCCGGGGCGCGACCGCGGACCCCGACGAGGACGCCGCGGCCCGGCGCATCGTCACCCTGTGCGGCGGTCTGCCACTGGCCCTGCGGATCGCCGGGGCCCGGCTCACCACCCGCCGCCACTGGACGCCCCGCGTCCTCGCCGAACGCCTTGAGGACGAGCGGCGGCGCCTCGACGAGCTGGCCGTGGGCGACCTGGAGGTGCGGGCCAGCCTGGGTCTGAGCTACGCGTCGCTCGACCACGACGCCCGCACCGTGCTGCGCCGCCTGGCCGCCCTCGGGCCGTGCGACATGGCCCCGTGGACGGTGGCGCTGCTCGTCGACGGGGCCGAGGATGCCGCGGAAGAGGTCCTGGAACGGCTCGTCGACGCGCAGCTCCTCGACTGGACGGGAACCGACTCCGCGGGCCAGTCGCGCTATCGGGCCCACGACCTGGTGCGGGTGTACGCCGCGGAGCGCGCCGAGGCCGAGGACACGGCCGAGGAGCACACGGCGGCCGTCGGCCGGGCGCTCGCCGCCGGCCTTCGCCTGGTGGAGCGGGTCGCGGAGGAGGCGCCGTCGGGAATCGTCGTCCTGCGGCCCTATCTCGGCGGAGCGACGAGCGTCAACCGTTCCGCGGGCGGGGCCGCGGCACCGTGGAACGGGACCGGTGCGCGCGGCAGCGGACCGGCCGCCGACGTCGGGGCGGCGACCACGCGGCGGGCGCTCGCCGATCCGTACGCCTGGTTCGAGGCCGAGGCCGACACGCTCGCCACGGCGGTCGAGCGCGCGGCGGCCCTCGGCCTGCACGCCCTCGCCTGTGCCGCGGCGACGGTCCTGTGCTCCTCGTCGTTCGCCGTCGGCAACCGCTTCGACGCCTGGTGGCGCAGCCACGACGCCGCGCTCGCCGCGGCCCGCCGCGCCGAGGACCGCGCCGGTGAGGCCCTGCTGCTCATCGGCCTGGGGCAGCTGCGGTTCGAACAGGACCGGTACGCCGAGGCGCAGGAGTACTTCCGGCAGGCCGAGCCCCTGTGCGCCGCCGTCGGCGATCTGCGCGGCCGCGCGGCCGCTCTCACGGGCCTCGGCGGGAACCTGCGCGAACTGGGCCGACTGGACGGCGCCGACGACGCCCTGAAGGGGGCCGTCGAGGTCTTCCGACGCCTGGGCGACGAGGCGGGCGTCGGCCTCGCCTGCCGGCTCCGGGGCTCCGTACGCCTCGAACTCGGCGACCACGAGGGGGCGACGGCGCTCCTGCACGCGTCACTGCGCGCCTACCGGAGCCTGGGCAGCCGCCGGGGCGAGGCCCTCACGCTGCGCACCCTGAGCCTCGTGCACCGGTCGCTCGGGGCGTACGAGGAGGCCGAGCGGCAGGCCGGACGGGCGCACGAGATCCTCGCGGGCCTCGGCGACCCGCTGATGGCGGCGTACGCCGAACGCGCCCGCGCCAAGGCCCGGTTGAGGCTCGGACGCAACCGCGAGGCGGAGGCGGAGCTGCTCGGCGCGCTCGACGTGTGCCGGGCGTACCGGGACCGGTTCGGCGAGGCCCTGACCTTGCGCACGCTCGGCGAGTGCGCCCTGGCCGACGGGCGGCACCACGAGGCGGAGAAGCGGCTCACCACCGCCGTGCGCCTGTGGGAGGCCCTGGAGCTGCGGCTGCCCCGGGCCAGGACGCTGCGCGACCTCGCGACGGTCCGGGAGGCCCTGGGCGACGGGCGGGGTGCGGCGTCGCTGCGTACGGAGGCGGAGTCCGTGTTCACGGAGTGCGGCGTGGACGCGCGGTGACCGTAGACGCCTCCCGCGGCGGTAAAGCGCTGCAAGGGGCGTTGCGGAGGGATTGCAGCCGACTTGCAGAGGCCTCGGCGAACCTTGGTGACGTCGGAGGGAATCAGCCTCCGGCAGCAACGGGGAACCAACGGGGAAGGACCACCGATGTCCAGCACGACGAATCGCACCACGGCCGCCTCGGCGCCCGGCTCGACCTCCCGCCCGACCACGCCCTTCGTCCGCCGCCCGGCCGTCATGCTCCTCGCCACGGCCCTCGCCGGCGGCGTGGTCGCGGCCGGATCGCTGACCGCGTCCGCGTCGGCCGCACCGGCCTCCCTGCGCGGCACCATCGTCAAGAAGGCCGTCGTCGAGAAGAACGACCCGAAGCACAACCGCGAGGCCGCACGGAACTGCAACTTCTACAGCGGGTACTGGAAGACCAGCGGCGACGACGTCTGCCGCCAGTCGACCGGCGGCGTGAAGTGGCGCTCCAACGAATGGTGCGCCGACTTCGCCCGCTACGTCTGGAAGAAGTCGGGCGCCAGGACGAAGAAGACCACGCCGTTCGCGGGCTCCTTCTACCGGGCCGCCAAGTCGCACGGCACCGGCAAGTGGCACAAGCGCGGCTCCTACGTGCCGAAACCCGGTGACGTGGTGCTCTACGACTGGGACGGCCGCAAGCCGAGCCTCGGCAACAACGGCTGGGACGTCGACCACGTCGGCGTCGTCGTCAAGTACAAGAAGAGCGGCAAGAAGCTGACGACGATCGAGGGCAACACCACCAAGACGGCCAGTGGCGGCGGCAAGGAAGGCGTCTACAAGCGCGCCCGCCACAACACGGCGTCCGGCCGCGTCGTCGGCTACGTCTCACCGGTCAAGAGGTAGCGCCCGCCGTCCGCGCACCGGACCACCGCTCCACGGGGGGTGCCCCGGGGAGAGAGCCGCATCGGCCTCTCCCCGGGGCACGGGCGCGCACCGGCTGCCCGCGCGCGGCACGCCTTGCCCGCGCGCGGCACGACTGCCGTACGCGGCACGACGAAGGACGTGACATGCCCCCGATCATCCTGATGAACGCGCCCGAAGTCGCCCGCATCCCCGTCGCCGAGTGCGGAGAACCCCTGGTGGACCTGCGGGAGTCACCCGTTCTCGACGTGGACCGGCGGCAGGCGGACCCGGACGGCTCCTACGCCATGGTGCGCGAGTCCGTCGCCGCGCGCCTCGCGCGGGCGGCACGCCTGCTGCCCGACGGACTGCGGCTGCTGGTCACCGAGGGATACCGCCCCCTCGCCCTGCAGACCCGGTACTTCGACGCGTACGCGGCCGAGCTGCGCCGGGCCAACCCGCACTGGCCGGACGACCGGCTGCGCGCCCGGACCAGCCGCTCCCTGGCGCCTCCCGAGATCGGGCCGCACGTCGCCGGGGCCGCCGTGGACCTCACCCTGTGCACCGCCGACGGCCACGAACTCGACCTCGGCACACCGGTCGACGCCAGCCCGGAGGCGAGCGCCGGAGCCTGCTACACCGACGCCCCGGACATCTCCGGCCGGGCGCGCCGCAACCGGCTCGTCCTGTGTACGGCACTCACCACGGCGGGTCTTGTCAACTACCCCACGGAGTGGTGGCACTGGTCCTACGGCGACCGCTACTGGGCCCTGCTGAGCAGAGCCCCGACCGCCCGGTACGGCCCGGTGTGAAGGGGCCGCGCCCCCCGTCGCGTCAGAGGGCGAAGCCGCCGTCGATTCCCAGGACCTGGCCCGTGATGTACGCGGAGCGGCTGGACACGAGGAAGGACACGAGGTCCGCGACCTCGTCGGGGGTGCCGGGGCGGCGCAGCGGGATCCTGTCGAGCTGCTCCTTGCGTCGCGCCGCGCCGAGGCCCTCGGTCATGTCCGTCGTGATCATGCCGGGTGCCACGCAGTTGGCCCGTACGCCGAAGCGGCCGAGCTCCTTCGCGGTCGACTTGGTGAATCCGATGATCCCGGCCTTCGACGCCGCGTAGTTCGACTGGCCGATGCTGCCGTGGACGCCCGCGACCGAGGAGACGGTGACGATGGCGCCGTGGTCGTGCCGCATGAGCGAGCGCGCCGCGGCACGGCAGATGTGGTAGGTGCCGTCGAGGTTCGTGCGGACGACCGCTGCCCACTCGTCCTCGGCCATCCGGGCGAGCAGCTGGTCGCGTACGACGCCCGCGTTGGCCACGACCACGCCCAGCGGCCCGAGTTCGGCCTCCGTCTCGGCCACGAGGTCCTCGGCCTGCCCCGGGACCGAGACGTCGGACTTGCGGGCGAGCACCCGCGCCCCGGCCCGGCGGGCCTCGGCCGCGACCTCGTCGGCCCTCTCCGGGCTGGACAGATAGCAGAAGGCCACGTCGAAGCCGTCGGCCGCGAGGCGGAGCACGACGGCCCGCCCGATGCCGCGCGATCCGCCGGTCACCACCGCGACCGGCCGCTCTCCCCCGGCCATCAGGCCGCCCCGACCTTGGCGGAGACGATCCGGTGGATGACGGTGAGCGTGGTGAGGGTCTTGATCTCCTCTTCGTCGATCTTGATGCGGTACTTCTTCTCGATCTGTACGGCGACTTCCATGGCGGTGAGGGAGTCGACGTCGAGTTCGTTCTTGAGGTCGGCGTCGTCGGTGACGTCGTCGAGGGGGAGTTCGAGTTCCTCGGCGACGAGCGCGCGCAGGTCTTCGAGGTCGACGCCGGCTGTCCGGTTGCCTGACACGTTGCGGTCCCTTCCGTCCGTTGATGCCCGCTCGGGTGATTCAAGTGACTCAAGTGATTCGGGTGACGGGGTGTGGTTCAGACGACGAGTGCTTCTCCGCCGTCGACTCCGATGACGTTTCCGGTGAGCCACGACGAGTCGCTGGAGGACAGCGTGACGATCGCCTCGGCCACGTCCTCGGTGCGGGTGAGGCGGCCGCCCGGATTGACGTCCCGGCAGTGGGCGATGAGCTTCTCACTGCCCGGGATCTTCCGGAGCGCGGGGGTGATCGTGGTGCCGGCCCGGATCGCGTTCACCGCCACGCCCCGGGGGGCGAGTTCCACCGCGAGGTGGCGGACATGGGCCTCCAGCGCGGCCTTCGCCGCCGATACGGGCGCGTAGCCGGGCAGCACCCGGGTCCCGCCCGCGCTGGTCATGGCGAAGACCTTCGCCCCGCGCGGCAGCAGCTCCGCCCTCACCAGGTCCTGGATCCAGTACACGAGGCTGTGTCCCATCACCTCGACCGTCATCGAGAGCTGCTGTGGCGAGACCTCTTCCGCCCGCTCCTCCTGGTCGTCCGGGGCCGGGAGGAGGTTCGTCAGCGTCCCGTAGGCGACCGAGTGCAGGACGACCCGGAGCCCGGCCCCGGACGTCAGGTCACGGATGACGGGGACCAGCTCCGCGCGGGCGTGCTTCGCCGCGACGTTGCGGTTGAAGAAGTGGGCCTCGACGCCCAGTTCGCCCAGGCTCTCGGCGTACCGCTCCGCCTGCTCCCGGCCCTCGGCCAGGTCGAAGTGCACCCCGATGATGTGGCAGCCCGCACCCGCGAGCGCCCGCGCGGTCTCCCGGCCCATGCCGCTGGAGACGCCGAAGACCAGAGCCCAGGATCCTTTGAGGGGCACGAACATCCCTTTCCTCCCTGCCGATCGGTGCCGAGACGGTCGGCGGCCGTGGTCATCGGGGCGCGACGGTCAGCTCGGCGCAGGCGAGCGTGCCCTGGGCGGAGGCCGCAAGGACCGCGCGCCGGGCGGGGGCCGGGTGCTCCTGCGCGAACAGACCCAGGACGCGCCGCAGCGGGGCGAGGCAGCCGGCCTGCGCCGGGGACGGGACGACGACGACCTCGCACGCGCCGCCGAGGCGGTCGAGCCACCGGGCGGCGGCCGCGCCCACCGGGGAGTCGTCGAGGACGGCGTCGATCCGGCCCGGCGGGTCCTCGCCCACCAACGGGCCGAGGACGGCGGCTGCGTCGGCCGCCGCCGCGCCGGGATCCAGGAACGCGCCGCGAGCCCTGCACGTGCCGTAGCGCGCGCTCGCCCCCGCCGCGGGCTCGCAGTGCAGCACGACGGCGCCCGCCTCCGTCCGGGGGCCGGTCGCCTGGGAAGGCGAGAGGGCCTCCTCGACCGCGCCCACGAGCACCGCTGCCGCCCGGCCCGCGGCGACGGCGCGGGCCGCGATCCGCAGGGCCTCGATGCCCGCGGTGACCGGGGAGTTCACGGTGAGGTTGAAGCCGGTGATGTCGTGCTCCATCGAGAGGCGGCCGGCGAACGAGCTCATGGCGATGAAGGGGCTGCTGGACGGCGACATCGCGTCGGCGCCCTCGCGCATGATCGTGTGGTCCAGCTCCTCCAGCAGCGCGGCACCGGTGTTGTTGACGGCCACCGCCGCGGCCCGGAGGTTCCGCTCGGTCCGCGCGAACCGGTCCCCGGCGTCGCCGACCGCGAGCCTCGACGCGGCGAGGAGGTACTTGCACGCGTCGGGCAGCCGCCGGTAGCCGCGACCGGGCAGCGCCACGTCCGCCCGGAACCAGCCGGGGGACACCTCCACGGCCGGTGCGAGCGCCCCCTCGGGCCCCAGGACGCCCGGTGCCACGATCCCCAGTCCCGCGACGGCCAGTTCACCGGTGTTCACCGTGCCTCCTGCGGGGCGACGTCCCGGACGACGAAGGACGTGTTGTTGCCGCCGAACGCATAGGTGTTGACCAGGACCGCGGGCGCGTCCAACGGCACGGAACGCTCCTGCGGAAGCCAGACGTCGCACTCCGGATCCTGGTCGATCACGACGTTCGCCGGGCTCTGCCGGTGACGCAGCATGAGCGTCGCCGTGAGGCAGGCGAACGCGCCCGCCGCACCGGTCGTGTGACCGATCATCGCCTTGAGCGAGAAGAGGGGCAGCTCGCGCGTCCGCTCGCCGAACACCCGGTGCAGGGCCCGGCTCTCCACCACGTCGTTGAGCGGCGTTCCCGTTCCGTGGGGAATGACGCAGCCCACGTCGGCGCCGCTCACGCGGGCGTCGGCCAGCGCCTCGGTCATCGCGCGCACGACCTGGTCGCCCGAGGGGTCGGGAGCCGTCGGATGGTAGGCGTCGCAGCTCCAGGCCGCACCGGCCAGCTCGGCGTACGGCCGGGCGCCGCGCCGCCGGGCGTGCTCGGCCGCTTCGAGCACGATCATGGCCGAGCCGTCGCCGAACATCGTTCCCGCCCGGTTCCGGTCGAACGGCCGGCAGCGCACCGGATCCGCGGCTCCCAGCCGGTTGAACGCGCCGATCCCCGCCCGCGTGATCCCCTCGGCCCCACCCACCAGGACCGTGGCCGCCTCACGCGCACGGATCATGTCAAGGGCGATCGTGAGCGCGTAGCCACTGGCCGAGCAGGCGTTTCCCACACTGGTCAGCGCCGCCCGCGAGCCGATCGCCGCTCCCACGACAGCGGCGGCGGGCGTCAGGGTGGTCCAGGCCGTCCGCCCCGCGCTGCGCCGGACCTCCTGCATGTCCGCGTTGCCCAGCTCCACCCCGAGCACCACGGGCACGGCGTCGCGCGTCCCGTACGCGAGGCCGGCGTCGGTGAGCGCCTGTTCGGCCGCGGCGACCGCGAGGCGCGGGCTGGTCCCCAGCTCCGTCCCGGCGTGGCTCGCGGGCTTGGCGGGCACCTCCGCCCGGTCCACCAGATACATCTTCGTCGTCCGCATGTTGAGGTGCGGCAGCGGCACCTCGGCGGGCTCCCCGCCGCCCGCGAGCAGCCCGGCCCAGTGCGCGGCGACCCCGGTGCCCAGGCACGAGACGGCGCCCAGGCCGGTGATCACGACGCGCCGGTCGACGGTGAACGGGTCCATGGGGCCCTGGAGCGTGTTCATGTGTCCCTCCCCCGCGGGAGCGTGAGTACCAGTGCCGAGACCGACGTACCGTCGCTCTCCCCGGTCCCGGAGCCCGCGACGGCGAGCACCGCGCCGGCCGCATCGGCCGTGTTGTTCGCGTTGTCAGCGTTGTCAGCGTTGTCCGTGTGCTTCTCGTGCTCCAGTTGCTCCACGGCCAGCGCGCACTGCGCCACGCCCAGCGCGCCCGAGCACCGCCCGAACCGTGCGGTCGGCTCGTCGCCGACGCGTCGCGGGACCGCCGTGGCACCCGCCGCCTCGATGGCGGACCGCTCGTCGTCCGCCCTGCCGTAGCCTGCGATCTCCGCGCGGATCCGCGCACCGCGGCGCGCGGCGTGCGGCACGGGCTCGATCACCAGGGCCACGGCGCCGTCGATCCACCGGCTCCCGCCGGTCTCGCGGTGCAGCCGGGCCACCGCCGGGGTGTCCGGTTCGACGCCGATCACCAGGGCCGCCGTGGCCCGGCCCGCCACGATCAGATTCCGTGCGGCGGCCACGGCGTCGAGCCCGCCCGAAGCGCCGTTGCACAGCGTCAGGTTGGGGCCGCGCATGCCGTGCTCGATCGCGATCCAGGCGGCCGACACGGCGCTCGACAGATGCGGTACGCGCATCGGGCTGATGTCCCTGCTGCGGCCGGTGGCGATCGTCGTGACCAGGTCGCAGACGGGGTCCAGGTTCCCGAAGTTGCTGGAGACGACCACCGCCGCGCCGTCGAGCTCCGGGGCGCCGAGGAGCCCGGCGTCCTCAAGGGCCCGCCACGCCACCCGCACCGCGAACCGCGACGACCGGTCCTTGTGCCGCATGCCCCGCCCGGCGAGCGCGGTCGCCGGGTCGAAGCGGGGACCCGCCACCGCCCAGCCCACACCGGTGATCGCGGTCCGCACGGCGGCCGGAGCACTCATCGCCCCGCTCCTTCCACGATCGCCACGGCGTTGATCCCGCCCATGCCGACGGCGTGCACCTGCGCGGTGCCGAACGGCCCCGTGGCCGGCCGGCCGGACACGACCCGCAGCTCCCCGGCCTCCTCGATCGGGTCGGTGAGACCGCTGATCGCGGGCACGGTCCCGGAGCGGATCGCCTCGAGCGCCACGACGAGGTTGAGCAGCCCGGCCCCGCCGGAGATATGGCCCATGCCGCCTTTGATCGCGGTCACGAGCGGGCCGGGATCAGCGGCCTTGAACACGTCCCTCAGCGCGACCGCTTCGGCCAGGTCGCTCTGCGCCGTGCCGCTGCCGTGCACGATCACCAGGTCGATGTCGTCGGGGGCGACCGACGCGCGCCCGTGGGCCTCCTCGACGGCCCGGACGATCCCCGCGGAGTCCGGCGCCGTCGGGTGGGCCGCGTCGCAGTTCATGCTGACGCCCAGGACCCGGCCGTGGATCCGGCCGGGGTGCGCACCGGCGCGCCGCAGCACCACCGCCACCGCGCCCTCACCCATCACCATGCCGCGCCGGGACCGGTCGAAGGCGCGGATCGTGTCCGGCGGCGGGAACTGGATCCGGTCGAACCCGCCGAACGAGCTCTCCGGGATCGAGTCGGTGCCCGCCACCACCACCGTGTCCGCCTCGCCGAGGGCGATCAGGTCGGTGGCCATCCCGAGCCCGTACAGCGAGGCCGCGCAGGCGCTGGCGACCGTGGTCACGTCGCGCAGGCCGACGGCGGCGCGCAGAGCCGCGGTGAAGTGCAGGTCGGCGGGGGAGAGGGCGCCGCCGTACCGCCACCACAGCTCGGCGGTCCGCAGCTCCCGGTGCGTGGTCCCGACAAGGACCGGAAGACCGGGGTCCGGGTGCGGCAGGCCCGCGTCGGCCAGGGCCTCCCGGACGACGCGGACGAGCCAGCGCGTCGCCCGCAGCGGTTCGTCCACATCCGGGCGCGCCCGGTCCGGCACCTCGTACGCCGCCTTCGCGCGGTACTTGGACGTGTCGAAGGCCGTGAGCGGTGCCGGTCCCGACCGACCGGAGCACAGCGCGCGATGGATACCGGCGACGGTGTCCCCGAGGGCGCAGAGCGCGCTCATGCCGCTGATCTCCCAGCTCATGTCCCGCCGCCTTCGCCGGAGCGGTGGCGGAGCCGGAAGCGGGCCAGCTTCCCGTTCGCGGTCGCCGGGAGCGCGTCGATGACCTCGACGCGCGACGGCCTCTTGTACGGCGCCAAGTCCGCGCGCAGCGCCGCTCGCACCGCCTTGCGGGCCCCGTCCGGGCGGCCCGGGTCCCGCGCCACGACGTACACCGTGGCCTGTTCGAGCCCGGAGGCGTCGGCGCTGCCCACGACCGCGCAGTCGGCGACCTCGGCGACGCCCCGGACCACGCGCTCGATCTCGGCGGGCGCGATCCGGTAGCCGCCGAGCAGCAGCATGTCGTCGGCGCGGCCGACGTGGCGGATGTCGCCGCCGGTCGCGCGGAACGCGATGTCACCCGTGTAGACACCGCCGTCGGCGAACACGCGGGCGGTGTCGTCGGGACGGTGGAGATAGCCGAGCGCGGCCGACTCGGTGGCGAGGTGCAGACGGCCGGGGACCTCGTCGGCGACCGGCCGCCCGGCGTCGTCGCGCAGGGTGGCGGTCACCCCGGGGACCGGGAAGCCGATCGATCCGGGGCCCGCGGCCCCGCCCCTTCCCACCTCGGCGGCGATGACCGTGTGCAGCACCTCGGTCGCGCCGAACCCGTTGACCAGCGGTACGCCGAGCGCTTCGGCGATGCGGTGGGCGAGGTCGCCGGGCAGCTGCTCCCCGGTGGCCACGGCAAGGCGCAGCGAGCCGGTCCGCACCGCCTTGCCCTGCTCGGCGAGGCGCAGCAGCCCGGCGTAGAGCCGCGGCACGGAGAACAGCACCGTCGGCCGGTACTCCTCCAGCGCCGCCGCCACGCCGTAGGGGTCCGCCTGCCCGTCGAGCAGCACCGAACTCGCGCCCGCCGCGTACGGGTACAGCAGCGAGTTCCCGAATCCGTACCCGAAGGACAGCTTCGCCGTCGACAGGACGACGTCGTCAGGGGTGAGCTCCAGCACGCTGCCGAGGCCGCGCAGGACCGCGTGCACCGCCCGCAGGCAGTGCCGTACGCCCCGGGGCCTGCCGGTGCTGCCCGAGGTGTACTGCACGAGGAGCTCGTCGGTGGCGCCGAAGCGGGCCGGTGGCGGCGCGGCGCGACCCCCGCGCTCGGGGCGCGGTGCCCCGGGCCCGGAGTACCGGGTGAATCGGGTGAGCGGCCCGGTGCGCCCGGCCGCGCGTCTGTCCGCGTCGATCGCGGCCAACTCGGCCCGCAGCGCCGCCTCGTGCTCCGGGGCGACGTCGACGTCGGCGAACTCCGCCTCGCTGTCCCGCACGACGAAGCCGATCTCCGCGGCCCTGAGCAGCGGGTGCAGCACGATCGGCACGCACCCGTGCCACCACAGGCCGAGCACGGCGGTGACCGCCGCGACGCGGTCGTCGGAGACGACGACGGCACGGCCGCCGGGCCGCACCCCGGCGGCCCGCAGGCCCCCGGCGTACTCCGCCACCGCACTCCGCATGGCGGCGTAGGTGACCTCACCGACCCGGCGGTCCACGGCGCAGCGCCGGCCGCCGGGACGGTCGAGCAGCAGCAACTCGACCGGGTTCGTGACTCCCGTGGTGGGGTCCATGGCTCATGACACCCGATGCCGATCGCGCAGCAGCCGCAGCACGTCCCCCACGCTGTCCATCCGAGCGGCGTCCGCCGGGGCGAACTCCGCGTCGCAGGCGCGCTCCAGGGCGACGACGAACTCCGCCTTGTGGAGCGAGTCCATGTCGAGGTCCACGTAGAACGACGTGTCGGTCCCGACATCGGCGACGTCGATGTCCAGGACGCCCGCCACCAGCTCCCGCACGTCCCGGTCGGTCAACACGGCACCCTCTTCGTTCTCCTTCACCGTCTGGCCTTCCTGATCGCTTCGGTGACGAGCGACTCGCTCGTCACCGTTCCGGCTTGTGTCAGCGAGACGCGCACGTCGGCGGAGCGTTCGTCGATCGTGTCGAGCCTGGCCTCGGCGCACACGTCGCCGGGGCGCGTCGCCGTCAGATACGTCACGTCGAGGCGGGTCGTGGCGAACACCATGTCGTCCTCCAGGAGGCTGAACATGGCGAACCCGGCGGCCTGGTCGTGCAGACAGGAGACCAGGCCGCCGAAGGCCACGTCCGGTTCCACGCAGAGGTCGTCGGGAATGCGGAAGTGGACCGCCACGAACCCCGGCCGCCACTCCATCGCGGCGACGCGGAGCGAGAGGCGCGCCACATAGGCGGGCACCGGAGTGGTGCCCGCGGCGATCACATCGAGCATCTTCTGCCGCATCGTCACGGCGCCTGACGGCGACGGTCCGTCCACGTGCGCTCCTGCCTTCCCCGTCATGAAGCCGGACCGTTCCTGTCGGCGCCACTGCGGCGCGCGATGAGCCAGACGAGCGCGGACGCCAGCGCGAACGCCGTCACCACCACGACGAGGCCGAGCATCATGTCGGTCCGCAGCGCCGCGTAGTCGAGGTCCGTCAGCTGTCCGTGGAACCCCCGGAAGAACGCGAGCCCGATCACGGCCACGCCCAGGGAGGAACCGAGTTGCTGCGCGGTGGAGAGCGCCCCCGAGACCGCGCCGGAGTCGTCGTCGCGCACCCGGGCCATCACGAAGTTCAGCAGCGGCCCGAGGACGAGCCCCAGCCCCAGACCGGTGCACACCATCGTGGGCGCCATCGCCCACCCGATGTTCCGCCCCGAGCCGTTCAGGGCGAGGGTGGCGATCATCAGCGCGCTGCCGACGACGCAGACGCCACAGCCGACGAGGATCGTGCGGGGCGCGCCGAAGCGGGACACGACGCGCGCCGACCACAGGGACGTGACCGTGCTCCCCACCGCGTACGGCGCCATCGCCGCGGCCGTGGCGAGCGCGCCGTAACCCAGGCCGTACTGAAGGGTGATGGAGAAGTACAGGAAGAACGGCACGACCGCGGAGAAGTACACCAGATACAGGGCCAGGGCCAGCCGGAACGCCGGATCGGCCCACAGGCCCGGCCGCAGCAGCGGGAACTTCCCCCGCCGTTCGAGGGCCGACTCCAGCCGGAGGAAGACCACGAGCAGCGCGGGCGCGCACAGGAGCAGCAGCCAGCCCCACAGCGGCCAGCCCTGGTCACGGCCGATCGTGAGCGGCACGAGCAGTGCGACGAGGAGCAGGACGACGGTGAGCGAGCCCGCGTGGTCGAGCCGCAGACGCAGCCCTTTGTGCGCGGGGACCATACGGGGGGCGAGGGCGATCAGGACGATGCCGACGGGGATGTTGATCAGGAAGATCGGGCGCCACCCGAGACCGGCGACGTCCGCGGAGATGAGCAGCCCGGCGATGATCGGACCTGCGATCGTGGCGCAGCTCACCACCGCTCCGAGCAGGGCGAACGCGCGCCCGCGCCGTTCCGCGGACACCACGATGCGCAGCGTCGCGATGATCTGTGGGTACAGCACGGACGCGGAGAGGCCCTGCCACACCCGGGCGGCGATGAGTTCGCCCGGACCCTGCGCCAGGCCGCAGGCGAGGCTCGCCAGGGTGAAGGACACGGCACCGATCACGAACATGCGCCGTCTGCCGTACAGATCGCCGAGCCGGCCGCCGGTGATGAGCATCACCGCGTACGCGACCACGTAGCCCGCGACGACCAGTTGCACCTCCGGCACCCCGGCCCCGAGGTCGCGCTGGAGGCTCGGCATCGCGACGTTCACGATGGAGGTGTCGGCGAGCAGCATGAAGGCGGCGCCGAGCACGAGCGCCGTCGCCCTCCTCTCCGCCGGCAGGAAGCGGTGGGGCACCTGCGCCGCCGACGTCACCGGGCCGCTCATCCGCGGGCCTCGTGCGGTAAGAGCCGGTGGCGGCGGACCTTCATCGTGCCGGTGAGCGGGAACTCCTCCCACGGCCGGTGCTCGACCCTGGTCCCCTCCGGCAGGCCCGCCTTTGCGCGGGCGCTCCGCCAGCGGTCCTCGTCGACCGGTTTGCCGTCGGCCGTGGCCGCCACCGCCGTGACCGTGCCCCCCACGGCGACGATCACGACCTCGGCCAGCTCCGGCAGTTCGTCGAGCAGGACGTCCTCCGCGCGGAGCGTGCTCGGTACGCCGGGCACCCGGTCCACTCGCCGGTCGTACAGCTCCAGGTGTCCGTCCGGCCTCAGCGCGCCGACGTCGTGCATGGGCCACCAGGCGTCGCGTCCGGGCAGGGGCGGACGGCCGATCATCGACTCGGCGCGCGCGGGGGTGCGCACCTCGATGTTCCCCGGCGTACCGGCGGGAAGCTCCGCTCCGGCGTCGTCCACGACGCGGACCTCCATGCCGGGGAAGGCCGCGCCGACGTCGCGGGAGTGCGGACGCCCCGGCTCCCGGAGGTCGGCGCGCGTGGTCATCAGGAGCGTGACCGGGCCGGTCTCGGTCTGCCCGTAGGCCTGGATGAAGGTCGGGTTCGGCCGCTCCGACGCCTCGAGGAGGGTCCGCAGGGTGCGCGGGTGGATCGCGTCGAAACTGCTGATGTAGCGCTCCACCGTGGTGAACGGGTTCGGCGTCTCGCGCGCCAGCGGCTCCCAGCGCAGGAACATGTTCGGCTGGGCTTCCAGCGTCTCCGGCCGGTACCGCAGGAGCGCCGCGCGCACCGAGGCCGGGTCGGGGGAGGAGATGCCGAGGAACGGCACCCCCGTGTTGAGCGCCGTGAGGAGTCCGGTGGACATCCGTACGTGCACGAAGGACAGGCACTTCGCGCTGATTCCGGTGTAGTCGAGGGAGCGCACCACGCGCATCTGCGGGGCCACGTGGGCGTACAGGGAATCCACCGTGTGCACGAGGAGCTTGGGCGTCCCGGTGGTGCCGGACGAGTGCGTGATGAGGGTCGGGTCCGTGCCGGGACGGCGGGTGACCCGGTGCGCCGCCGGCTCGTTGAGCTCGACCGCCCCCGGCAGCTCGGCGTCGGGCGTGAGCGTGAGGACGCGGGTGACGATCTCGCCCAACTGCTGTTGCCCGGGCCGCAGGACCGCGGCGCCTTCGGTGTCGGTCACCAGGTGGGGCCGCTGGAGTTCCCTGAGGCAGCGCAGGAGATCGGGCGGCTCCATCGCCACCGAGAGGAGCGCGGGCAGCGCTCCTACGCGCACGACGGCGCACTGGATCGCCTGGATGTCGAGGTGGTTGGACTTGACCAGGGCCACGACCGCGCCCGGCCGCACTCCGGCACCCCACAACCGGTCGGCGTAGTCGGCGACCACGGCCGCGAAGTCGCTCACGTCGTCCGGGGCCCGGCAGGCCGAGACCCACGGAGTGTCCGCGCACAGGGGGGTATCACCATGGTGTTCAGCGGCGCTCTCCGCCAGTAGGCCGAGATCTGCGATCGGGAGCACGGCATCCTCCTCCGCTAGGACCACTCTTTTGAAGTAGCACGATCCGGCGTCCCGCGCAGGGAGTGCCAAGGGGAGTTCACCGTCGGCCGGTCGACGACGCACAGATCCGCGCGCCCGGCCAGGACGATGGTGTCGACGTCGGCGGCGGCGACGGAGCCCGCCGCGATCACGGCGAACTCGCCCTTCCGCCCGGCCTGGTTGCGGATCCGGTCCGCGTACGCGTCCCGGTCGTCCCGCGTTCCGGCCACGACGTGCACCGAAGCCGCGCCGTGCGCGGCGAACTCGTTCGCGATCTCCGCGACCGCGTCGGCGTCCGCCCCGGCCGGGAACCACCGCGCGGGAGCGATGCGCAGGCCGACCGGCCGCTCGGCGGGCCACTCGGCGCGGATCGCCCCGAACACCGCGAGCGGACGCCGGAGCCGCTCCCGCAGCGAGGCGCCCCGGCCCCGCCCGGCGGCCGAAGGGGACAGGCACGGGGCGAGCAGACGGTCGGTGGCGCAGTCCAGTTCCAGCAGATCGAATCCGGCGGCGGCGCGCCGGGCCGCGGCGGCGAACGCGCGTTGCAGCGCGCCGAGGGGCTCGGCGGAGCCGTCGGGGCCGTAGTGGCCGAGCTGGACGCCGATCTTCGCCGGGGAGTGCGCGTGGACGAAGTCCACCACCCGCCGCCACCCGGCCTCCTGTTCCCCGGTGTGCAGTCCGGGCCCGTCCGTGCCTGTGGGGGAGACGGCCACCGGGCCGGTCAGGACCAGGCCCGCCCCGGCGAGGGCCGCGCCGCCCAGGTACACCAGGTGGAGGTCGCCCGGCACACCGTCCCGGGCGGGGAACACCTCGTCGGGGCGGACCACGACGCGGTTGACGACGTCCAGGCAGCCGAGCGTGAACGGCTGGAGCATCGGCGGGGTCTCCCGGCCGCCCCCGCCCGCCGTGTCGGCGAACCACCGTTCGGCGCGGGCGACGAATCCGGGGTCGCGGCGGCGCAGGCTGGCGTAGGAGACCCGGCGGCTGCGGGTCAGGAGGTTCACCGCGAACTGCTGCGGGTCCTGGTGGGTGTAGCGGTCGACGTTCTCGAACCACTCCCGGCTGGCCCGCGCGGCGCGCTGGAGGGAGCGGACGGCAGGGCGGCGCTCGGCCTCGTACGCGGCCAGGGCCGCTGCCGCGCCCGGCTGCTCCTGGAGGCTCCTGGCCAGGGCCGACGCGTCGTCCATCGCGAGCTTGGTGCCCGAGCCGATGGAGAAGTGCGCCGTGTGCGCCGCGTCACCGATCAGTACGACGTTGCGGTGCCGCCAGGTCTCGCACCACACCGTGGGAAAGCGCAGCCAGCGCGAGTTGTTCCCGTACAGCTTGGAGCCGTTCAGGATGGTCTTGCACAGCTCGGCGATGATGCCGATCGACCGCTCGTCGCTCTCCCCGGGGGCGGACGGCGAGGCGGCGGCGTCGGCGAACCCGGCCGCGCGCCAGGCGTTCTCGGAGAGCTCCACGATCAGGGTGCCGGCGTGACGGGAGTCGGGGTAGGCGTGGATCTGCAGGGCCCCGCCCGGGGTGTCCACGACGTAGAACGCGAACGAGTCGAGCTCCAGGTCGGTGCCCAGCCAGATGTACCGGCACTTCCCGGTCTCGATCGTGGGCCGGAAGGCTTCGGCGTACCGCTCCCGGACCAGGGAGTTCGCCCCGTCCGCCGCCACCACGACGTCGTGGTCGGCGGCGAGGGCGTCCACGTCGGTGATCGCGCTGCCGTGGCGCACCGGGACGCCGAGCCGGGCGCAGCGCCGCTGCAGGGCCATGAGCAGCGCGGCGCGGCTCACCGCGGCGAACCCGTTCCCGCCCGCCGTGAACGTGGTGCCGCGGTAGTGCACGTCGATGTCGTCCCACCGGGCGAGCATCGGCCGCAGCTCGGACACGACGGCCGGATCGGCGTGCTCGATCCCGCCGAGGGCCTGGTCGGACAGGACCACTCCGAAGCCGAACGTCTCGTCGGGCGCGTTCCGCTCCCAGACCGTGATCTCGTGCCCGGGGCAGAGCTGACGGGCCAACACGCTGAAGTACAGGCCACCCGGACCACCACCGATCACCGCGATCCGCACCCCGACCCCCTGCTCGACGGCGCGTTCATCTAGGCCCCGCGGACCGGAGCCGAGGCCGCCGACGTCGCCAGAACGTCCTGGATCATCTCCGGCGGGACGGTGGCGTCGTCGAACCAGCGACCGCCGAGCGGCCGCGGAACGGGCATGATCTGGTCGTTCGTATAGGACAGGACCTTGCGGTTGTACACGCGGATCTCGTCCCGGAGCGCGGCCGGCAGGCGCTGGTCGAGCAGCAGTGCCCGTTCCATTTCCCCGAGCAACTCCCGCGTCTCGTCGATGGTCCTGAGAACGGCCTTGCAGAATCCGGTGGGGAGCACCCCGTACTCGCCCTTGATCTCCACCAGGCGGGTGATCGCCTCGTACGAGACGTCCTGGAGCCGGCGCCTGTCAAGCCAGCGCGTCCCGTAGTTCAGCCGCCGGTGCCACAGCGGTTCGACCATGGCCCGGCGGTGCTCTTCGAGCGTGCGGTGGTAGATGTGGTAACCATGCTTTTCCGGCTCCTCGAAGAACTGGGACCCGGGGTCGAGGAACGGCACCATCGGGCAGATGAGCGGAAGGGCGGCCCAGCCGCCGAACTTCCGGATGAGGCGCTCGGAGTACGCGATCGTGTCCATCACCGATTGCCGGTCCTGATAGGGCATGCCGATGAAGAACCAGATCATGATGCCTTTCACACCGGCATCGAGGGCGCGGGGTATCCATTCCTCCATCTGCGCCATGGTGTAGTTCCCGCGGCCGGCGGCCTTGCTGATCCTCAGGTCGTGGGACTCGGGGGAGAGCATGATGTAGGAATCCGTTGACTCGCCCATCTTCTTCAGGATGTCGGGCGGTGTCAGGCTGAACTGCTCGAAGTGGACGCTCTTGTATCCGAGCTCTTTCACGGCGTCCAGGTACTGGTGCATCCGCGTGCGGTTCTCGGAGTAGCACTGGAGCGCGTAGATCGAGGTGCGCTTCGCCGCCTCCTTCATGGTGCGGAGCTCTTCGACGACGAGGTCGTTGTCCTTCTGCACCAGGGTCTTGCGGACGCCCATGATGTTGCGGTACGCGAACCGTGACCCGCCGCACCAGCCGCAGTCGTGGGCGCAGCCGGTGTTGGGCAGGGTCATGATGAGCTTGGACGCCGACGGGCCGCCGTCGGCCGCCTCGCGGTAGTACGACCAATCGTTGCGCACGTTGTTGTAGTCGCTGTCCGGCGTGTGCGAGAAGCCGGTGGCGATGACCTCGCCGTCGACCTTGTACAGCAGGTTCGGAATCGAGCGGAAGTCCCTGTCCCCCCGCCGGACCCTGCTGACGAGTTCGGTGACCGGGTCGAGGGTGTCGTATCCCTGGACGACGACGTCGACGCTCGGGTACGCGATCAGTTCCTCGGCGTAGTAGGTCGCCGAGATGCCGCCGAAGATGGTGAGCGCTTCGGGGTGCACCCGCTTCACGAGGGCCGCGAGCTCGACCGAGCCGTGGCAGTGGGCCATCCAGTGCAGATCGAATCCGAAGATCGGTGCCTCGAAGCGGGCCAGGAGCCGCTCTACATCCAATTCGGGATGTATGAGCATGAGTGACGCCATATTCACGATCTGAGTGTCGAACCCGCTGTCGGCAAGGCGCTGCTTTATCGAGAACCAGCCGATGGGATAAATCTCGTAGACCGAGGTGACATTGACGCTGTCGCTGTCGCTCAGATAGGCGAACAGCATGTCGTCACGCTCGCGGAAGTCAAAGACGCTGGGTGCGTGTAAGAGGAAGAGATCGGCCTCGAGCCGCGATGTTGATGGCTGTTCCGTGAGAGTCATTCACGGCCTCCCTGGCTCACCGTTAGCCAGTGCAAGATTCACCATGGTTTCCAGCGGCTGTAAGGTTTGTCAAGAGTCGTACGACTGGCGTCGCAATAGATCTTGATTTTCCGCTTTCCGTCCTGTGCCGTAATGCCCCTGGACGGTTTTCGGCAGGGTGATTTCCGGCATGGAGGAATGGGTGAATCCGCTATTTGCTTCCGTGACGAGCGGAGTTACCGGGTGCGGTGGGCCGTCACCGGGTGTAGGTGCGGATGCGGTAGCGAAGGCCGGAGGTGGAGGACTGCCAGCCCTTGTCCTCGGTGACCTTCCACGTCGGGTCCGGCGTCGGGGCGTAGGTGTCGCCGGCCACCGCCGTGTCGACCTCCGTCACCGACAGCGTCGTGGCGTACCGCATGGCCGCACGGTAGATCTCGCCGCCGCCCATGACCCACGTCTCGGTGGGGGCGTGCGACTCCAGCGGCTCGGCCGCGCGGTCCAGGGCCTCGGCGAGGGACCCGGCGCGCTCCGCGCCTTCGGCCGCCCACCGCGGATCGCGCGTCACCACGACGTTGCGCCTGCCGGGCAGCGGGCGGAACCGCGGAGGCAGCGAATCCCACGTCTTGCGGCCCATCACCACGGGATGACCGAGGGTGGTGGCCTTGAAGTGCGCCAGGTCCTCCGGCAGCCGCCACGGGATGGCGTTGCCCGCGCCGATCACGCCGTCGAGGGTCTGCGCCCAGATCAGCCCGACGTTCATACCGCGACCGGAGCCTTGATGGCCGGGTGGTGCTGGTAGTCCTGCACCTTCACGTCGGTGAAGGCGTAGTCGAAGAGCGACTCGGCCCGGCGCAGCTCGAGGCTCGGGAACGCGAGCGGGGTGCGCGAGAGCTGCTCGGTCACCTGCTCCACGTGGTTGTCGTAGATGTGGCAGTCGCCGCCGGTCCAGATGAAGTCACCCGGCTCCAGGCCGACCTGCTGCGCCACCATGTGCGTGAGCAGCGCGTAGCTGGCGATGTTGAACGGGACGCCGAGGAACAGGTCCGCGCTGCGCTGGTACAGCTGGCAGGAGAGCTTGCCGTCGGCGACGTAGAACTGGAAGAAGGCGTGGCACGGGGCGAGAGCCATCTTGTCGAGCTCGGCGACGTTCCACGCGGAGACGATCATCCGGCGGGAGTCGGGGTCCCGGCGCAGCGTGTCCAGGACCTCGCTGATCTGGTCGATGTGCCGGCCGTCGGGGGCGGGCCAGGAGCGCCACTGCGCGCCGTAGACCGGACCGAGGTCGCCGTTCTCGTCGGCCCACTCGTCCCAGATGGTGACGCCCTGCTCCTGCAGCCAGCGGACGTTCGCGTCGCCGCGCAGGAACCACAGGAGCTCGTACACGATGGACCGGAGGTGCACCTTCTTGGTGGTGACCAGCGGGAACCCCTGCGAGAGGTCGTAACGCAGTTGGTGCCCGAAGACACTCCGGGTACCGGTGCCCGTCCGGTCGGCCTTCGCCGTTCCGGAGGTGAGCACTAGCCGCAACAGGTCTTCGTACTGGGTGTCCGCCACAGCCGAGAAGTCTACTGGCCCCCGAGGTGAGCTCGATGACCATGCCCCGGGGCGTGCCCCGGGCGCGCCGGTCTAGGCGGTGACCACCGACGCGTACACGGGGGCCGCGCGGTGACAGTGGGGCCATGAACACTGTCATGGACCGGGCGGAGATCGTTCTGTGGGTTCGGCATGAGGACGGCCGGTGGTCGGGCAGGGCGGTCTGGGTGGTCGCGCTCGACGGCGACGCGTACGTCAGGTCCGCGTTCGGACGGCGCAGCGCGTGGTACCGGCGGGTGCTGCGGGGCGCCGAGACGGCCGTGGAGGCGGGCGGAGCGCGGGTGCCCGTCGTGCTCGGGGCGGTGGCCGACCCCGAGGTCGTCCGGCGGGTCTCCGGTGCCTACCGCGCCAAGTACGGGCTGAGCTGGCCCGGCCCCGTGGAGTCGATGAACGGGCCCGGGGCCGCGGCCACCACCATGCGGCTAACGGATCTCGGGCAGGTCCCGGAGCTGTCTGCGTGAGGTGAGCCCGAGCTTGCGGAAGATATTGCGCAGATGGGCGTCGACCGTCCGCGGGCTGAGGAACAGCTTCGCGGCCACCTCCTTGGAGGTAGCGCCGTCGGCGACCAGGCGTGCGATGTGCGTCTCCTGCATCGTCAGCTGGTCCGTCGCCTTCGACGCCCGGCTGCGGGCCTGCTCGCCGGTGGCGCGCAGCTCACCGGCGGCGCGCTCGGCGAACGCCTCCATGCCGAGTTCGGACAGCGCCCCGTGGGCGAGGCGCAGCGCGGACCGGGCGTCACGCCGCCGGCCCTGGCGGCGCAGCCACTCCCCGTACAGCAGATGTGCCCGGGCGCGGTAGACGACGAGGGCGCCGTCGTCGAGCAGGGCGATCGCCTCCTGGTACGCGGACTCGTCCCCGGTGACCAGGGCGCGCGCACAGGCCTCCACGCCCAGGCCCCAGGCCTGCCGGCCCGCCTGGGTGCGCTGCCGGAGCGTCGCGTGGGCCGCGGCGGCGGTCTTCGGCTCGCCGCACCGCACGGCCGCCTCGACCAGCTCCGGCAGGGCGAGGCCCGCCGTGCCGACGGCGCCGTACGCGAAGGCCTGCTGTGCCGCCTTCAGCGCGGCCGGGTAGTCGGCCAGGCCGTTGCTGAGCACGGCTGTCGCCCACTGCACGCTGAGGCTCATCCGGTGGTCCACCGACGCGAACAGCGTCAGGGCCTCCTCGCGCCGCCCGCGCAGCGCGGCCAGGTGCAGGCGCGGATAGACCAGCGGGGCCGCGCCGGTGGCGTCGGCGATCGCCTCCTCCTCGGATATCAGCTCCATCGCCGCACCGAAGTCGCCCCGGTGCACGGCCGCGGTGGCCTGCATGGCCAGGGCGATGGGCAACGCGTGGAAGGAGCCCGCCCCGCGCCCGGCCGCGGCGGCGCGGGCGGCTATGCCGTACAGGGAGTCGAAGTTCCACAGCTCGGTGGCCAGCATGAAGCCCAGCGAGGGCCGCCTGGCCCACACCTCGGCGCCGACGTCGCCGACCACCGGCCCGAGGATGTCACCTGCCCTGGCATGGCCGTCGCGGACCAGCCTGATGAGACCGCTCAGGACGGCGGGTGTGCCGGAGGGGGGTGGGAGGGGCGCTTTCGCCCTGGGGGGCGCTGGGGCGGGGCGGGGCTCAGCGGACACCGCCGGGGCGGGTGGCTGCGGGCTGGGGGTCCCTGGGCCGGGGCTCCCCGCGTTGGGTGCCGCCGAGGCGGGGGCTTCCGGGCTTGGCATCCCCGGGCCGTGCGTCCCCGGGGCGGGTGCCGTCACGCTGGGTGTCGCTGAGTCGGATGTCTCCGGGATGGGCGTCTTCGGGCTGGGTGTCCCTGGGGCGGGTGCTTTCGGGCTCGGTGTCCCCGGGCCGGGTGCCGCCGCGTCGGATGTCTCCGGGCCGGGCGTCCCCAGGCCGAGCGCCCCGGAGCCGGGTGCTGTCACGCCCGGTGCCGCTGGGTCGGGTGTTTCCGGGCTGGGCGTTCCCGAGTCGGGTGCTTCCGGGCTGGGGGTCCCCGAGTCGGGTGCTGCCGAGCCGAGTGCTTCCAGGCTGGGTGGCCCCGGGTCGGATGCCGTCACGCCGGGTGTCGCCGAGTCGGATGTCCCCCGGCTGGGCGTTCCCAGGCCGGGTGCTGTCGCGCCGGGTGCTTCCGGGCCGTGCGTCCCTGGGGCGGATGTCGCCGAGTCGAGTGCTTCCGGTCCGGGCGCCGTCACGCAGGGTGCCGCTGTAACGGATGTCTCCGGGCCGTGCATCCCGGGGCCGGGTGCCGCCACGCCGGGTGCCCCCGGGCCGTGCGTCCCAGGGCCGGGCGTCCCCAGGCCGGGTGCCGTCGCGCCCGGTGGCGCCTCCGTGCGTGAGTCCGGCTCGTCCCCCCGCGACGCCTCCCTGACCGCCTCCACCACCTCCTCGAAGCCGCCGAGCAGCAGCCCCATCTCGATGGCGTCCAGGGAGCACTCGCGTGACCAGGCCGGATCGGTGGTCGCCAGGCGGGCGGCGGCCCGCAGCAGGTGTGCCGTCGGGCCTTCGTCGCCCCGGCGGCGGGCGAACGACAGCCTGCCGCGGAGCAGGTCGGCGCGGGCGGCCTGGCCCGGATCGTCGGTCCGCACGGTGGTGAGCAGGTCGGCCGCCGTGTCGAAGTCGCCCACCGAGAGCTTGGCCCGGACCGCGGCGAGGGTCCGCTCGGTGCGCTGGACCGGGCTGATGGTGAGCGCGGCCGAGCGCTCCAGGAAGGCGGCCGCTGCCGCGACACCGCCGCGCTCCTGGGCACGGGTGGCGGAGGCCTCCAGCTCGGCGGCGACCTCCTCGTCGGGCCCCGCGCTGGCCTGGGCGCGGTGCCAGGCCCGCCGGTCCGGGTCGGCGACCGGGTCGGTCACGGCGGCCAGCGCCTCGTGCGCCCCGCGCCGCTCCTCGGGCGTCGCGGCCCGGTACGCGGCCGAGCGGGCGAGGGGATGGCTGAACCGGATCCGGGTGCCGAACTCGACCAGGGGGACGGCCGCCGCGGCCGCAGCGGCGTCGATGCCCAGGAGCTCGGCCGCGCGCCACAGCAGCCCGGGGTCGCCGATCGGGTCGGCGGCGGCCACGGTCACCAGCAACCGGGCCGCCGGTGGCAGGAGTTCGAGCCGGGCCCGGAAGCTCTGCTCGATCACGCCCGGTATCGAGTCGGGCTGGGCGAAACCGCCCGCCATCCCGGCGAGCCCGGCGGTCCTGGGCAGCTCCACGAGGGCCAGGGGGTTGCCGCGCGCCTCGGCCAGGATGCGGGCGCGCACCCGCTCGTCCAACGGCGCGCGGACCGCCGCGGCCAGCAGCGCGCGGGCATCCGATTCGCCAAGTCCCTTGAGCGCGTGGGCGGGAAGCCCGTCCAGCTCGGGCAGCCGGCTCGGCTCGCGCACCGCGAACACGAGCGCGATCGACTCGGCCGAGACCCGGCGGGCGAGGAAGGCCAGGGCCTTGGCCGACGCCCGGTCCAGCCACTGCGCGTCGTCGACGACGCACAGCAGCGGGCGCTCCCGCACGGTCTCCACTAGGAGACCGAGCGACGCGACGCCGACCAGGAACGGATCGGGCGTGCCGGTGCCGAGCCCGAAGGCGACCTCCAGCGCCTCGCGGTGCGGCGCGGGCAACGCCCCGACGCGGCCCGTGACCGGTGCCAGCAACTGGTGCAGCGCGGCGAACGGCAGCTCCATCTCGAACTCCGCGCCGGACGCCCGCATGACGAGGAAGCCGGTCGCGGCCTCCTCCGAGCGCCGCAGCAGCGCGCTCTTGCCGATGCCCGGCTCGCCGCGCAGGACCAGGGCGCCGCCCCGGCCCTCCCGTGCCGCTCGGAGCAGGGCGTCGAGCCGGCGCACGTCGTCCTGACGGCCGATCAGCACATCCGCGCATGTCTCGGGCATGTCCGAAAACCTATGCGGTCGCCGACCTCAGGGGAATCCGGGAAGCCCCCTGATCGCCTAGGGGTTTTCCCACAGAGACACCACGAAGGCGCCTCTCAGCAGGGCTACGTACAGCGTCACGTCTAGGCGATGACTACCGACGCGAGCGCCGACCGTCCGCTGCGAGGGTCGAGCCATGACCCGCACCGCACCGCAACGGACCACCACCATCGGCTGGATGCCGCTGGCGGTGCTTGCCACGGCCCAGTTCCTGGTCGTGCTGAGCACGTCGATCGTGAACGTCGCCCTGCCGCAGATCCGGGCCGGTCTCGATCTGTCGGACACGGGCCAGGCGTGGACGGTCAACGCCTATGTCCTGGTCTTCGGCGCGCTGCTGCTCCCGGGCGGGCGCGCGGGCGACGTCCACGGCCTGCGCCGCGTCTTCCTGCTGGGAACCGGGCTCTTCGCCCTCGCGTCCCTGAGCGCGGCCCTCGCACCCACGACGGCGGTGCTGATCGCTGCCAGGGCGGTGCAGGGCACGGGCGCCGCACTCCTCGCACCCACGGCGCTCGCCCTCGTCCTGACGCTCTACCCCGACAGGGAGCGGCGCGGCACCGCGCTCGGCGTGTGGGGCGCGGTCTCCGGGGCCGGCGGCGCGGCGGGCGTACTGCTGAGCGGGCTGCTCACCAGCCTGTACGGCTGGCGGGCGGTGTTCGTCGTGATGGTGCCCCTCGCCCTGGCCGTCCTGGTGGCCACCCGGCTGCTGGTCGAGGCCGACCGGCCGCGCGGCGGAAGCCTGGACGCGCCGGGCGCGGTGACGCTCACGGCGGGCCTCGGCGCGCTCGCCCACGGCCTGTCGGGCCCGTGGCCGCTCGCGGTGCTCGGCCTGGCGCTGCTCGGCCTGTTCGCGGTGGTCCAGCGCCGCGCCGCGGAGCCGCTCCTTCCGCCGCGCATGAGGGCGGTGGCGGCGCCCAACGTCCTGATGGCCCTGCTGGGCGCGGTGTGGCTCGGCCTGTTCTACTTCCTGCCCCTCTACCAGCAACGCGACCTGGACTACTCGCCGTTGGAGGCAGGTCTCACCCAGCTTCCCCTCGCCCTCATGATCACCCTCTCGTCCTGGGCCACGGGCAGGCTCTCCGGCCGCGCCGTGCTCCCCGCGGGCCTGCTGGTCCTCGGGGCAGGCCTCGCCTGGCTGGCCCGCACCCCGGCGGACGGCACCTTCCTCGTGGACCTGCTCGGTCCGACGCTCCTCGTCGGCAGCGGCCTCGGCGTGGCCTTCGTCCGGCTCACCGCGCTGGCCTCCACAGGGGTCGCGGCCGCCGACAACGGTCTGGCCGGCGGCCTCGTCAACGCCACCCGGCAGATCGGCGGAGCCGTCGGCCTGTCCTTCCTGACCCTGCTGCCCTCCTTCGGCGCGGCCTTCCTGGCCTGCGCCGCCCTGACGCTGCTCCTCTGCGCCCTCTCGGTGCTCCTGACGCGAAAGGCATGACCCATGACCCTCGACAAGCCGTACGTCAGCGGCCACTTCACCCCCGTCACCGACGAGGTCACCGGCCGTGATCTGAAGGTGCGCGGCACCCTCCCGCCCGAGCTGAACGGCCGCTACTTCCGCAACGGCCACAACCCCAAGCCGGGCATCACCCCCACCCACTGGTTCCGCGGCGAAGGCATGATCCACGGCGTGCGCCTCACGGACGGCCGGGCCGAGTGGTACCGCAACCGCTGGGTGCGCACCCCCTTCCTGGACGGCGTGCCGTTCACCGGGACCGAGCTCGACGTCAGCGCCGCCGCCACCAACATCATCTTTCACGGGGGCCGCTACCTGGCCCTCCAGGAGGCCAACCTGCCCTGGGAGGTCGGCGCCGACCTCGACACGATCGGTGTGTACGACTTCGGCGGCAAGCTCACCAGCGCCATGACCGCGCACCCCAAGGAGGACCCGCAGACCGGCGAGCTGCACTTCTTCAGCTACAGCCCCTTCCCGCCGCATCTGACCCACTACGTCGCCGACGCCTCCGGAGACATCGTCAGGTCGCAGGTCGTCGACGGCGCGGGACCCTCACTGATGCACGACTTCGCGATCACCCGCGAGCACGTCGTCTTCATCGACTCGCCGGTGGTCTTCGACCACGCCGAGCACTCCGGCATCCCCTACCGCTGGCACGACGACGTCCCGCTGCGCATCGGCGTGATGCCGCGCGCCGGGGGCAGGACCAGCTGGTTCGAGGTGGCCGACCAGGCCGCGCTGCTGCACGTGGCGGGCGCCCACACCGACACGCGGGGCCGGATCGTCCTCGAAGCGCCGCGCTTCGACCGCTCCGCCTGGGAGAGCTCGTGGAAGTGGTGGGTCGGTGCCCCCGGCTACGGCACCAGCCCCGACGCCGGGTCGACGCTCCACCGGTGGACCGTCGACCCGGCCACCGGCAAGGTCACCACCGAGCCTCTCAACGACCTGGTCACCGAGTTCCCGTCGATCAACGACGCCCGCACCGGGTCGGCCCACCGCTACAGCTACGCCATCGCCTTCCCCGGCGCGGGCCTCTCGGGCTACCACACGGTCAAGTTCGACTCGCTGACCGGCAAGGAGAAGCTGCTCGCGCACGGCGAGGGCCGGATGCCCGGCGAGGCCGTCTTCGCGCCCGCCGCGGGCGGCACCGCCGAGGACGACGGCTATCTGCTCACCATCGTCAGTGACTTCAAGGCCGACGCCTCGGAGCTGCTCGTCCTGGACGCGGGCGACCTGAGCACCGTGGCCGCCGTCGAACTGCCCCGCCGGGTGCCCGCCGGGATCCACGGCCACTGGATCCCCGACTCCGAACTGCCCGCCTGACCCACCCCTCAACTCACACAGACGCCACGGAGGAACCGCCATGACGCACTACCCCACGACCATCGACGAGAAGGCCCCCGTCGTCGCCGACCACACCTTGCGGATCGCCGCGCCGCTGGAGCGGGTCTGGCGGCTGCACACCGGCATCGGCTCCTGGCCCGAGTGGCAGCACGCCATCAGCGAGGCCCGGCTCGACGGCCCCGTCGCGCCCGGCACCACTCTCCACTGGAGGACGGCGGGCCTGTCCATCGACTCCACCGTCTACGCGGTCGACGCCCCGCACCGCATCCTGTGGGGCGGCCCCGCTCACGGCATCACCGGCGTGCACGAGTGGACCTTCACCGAGGACCGCGACGGCGTCGTGGTCCGCACCCGCGAATCCTGGGCGGGAGCCCCGGTCGACGCCGACCGGGACAACCTCGCCGCCGCCCTCGACGGCTCGCTCAAGGAATGGCTCGACGCCCTGAAGAAGACGGCGGAGCGATAGGCGGGCCGGGTGTCAGGGGCCGTAGACCAGCGTCCACTGCTGGTTCGGCCGTCCGTCGGGGGAGTGGATCACGACGGGCGCCTCGTTCGCGCCGCCCCAGGCCCGGTCCGGCTCCAGGACGCGCCCGAAGAGGTTCGCGATGGTCGCGGGCTCCGCGCTGTGCGCCGGGTGGACGTACCATAGCTGGTCCTCGTTGGTGAAGCTGCGGTCGCAGTCCGACAGCCAGGTCGCCCAGCGCTCCGGGCCCTGGGCCCAGCCCGCGAGACACCGGCCGTCCCCGCGGGTCGCGACGTGGTAGGCGCCCCGGCCGTCCGCGATCAGGTCCCAGAGCTGGTACGGCTCCGACGTGCAGTTCCACACCCGCATGCGGTCGTCGCCCGCGGGGAAGCCCAGACAGCGCCCCACCCCGTGGTTCTTGATCTGGAACGGCCCCACGCGCGGGGCCCGTTGTTCGGGGGCGGGGCGGTCGGCGGCTCCCGCCCCCGGTGCGGCGGCCGTCGCGAAGATCGCGGCCAGGGCGGCGGCGAACACGGCCGGACGCTTGTGCGCTCTCATGTGATTCCCCTGTTCGACGGATCCCCGAGGCCGTGAGCGCTCGCCATGGTGCCGCGCGGCGGGCCGCCCGGCCGGGGGCGCGGCCGTCAAACTCCCCGAAGGGATGGCGGGGGAGCCGCCGCCCGGCCGGGAAGCGCTCCGGCGCGCGGGGGGCGGCCCTCTCCGGCGGGCCGGGCCTCGGGCCGTCCTCGGCCTCATCCGAAGGGAATCCGTACGACCGACTGGTTGCCGGTGCCCAGGGTGCTCGGCCCGTTCCCGATGGCGTTCCAGACCTCGACCCGTACCGTGCCGCCGCGCATCGTGCCGTGTTCGCCGGTGGCCGACTTCAGGCCCTGGCCCTGGGTGTAGTGCTCGTACCCCGGCACCGGGTCCGTCGCGAAGTAGCGGTAGGTCTCCGTGCGGTCCCAGGAGCCGTCGCCCGTGCGGTCGTAACTCACCCGCACCTGCTGGCCGTTGGCCACGGTGGAGCCCGCGTCGACGAGCAGGTCGAACTGGGTCGCCCCGCCGTTGTGGGCGCCGTTCACGCCGGTCGCGGTGAACGTCTGCGGGGTGTTGGGGGCGCCGTCGTGGTTGGTGCCGCTCGCCGACGCGAGCGTGGTGGCGGACGCGGTGCCCGTGGCCTCGCCGAGCGTGCCGCCGGGGCGCAGGTGCAGGGTGGACGGCGTGCCGGGGCCGGGGTCGCCGCCCCCGCCGCCGCGCGTCCACACCGCCACGTAGTCGACGAGCATGGACCGGCCCGGCTCCGTCGCCGCGACCGGCGTGGCGCGGCCCGCGACACCGTCGGGGAAGCCGCCGCCCATCGCGACGTTGAGCAGGACGAAGTACCCGGCGTGGCCGGTCATGTCGGCCCACGCCCGGGCGCCCACGCGGTTCTCGTCGACGCTGTGGAACAGCTGTCCGTCGACGTACCAGCGCAGCACGTTCGGGCTCGCCGACCGGTCCCACTCGAAGCGGTACGTGTGGAACGCGGACTGGCACGAGGCGCCCGGGCAGGCGCGGCTCGCGCCGATGCCGTTGGTCTCGTCGCACGGGCCGCCCGGGTTCACGCCGCAGTGCAGCACGCCCCACACGGAGTTGATCCCGTTCACGTTCTCCATCACGTCGAACTCGCCGATCGACGGCCAGTTCCAGTAGTTGCCCCGGTAGGGCGCGCCGAGCGCCCAGAAGGCGGGCCAGTAGCCGAGCGCCTGCTCGCCGGTGACGTTCGGCATCTGGATGCGGCCCTCGATGGCGAGGGTGCCGCCCGCCGGGGCCTTGAAGTCGGCGCGCCGCGTCTCGACGCGGCCGGACGTCCAGTTCCCCGCGCCGTCCCTGAGCGGTGTGATGCGCAGGTTGCCGCCGCCGTCGAGGGCCAGGTTGTCGGGGGACGAGGTGTAGCTCTGGACCTCGCCGGTGCCCCAGTTCGCGGGCCCGCCGGGGTAGTTGTGGCCGGTGTCGACCTGCCAGTTCGCGGCGGAGGGCAGCGAGCGGGCGGGCCCGTCGAAGTCGTCGCTCCACTGGAGGGTCCAGCCGGGGGCCGGGGGGACGTCGGCGTTCGCCGCGCCCGGGGCGAGCAGCGGGGCGGTCAGGCCGAGGGCGGCGAGGCCGGTGAGCAGAGCGGTGCGGAGCGGCCTGCGCGGGAGAGAGCGGAAGGGGGCGCGTCTTGCTCGCATGGGGCACCTCGGAGGGTGGGGGAGGGCGCCCAGTGAGGGCGGCCGGTTCTGAGAGCGCTCTCAGAGTTGTTTAGTTGTGGCCATGCCATGCGTCAATGGGGTGCGCCCGTCAACTTCCCGAAGGCGTACGGGAGTCGGCGCGGGGTCGGCCGTATGGACGGCGTCGCGCCGTGGGCGCTTCCGGGGGTGCCCCCTCAGGCACTTCGGGAAGGGGAAGCGGCCTCCCAGGCGGCCTCGATCATCTGGAAGATCTCGTCGAGGGCGGCGTCCGGATCGGCTGCCTCGCGGGCCAGCGAGTAGGCGTCGACCACGAACCTCGCGATCGTCCTGCAGGCCGTCGCGCTCTGCGCCACGCCGGGGTCGGCGGCGAGCGTCGTGGCCAGCGACTCCGCGTGGCGCAGCCGCATCGACTCCTCGTACTCCCGCAAGGCGCGCGACTCGTTGATCATGCTCCAGATCGGAGTGGTGCCCTCCCCTGTGCAGTGCCGCACCAGGGTCTGGATCTCGCGGTGCAGGGCGGGGATCAGGGGCTGGTCCGGCGCCCGGCCGGCGGCCGCCTGCGTGAGGCGCTGTTCGAAGTCGTCGTCCTGCTCGAAGACCAGGGCCTCTTTGGAGGCGAAGTGGGCGAAGAGGGTGGTGACGGCCACGTCGGCTTCGGCGGCGACCTCTCGGATGCCCACCGCGTCGTAGCCGCGTTCCAGGAAGAGCCGCAGGGCGGCGTCGGCGATCTTCTGGCGGGTGGCGGCCTTCTTGCGCTCGCGGCGGCCGGGCGTGACGGTCATGGGCCGAACGCTACCAACCGCGGAGGCAGTGCGGCCGCAAATGAGTAACCGATATGAAAAGCTAACGGTTAGTCCTATGGCTGCTGCGCCATGGCCTTCTGAACCCGTCACCGCCCAGTCCCACGGTCGGGCGGACCGAGCCCCTCACGAAGTGCCGCTGAAGTACCGGGCACGTACTCTTGGCGGCGTTGACGTGTACTGGAGAGGATGTAACACATGGCTAGGGCTACCGCGCGGCACATCTTGGTCAAGACCGAGACCGAGGCCTTGCAGCTGAAGCAGCAGATCGAGGGCGGAGCGGACTTCGCCGAGCTGGCGAAGAAGCACTCCTCGTGCCCCTCGTCGCGCGACGGCGGGAACCTCGGCTCGTTCGGCCCGGGCCAGATGGTGCCCGAGTTCGACCAGGTCGTCTTCTCGGCTCCGGTCGGCGAGGTCCAGGGCCCGGTGAAGACCCAGTTCGGCATGCACCTCGTCGAGGTCACCAGCCGCCAGGACTGACGCGGTGGACCGGGTCGCGCCGTCGCGGCGCGGCCCGGTCCTGTCGTCGGCCGCGGTCCGGGGCAGTCTCCCGCCCGTGTATGATTTCGGTGCAACTCCGGTGCAGGGCACAGGAGTCACGCGTCTGTGGTCCAAGGAAAGACGCCCATCATCCGATGGGAAATGTAGGTGCAAGGCCTGCCGGGCGCTCCAAGGCGAAGGCCCCCTCGTCGAGGGGGCCTTCGCCGTTTCCGCACGCGCTGGACTGGTGCGCGGCGCGCGGGCGACGGAGCCGGTGACTCCTCACCCGTCGGCCTGCGCCGCCGTCGCGGGCAGTTCCACGGTGACGCGGAGGCCACCGGCAGGGCGCGGGGTGAGGGTGAGCGCCCCGTCGTGTGCGTGGGCGATGGTCTGGACGATCGCCAGGCCGAGGCCGACCCCCGCGTGGTCCGTGTGGATGCGCTCGGTGCCGCGCTGGAACGGCTCGGTGAGCGTCGAGGCCAGCTCCGGGGCGACCGGCTCACCGGTGTTCTCGACGGTGAGGGTGACCGTCCCGGGGCGGACGGCGGTGCGGACCCACACGGTGCCCCCTGCGGGCAGGTTGTGGACGATCGCGTTGTGCACGAGGTTCGTGGCCAACTGCAGCAGGAGCACGGGTGAGCCGACCGCGGGGGCGATGTCCCCCTCGGTCTCGACGGTGACCCCGTGCTTCTCCGCGAGGGGCAGCAGCGTTTCGGTGGCGTCCTCCGCCACGAGGGACAGGTCGACGCGCTCCCGGGTGAAGGACCGCTGCTCGACCCGGCTGATCACGAGCAGTGCCTCGGTGAGGTCGATCGCCCGGGTGTTCACGGTGTGGAGGCGGTCGATGAGTTCGCCGGTGTCGTGGTCCGGATCGGTGCGGGCCACATCGAGGAGCGCCTTCGAGATCGCCAGGGGGGTGCGCAGCTCGTGAGAGGCGTTGGCCGCGAACCTCCGCTGCTCGGCGACGTGCGCTTCCAGTCGTACGAGCATCGCGTCGAAGGCGTCGGCGAGTTCGCGGAACTCGTCGTTGCGGCCGGGCAGCCGGACGCGGTGCGCGAGCGATCCGCTCGTGGCCCTGCGGGCGGCGTCCGTGACACGGGTCAGGGGGGCGAGCATGCGGCCGGCGAGGAACCACCCGCCGACGAGACCGAAGACCAGCAGGAACGCCAGGACGGCGGCCGCCTTCGGAACGAAGGCCTCCAGCAGGGCGGACCGGATGGGGAAAGGACCGCCGTTGGGCCTGTCATCGGGGTTGTAGAGCTTCGCGCGGTCGGGGACGTACCGCAGGAGGAACACCCACACCGCCCCCATCAGCAGGGCGCCGGCCACCATGAGGAACCCCGCGTAGCTGAGGGTGAGCTTGACGCGCACGCTCACACCAGGCTGCCTATCCACGGTCTCGCTCCTCGCGTCCGGTGCCGGGTGCGGTGTCGATGCGGTAGCCGACGCCCGGCACGGTGACGATGATCCAGGGTTCGCCGAGCCGCTTGCGCAAGGCCGAGACGGTGATGCGCACGGCGTTGGTGAACGGGTCGGCGTTCGCGTCCCACGCCCGCTCCAGGAGCTCCTCGGCGCTGACGACACCGCCTTCGGCCGCGACCAGGACGTCGAGCACGGCGAACTGCTTCCTGGTCAGCGCGACGAAGCGGCCGTCCCGGTAGACCTCTCTGCGGAACGGGTCGAGGCGCAGCCCCGCGATCTCCCGCACGGGCGGCCGGCTGTGGGCACGTCTGCGGTCGAGTGCGCGGAGCCTGAGCGCGAGCTCGCGCAGTTCGAAGGGTTTCGTGAGGTAGTCGTCGGCGCCGAGCTCGAACCCGGACGCCTTGTCGTCGAGACGGTCGGCCGCGGTCAGCATGAGGATCGGCATGCCGCTGCCGGAGGCGACGATGCGCTTGGCGACCTCGTCACCGGACGGCCCGGGAATGTCGCGGTCCAGGACGGCGATGTCGTAGGCGTTGACGCCCAGGAGCTCCAGCGCGGTGTCGCCGTCGCCCGCGATGTCGGCCGCGATCGCCTCCAGACGCAGGCCGTCGCGGATGGCTTCCGCCAGGTAGGGCTCGTCTTCGACGATCAGCACACGCATGGAGCCCACGGTACGAGCCCGCCCCTATCGCCGGTGTATCGAAATCCGCATACGCGTCGGCAACGCCGCACTTCCTTGACTGACGGCATGAATCGGACATCGATACCGGCACCGCCGTCAGCACGGACACCGGGGCGCGGGAGGTGGCGGCCCCGTGTCCTCGGCCTGATCCTCGTCATCCTGATCCTCGTCTCCGCGGTGGTCGCCGCGGTCCTCGGCCACCGAGGTGCGACGTCCTCGCCCACGGGGCGCGGTGAGCACCGTGGCGCGCTCGGCGAGGCCGACGGCGTCGTCCCCGACGGCGTGACCGTCTTCGACGACGCGGTTCCGGCCGTCGCCCACCTCGATCCGCCCTTGCTCAAGGCCCTCCGGCGGGCCGCGACGGCCGCCGGGGACGCCGGAGTCCGGTTCTCCGTCAACAGCGGCTGGCGCTCCCCGGCGTACCAGAACGAGCTCCTTCGCAAGGCGATCTCCCAGTACGGCTCCGAGGACGAGGCCGCCCGATGGGTGGCCACGGCGGCGACCTCCCCCCATGTGTCGGGCGACGCGGTCGACATCGGGGGCTCCGCCGCGACGGCATGGCTCGTGAAGCACGGCGCCGGGTACGGGCTGTGCCAGATCTACGAGAACGAACCCTGGCACTACGAACTGCGCCCCGAAGCAACCGACCGCGGCTGTCCGCGCAGGTACGCCGACCCCACCCAGGACCCGAGGACACAGCAGTGACCGGCGAGGAACAAGGACAGACGATGACGCGGGCGAACACGGCGGAGACCCGGCAGGGAAGCCCCGACCGCAGCGACACCGGCTCGGTCGCCGCACGCGCGCGCATCCACCGGACCCTGCGCGGCGCGCTCCGCCCGGAGCCCTGGAAGCGCGGCCTCGTCCTCGCGGCGCTGGCGCTGCTGCTCGGCCTGCTCATGCTGCTGCACGCGCGGATCACGGACCGCGGGGGCCTCGGCAGCCTGGTGGAGACCTTCCTGCCCTGGTTCGGCCTGTTCGTCCCCGTGCTCCTCGCCGGGGCGCTGTGGCGCCGCTCCGCCTCCGCGGTGGCCGCGCTGGTGCTGCCGGTCGTGGTGTGGCTGAGCCTCTTCGGCGGGACGCTCCTCGACAAGTCCCATGCGGGCGGCGACCTCACCGTGGCCACCCACAATGTCGGCGCCGACAACCCCGACCCGGCAGGCACCGCCCGCGACCTGGCCGCCTCCGGCACGGACGTACTGGCCCTCGAGGAGATCACCCCACAGGCGAAGCCCGTGTACGAGAGGGAACTGGCGAAGGGCTACCCGCACCACGCGGTCCTCGGCACGGTCGGACTGTGGAGCAAGCTGCCGCTTTCGGACACCCGGCCGGTGGACATCGAGACGGACTACGGGCCGCTGGCGGACACCAAGCCGGTCGACAGAAGGACGGCCGAGAGCCGGGCGCTGCGCACCACGGTGGCCACGGACCGAGGGCCCCTCGCCGTGTACGTGGCCCACCTCGGGTCCGTACGCGTCTTCCCGAAGACCGGCTTCTCGACGGGCGGCCGGGACAGGAACGCGCGGGCGCTCGGCGAGGCCGTCGCCGCCGAGCGGAACGAGCGGGTGGTCCTGCTCGGCGACCTGAACGGCACCGTGGACGACCGTGCGCTCGACGGCGTCACCTCGCGGCTGCGCTCGGCCCAGGACGCGGCCGGGGACGGCTTCGGCTTCACCTGGCCGACGAGGTTCCCGCTGGCGCGCATCGACCACGTCCTGGTCCGCGGCGTCACACCGGTGAGCGCGTGGGTGCTGCCCGCCACGGGCAGCGACCACCGGCCGGTGGCGGCCGGAATCGACTGGTGAACACCGCGGGTCTCAACCCCGTGGAAGTCGGCCCTGCGCCGGATCGGCTGTCGCGTCCGGGGTGTCCCACCAGGGGCAGGTGTCACGCAAGGTGTACCGGCCCGAGCCCGTGGTCCAGTCCATATAGCCGGCGCAGAAGTCGTTGAGACCGTGGACGAAGGCGGTCACGTCCGGCCGCCGGCCGAGAGAGGTGCGGGCGAGCCGCTCGGTGAGCCGGTCGAAGTTCCGTACTTCGGCGGCGAACATGTCCGAGGCCGTGGCGAGTGCCGCGGGCAGAGCGCACCGCCGGGTACGGGCGATGAGGGTGACGACGTTCTCGGTCTGGTCGCCGCCGGGTCCCAGGTCCTTGTACAGCGACAGGACGTCCTGGGAGAGGGTGGTCCGCCGCATGTCGCTGTCGACCACGGCCTTCAGCGGGGGCTCCTCGATGACGTCGCTCAGATCGATGCCGAGGCTGATCTCGGTGTACCGGTGGTCCATGCGCTGCCCGAGCGAGTAGTAGCGGATGGCCATGTAGTCGTCGATGTCGGTGAATTCGCCGTGGGCCGCCAGGTGGTCGTCGACGCGGGCGCAGCCTTCCAGATAGCGCAGGTGGTCCTCGGCCAGACGGCGGAGCAACGGGGGCGGCACATAGGCCGACAGGCTCTTCCAGACGTGGGCGAACAGCGGCCCCCAGCGCGGTTCGGCCTGTGCGGCCCGCTCGGCGAAACCGGAGTCGAAGCCGGCGGCCAGGCCGGAGAGCAGCCCGCGGCGCCGGTCGGCGTCGCCGAACCCGGGCCGGTTGGCGTCGAAGTCGTCGTCGCCCTCGATGTCGAGGGCGATGATGGTGGTGATGTCCCACAGGCGGCGCCGGTCGCAGACGGGCCACGCGGCCGCCCCGAGGCGGGGATAGTCGGCCGCCATGACCTGCCGTTGCCGCTCGGCGGTGGGAAAGCGGTCGGTGGACAGGAACCACTGGTGCCAGTCCCGCCGGATCTCGCCGTAATGAGGGGACACCCTCATCGGGTACGGGCTGCGCAGGAGCACTCCTTGCGGGACCTCTTCGCGGGAGAACACGCGGCCCATGGGGTTCCTGGCCTTTCGCAGGGAGCTCAGGCGGAGCCCAGGCGGACGGTGAGGCCGGTGCGGGTGGGCTTGCGCCGCTCGTCGGGGGCCCCTTCGGCCCACAGGGAGCGGACGTGGCTGAGGTGGCGGGTCATGCACTTCTCTGCGGCCTCGGCGTCGCCCGCGACCATCAGGTCGAGGAGTTCGATGTGCTCCTCGGCCGAGGGGAGGAGCTGGTCGCTCTCGTCGAGGGCGGTGAGGCCGTAGAGCCGCGAGCGCTTGCGGAGGTCGCCGACGGTTTCGACGAGGCGGTCGTTGCCGCCGAGGGCGAGCAGGGAGAGGTGGAATCGGCGGTCGGCCTCCAGATAGCCGATGAGGTCGTGTTCGCGGGCGGCGCGGACGATCTCCTGCGCGACCGGGCGCAGGGCCTCCAGGTCCGCGCGGGCGGCGGAGCGGGTGATCCGGCCGATCATGGGGACCTCGATGAGGGTGCGGATCTCCGTGTACTGGTCCAGGTCGCGTTCGTTGACCTCGGTGACCCGGAAGCCCTTGTTGCGGACCGGCTCGACCAGGCCCTCGCGGGCCAGGTCGAGCATCGCCTCGCGCACGGGCGTCGCGGAGATGCCGAAGTCCTCCGCGAGGCCCGGCGCCGAGTACACCTCGCCGGGGCGGAGTTCACCGGAGATCAGTGCCGCGCGCAGGGCGTGGGCCACCTGGTCGCGCAGGCGCTCCCTGGTGGTGATGAGGTTGCGCTGCTTGAGGTGGCCCATGGTCGTGGTGTCCCTTCGTGACCGTCGCTCGCGACGACCCGCGTGCGGCTTCACGGTGCTCGCTCGCACCACGCCCACGCGCCGTCGGTCGAGTGGATCACCAGCGTACAATGTCACGTTGTTTTCACGGGGACAGTGCGGGAGTCAAGGTGTACGTGCGGCTCGACGTATAGAACTCGAGTGCCGCGTGCCCCTGTTCGCGCGGGCCGTGGCTGGAGGCCTTGGTGCCGCCGAACGGCAGGTGGAAGTCGACGCCGGTGGACGGGGCGTTGACGCGGATCATGCCGGAGTCGAGCTGGTCCAGGCCGTGCAGGGCGGTGTCGAGCGACGCGGTGTGGACGGACGTGACCAGGCCGTAGGGCGTGGAGTTGGCGATGCGGACCGCGTGCCCCAGGTCGTCGGCGGCGAGCAGCACGGCCAGCGGCCCGAAGACCTCCTCGCGCAGCAGCCGGTGGCCGGGCGGCACGTCCGTGACGAGGGCGGGGGCCGCGTACCAGCCGTCGCCGTGCGGGGCGCGGGCCCGCACGAGTTCGGGAAGCCCCCGGCTGCTCCCGGTCACCTGGTCGCGGGCCCGTTCGTCGATGAGCGGGCCGCAGGCGGTGGCCGGGTCCGCGGGATCGCCGACCGTCACGGACCGCAGCCGCTCGGCGAGGGCCTCGCGCAGCGGGCCGACGGCCGCGCCGACCGCGATGACGCGGCTGGTCGCGGTGCACTTCTGGCCCGCGTACCCGGCGATGGCGGCGGCGAGGTGCGCGGCGGCGGTGGCGATGTCCGCGTCCGGCAGGACGATCGCCGCGTTCAGGCCGCCCATCTCCGCCTGGACGGGGATGCCGCGCGCGGCGGCGCGGGCCACGACGGCCTGCCCGACGACGGTGGAGCCCGTGAAGGAGACGGCGTCGGCCGCCGAGACGACCGCGTTGCCCTCGCTCGCGCCGCCGGGCAGGACCGTGAACACGCCGTCGGGAACGGCCTGTTGGACGATCTCGGCGAGGCGCAGGGCGCAGGCGGTGGCTTCCGGCGCGGGCTTGAGGACGACGGCGTTGCCGGTCGCGAGGGCCGGGGCCGCCTTCCAGCTGGGGATGGCGAAGGGGAAGTTCCAGGGCGTGACGAGACCGGCGACGCCGTGCGGGCGGCGGCGCGTGAGCAGCAGCCCGGCGCCGGTGGCCGGTTCGTGCACGGAGCCCTCGGCCGCGTACGGGGCCTCGGCGTAGTAGCGCCAGATCGCGGCGGTGCGCGCCACCTCCGCGCGGGCCTCCGTCAGCGGCTTGCCCACTTCGCGGACGGCGAGCGCGGCGAGCTCGTCCGCGGCCGCCTCGACGGCGGCGGCGATGGCGCCGAGCGCGCCCGAGCGGGCCGCCGCGCCGCCCAGGCGCCAGCCGGGCTGCGCGGTACGGGCCCGCTCGACGGCGTCGACGGCGGCGAACGCGCCGGGCGCCGCGGCGCGCACCACCACGTCGGAGGGATCGGCCGGATTGCGCGAGACAACCGGGTCCAGGGCGGTGATCACAGCAGGAACCCTCCGGGGAACGGGTCGTCGGGGTCGAGGAAGTACTGGGCGGTGCCGGTGATCCAGGCACGTCCCGTGATGCGCGGCACGACGGCGGGAACCCCGCCGACCTCGGTCTCGGCGACGAGCCTGCCGGTGAACTCCGTACCGATGAAGGACTCGTTGACGAAGTCGCTCTCCAGCGGCAGGGCGCCGCGCGCGTGCAGCTGCGCCATCCGCGCGGACGTCCCGGTGCCGCAGGGGGAGCGGTCGAACCAGCCCGGGTGGATGGCCATCGCGTGCCGCGAGCGGCGTGCGTCGGAGCCGGGAGCGGCGAGGTAGACGTGCTTCACACCCGCGATCTCCGGCTGGACCGGATGGACGGGCCGCTCGTCGGACGCGTTGATCGCGGTCATGACCGCGAGGCCCGCCGCGAGCAGGTCGTTCTTGCGGGTCCGGTCGAACGGCAGGCCCAGGGCGTCGAGTTCGACGAACGCGTAGAAGTTCCCGCCGAACGCGAGGTCGTACGTCACGGACCCGTACCCCGGCACCTCCACCTTGCGGTCGAGGCCGACGCAGAACGCGGGCACGTTGGTGAGCGTGACCGACCTCGCCGCGCCGCCCTCGACCGCTACGTCGACGCTGACCAGGCCCGCCGGGGTGTCGAGCCGCACCGTGGTGACGGGCTCGGTGACCGGGACCATGCCGGTCTCGACGAGGACGGTGGCCACGCCGATGGTGCCGTGGCCGCACATGGGAAGGAGCCCGGACACCTCGATGTACAGCACGCCGTAGTCGGCGTCGGGGCGGGTGGGCGGCTGGAGGATCGCGCCGCTCATCGCGGCGTGGCCGCGCGGCTCGTACATCAGGAGGGTACGCAGATGGTCCAGGTGCTCGATGAAGTGGAGCCTGCGCTCGGCCATGGTGGCGCCGGGGATCACCCCGACGCCCCCGGTGATCACACGTGTGGGCATGCCCTCGGTGTGCGAGTCCACGGCGTGGAAGACGTGACGCGTACGCATGGAAGAAGCTCCCCGGGGTCAGTGGTGGCCGTCGGCGACGGCCTTCTCCGTGGCGGCGCGCACCTGGGCCCCCGCCGCGTCGGACAGCGGGGTGCGCGGCGGCCGGGTGGGGCCGCCGCGCCGCCCGACGATGTCCATGGACGCCTTGATGGCCTGGACGAACTCGGTCTTGGAGTCCCAGCGCAGCAGCGGGTGCAGGGACCGGTACAGCGGAAGGGCCGCCTCCACGTCGCCGGCGGTCGCGGCCCGGTACAGCGCGGCGCAGGAGGCGGGGAAGGCGTTGGGGTAGCCCGCGACCCACCCGACGGCACCGGCCACGGCGAGTTCGAGGAGGACGTCGTCGGCGCCGATCAACAGGTCGAGGTCCGGGGCGAGTTCGGCGATCTCGTACGCCCGGCGCACATCGCCGCTGAACTCCTTGACGGCCACGACGTGGCCCGCGCTGTGCAGCTGGGCGAGCAGGGCCGGGGTCAGGTCGACCTTGGTGTCGAGGGGGTTGTTGTAGGCCACGACGGGCAGCCCCGCCCCGGCCACGTCGGCGTAGTGGGCGCGCACCGCGCGCTCGTCTGCGCGGTAGGCGTTGGGCGGCAGCAACAGGACGCTGCCGCAGCCCTGTTCGCCCGCCTGCTCGGCCCAGCGGCGGGCCTCGGCGCTGCCGTACGCGGCGACGCCGGGCATGACGCGGGCCCCGTCGCCCGCGGCCTGGACGGCGGTGCGGACGACGCGGGCGCGCTCGTCGTCGGTGAGGGTCTGGTACTCGCCGAGCGAGCCGTTCGGCACGACGCCGTCGCAGCCGTTGTCGAGCAGCCAGCGGACGTGCTCGGCGTACGCGTCGTGGTCGACGGACAGGTCGTCGCGGAGCGGCAGCGCGGTGGCGACCATGATGCCGCGCCACGGCCGCTCGGGGGTCCAGGAGGAGGCGGGGGAGTGGGTCGTGGTCATGAAGGGAGCCCTTCTGTGATGTGTGACATTTTATTGAGGGGGGCGGGGCCGACAAGAGGCTTGGAGAGGGGGCGTGGGAGGGCAGAGGAACGGGGGGCGCCCGTCAGTCGGCGTGACCGTCCTCGGCCCCGGGGTGTTGCGTCCTTCCGCCGCCGGTACAGGGCTCCGCGTCCACCGCCGCGAGCACCCCCAGCGGCACCGGCACCGACAAGGGTCTGCGCTCGGGGGACGGCGGCTGCCCCGTGCCCGCCGCGAGGCAGGCCACGGCCGTGCCGCAGACGCGGCCCTGGCACCAGCCCATGCCCGCGCGCGTGAGCAGCTTGACGGTGCGGGCGTCCCGGGCGCCGTAGTCGCCGACGGCCTCGCGGACGCTGCCCGCGGTGACCTCCTCGCAGCGGCAGACGTCCGTCGCGTCGTCGAGCCAACGCGTCCAGCCCTCGCCCGGGGCGTGGGCGTACGCCATGACGTCGGCGAAGGCGCGAAGGCGGCGACGGCGACGCCGCAGGTCGCGCACGCGCGGGCCACCGAGAAGGGCGGGCCTCCCCAGGAGCCGTGCGGCGATCGCGATGCCCGCCATCTCGCCCTCGGTGTACGCGAGTTGGGCGCCGCCGACGCCGCCGGCCTCGCCCGCCGCGTGGACGCCGGGCACCGAGGTCCCTTGCAGGGCGTTGAGCACGAGCGTGTGCGTCCCGTCCGGGGTGCGCCGGGTCGCGCAGCCGAGCCCGGTGGCCAGTTCGAGCTGGGGCACCAGGCCGTGGCCGACCGCGAGCGCGTCACAGGCGATGCGGCGGCCGGTCCCCGGCAGGGGCCGCCAGTCCCGGTCGAGGCGCGAGACGGTGACCGCCTCCACGCGGTCGGTGCCGTGTACGCGGGTCACCGCGCTGCGGACGAGGGGCCGCACCCGGTGCCGCAGCAGCGCCGCGCCATGGGCCGCGCCCTCCAGGAGCTTGTGCGGGTTGGCCAGGAGCGCGCGCGGACTGCGGGCGTACGCGAGGTAGCCCGACGCCTCCACCACGGCGGGCACCCGTGCCCCGGCTGCGGCGAGCGACGCGGCCACGGCGAGCAGCAGCGGCCCGCTGCCCGCCACCACGACCCGGCTGCCCGGAAGCACGAGCCCGGACTTCAGCATCGCCTGGGCCCCTCCGGCGGCCACGACGCCCGGCAGGGTCCAGCCGGGGAAGGGGAGATGGCGTTCGTACGTACCCGTCGCGAGCAGCACCGTACGGGCCCGGACGCGCACGGGCCGCTCCTCGCCCTCGTCCGCCTCGGTGACGGCGTGCACCGCCCACAGGTCCTCGCCGTCGTCGTCGCGTACGACGGTCCACACGTGGTGGCGCGTCAGATGCACCACGGAACCGGCGTCGAGGCGGCGGCGCAGATCGGCGAAGGCGGACCAGTCGTGGTGCAGCGCTTCGGGGCGCGTGGCGCCCAGGGCCGGTTCGGGGTGGCGGTAGTACTGTCCGCCGGGCTGCGGCGCGGAGTCCAGGAGGGCCACGGACAGGCCGAGGTCGGCGGCGGCGACGGCGCCCGCGAGGCCGGCGGGGCCCGCGCCGATCACGGCGAGGTCGTACGGTGCCTCGTGGGCCCGGTGCGGCCGGGCCGTCTCAGACGCCGAGTCCCGCATGCCCGTGTCCTTCCTGCGTGGTGACGGCGTCGCCGGGCCGGGCCGGGACCAGACAAGCCCGCCTGTTCGGGCGGGAGTTGATGGTGGCCAGGCAGTCGTGGCACTGGCCGATGCCGCAGAACGCGCCGCGCGGCCGCCCGCCGACCCGGGTGGTGCGCCAGGCCAGGACGCCCGCCGCCCAGAGCGCGGCGGCCACGGACTGGCCGGGCAGCGCCCGGACGGGACGGCCGTCGAAGGTGATCTCGAACGCGGCGTCGGGGGCGGCGCCGACGAGGTCGGCGGGGGTGCGGTCACGCGTCATGCCCCGGCTCCTTTCCGGATGCGGTGCTCTCGTCGAACCGCTCGGGTCCGAACGGCTTGACGTCCAGGGGGAGTTCGCCGCTGTCGAGCATCGTGGCGACGAGCAGTCCCGTCGCCGGGGCGAGGCCGATCCCGGCGCCCTCGTGCCCGCAGGCGTGCAGCAGGCCCGGGGCGCGCGGATCGGGCCCGATGGCGGGCAGGTGGTCGGGGAGATAGGGCCGGAACCCGGCGTACGTCCGCAGGGCCCGCACCGTGGCGAGCACCGGGAAGAGCCGTACCGCCTGGGCGGCCAGGCGCCGAAGGGCCGCCACCGACAGGGTGCGGTCGAAGCCCACCCGCTCCCGGCTCGCGCCGATCAGGACGGGCCCGGCCGGGGTGCCCTCCACGACGGCGGAGGTCTGGAGCGCGGCCGAGTCGCTGGCGACGTCGGCCACGTAGTCCGCCGCGTACACCTTGCGCCGGACCACGCGGGGCAGCGGCTCGGTGACCAGGACGAAACCGCGCCGGGGCAGCACCGGAAGGTACGCGCCCGCGAGCCGGGCGACCTCGCCGCCCCAGGTCCCGGCCGCGTTCACGACGTGCGGCGCGTGGAGGTCGCCCGAGCGCGTGCGCACTCCGCGCACCCGCCCGCCGGGGGCGGTGAGGAAGCCGGTGACCTCCTCGCCGAGCCGCAGCCGCACCCGCCCGCCGCCCGCGCGCAGCAGGTGGGCGGCGGCGAGGGCGGGCTGCACCTGGGCGTCCTGCGGATAGTGGAAGCCGCCCGCGAGGCCGGGCGCCAGATGCGGCTCCAGGTCGCGCAGCCGGTCGGGCGGCACCTCCTCGGCGGTGACGCCGGACCGTGCCTGGCGCGCGGCGAACTCCCGCAGCGCGGTCATGCCGTGGGCGTCGGAGGCGACGACGAGGCCGCCCTTGGTCTCGTACTCGATGCGCGGCGGCAGGGCGTCGGCCAGCTCGCGCCACAACCGCGTGGACAGCAGGGCCAGTTCGAGCTCGGGTCCTGGCTCCTTGTCCGAGACCAGCAGGTTCCCCTCGCCCGCACCCGTGGTCCCGCCCGCGACGGGGCCGCGGTCGATCACTGTGACGTCGCGTCCGGAGCGGGCCGCGTAGTAGGCGCAGGCGGCGCCGACCACTCCGGCTCCGATGACGACGACGTCCGTGGAGTTCCTCGTGGGCACGTCAGTAATATTTCACATTGCACCAGCCTTGCCAAGGGATCCCGCGCACGGCCCCAACTCGGGCCCATCGCCCCGCCTTTGGTCGCCCGGGCGGGGCCGTTGGCGGCTCAGCCCTCCATGAGGTTCCCCATCCACTCCTCCACCCCGTCCGGTGTGCGCGGCAGGGCCCCGGACATGAGCCGGGCCCCCTCCGCCGTGATGACCAGGTCGTCCTCGACGCGGACGCCGATGCCGCGGAGTTCGGGCGGCAGGGTCTCGTCGTCCGGCTGGAGGTAGAGGCCGGGTTCGACGGTCAGGACCTGGCCCTCCTCCAGGACCCCGTCCAGATAGGCGTCCACCCGCGCCTGCGCGCAGTCGTGCACGTCGAGGCCGAGCATGTGGCCGCTGCTGCACAGGGTGTAGCGGCGGTGGAAGTCGCCCTCGGGGCTCTTGAGGACGCCCCACTCGGCGAGTCCCTCCGCGATCACTCGCATCGCGGCCCGGTGGAATTCGCGGAAGCGCGCGCCCGGGCGCAGCGCGGCGATGCCCGCGTCCTGGGCGGCGAGCACGAGTTCGTACACCTGGCGCTGGACGGGGGAGTAGCGCCCGGACAGGGGCAGGGTGCGGGTGATGTCGGCGGTGTAGAGGGTGTCGGTCTCCACGCCCGCGTCCAGGAGGAGCAACTCCCGGGCGTCCAGGGGGCCGTCGTTGCGTATCCAGTGCAGGACGCAGGCGTGGGCGCCGGAGGCGGCGATGGTCTCGTAGCCGGTGCCGTTGCCCTCCGCGCGGGCCCGCAGGCCGAAGACGCCCTCGATCCAGCGCTCGCCGCGCGGATGGCGCAGGGCGCGCGGCAGGGCGCGGACCACGTCCTCGAACCCGGCCGCCGTGTGGTCGACGGCCTGTTGCAGCTGGGCCACCTCCCAGGCGTCCTTGACGAGTCTCAGCTCGCTCAGGGCGGCGGCGAGTTCGCCGTCCGTGGACGCGTCGCGCCCCGGCGGGAGCGCGCCGAGGCCGTCCAGGCGGGCGCAGCGGATGCCGGTCATGCGCTCGGCCTCCGCGAGATCGGGGCGGCGGCCGACCCAGAACTCGCCGTAGCGCCGGTCCCGGTAGAAGCCGCCGTCGGCGCGCGGCGAGCGGGGCCGCACGTACAGGACCGCCTCGTGCCGGTGCGGCCCGTCCGGCTCCAGGACCAGGACGTGTCCGGCCTGCTCCTCGCCGGTCAGACCGGTGAGCCACGCGTACGCGCTGTGCGGCCTGAAGCGGTGGTCGCAGTCGTTGGAGCGCACCCGCAACTCCCCGGCGGGGACGACGAGTCGCTCCCCGGGGAAGCGGGCGGAGAGGCGCGCCCGGCGGGCCGGGGTGACGTCGGCGGCCGTGAGGCGGAGGTCGCCGGGCAGCGGGCTCGGCTCCCAGGCGTCCGCCATGAACCGCTCGAACTCCGGTGAGACGGGCAGGTCGTGGCTGACCGTGCGGGGAGCCCGCACGGCATCGGCGCCGGTCTTGTCGGGGGTGTTGGTCCTGGCTTCGGACACGGGTGATCCTCCTCGGTCGCGGGCCGGGCCGCCCGCTCGGCGCGGGCGGTCCGGCCGGGGTCGGCGTGGGACACAGCTGGATAACGGAGCGCCTGACCCCTTGTCAGTGCAATTTCACATTACTACGTTACGCGTCACATGGCGTCGGGGGTCCGCATGGGCCTCTGTCGTCAAGTGCCTTCATTCGACGGGCAGTTGAACGTTCGCTGCCGCTGCCCCACCCGCTTTCCCATGACCCCCACCCTGGGAGCTCTCTGTGTTTCCTTCGAGAACCCTGCGCAGATCCCTGCTCACCGCCGCGACAGCGGTGACCCTCTGTGTGACCGCCGCCCCGCTCGGGCAGGCGGACACCCCGGCCGCGCCGGCCGACGCGACGCGGCAGGCCGCCGCGCGCCCGGGGCCCGCCGCGCCCGATCCGCACGACCGGGCCGACCGCCTCGCCAAGGCGCCCAAGCCCGAGGCCCGGCGGCTCCCGGCCCCCGGCGGCCTCACCGACGGGCGCGTCCCCGGCCCCCGCACGCCGAAGCCCGAGCAGCGGACCGCGGCCGCCGGGTGCACGCTCGCCGACCTCACCCGGCTCTCCCCGGAAGCCCTGGCCGACTTCCTCGCCGACCGCGCCGTCACCGCCGACGGCTGTCTGCGCTCGCTCATCTGGACCTGGGACCCGCGCCTGGCCCCGGTGATGTCCGATGCGCACGTCCAGGCCGTCTCCCGGCGCATCAGCGCCCTCGCCGCGAGCCACGACGGCAAGAACGGCAGCCACCTCCTGGAGATGTTCACGTACCTGCACGCGGTGGCGTACCACGACTTCTCCCGCGACGAGATCGACGTCACCGACCCGCCGACCGTCGCGGCCATGCGGGCGGCCGTCGACGCCTTCGGCTCGGCCGCGCGCACCTTCGACGCGACCGGCACGAACGCCGAGACGCTCCGCGAGGCCCTGTACGCGGCGAGCGCGCCTGGCCTGCGCCAGCACCAACTGCCGCTCGTCAAGCGGGTCCTGAAGACCATGGACGCCGACCGCCCCGACACCTACAAGGACCGCTCCTGGGCCGGGTCGGCGCTCGCCGCCCTCTCCCTGAACTACCTGGGCGTCTACCCCGGCAACAAGGACACCGCGTTCCACGCCGCCGTCGCCGCCGACCCCTCCTACCGCGCCGCCTTCAAGGCCTTCGCGGGCCACGCCCACCTGAAGGGCACGGACAACGCCTGGGTGGCGCGCGACGCCCTCCTGGAGTACGGCCGCATGGGCCAGGTCGAGGCGCTCCGCACCGAGATCGTCTCCGGCCTCGGCGGGCTCCTTGACGTCACCGCCCGCACCTTCGGCAACCTCAGCGCGCCGTGGGCGAAGGTCGCCACCTGGCTCGTCGAGTTCGAGGCCTGCGCGCCGTACCAGGTGTGCCGCGAGGACATCGAGAAGAAGCTGTTCCCGCGGACGTACGGCTACGGCAAGCAGGGGACGGACGGGATCGTGGTGCGCCACGCGCTCGACCGCCCCACCGTCGACCAGCTCTACTACGCGAGCCAGCAGGTCAAGGCGCAGTTCCACCGCGTGGTCGGCACTCAGGAGCCGCTCAAGGGCGACACCAACTCCAGCCTGCGCGTGGTTCTGTACTCCTCGCGCGCCGAGTACGAGAACTTCCAGCCCCTCCTGACCGGCCTGAGCACCGACAACGGCGGCATGTACATCGAGAAGGGCGCCACCTTCTACACCTACCAGCGCCGCGTCCCGCAGGACTCCTCGCTCACCCTCGAAGAGCTGTTCCGGCACGAGTACACGCACTACCTCAACGGCCGCTGGGCGGTGCCCGGTTCCTTCGGCGAGGGCCCGTGGTACCAGGGCGACCGGACCACGGCGATGGACGAGGGCACCGCGGAGTTCTTCGACGGCGCCACCCGCGACGACGGCATCAAGGTCCGCAAGTCCCTGGTCAAGGGCATCATCGCGGACACCGCGAACGGCGGCCCGCGCATGAGCGTCAACCAGCTCCTGCACGCCACCTACGACGGCGACGGCTTCCGCTTCTACAACTACGCCGGCACGTTCTTCGAGTACCTGTGGACCGAGCACCCCGGCGAGCTCCAGGAGATGTACCGCCTGCTGCGCAAGGACGACCCGGCGGGCTTCGACGCCTGGCGCGACCGGGTGGGCAGGGACACGCACATCCAGTCCGAGTACGACGCCTTCCTCGACGAGCAGATCGCCAAGGTCGACGACCTGTTCGTGCCCGACACCACGTACGTCCCGGTGGGCGAGTTGCGCGCCACCTCGGTGACCCAGATACGCGACTCCATCAAGGCGACGACCGGCAACACCCCGGAGTGCGCCCCCGGCGGCTCGCAGGACCGCCCGCGCTTCGCCTGCACGGGCCGGATCACGGCCCGTCTGACCGACTCCCAGGACGAGGACCTCGTCTACAAGGACATGTCCGAGACGGTCGACTACTTCATCCTCGACCGGGCCAAGGGCGGTGAGAACAACCTCACCGACATGAACTGCTCCTTCGGCGCCGTGGACGTCTGGACCGACGGGCGCGCCGGTACGGCGGACTTCCGCTGCGAGGGCCCGCTGCGCGGCTGACCCACCGGTCAGCGCGTGAGCAGCCTCGTGACCTGCCCGGCCGTCCAGTGACCCAGGGCGCCCGGACGGGCCGCGAGGTAGGCGGAGACGGCGGCCTCACCCCAGGCCGCCGTCTCCAGGAGCCCCGCGCCCAGGTGGCGCAGATAGGCGCCCGCCGGCGGGTTGAGGACCGCGTCCGCGAGCCGCCAGGGCGCCGTGAAGGTGAGCAGCGGCAGGCCGTCGAGCAGCCCCGGGCACACCAGGGTCTCGTAGCGGCCGTCGCCGAGACGCGCGCGCCCGTCCCGGACCGCCGCCGTCAGATCCAGGTCCGCGCCGGGGCCGCGGTACATCTCCTGGGCGGCGATGTCGGAGAACTGCCCGAGGGTCACCAGGTGGGCCCGCGCGTAGAGGAGCCCTTCGGCGTCCGGGTCGTAGAAGGCCCGCCCGCCCGTCCACAGCGCCGACTCCGTCGCGAAGTACAGGGCGCCCGGCAGCTCCACGGCACGCGAGACCTCCGGCGGCCGCCGGTCGCGGCACCCGGGGTGGTCCCGGGACGAGCCCGGGGGCCTGCCGCCCGCGATGTACGCCATGAGGCGGTCCAGGTGCATGTTCGAGCCGTAGGAGACGTACCAGACGCGCTCCAGGCCCGGGTCGGTGCTCGGCACATGAGGCTCCGTGTGCGGTGTGGTGCTTGTCACCCAGTATGGATCAGGACTGATGGCGGGTTTTCGAAAAGAAGATCGACGTATCCATATACTTCGCTTTGTTCGAAGGGGTGGGGGGCTGGCCTTCGTGACATCGCTCCGCCCTGCCGTTTTCCGCGTCGCAACGCTCGACGCGTCAGAACGTAAGAAGAGGATTCGCATGTCGCGCAAGAGCCTGGTCACCGCCGGTCTGCTCGCCACCGCTCTCACCGCCGCCCTGGCGCCGACCGCGCAGGCGGCGGGCACGGGCACCATCACGCGCGCCGAGTACGACAAGGTCAAGCTCGGCGCGTCCATCGCCAAGCTGCACTCGGTCGCGGGCAAGGGTGCCTGCAAGAAGACCGCGAGCGACAGCTACCCGGGCTACTCCAGCAAGACCTACACGTGCAAGGGGAACAAGCGCTACAGCACGGCGGAGTTCCTCTTCGGCAACGGCAAGCTGGAGATCAAGTCGCAGGCCGGTCTGGACGGCAAGCAGTCCAACGGCAAGATGACGAAGGCCAAGTACAAGAAGATCACCAAGGGCAAGACCATCGCCCAGATGCACACCATCGCGGGCAAGGGCGTGTGCGTGCGCTCCGTCGACTCCCAGGCCAAGGGCATCAAGTCGGCGATCTACACGTGCGAGCAGAAGTCGACGTACGGCGTGGCGTCGTTCTCCTTCACCAACGGCAAGGTCGACGGCCGCAGCCAGTTCGGCCTGCGCTAGGCGCTCCGCTGGGTTGGCCTCGACGGGACGTCTTTTGCCTGCGGGTTCGTTGTGGCTGGTCGCGCAGTTCCCCGCGCCCCTTCGGGGCGCTGCCGCTTGGGCACCGGCCTCACGGCCGTCGCTGGACGAGTGACACCGACGGCGGCACCGGCTCGTCGTCCAGGTGGGCCTCGAAGGTCAGCGGGTGGTCCACTCCGGTGGTCACCCGCTCGCCCGCCGACACCGTGAACGGCACCCGTACGCGGCCGTGCGCGGGCACCCTGACCTCCGCCACGCGCCGGGGCGTCACCGACCAGCCGGTGGGCGGTCGCGCGGTGAGCGTGACCGTCCGCGCGGTGGGGTTGAAGTTGTGGACGGCGAGGTGCATCCGGGTCCTCCCGCCCAGGCGGTAGCCCAGCGGCGGCTCGGCGTCGCCGTCGGCCTTGTTCGGCGCCGCGTCGGCCGCCGCGAACCGCTGGTCGAGCACGATGTGCTCGGCCGGGGACAGCGGACGAGTCCGGGTGCGGCCGTCGCCCGCGGGCGGCCTGGGCCGCCGGGTCGGGGGAGCATCGGTCACCAGGTAGAGCGGGTCACGGGACGCCCGCACGCGGACCGTTCCCCGCCGCGACCGGGGCGGCGTGCCCAGGGCCGCGCCCATGATGTCGTACACGCGCGTCGGCCCGTCCGGCACCGGCACGTTCACGGACCTCGGCCGGGGCGCGCACACCACCGTCACGGTCCGGCCCGCGCCGTCGGCGAAGACGAAACCGGCCGCGCGCGGCAGCAACTCCTCCACCAGGCCGACGAAGTTCGCCTCGCCGAGGAGCGCGGTGAGCGCCGCGTACGCGTTGAACGCGGGTAGCGGCTGGAAGGCCCGGCTGAACAGCGCGAACGACACGCCGTCGTCCGTGCACGGCGGCCCGCAGAACCAGAACTGCCGGTCGGTGCCCGCGGCCAGGCTCTCCACCGTCGAAAGCACCAGATAGCGGGCCTGGGTGCGCTGAGTGGCGTACGCGGGATCGGCGCCCGGCACCGCGGGCAGGAACGCGCCGCACTCCGTCATCCACATCGCCGTCTCGCGCCCCGGCACCCTGAACCGCTTCCGCAGCTCCTGCTGGTCCTCCGGCGCCGACGACGGCTCGGGGTCGGGGTCGTCGAGCGGCGGATAGCCGTGGAAGCTCCACACGTCGGCGTACCGCACCACGTCGTTGCGGAGCATCAGCTCCTGGAAGAGGCCTTCCTGCGCGATGCCCGGGAGCACCACCGGGGGCGCGTCCGGCTGGTCCGCGATGCCGAGTGCCGCCGCCTTGACGTACGCGGCGTGCTGGTCGCCGGTGCTCGCGGTGGCGTCGACGTCGGGCTCGTTCGAGAGCTGGAGCGCGTCGGCCACCACGCGTCGGCCGCCACGCCCCGCGAGATGGGCCGCGTAGCGGTAGGCGTCGCGCAGGTCGCCGGGCAGCGGTACGGACGTCTTCGTCAACGCCCAGTCGGGCGGCGGCGAGACGACCTCGACGACCTTCAGGCCGTGGTCGTGGAACGTGGCGAGAGCGGTCTCGTACGGCTCCTTGGTGAACGGGCCGTGCGGGGCGCGCTGCGCGGCGGGCCAGGCGCCGCCGTCGCGGACCTGGCCGACGCCCATGGCCGCGAGAGCCGCCGCGAGCGCGGGCAGCCGCGCGGGCGGCACGAGCGCGTAGGTGGCGACGTTGACGCCGAAGCGGTTCGCCGGACCGCGCACCGCCCGCCGCTCCGGCAGCCGCGCGAAGCGCCCGGTGACCGTGGCCTTGGGGTCCGCGTCGAGGGCCGCGACGGCGCGGTAGGCGCCGGGCGGCAGCGCGGGCAACGGCAGTTCGGCGCCGACGGCGCCTGCCGGGACGCGCACGGAGCCGGACGCCACCTTCTTCGAGGAGTGGTCGAGCAGGCGGTACGAGACGCTCAGCGCCCGGGGCGCCGCCGCGTTCAGCTCGAACGCGAGGGTCGCGTGCTCGTCGTCGCGATAGTGGCCGAGGTTGTCCGCCGGGTCCCCCGCATGGCCCCGTACGCGCACGGCGCGCAGCCCGACCGGGACCGGCGTGAGGGTGAACTCGTCCAGGAGGAACCGGTACCCGGTGTACGTGTCCAGGACGGTCGGCCCCTCGACGGTGAACGTGAGGGTGTTGGCGCCCCGGCGCAGCTCGACGTCGCCCAGCGTGGCCCGGGATAGCTCGCCCCACGCCTTCGGGGACTCGTACCAGTGGGGCTGGGAGTGGGCGAGCGGGATCGGCGCGGCGTCGTTGACGGTCAGCCGGAGGTACGAACCCGGCTGCTCGGCGTGCGGCTGCTCCACGGGGACGGAGGTCACCGCTGTCAGCCGGTACGGCCCGTCCTTCGGGACGTCCACGGTGTACGTGGCGTACCAACCACCGCGCGCGGGAGGCGCCTTGGCGGTCCCCAGGGCCAGATAGGCGCCGCCCGAGGCCCTCGGGTCGCGGGCGACGGGGATGGTGGTGCGGGTGGGGGACTCGCCGCGCACGGTGATCGCCCTGTTCTCCGGCGCGCTCTTCGGTGCGCTCTTCGGCGACGGGGCCGCGGTGCTCGCGCGGGTCGCGGCGGACGCCGTCGCCAGGGCCAGTCCGGCGGCGATGCCTGCCGTGACGGCGGTACGTCGGTCGATGCTCATGGCTCCAGCACATCGCGCCCGCTGCGGGGGCGCGTCCTGCGCGGGCAGGGCCTTGCCGTCGACCTGTTGACCGGTGACTTCTCCACCCAGGGGTGGAGAAGGGCGCCGGTAGGGTCGCGGTGTGGGACGGGGATCTGTGGGACGGGGATCAGGGGGTGCCGTCGACGCGGCGATCCGACGTGACGCAGTGGACCGGGGGCCGGGCGTCGCCGACGCGGCCCTCCCCGCGCTGCTCCTCACCGGGCACGTGATCACGGTGGTCCTGGGCGCCGTCCTCGGCGCGGACCGCGCCACGGCCTGGCAGTCGGCGCTCGGCATCCTCGCGGTGCTCGTGTCGGCGACGGCCCTGACGTGGCGGGTGGCGGCACCAGTGCCGGTGTTCTGCGCGGCGCTCACCGCCGACGCGGCGAGCCGGGCACTGCTGCCGGAGACCGCGCTGACGCCCGCGCTGCCCGCCGCGGTCTGGGTCGCGCTGTTCACCCTGTCGGTACGCCGCCCCGCGCGGCTCGCGCTGCCGGGAGCCGCACTGGCCACCGCCGCAACGCCCCTTCCCGCAGGGGGCGGTGACGTCACAGGTCCACTCCTCGACGACCTGCTCGCCGGCGCCCTGCTGCACCTCGCGATCGTGCTGGGCGGGCGGCTGCGCGCCCACCGCAAGGACCGCCACGCCCGGCTCCTCGCCCGCCTCGCCGACCTGGAGGGCGAACGCCGGGCCGCGGCCGACGCCGAACGCGAACGGCTCGCCCGCGATCTGCACGACACCGCCGGACACCACCTCACCGCCATCGCCGTCCAGGGCGCGGCCGCGCTGCGGCTCGTGGACACCCGCCCCGAACTGGCCGGCGAGGCCCTCAACCACGGCGCCGCGGTGGGCCGCGACGTCCTGGCCGCCCTGGGCGAACTCGTCGCGGTGGTCGCCGACGAGCCGGGCGACGGGGCCCTGCACGAGGTCCTGCCGCCGCTGTGCGCGGGCCTGGAACGCCTCGGCGTGCCCGTCACCCTCGACGTCCGCGGCCGCCCCCGCGCCCTGCCGCCCGCCGTCCGCGTGACCGCGTACCGCGTCGTCCAGGAGTCGTTGACGAACGCGATGCGGTACGCGGCGGGGGCGCCGGTCGTCGTCAGCGTCCAATACGGCTACGGCGATGTGACGGTCACCGTGACGAACGGAGCGGTGCGGAAGCCCGAGGCGCCGGGCTCCGGCCTCGGCACCGGCCGGGGCCTCGCGAACCTCACGGAACGGGCCGCGTCCGTCGGCGGCCGGCTGACGGCGGGCCCGGGGGAGCGCGGCGGCTGGACCGTCCGCGCGACCCTGCCGACGCGGGCGCCGGGCACCTGGTGGCCGAGGGCGGTGGACGCGACTCTGCTCACCGCGTGCACGGCGGTGCCGCTGCTCACCACCGCGCGGCACCCGAGCCCCGGCGAACTGTGCGCGCTTTCCGTCCTGTTGACGGTCCACGCGGCCCCGTTGCCGGCGCGCCGCCGGGCCCCGGCGGCGGCCCTCGCGATGTCGCTCGCGGTGTCCGTGGCCTGGGCGACGGCCACGGTCGCGGGCGCCCTGCCCTTCGCCTGGCTGGCGGCGCTCGGCTTCGCGTGGACGGCGGAGCTGGCCGCGCTGCACGCGGTGGGCGCCTACGGCCCCGCCCGCGCGACCTGGCCCGCGCCGGTAGCGGTCGGCGTGGTCGGCGGCGCCGTACTCGGCCTGGCGGTGGTGAGCGACCCGGCCGAGTCGGCGGGCCTCGGCACCGCGGCCCTGCTCACGGCCCTCGGCCTGGTGGCGGTCCCGTGGCTGCTGCCCGTCTGGGCGCTCGGCCTGCTGACGCGTGCCCGACGGGGCGACGGCGGACGCTGGGAGCAACGCGTCCTCGACGCGATGGCCGTACGCGTCGGCGAAGCGGTGACCGACGAACGCCACCGCGTCGCGACGGGCCTGCACGGCACGGTCGTCGAGCACACCACCCGCCTCGTCCGCCACGCCGAGGCGGGCCTGTCCGCGCCGGACGACCGTCGCGCAGCCCTTACCGGGATGACGGACGCGGCCCGCACCGCCCTCACCGGACTGCGGACCCTCCTCGACACGCTGGACGCCACCCGGCTTCCTTAGAGCCGGTCCTCGACCCCGGCTCGCGGCCGCCCTCACCGAAGCAGCCGGCGCCCGAACCATCACCACCGGGCCTCCGGCCACGGGCATCGCCCGCCTCCTCGACGACGAGGAGCCCAGGCCCTCGCCGAGGAGCGCGCCGACACCAACCCGGACGAGCTCCCTCCGATGCTTGACCGGGAATTCGGTGGCGGGCGTTCCCGGGCGGGAACTAAGGTCCCGATCATGTACTCGGTCATTCACAACCGCCACTCCCTGCGCATCCGCTCGGCATCCCGGACTCGGTGCTGACCCGAGCGTTCGTCGGCACCCGGTCATCCGCGCACCGTTCACCGACCGCCTCAGGATGACGAGGGATTCTTCATGCGCACCACCTCACACCCCACCTTTGTGTTCGTTCCCGGTGGGTCCAGCAACGCCCGGGCCTGGGGGCCGTTGCAGAACGAGCTGGCCCTGTGCGGGTACCGCTCGTACGCCGTCGACCTGCCCGGTCACGGCGACCGTGCCGACCACCCGGCCGCCTACTACCAGCAGCCACAGGACCCGGCAGCACTGGCCGCCGCCCCTTCGCCGATGCGCGGCATCACCCTGCGGGACAACGTGCGCCACGTGGTGGACGTCCTGCACCGGCTTGCCTCGTCGGGGCCCCTGGTCCTGGTGGGCAACAGCTTCGGCGGCCTGACCGTCACCGCGGTCGCCAACGCCGTGCCTGAACTCCTGGACCGCGTCGTCTACCTCTCCGCCGTCTGCCTCAGCGACCCGGCCATGGTCACCGGCGTGTGGGACGTCTTCGACGACAACCTCCTGGACGCCGCGGCGGCGCGGGTCACCGTGCCGCTGACAGACACTCAGGGAGTCGTACGGTTGAACTGGCGTGCGGCACACGCCGATCCCGGTCTGTTCGCCCAGCTCAAGGACGCCGTGATGGCAGACTCCATCGACCATCAGTTCCGGATGCTCCTGGACTCCATGGACCCGGACGAGAATTACGCGGTACTGGAGCAGGGCGCGGTGGCTGTGCCCGGACAGTGGGGGAAGGTCCCGCACACCTTTGTGCGCCTGTCCGCGGATCGGAGCATTCCCCCGGCCGTGCAGGACTACATGATCCGCAAGGCGGACGCGCTGACGCCCCAGAATCCGTTCGACGTCCGCACGCTGGACGCCTCACATGTCGGCTACTTCAGCCGCCCGCAGCTCTTCTCGGAGCTGCTGGCCGACCTGGACCCAGCAGTACCGCTGCGCTAGGCCTGCCCACCCGGCGGCGGCTTCCTGCCGCCGCCGGGCCGGGTTTCAGCTCGGGCATGCGTGATCATGACCGGATGGACTCTCGTTTTCTTGGCATCCCCGAGTTGGTCGACGTACCGACCGTGGCAGTCGTAGTCGACGTCATGCGTGCCTTCACAGTGGCTGCCTGGGCCTTCGGTCAAGGGGCGGAACGGATCGTTCTTGCCGAGTCGCTGGACGAAGCGCTGGCGCTCAAGGCCCGTCACCCGGAGTGGGTGACGCTCAAGGACGGCCCACCCGCGCCCGGGTTCGACACCGTCAACTCGCCGGGCTTCCTGCGGTCTGCCGACCTCGGCGGGCGAACCGTTGTGCAGAAGACCACGGCAGGGACGGTCGGCGCCCTCGCGGTCAAGGAGGCGTCGCTGGTGCTGTGCGCCGGCTTCGTCGTGGCGGAGGCGACAGCCCGGCTCTTGCGTACGCGTGCGTGCGACAGCGTCACGTTCGTGGTCACTGGCGAGGACGGGCAGGCTGACGAGGACCTGGCGTGTGCGCAGTACATCGCTCGGAGGGCCACCGGGGCCGGGCCGGATGCCACTGAGTTCCTCCGGCGCGCCGGCGAGTCACGTGCCGCCGCCGAGTTGACGGAGGGCGTGCGTGAAGGAGCCCATCCCGATGACGTCGCACTCTGCCTTGAGCTCGACCGGTTCCCCTTCGCCATGGTGGCGACCTTGGAAGACTCACTCATGGTTCTCCGCGCGTGCGCCGTGCCATCACTGACCGACGAGGCTCCGGCCTGATCGCCGGAGGGCCGGCAAGCCTGATGCGCGCTGAACTCGCCGAGGCGCTGGCCATCACCGAGGACGCCGAGCACCCCTTCGCCCCGCTGCGAGCCGACCCGTTGCAGCAGGCAACTCCGGCTTCTACGCCGTGATACGCAGGGTCATATCGTCCACGATGAGGGAGAGCCCCGCCTCGAACGCCGATTCCGGATCGATCAGTGGCACGTCGGCCAGCAGGACCGAGGCGGCGACTGGAGGCTCCCCTGACCCTGAGCGCGTTACGGTCTGGCGGCCCGCCAACGTCTTCCTTGCGGTGCACGGCATGCGTCCGTACTCGGGTACTCCGAACGCGCCCAGGCTCTGACGGAGTTCCCGCCCGTGGCAGCCCGTTGAGTCGGGAACGGCCGGAGAAGTCCCCGTCGCTCAGCGGCTAAACCGGGCGGATGTCCGTCCTGCCGGACGCCAAGGCGTAGCGAGCTGTCAACGCGAGGGAGATCACTCGTCGCCTCCGCCGCGCCGCAGTGGTCGTCTTCTAAGGTCGTTTTCATGATGATTGACACGGGTAGCACCGGCCTGCTCTTCGACGCCCTCCGGGCGGACGCTCTCACCAGCCCGGATCAGCTGCGCGAGCTCTACGAGCAACCGAATCCGAACGCGCTGCGCAAGCAGATCGACCACCTGACCGACCAGACCCGCGCGCTGATCGGCTGCTCCTCCCTGGTGTTCATCGGCAGCGCCGATGCCGAAGGCAGGGCGGACGTGACGCCACGCGGCGGCCCCGCCGGCTTCGTCTCCGTGCTGGACGAGCGGACCCTGGTGATCCCCGACGCGACCGGCAACAAGCGGCTCGACACCATGCACAACGTGCTGCAGACCGGACGCGTCGGCCTGCTCTTCCTCATACCCGGCCGCCCGACCACGCTGCGCGTCAACGGCCGTGCCTGCGTCTCGGCCCGCCCGGAGCTGCTCGCGCAGCTCACGCCCGTCGGCAAGCCGCCCGTATCCGCGCTGGTCGTGCAGGCCGACGAGGTCTATCCGCACTGCCCCAAATCCCTGATGCGCGCCCATGCGTGGCAGCCGGACGAGTGGGTGCCCGCCGACGCGCAGCCGGCCAGCGCCGAGGTGACGCTGGCCCAGCTGAACCTGCCGGGCCTGACGATCGAACAGATCGAGGAGATCGAGCGGGAGTCGCTGCGCCTGCGGTACGAGTGAGTCGGACGCGTCGTCTCGCGGGCATCGTCCCGTCGTGGGCGGCGCGCCGTCCGGCCTCCCGGTCGAGGTGCTGGGGACGACGGTGGCCCGGGCCGTCGAGTGCTCCGCTGCGGGTTCTTCTCTCCTGAGGTCTTGACAACTCTATTGGTCTGGACCAACTTTGCGCGCAATAGCGGTGGCCACCGTCGTCGCCAACGTGCTTCACCTCTTCCCCCCAGGAGGCACCCCGTGGACCGTGTACGCCAGGACAGACCCGGCGTCCGCCGGAGGACCAGCGCGGCGATGGCGGTGGGTGCGGCCGCCGCGCTCGCCGTCACCGTGCTCGCCGCGCCCGCGCAGTCGGCGGACACCGACGCGGCCGACACCAAGGCTGCGAGCACCCGAGCGGCGGACGTCAACGTCGCCAAGAACGCCGGTTTCGAGGCGGACCTGAGCAACTGGACCTGCGCCGCGAACAGCGGCGTGGCCGTCACGTCCCCCGTGCACGGCGGCGCGAAGGCGCTCAAGGCCACCCCGTCCGGCCAGGGCACCGCCGAGTGTTCCCAGATCGTCGCGGTGAAGCCGAACTCGACGTACAAGCTGAGCAGTTGGGTGCAGGGCAGCTACGCCTACCTCGGCGCCCGCGGCACCGGCACCACCGACGTGTCGACCTGGACGCCGTCCGCCTCGTCCTGGCAGCAGCTCTCCACCAGCTTCACCACCGGCGCCAACACCACCTCGGTCACCGTGTACACACACGGCTGGTACGGGCAGAGCGCGTACTACGTGGACGACGTGAGCGTCTTCGGGCCCGACGGGGGCGGCGGCCCCGACCCGGTCGAGATACCGCCCGTCCCGGCCGGCCTCGCGGCGGGCACGACGACGCCCACGTCGGTGGACCTGTCCTGGACCCCGTCGTCCACGGCGACGGGGTACACCGTCTACCGCGACGGCACGAAGGTCGCCTCGGCCGGCGGCGCCTCCACGACCGTCACCGGGCTCGCGCCGGAGACCACGTACAGCTTCCAGGTGAGCGCCTCGAACGCGGCGGGCGAGTCGGCGAAGTCGACGGCGGTGTCCGTGACGACCCCCAAGGGCGACGGCGGCGGCGACGGCACCGTGCCCCGGCACGCGGTGACCGGCTACTGGCAGAACTTCAACAACGGCGCGACCGTTCAGAAGCTGCGGGACGTGTCCTCGCAGTACGACATCATCGCCGTGTCGTTCGCCGACGCCACCCCCACCCCGGGGCAGATCACCTTCAACCTGGACCCGGCCGTCGGCTACGCCTCCACCGCCGACTTCAAGGCGGACATCGCCGCGAAGAAGGCCGCGGGCAAGTCCGTGATCCTCTCGGTCGGCGGCGAGAAGGGCACCATCTCCGTCAACAGCGACGCCTCCGCGACGGCGTTCGCCAACAGCGCCTACGCGCTGATGCAGGAGTACGGGTTCAACGGCGTCGACATCGACCTGGAGAACGGCATCAACCCCACCTACATGTCGAAGGCGCTGCGCCAGCTCTCGGCGAAGGCGGGCCCGAAGATGGTGCTCACAATGGCGCCGCAGACCATCGACATGCAGTCCACGTCCGGTGGCTACTTCCAGACGGCGCTGAACGTGAAGGACATCCTCACGGTCGTCAACATGCAGTACTACAACAGTGGTTCGATGCTCGGCTGTGACGGCAAGGTCTACAGCCAGGGCAGCGTGGACTTCCTGACCGCGCTCGCCTGCATCCAGCTGGAGGGCGGCCTCGACCCCTCGCAGGTCGGGATCGGCGTCCCGGCGTCGACGCGCGGCGCGGGCAGCGGTTACGTGGCCCCGTCGGTCGTGAACAACGCCCTCGACTGCCTCACCCGCGGCACCGGCTGCGGCTCCTTCAAGCCGTCGAAGACGTACCCGTCGCTGCGCGGCGCCATGACGTGGTCGACGAACTGGGACGCGACGGCGGGCCACGCGTGGTCGAACGCCGTCGGCCCGAAGGTCCACGGCCTTCCGTAGCGAACGAACGCCCCGGAGGGACGGCCCGGCCCGAACACGGCCCGGTCCGCCCCTCCGGCCATCGCTGTCTCGGACACCTTCAACCGGCCCGAGCAGAGCCCGACACGGCCTCAGCCCACCTTGAGCGACCAGGTCGCCCTTCCCTTCGCCTTTGGCTGCATGGCACCGATCACGTTCCGCTGCTCCTCCGGTGACGTCGCTTCCGCGAAGCGCTGCTGGGCCTCCTCGACGCTCAACCCGCCCTGCCTGGCCTTCACGCTCACCTCGTCCGACGTCCAGTGGTGGCCGCTGCTGGTGGATCCGTGTGGTCAGCGAGCATGGCTCCTTTGAGGCCGGTGTCTGTCCTAGGGCGTGTCCGATGGGTCGGCGTGGAGCAAGGAGCGGCGTCTGGTGCGTGCGATCGCAAGGCGCCGGAATGTTCTCGTAGCGGAGCTACTAGAGCATTCCGGCAACGCGGCGAGCGTGCGTGCCAGGCGTCGCGACGCCGCGCCGACCCATCGGACACGCCCTAGGGCGCCGGGCCGTGCAGCAGGGCCGGAATCGCTGTGCGATGCGCCGTCTGGAGCGTCTGGAGTCTGTGCGGTCACAGAGGACACTGCGCCGCGAGGCCAAGACCGCGTACGCCCTCGCGTCCTTCAGGGACGACCGCGTGGGAGGCGACGGCGGTCTTCTCTGGGGGGGGGGACCGTGTGGCGCGAGGCGAGTGGAGACCACTTTGTGCAGCTCAGCGCCGGTGCCGGAGGCCCTTGCGTAGTGTTCTCCCGCGGGGCAAATCAAAGGCGGTCATGGTCAGGGCTGCATAGGCTCCCTCCATGCCAAGCTCAGAACTGCAGAGGATCAACGCCTTCCTATCCGCCTTCGCCCGTCGGCAGGCCACGCGTATCGTCGATCTCCCTGGCGGCTTCGCTGTGTATGACGACGCCTTCTTCCATTCCCGCGCGAACAACCAGGTGATCATCGATACGGCCGTCGACGCCGAGGCGCTGCCAACGATCGCGGAGGAAGCACTGGGCCACCTGCCACACCGACTGATCTCCGTCCTGGACAACGAAATCGGGATGGCGTGTGCAGAGCCGCTGACCCGGGCCGGATACACCCACTCTCTCTACGCGGTCATGCTGCACGAAGGCCCGGTGCCAGCCGGCAGACCCGCGGTGGAGGCGGACCTCGACGCGATACGTGATCCACTCACCCGGCGATGGCGGGACCTCCTTCCGGACGTCGACAACGAGGTCATACGCCACCTTGTCGACCGACGCGAAGCTCGCCGGCGTGGGGCAGACATCGTTCGCTTCATCGGTGCCCGCACGGAGGAAGGCGACGTCGCCTCATGGGCCGACCTCTATGTGGATCCGGCAACTGGCACAGCCCAGATCGAGGACCTGATCACCTCGGAGGCCCATCTCAGGCGTGGTTACGCCGACGCCGTCCTGACCACCGCCCTGAGCATGGCTGCCGATGAGGACTGCAGAACCCGGTTCCTGACCGCCGATGCGTCAGACTGGCCGCGTCAGTGGTACGAGCGTCGCGGCTTCTCCGTCATCGGCCACTCGCACTGCTTCGAACGCGGTTGAGGGGAAAGTAGCGGTGTCATGCCGGTGATCCCCTCGGCCGGCACTGACAACGACCGCACGAGGATTGTCAGCCGCGTTGGCCCCCCTCGCGGCATCGAGATCGGATCGGGCTTCCTCCAACGCGGAGGTCAGTTCGACGTTGTGCTGCTCCAGCTTCGTGATCTTCCGCTGGAGCTCGTCGATGTCAGCCGGGGCTCCGAGTCCCGACTCCTGCCATGCCTGAGCTCCCAGGGCCTGCGACAGTCGTTTCTCCAATCTCCAACCGTTGAATGCGGGCGGCCAGGCGGCTGTTGCGGGCCTGGGCGCTGGCGAGGTGCCCGCACATGCAACTCCATGCGGCACCCAGGTCGCGGGTGACCGCTACGGCGACCTCTTCGAGGAGAAATGGCAGGATGGCCGCATGGCGACGCATCAGCCGTGGACGGGGCTTCACGGGGACCTCCTCGCGGCGAAGGCCTCGGTGTACGACCGCTGCGGTTTCGCCTGCTCACTGCCGGTGGCCGAGCCGGAGAGCGCCGAGTACGCCGCGTGCGCGTTCACGCTCGACAGCCGCTCGGTCCGCTTCCGCGTGGCCAAGACGACCCCGACGAAGGCGGGCCAGTTCGTCACGGTGTGGCAGCGGTCCGCAGAGGGACCGATCCGGCCCTTCGACGCCGACGACGGGGTGGACCTCTTCGTCATCAGCAGCCGCGACGACGACGGCTTCGGGCAGTTCGTGTTCCCGCGCGAGGTGTTGTGCGAGCGCGGCGTCGTCTCGCGCGGCGGTTCCGGCGGGAAGCGCGGATTCCGTGTCTATCCGCCGTGGGTGACCACGACCAGCCGACAGGCGGGCGGCACCCAGGCGTGGCAGGTCGACTACTTCCTGGACCTCGGCCGTGACGGCCCCGCCGACCTGACGCGCGCTCGCACCCTCTACCACCCGAGACAGTCAGCAGGACGTGTCAGCGGCGAGCGGTGAGAGACCACCAGGCCGGCCGATTCCTCTGCACGGTCCGCCGGGAATCGCCGACCGGCTCGCTGGCTTCCTCAGCAATACGCCTGTCCGCAGCCCGATCGAAGCCGCCTTCGCCGTCGCCGAGCTGTCCGACGGGCACGGGGCGACCGTCGGCTCGATGCGGCTGACCAGCCGGGCGGTGGCACACGGGATGCCCGCCGAGGGGTGCGACGTGCTGCTGTGCGAGGCCGAGTGCGACCGGGCACCGGCCGAGGGTGAACCGGCGCACCACACTCCCGGCGCCACCTTCGCCATCGGCCGGGCCGAGTAGGACAGAAACTGACCTGTATGAGTTCTAGGGTCGGTTCCGTCACCTAGGGGCCGCGGCCGACCGCCGCGGTCCGGCAGGCCGTCGCGAAGGAGCGAGATCGATGAACCGCACCGCACCCGAGGGATACACCAACGTCGCGCCCTGGGTGGTCACCGACGACACCGGCGCTCTGCTCGACTTCGTCGCCGCCGCGTTCGACGGGGAGGAACTGGCGCGGGTGCCGGTCGAGGACGGCACCATCGGGCACGGTGAGATCCGGGTCGGCGACACGGTGGTGCTCGCCTTCGACCGGCGGCCCGACTGGCCGGTGATGCCCTCGCTCCTGCGCGTCTACGTCCCCGACGCGGACGCCGCCGTGGCCGCCGCTGTCGCGCACGGCGCGCGGGTCGTCACCGAGGTCTCCGACAGCGCCTGGGGCGACCGCGGCGGCCGGGTGCGCGACCCGTTCGGCAACATCTGGTGGGTGGTCAGCCGCCAGGAGGACGTCGCGCCGGACGAGGCCTGGCAGCGCATGTCCGAGCCGAAGTACGCCGAGTCGATGCGGGCGGCGCAGCAGACCCTGGACGCCGAACTCAGCGGCCGGGAGCAGGGCTTGGCGAGCGCGCCGCTGCGCCCGCGCGACTGAACTCCGGTACTCCTGCCACGCGTCGCGCCCGCCCTCATCGAGGCGGCCGCCGTCGCCGAGCGTGGCCTGCCCGCCGAACGGCGCGATCGAGACTCTGCCGAGCGGTGGGAGGCAGGGCACCCTGCGGGCCATGACAGAGCGATTCTCCTTCGGCCGGCGTGTGCGGTTCCACCGAAGACGTCGTGGCCTTCTGCAGAGGGAACTCGGGGCGCTGCTGGGCCGCTCGGAGGACTGGGTGTACCGCGTGGAAGCCGATCGCATCCCCGTGAACAACGTAAGGATGCTCTCGGACCTGGCTGAGGCCCTCCGCGTCGAGGTGCGGGACCTTGAGGACACCCCGATCCCCGGCGGCGGCGGAAACGGCGGAAACGGCGGAATCGCCGGTATCTACGGAAACGATGGAGGCAGCCTCTCCGCCATCAGGTCGGCCCTCATGCGTTCGCGGCGGCTGAGCGGCTCCCTGTACGTAGCCCGTGAACCACCGAGGCTGGAACGCCTGGGCGCAGAAGTCGATGCCGCTTGGGTGCGGTTCCAGGCGTCCGCATACGAGCGACTCGCTGAAGATCTCCCGGCTCTGCTGGCGGATGCTCGACTTGCCACCTGCGAGCACCGGTCGGGCCGGGAGAGAGGTCAGGCCTTACGGCTCTTTGCTCTGGTGTGCCACGTCGCGGCAGTTTTCCTCCGTAACGTCGGCGAGACCAGTCTGGCCTGGACGGCAGCCGACCAGGGAGACGTCGCGGCGGGTGAATCGGGGGACCCAGCCGTGATGCTGGCGCTGCGTCGGTGCGTGGTTCACGTGCAGCTCGGGTCCGGCATGGCGGCCGAGGCGGTGGAGGTGGCGCTCCAGCCCCTGGAGGGCTTGGCGCAGCGCTGGCTGCGATCCTCACCGGTGGCGTTGTCCCAGCACGGAACGCTCTGCCTCAATGCGGCCGTCGCCGCAGCGCGTGTCCCTGACCGGTCCCTGGCCGATGACTTGTTGGCGCAGGCGCAGCGAGCAGCCGATCGTCTGGGAGCCGACGGCAATGTGATGTGGACGTCCTTCGGCCCGACGAACGTCGAGCTGCATCGCCTGGCGCTGGCTCTCGAGTTCGAGGACGGGCAACTGGCCGTGGATCTGGCATCCCGTCTGCGGCTGGGGAGGGACCTGCCGCTGGAGCGGCGCGCACGAGCGCGGCTCGACGTCGCGCGGGCCTTCGAGGAGGCCGGCAGGACCGATGAGGCGGCAGATCAGCTGAAGCGGGCGTTCAGAGCCGCCCCCGCGCAGATACGGGCGCATCAGCTCGCCCGCACCTTGGCGGGGCGCCTGCACAGACAGAGCGTCCGGCGGGACGTTTACGAACTCGCCCTGGCGCTCGGCGTGCCCGCCTGACAGGCACCTCCTGAAGAAGACGACAGCAGACCCGGAAATCTTTTCCGGGTCTGGCCTGTCCCTGTGCTCTACGGTCCCTTCTCGCAGTCAGTGCCTCGTACTGACCAAGACCGGTCGGTGGCCCTCGTGGTCCTGGCGGCGGCCCGGCGCGGGTGGCTCAACGACAAATCAGCAGATCGTCGGAGATTGGCGCAAACTCAAGGCACCCCAGGAATGGGCGGCGGACTCACTGTCCGCCTCCTGAACCGGAGATGGGCCGGACCGGGCCGGCTGCGGTAGATCTCATCAAGGATCCCTGAGCCTTCTCCGGTGGCTGAAGAAGAGCGCAGCGGTGGCTCTCAGCGCAAGGCTCAAGAGCAACGTCCGTAGTCACCATCGCCTGCGTCACATACCGTCCCCAGAACGCGGAGCGCCTTCCGGCCGTTACGCAGGACTTCGGGGAAGCGCTCAAGCCTGATGAGGGCGGTGGATTCCGGGACCGAGCCATGGCACTCCCGCACTCTCACCGCGTTCGGACTACGTACCGCGACCCACAGTGAGGACGGCGATGAAGATACGGAGAACAACGGTCTCAAGACCGAAGTGGCACAGACTCGGCAAGGTGGCACTGAGCGGCGCGACGGCCGCCGCCATGACCTGGGCCGTGGTGACCGGCGGCCCGTCGGGCACACCTGCCACCGCGGACGCGCACACCAAGGTGCCGGGAGCCCCCGTGGCGGACGACGCCCCCGGTTTCGCCATCGAGTACTTCGCCTATCCGCAGGCCGACAAGATCCGGGCGGAGAAGGGCATCACCCTCAAGCGGGGTGACGGTCACATCCTGCTCGCCGACTGCGCCGGCGGGCCGGGTCTGCTGGAGGTCTGGGCCCGCGCCAAGGAGAAGATCTGCTTCCGGGTCACCGGCAACTCCGGCCATCTGAGCCTGGAGATCCCCTCGGTCTTCGGGGTGAAGGGCAACGACTACGCCACCCGCGTCGACATGACCGCGGGCAGCGAGCGCAAGAGCTTCGACATCACGAAGAACGCCTGGACCGGGGTGGGAGAAAGCGCGGACGAGCAGGGCCGCGACTTCATGCTCATGGAGATCAGGACCGCCAAGTAGCGGCCGCGCCCCGCCTCTTCGCTCGCACGGCTCCGCATACCGAGCGGCCCGCCCGCGCCTGTTCTTCACGCCGAGGGGCCCGCCCGAGTACGTCCGAGGCCGTGCCACGCGCCTCCCGTCCGATGCCTGTCGACGGGCTCGCCCTTGCCCACCTCGTAGCAAGGAACCACGTCATGTCTCTCACCAGACCCCTGCGCTTCGCCGCGCTGGCCACGGCCATGATCGCCGGGCCGCTCGCGCTCAGCGCCGCCGTCCCCGTCGGTGCTGTCTCCGGCACCGGCACCACCAGCCCCGCCTACTCCTTCGCCGCGCGCCTGGACATCGGCGACGGCGAACGGGCCTGCTCCGGCGCGCTGGTGGACCCCCGCTGGGTGCTCACAGCCGCCTCCTGCTTCGTCGACGCCCCCGCATCGGGAACGACGCCCCCGCCGGGCAAGCCCGCGAAGAAGACCGTCGCCACCGTCGGCCGCACCGACCTGACCGGCACCGGCGGACTCGTCACCGAGGTCGTGGAACTCGTCCCCCATCCCGGCCGGGACCTCGTCATGGCCCGGCTGGCACAGCCCACCTCCGGGATCGCCCCGATCGCCTTCGCCAGCACCGCGCCCGGCGCGGGCGAGACCCTCAAGGCCGCCGGATACGGCCGCACCAAGACCGAGTGGTCCCCGCTCACCCTGCACACCGGCTCCTTCACGGTGGACACCGTCCAGGACGGTCAGGTGGCCAGCACCGGACAGGACGGCGCCGCGGTGTGCGCGGGCGACACCGGCGGCCCCTTGATCAGGGAGAAGGACGGCAAGGTCGAACTCGTCGCCGTCAACAGCCGCTCCTGGCAGGGTGGGTGCTTCGGGCAGGAAGCGACCGAGACGCGTACCGGTGCCCTGTCGGGGCGGGTCGACGACGGCGCGGCTCAGGAGTGGGCCCAAGAGGCGCGGGAGCGTCTGCGCGAGGTCGTGTCCATGGCCGACATCAATGGAGACGGCGCGGACGACCTGGTGATCCAGGGTGCCGACGGCGCCATCACGGTGCGCACCGCGGTGAAGAACTTCACGCCGCAGCCGGGCAAGGCCGCTCACCGGTTCTCCGCGGGGGCCCATTGGAGCGCCGGTTGGTCGAACTTCCTCGGCCGCCCTGGTCAGGGTCGTCTGTACTTCGGTGACATCAATGGTGACAACAAGGCTGACCTGATCGTTCACGGCACGGACGGGAATGTGTCTGTGCGTATCAACAAGGGCACCTATTTCGATGGTGGTACGCATTGGAGTGCGGGTTGGTCGAATTTCCTCGGCCAGCCTGGTCAGGGTCGTCTGTACTTCGGTGACATCAATGGTGACAACAAGGCTGACCTGATCGTTCACGGCACCGATGGGAATGTGTCTGTGCGTATCAACAAGGGCACCTACTTTGATGGTGGTACGCATTGGAGTGCGGGTTGGTCGAACTTCCTCGGTCACCCCGGCAAGGGCCGTCTGTACTTCGGTGACATCAATGGTGATGGCCGGGCTGACCTGATCGTTCACGGCACTGACGGGAATGTGTCCGTGCGTGTGAACAAGGGCACCTATTTCGATGGTGGTACGCATTGGAGTGCGGGTTGGTCGAACTTCCTCGGTCACCCCGGCAAGGGCCATCTCTACTTCGGTGACGTCAACGCCGACAAGAAGGCGGACCTGGTGGTCCACAGCCCGGACGGGAAGGTCGGCGCCCGCCTGAACACGGGCACGTACTTCGCCACCGCTCCGGGCGACGACTGGATCTGACGCGGGCCCCTGTCCGCCGCAGCAGTTGAGGGAGCTCACCCCACACACCAGCCCTGCGTGCCCTGTGCGCGCTGCCGGGCACCGACCTCGAAGGACTCACCCCTGTGGACACCACGTTATGGAGCAGACGGCGCGTGCTGGCGACCCTGACGGCCACCACGGCCGTCGCCGTCACCTCGAGCCTCGTCCTCAACCCGCTGGCGGCCCGCGCCGACACCCCGCCGACCGGCGGCGACGAGGGCGACCCGTTCAGCCTGCCCGACACCGACCGGGCGAAGGTCGTCAAGGCGTGGCTGCTCGGAGGAAAGGCGGTCCGCGCCGCCGCGGAGACCGCGCTGAGCGGCCCGGACGCCGACGTCCGGACGTTCCTGGCCGTCGGCCTGCCGCACGCCACCGCGGAGGACAACCGCGTCGCCATCCTCAGCTCGCTCGCCGGGGGCGGCAAGGGCACCCGGCGCGAGGCGGGCGCGGCGCTGGACGCCGGCGACGCCACCATCGCCGCATTCCTCGACGGCGGTTTCGAAAGCGCCCTCACGGAGGACCTGCGCGTCGCCACCACGACCGTGATGGCCGTCGGAGGCAAGGCCGTCAACCGCGACGGCGACGCGGCCCTGAAGGCAGGCACCCGGACCGCCCTGGAGTCGTTCCTCACCGACGGCCAGCACACGGCCCGCCAGGAGGACATGCGCTTCGAGGCGTTCACCCTCATGCGCGAGGCCGGGCCGGAGGTGCGCAAGTACGCCGACCGCGCCGTGTCGGGCACGGCGGCGGACGTCGAGTGGTTCCTCGACACCGGCCAGCACATCGCCCGCGCCCGCGACCAGGAGTCCGCCACCATCGAGGAACTCGTGGCGGTGGTCGAACGCGAGGGCAAGAAGGCCGACGCGAAGACGAAGCAGGCCGAGGAGGCCGCCGCCCGCGCCCAGACGGCCGCCGAGAAGGCCAAGGACGCGGCGGAGAAGGCCGCCGCCGAGGCCAAGGCGGCCCAGGACGACGTAGTGAAGTCCGGCAGAGCCGCGCGCAAGGCGGCCGAGTCGGCCAAGGGCGCGGCCAACTCCGCCCGGGTCGCGATCCGCGCCTCCCACGCCGCCGTTCAGGCCTCGCGCCGCGCCGCCCACGCCTCCACCGCCGCGAGCCAGGCCGCCGCCAGCGCGGGATCCGCCGCCGCGGCCGCCTACGGCGCCGCCATCGCCGCCTCCAAGGACGCCTCTCGCGCGGCCGCCGCCAAGAACGCCGCCGTCGCCGCCCGCAACGCCGCCGCCAAGGCCCGCACCGCGGCCAGGGCCGCCGACCACGCCGCCACGGCCTCGGCCCAGGCCGCGGGCGCCGGGTCGGCCGCCGCGTCCGCGGCGCGCAACGCCGCGGCGGCGGCGAACGCCTCGGCCGCGGCCGCCGACGCGGCGGGCAAGGCGCAGGCCCTGGCGGCCGAGGCCCGCCGCCAGGCGCAGATCGCGCACACCAACGCCACCATCGCCACCAACGCCGCGGGCACCGCCCAGGCCCTGGCCAACAAGGCGGCGCAGGCCGCGCGTACCGCCCGTGACGCCGCCAACAGCGCGGCGGGGCACGCCGACAGGGCCGCGGACGCGGCCGAGTGGGCCGCCAAGTACGCGGGCCAGGCCGTGGAGTACGCGAAGAAGTCCACCGAGTTCGCCAACGAGGCGACCAAAGCCGCGAACACCGCCACCGAAGCCGTCACCAAGGCCGTCGAGGTGGAGAAGCAGGCGCGCGAGGCCGAGTGGCAGCGCCTGGACGAGGACATGAAGCAGGCGATGGAGGAGTCCCGGCTGCTCGTGCGGATCGAGGAGCAGGAGCGGGAGGAGGTCGCCAGGAAGCGCACCCAGGCCGATCAGCTCTCCCAGGCCACCAAGGACCTCATCGCCCAGGCCGAGGCGGCCCTGAGGGCGAGCGACGGGAACCTCGCCGCCACCCTGGGGCGCAAAGCGGCCATCGCCCTGATGAACGCTCCTGGTGGCTGGTCACGTGAGGCCGCGCGGTTCGCCCTGTGCGGTACGGACGCCGACCTCCATGCCTGGATCGACACCGACCGGCAGCTCGCCCAGCACCAGGACGACAGGGAGACCGCCCTCTACCTGGCGCGGATCTCCACCCCGGACGTCGCCGACGCCGCGACCAAGGCCGTGGAGAGCGACGCCCCGGACGCCGCCACGACGTTCCTGAGCACGGGCGTCGTGGAGGCCTCCGCCACCGACAACCGCGTCACGATCACACGTATTCTCGCCGGAGGGCCCGGCAGCGCGGTGACGAAGGCCGCGAACGAGGCGCTGGACGCGGGCACCGCCGGGGCGCTGCACGAGTTCCTCGGCGCCGCCTACGAGGCGGCGCAGCAGGAGGACGACGCGGTGGCCACCGCCGCCGTCATCGCCTCGGCCGGTCCGTACACCAAGGCCCACGCCCAGGCCGCGATGGAGGGCCCGGCGTGGATGCGCCGCCGCTTCCTCGCCACCGTGCGGTACAGGACCGCGCAGCTCGACCACGACTCCGCCGCGCACATCGCCGCCGTCCAGGGCGCGATCGCCGCCTCCATGAAGATCGCGCACAAGGCGCAGGAGGACGCCGCCCGCGCCCAGGAGGCGGCGGCCAGGGCCCGTGACGCGGCGTCGGAAGCGCTGGAGTGGGCGGACAAGGCGAAGAAGTCGGCGACGCAGGCCGCGCAGTACGCCAAGGAGGCGGACGCGAACGCCGACGCCGCCGACAAGTCGGCCAGGGACGCCCAGGCCTCGGCCGACAAGGCGAAGCAGGCGGCCGCCACCGCCCGTACGGCCGCGCGTACCGCCAACCACTCCGCCAACCGCGCCATGGACGCCGCCCGCCGCGCGGTGGCCTCCGCCAACGCGGCGCAGGAGTCGGCCACGTCGGCCCGCGCCTCGGCGATCCAGGCGGGCAAGGACGCGCGTACGGCGGCGGTGGCCGCGAGCCAGGCGCACCAGATCGCGGCGGCCAAGCGGAAGGCCGAGATCGCGGCGGCGATGAGGAAGGCGGCCGAGGACGCCCGCCGGGCACGGGCGAGCGGGCAGAACCCTGCCGACACCCCCGACAACGACGACTTCGACGATCTCGTCCCCCAGTGGAAGCTCGAGGCCAGGCGCTATGCGGATGCCTTCAACGCCCTCGGGATCCTCACCGGCCTCGCCTCTGCCGGGCTCGGCGTCGCCAGCCTGTTCCTGCCCATCGCACCCGTCACGGCCCCGCTCGCGGTCGGCTTCGGGATCGCCTCCCTCATCTTCACCGGGGCCAACGTCGTCTTCACCGGCCTCGGTTACGGCTGGACGAGCCGCAAGTTCTTCACGTCCCTCGCCGGCGGAGGTCTGGCCCTGCTCACCTTCGGCCAGTCCAAGTGGATCGGGGCGGTCGGCGGCGGCAGGGCCGTGACGAAGGTCTCGCAGTTCGGGCACGACCTCATCTCGCCGGTCACGAGCTGGCTGACCTTCTGACGCCCCCGGCGGGCCTCTCGGCGGGCCGGTCGCGCCGGTCGGTCGTCAGGCCCCGCCCACCAGCGTCCGGATGAGCCGTTCCACCTCGTCCTGCGGATCCGCCGCGGCCATCCACCCCGTCATCAGCAGATGGTGCAGGGTTCCGACCAGGGCGAGGGCGACGGACGCCGTGTCCGTGTGCCGCGGCACACGCGCGAGGCGCTGCTCCTCGCGCAGGTACGCGTCGATCGACCGCTGCACCACGCCGAGGCCGGGTGCGCCCGCCCGCCACGCCTCGCGGATCCGCAGGGTGGCCGCCGTACGGGTCACGGCCAGTTCCACGACGGCGGGGTCCAGGGACAGGAGCGCCGCCGCCACGGCGGCGAGGTTGTCGGCCACCGTGGCGGTGCCCGCCCGGCCGGGGAGGCCCTCGGCCTGAGCCGCGGCGCGGGCGAAGCGGTCCAGGCAGAGTTCGGCGACGAACTGGTCGAGCCCCGCGAAGTGCGTGTGCAGCACGCCCTTGGCGCAGCCCGCCTCCTCCGTGACCGCCCGGCTGGTCAGGGCGGCCGCGCCGTCCCGGGCGAGCACGCGTTCCGCGGCGTCGAAAAGGCGTTCTCGCAGATCGGGGATCGCGACTCCGCGCGGTGACATCAAGTCCCTCCCAGGACAAGGCGATTGCCAGTATGGGCGTGCGCCCATACTATTTGGGCACTTGCCCATTCTAGGGTGCGGGGCCGCACCGCTGGAGGTCATCTCGCATGCACGGCATCGCCAACACCGCCCAGGCACAGGCATGGAACGGCTACGAGGGCGCCCACTGGGCCGCCCACCAGGACCGCTGGAACGCCGTCAACGGCGGCTTCGACCGGCCGCTGCTCGACGCCGCCGCCCTCCGCGCCGGTGAACACGTCCTGGACGTCGGCTGCGGGGCCGGAGCCACCACCCGGCTCGCCGCCCGCGCCGTCGGGCCGGGGCGCGCGCTCGGCCTCGACCTGTCCGCGCCCATGCTGGAGCGCGCCCGGGCGCGGGCGGCCGACGAGGGCGTCGCCAACGTCTCCTTCGAGCACGGCGACGCCCAGGTCCACCCGCTCGCCCCCGACTCCTTCGACGTGGCCATCAGCCGCTTCGGCGTCATGTTCTTCACCGACCCGGTCGCCGCGTTCACCAACGTCGCCCGCGCGCTGCGGCCCGGCGGCCGGGTGGTCTTCCTCAGCACCGCCGAACCCGAGGGCACCGAGTGGCTGCGGGCCTTCGGCGCGCTCGACGACATCCTGCCGCTGCGGGGGTTCGGCGCGACCGGAGGGCCGGGCATGTTCTCCCTGGCCGACGCCGGCACCGCGACGGGCCTGCTCACCGCGGCCGGGTTCCACGACGTACGGGCCGAACGCGTCCAGGCGTACGGGACCTGGGGCCGCGACGCCGAGGACGCGGCCCGCTTCATGCTCGAATCGGGACCTGGCCGCCATCTGCTGGAGCAGGTCGACGCGGACGCGCGGGCCCTCGCCCACGTGCGCCTCGCCGAGCGGCTCCGGCGCCACGAGACCCCCGAAGGCCTCCGACTGCGCGGCGCCGGAAGGCTCCTGACGGCCCGTCGCCCGGCCTGAGTCAGGCCTGGGTCTCCCGTGCCGCGGAGGTGAAGGACATGTCCGGGTAGCGGTCGCCCGCCACCTTCTCCGCGATCGGCTCCAGGAGCGCGAGTTCCTCCGGGGCCAGCGTGATCCTGGTGGCCGCGGCGTTCTCCAGGAGGCGGCCGCGCTTGCGGGTGCCGGGGATCGGCACCACCGCGAGGCCGTGCGCCTCGGCCCGCTGCTGCACCCAGGCCAGGGCGATCTGCGCGGTGGTGGCGCCGCGCTCGGCCGCGATCTCGCGCAGGGGCGCCAGGAGTGCCGCGTTCGCCGTGGCGTTGGCACCGGTCAGGCGCGGCATCGACTGGCGGAAGTCGTCGCTGGACAGCTCGGCGCCCGCGTCGGTGAAGGCACCCGTCAGGAAGCCGCGCCCGAGCGGCGAGTACGGCACGAAGGCGACCCCGAGCTCGGCCGCCGCGCCCACGACGCTGTACTCGACGTCCCGGCTGAAGACCGACCACTCCGACTGCACGGCCGTGATGGGGTGCACGGCGTGCGCCTCGCGCAGCTCGGCACCGGTGACCTCGCTCAGGCCGAGGTGCTTGACCTTGCCCGCCCGCACCAGTTCGGCCATGGCGCCGACGGACTCGGCGAGCGGGACCGCGGGGTCCCTGCGGTGCATGTAGTACAGGTCGATGACCTCGACGCCCAGGCGGCGCAGGCTGCCCTCGACGGCCTCGCGGATGTAGGCCGGCTCGTTGCGGACGGTCCGGTGGGCGGGGTCGTCGGCGCGGGTCTGGATGCCGAACTTGGTGGCCAGGGTGATGTGGTCGCGGTGCGCGGCGACGAACGGCGCGAGGAACTCCTCGTTGGCGCCGGTGCCGTACATGTCGGCCGTGTCGATGAGGGTGACGCCCGCCTCGACGGTCGCCTTCAGGGTGTCGCGGGCCGCCGCGTCGTCCGTGTGCCCGTAGGCGGAGCTGATGCCCATGGCGCCGAAGCCCTGGACGCCGACGAGGGGGCCGCCGGTGCCGAGGCGGACCGTGGCGATCGGTTCGATGGAGGTGTTCATGGTGGCGCTCAGGCCCCTTCCGGCGCACGGCGGGCGCCCGAGTAGAAGTCGATTGTGGCGTCGAGGACGGTCAAGGCGCCCCGCAGCTCGGCGCTGATCGTGTACGCCACGGGGGCGTTTTCGGTCACCGTCATGACGATCACGCTAAAGCGTTCGAGTGCACTCGAAGCAAGCGGTTTGCGCCCGGGGCCTGCTGCGCGGCCCCGGGCGTCACGCCGTGGTGCCCGGCGTGACCAGTCCCGACTCGTACGCGAAGACGGCGGCCTGGGTGCGGTCGCGCAGGGCCAGCTTGTGCAGGATCCGGCCGACGTGCGTCTTGACGGTCTCCTCTGCGACGGTCAGGGCCGTGGCGATCTCCGCGTTGGACAGGCCCTGGGCGACCTGGACGAGGACTTCGGTCTCGCGCGAGGTGAGCCGGTCGACGGCCGCGCCGGTGGGCCGCCTCGCCGCCGGGCCGGTGCGGGCGAACTCGGTGATGAGCCGCTTGGTGAGCGCCGGGGACAGGAGCGCGTCGCCGCGGGCCACCACCCTGATGCCGTCGGCGAGCTCCAGGCCGGAGGCCTCCTTGAGAAGGAAGCCGCTCGCCCCGGCGCGCAGCGCCTCGTACACGTACTCGTCGAGGTTGAAGGTGGTCAGGACCAGGACCTTCGCCGACGAAGTGGGGTCGGCGGTGATGCGCCGGGTCGCCTCGATGCCGTCGAGGCCGGGCATGCGGATGTCCATCACGACGACGTCGGGCCGCAGTTCCGCGGTCCGGGCCACGGCCGCGGCGCCGTCCTCGACCGCGGCCACGACGGCGAGGTCCGGCTGGGCGCCGAGCAGAACGGAGAAGGCCTCGCGCACCATGGCCTGGTCGTCGGCGATCAGCACGCGGATCGTCATGCGGGGGAGTCCTTGTCCGTGGTGGGGGCCGGGGCGGGGCGCACCGGAAGGACGGCGGTGACCTCCCAGCCCCCGTCCGGCAGCGGCCCGGTGACGACGTCGCCCGCCAGCATCGCGGCACGTTCGCGCATGCCGGTGAGGCCGTGGCCGCCGCCGGGCGCGGGGACCACGGCCCGGACGGCGGGCCCGTTGGTGACGCGCAGCCGCAACGCGGTCGGCGCGTAGCGGAGTTCGACCTCCGCCCCGGCGCCGGGGGCGTGGCGCAGAGTGTTGCTGAGCGCCTCCTGCACGATGCGGTACGCCGAGAGCTCCACCCCCGGCGGCAGCGGCCGGCGGGCGCCCTCGACGCGGGCGGCGACGGCGAGCCCCGCCGCGCGCACGTGCGCGAGGAGCGCGTCGAGCTCGGCGAGCGAGGGCTGAGGCGCGGTGACCGCCGCGCCCTCGCCGGGGGCGTCGGCGCGCAACAGGCCCAGCAGGTGCCGCAGTTCGGCCAGGCCCTCCAGGGCGTTGGCGCGGATCGAGGCGAACTCGGCGGCGAGCTCCGGCGGCGGGTCGGGGACGCGGTAGGGCGCCGCGTCGGCCTGGATGGAGATGAGCGACAAGTGATGGGCGACGACGTCGTGCAGCTCGCGGGCGATCCGGGCGCGCTCCTCCAGGACGGTGCGCACGGCACGCTCCCGCGCCGTGGCGGCGATCTGCGCGGCGAGCCGGGCCCGGTCCTCCCTGCGCCCCCGGGCCACGCCGCCGACCAGGACCGCCACGGCGAACAGCGTGAGGCCGAAGAGCACGAGGTCCCACGATCCGACGGTGCCTCCGGTGAGCTTCAGGACCACCCCGACCGCGGCGCCGATGCCCGCCGCCACGGCCGCCGAGGTCGGCCGGACCCGAAGGGCGAGCAGGAAGAGCGCTCCTGCCTGCACGGTCCAGGCCCACACCTCGTTGGCGGGCGTGGGCGGATGGGCCACGGCGATGACGACGAAGAACGCCGTCGAAAGCCACCACGCGGGCACGGGGCGGCGCAGCGCCACCGGCCAGCAGGCCGCGTGCCCGACGGCCAGGAGCCGGGCCGGCGGATCGGCGCCGGTCGCCGCCACCGCGACGGCGGCGAGGACGACCAGGGTGTGCGGCAGCCACCGCAGGCCGCGCGGCCAGGACCAGGGCGGCAGCGGCAGGGGCCGGGCGCTCGACAGGTCGTCGCGCAGCCCGCGGACCGTGGGCCGGGCCGCCGCCGGAACGGCGGCCTCGTGCGGGGGGTGAAGCGGAGGGCGATGACGGGGCATGGCGGGCGTCCTCGGGTGGTCGCCGTGCGGGAGGGCGGGGCGGGCGGGGCGGGAGCACGGCTGTCGGCGCGCCCGGAAGGGAGGCTACGGGGCACCGGCCCGGCCCCGCGTCCCGCCAGCGGGCCATGTCGTCCGTAGCTCCGCAGAGGGACGGCGCCCCCCCGGCCCTCGTCAGTTCGGGCTGTCCGCCGACGGCCCCGCCGCGAGCCCGGCGAGGTAGTCGTCCAGGAGCTCGACCTGGTGCTGCGGCGAGAACGCCGCCGGGGCGAACAAGGCCTGCACCACCAGACCGAGCACGAAGGACTGCGCGCCCGCGGCGATGCGCGCGGGGTCACCGGCGGGCAGTTCGCCGCGCTCCTGCGCCGTGGCGACCAGCGCGCACAGCTTGTCCCTGCTGCGCGCGTACTTGCGTGCGTACTCCTCGCTCAGGCCGGGGTCGGCGAGCGCGGTGTCCCAGGAGGACACCCAGATGCGGTTGCTGTCGGTCGCCTCGGCGGTCAGCGGCAGGACGCCGAGCAGCGCGGCGCGCACGGCCGCGAGGCCAGGGCCCCCGGCGCGCCGGGGGCGGGCCGCGCTGCGCCGGTCGAGCAGGTCGAGGGCGTGCGCGACCAGGTCGCGCTTGGCCGGGAAGTAGTGCGTGAGCAGGCCGGTGCTGGCGCCGAGCTCGGCGGCGACGGCGCGCAGGGTCAGGCCGCCGAAGCCGTGCGCGGCGAGCACCCGCCAGACCGCCTCGGACACGTCGCGGCGGCGGGCCTCGTGATCTCCCTTGGTGCGTGGCATGCTGCTACGGTACATAGTCATAACGAGTGTTGTGTGAATGCGAGGTCTTCATGTTCGCCCTCCCGCTGCGGGACGACGTCCGCCTGTGCCCGCTGGAGCCGTGGCACGCCGAGGAGTTCGCCGCCCATCTGGACCGGGCCCGCGCGCACATCCGGCCGTGGGTCGGGGCGGCCTTCGTCACCGACGACCTCGACGGCGCGCGTGCCACCCTGCGCCGGTACGCCGAGCGGCAGGCCGCGGACGGGGCCCGCCTGTACGGCATCTGGCGCGACGGCACGCTGGTCGGCGGCGTGATGTTCGTGAGCTTCGACGCCGCGTCGGGCGCGTGCGAGATCGGCTGCTGGCTGGAGCCCGCCGCCGAGGGGCACGGCCTGATCACCCAGGCCTGCGAGACCCTTCTCGACTGGGCGTTCACCGTCCGGGGTCTGCACCGCGCGGAGTGGGTCTGCCGCGCGGACAATGAGCGCAGCGCGGCGGTGGCCAAGCGGCTCGGCATGACGCTGGAGGGCGTGCGTCGCGCGTCGTGGCCGTACGAGGGCGAGCGCTACGACGCCCAGCAGTGGGCGGTCCTCGCCCCGGAGTGGCGAACTCGGAGCGTGTGACCGGCTGCCGCCCCGGCTGTCGGAACCGGTCCCGGCCGTCAGAACCGGTCCGGGCTGTCAGAACCGGTCCGCTCCAGTCGCGGAACCATGCCCGACCGACCGGTCTTGTCCGTATCGATGGCGGTTCGGGCAAGGCTCGGTGGAGAGTCGGGAACGCACAGGCTTCCGGTTCTAGCGTGGACGGCCCGCAGGGGGTGACGGCGGAGCGTCGGCGGGGGAGTGGGGTGATGCCGTGGAGTGGTCCCAGCCGTCGGAGAGCCTGCGGCTTGCGGTCGTCCGCGCCGACGACCGGGTCGTCATCCGCGTGGCCGGCGAGCTGGACGTCTCCTCGGCCTCGGTGCTCGCCAAGACCCTCGACCGCGCACGGGAGGCGTGCGACCTGGTCGCGCTCGACCTGAGCCGGGTGACCTTCTGCGGCGCCGCAGGTGTCGACCTCCTCCTGGACGCGCAGGACCAGGCCGCCGCCGCGGGCGGCGGCCTGACGGTGACACGAGCCCACAGCGCGGTGCTGCGCCCGCTGGAGATGTGCGGGGGCGCGGAGGCGGCGCGCCTCGTGCGCGGCGTGCGCACGGCACCCCTGGCACCCCACGAGCGCAGGCGGCGCTGCTCGCTGCTGTCCGAGGCGCTCTCGGTGGCCCTGCGGATCACGGGCGCCCCGATGGGCAACGCCCAGCTCCTCGACCCCGCGGTCGGCGCGTTGCGCATCATCGCGCAGCACGGGTTCGAGCAGCCGTTCCTGAGGTTCTTCGAGACGGTGGACGACCGGGAGACCGCGTGCGGGGTGGCCGCCCAGGACCACGAGCCGGTCTTCGTCGACGAGGTGGCGCACTCGCCGGTCTTCCTCGGCACCCCGGCCCTCGACGTCCTGCGGGACGCCGACGTCGGCGCGGTCGCCTCGGTGCCGATCCTGTCCCGCGCCGGCGCGCTGATCGGCGTCGTGTCCGTCCACTGCCCGGGGGCCGTGGTGTGGCGGGACGACCGGCGCCAGGCCTTGGAGGGGCTGGCCCGGGCATCCTGTCTGATCTGACCGGGCGGTCGCCGGGGCGGCAACGGCGGGGCGGGGAAGCCCGGTTGGCCGGATCGCGATCCTCGCCACCGGCCGCACGAGTTAGGGTTACCTAAGTTGCATGGTCGTCCGTGCGGCGAGGCACGCGCGACCCGACCGGAAGGGGAGTGACGGTGGCGGACACGAACGGTGAGACCCAGAGGGCGAGCGCCGAGGACCGCGGGCGCGTGGTCCAGCTCGTCGTGGGGAGCCTGGCGGCCCAGACCCTGCGGGCGGCCGTACGCCTGCGGGTGGTCGAGATCATCGGCGACAAGGAGCGGCACGCCGCCGAGGTGGCCGCCGAAGCCGGGACGCAGCCGGGGGCCACCACCCGGCTGCTGCGCGCCCTCGCGGCCCTCGGCATCCTTCAGGAACGCGCCCCCGACTCCTACGCGGTGACCCCCGCGGGCTCCCTCCTCGATCCAGGGCATCCCGACTCGCTCGCGGCCCTGGTCGGCATCTTCGCCGAGCCGGTGATGCTCCGCGCCTGGGAGCACCTGGACGAGGGCGTGCGGACCGGCGGGACCACCTTTGCGTCGGTCTTCGGCAGGGACTTCTTCCCCTACCTCAAGGAGCACCCGGAGCTGTCCGCGCTGTTCAACGAGGCCATGAGCCAGAGCACTTCCGCCACCGCCGCCCAGCTGCCGCACGCCTACGACTTCGGCCGCTTCACCACGGTCGCCGACATCGGCGGCGGCGACGGCACCCTGCTGTCCTCGGTGCTGCGCGAGCACCCGGGGCTCTCCGGCGTCCTGTACGACACCGAGGAGGGCCTGGCGCAGGCGCCGGGGACGCTGCGGCGCCACGGCGTGGAGGACCGCTGCTCCCTGGAGGTCGGGGACTTCTTCCGGTCGGTGCCGGGGGGTGCCGACCTCTACCTGATCAAGAGCATCCTGCACGACTGGAACGACGACCAGGCGGTCACCATCCTCGGCCACTGCCGCGCGGCCCTCCCGCCCGGCGGACGCGTGCTGATCGTGGAACCCCTGCTGCCCGATGCGGTCGCTCCCGAGCTGGCCGGGCTCTATCTGAGCGACCTCAACATGCTCCTGAACGTGGGCGGCAGGGAACGCACCCGCGACGAGTTCGCGGAGGTGTGCGACCGGGCGGGCCTCACCGTGACCTCGGTGACGCCGCTCGGGGAGGGGAACACGTTCTGCCTGATCGAGGCGGCGCCCGCCACCGGCTGACCGGGCCCGGGGGCCGCGCGTAGTCTTCCCGGCGTACGGACGCCAGCGGGACGGGACCGAGCCGGGGGGCGGGGCATGACGGTACGGGTGGTCGTCGTGGACGATCAGGCGGTGGTGCGCGCGGGCTTCGCCGCCGTCATCGACGCCGAGCCGGACCTCACGGTCACGGGTCAGGCCGCGGACGGCGCGGAGGCCGTCGAACTGGCCCGCGCCCACCGCCCCGACGTGGTCCTGATGGACATCCGGATGCCCGGCACGGACGGCCTCACGGCGACGCGCCTGCTGACCGCCCTCGACCCGCCGGTACGCGTCCTGGTGCTGACCACGTTCCGCCGCGACGAGTACGTGTTCGCCGCCCTGCGCGGCGGCGCCTCCGGCTTCCTCCTGAAGGACTGCGAACCGCAGCACCTGGTCGACGCCATCCGCACCGTCGCCGCCGGCGAGGCCCTGCTCGCGCCCGCGGTCACCCGTCGGCTCATCGACGCCTTCGCCAGCGGCGCACTCTCCGCGCGCCCGCGCCCCGACGGCCGCCTCGACGCCCTCACGCCGCGCGAGACGGACGTCCTGCGCGCGGTGGCCGGGGGCCTGAGCAACCCGGAGATCGCCCAGGCCCTCGGCATCGGCAGGTCCACGGTGAAGACCCACGTCAACGCGATCCTGGCCAAGCTGTCGCTGCGCGACCGGGCGCAGGCCATCATCCTTGCCTACGAGGTCGGCCTGGTGAGCCCGGACGCGAACGGCACCTAGGTCAGAGGCTGGTGCGGAACGGCCCCGTCACCTCGTACGTGATGCCGCCGCTGCTGGAGCCGGAGGTGCCGCGCTGCGAGGAGAAGTACAGGCGGTTGCCCGCGGGGTTGAACGCGGGCCCGGTGATCTCGGACGAGGACTGGCCGGTGATCCGCAGGAACGGGGCGACGACGTCGGAGGGCGTGATGATGCAGATCTCCATGTTGCCGCCGTCCTCGGCCACGTAGAGGTCGCCGACCGCCGCGGCCGTGACGTTGTCCACGCCGGTCAGCGGGGCGCCGCTGACGTTGTCGTCGTACACGACGGCGAGGGTGTTGGCGGCCGCGTGGTAGGCCCAGACGCGGTTGTCGCCCTTGGTGGTGAAGTAGCAGATGTCGGCGCGGTAGTGGCAGCCCTCGCCGCCGTTGAAGACCTTGGCGCCCGACACCTGGTAGCGCGTGGCGGTGGGGCTGCCGTCCGGGTCGGGCACGGTGGCCCACGACAGCGCGCCGCCGGTCTCCTTGAGCACCTGGAGGGTGCCGGACGACAGGTTGCCCCAGGTGGTGGGGACGAACCGGTAGAAGCGGCCGTCGGACTTGTCCTCGGTCAGGTAGACCACCTTGCGGACCGGGTCGGCGGCGGCCGCCTCGTGGTTGAACCGGCCCATCGCCGGACGCTGCGCCGCCGGGTTCACACCCCACGGGTCGGTCTCGTAGACGAAGCCGGTGTCGACCTCCTCGCACGACAGCCAGGTGTTCCACGGGGTGGCGCCGCCCGCGCAGTTGCGCTGGGTGCCGGACAGGATGGCGTAGGCGCCGGTGATCTGGGCGGCGCTGTTGAACTTCACCGCGCCCGCGCCGCCCTGGCCGCTGCCCATCTCGGCGTTGGACACGTAGATCCAGCCCGAGCCGTCGGCGAAGCAGGCGCCGCCGTCGGGCGCCTGGTGCCAGGTGTGGTTGGTGCCGGACACCTTCTGGGTGGAGCGGGCTATGACCCGGCTGGTGAAGCCCGCAGGCAGCCGGATGCCGTTGGCGTCGGCCGTCTGGAGCGCCCCGTAGGGGCTGGGGCCCGGCAGGGCGGGGTAGGCGGCGGCCTGCCGCCACAGCGAACCGGAGAAGGCTGCGGCTCCGGCACCCAAAACGGCGGCGCGCAGCACGGTACGGCGTTCCATGTCGACTCCTTCGTCGCACGGGGGACTGAACGCCGTGGACAGTAGGGCCGCCGAGCCGGGGTCGTAAGTCTCCGGAGAATGAACTGTTTTCAGCCACTGGGCGAATGGCGATCACGTGGTGCGGAAGCGCCGGGCCGACCTTAGGGTCGGCCCCATGGTCACTGCCGACGACGTACGCGCTCTCGCTCTCGCCCTGCCCGGCACGGAGGAGAAGGCGGCCTGGGGGCAGCCGACCTTCCGGGTGGGCGGCAAGATCTTCGCCGCGCTCGCGGACGACGACGCGTCGATGGGTGTCAGGTGCCCGCGCGAGGAGCGGGACGAGCTGATCGCGGCCGAGCCGGAGAAGTTCTTCGTCAGGCCCGGACACGACGACCGTTACGACTGGCTGCGGGTGCGCCTGAGTGCCCTGGCGGACGAGGCGGAGCTGCGGGACGTCCTCGCGGACGCCTGGCGGCAGCGGGCGCCGCGGCGGCTCGTCGCGGAGCATCCCGACCCCTGGGCGTAGATACCCCTGCGCATGGATACCCCTCGGGGGTACTTGACGGGCCTCGATCTCGGCCCGTAGCGTCCTCCATGTCGACGGCGGATACCCCCTCCCGGTATCCGCCCCCGTCTACTCAGGAGGCCCACCATGTGCACCACGTCCGCGACTTCGCAGAGCGCCCCCGCCACGCCCGCCGTCGTCCGCGCGGGCGGCGACGGTTCGCTGCCCGACTGGCATCTGCGGGGCGAGTGGTTCGACGTGTGCAGCTGCTCCCTTCCCTGCCCCTGCACCTTCGCCCAGGCTCCGACCCACGGGGACTGCCTGTTCACGCTCGTCTGGCAGATCCACGAAGGGCACTTCGGCGACGTGCGCCTGGACGGCCTCGGCGTCGTCGCGCTCGGCGAGTTCACCGGCAACATGTGGGTCGGGGACCCGAACGCCACCATGAAGGTGATGCTCTACATAGACGCCAAGGGCGACCGGGCCCAGCGGGACGCGCTCCAGCAGGTCTTCGCCGGGCACGTCGGGGGCTGGCCGGGCGAGTTCGGCTCCCTCATCAGCGAACTGCGCGACGTCCAGTACGCCCCGGTCCGCTTCGACGCGGCCGAGGACCTGTCGTACTGGCGGGCCGACGTCGGCGACAAGGTCGCCGTCGGGGCCGTCGCCCTCACAGGCCCGACCGCCGATCCCACCCGCCGCGTCCAGCTCGTCAACGCGCCGGGCGCCGAGGTGGGGCCCGGCCAGATCGCCACCTGGGGCGTGGTCGAGAGCGACCACGCGGAAGGCTTCGACTTCTCCCACGCATACCGGGGCGGCTCCAGCAAGCACTTCCCCTTCGACTGGCGCCCCTGACCGGCGCGGGACTCCCGCGCCGCGCCACCGGGTCGAGGTGAATCCTTTCGCGCCGCCCGTGCCTCTCTAGCATGTGCGGACAGCAGCGTCGGCACAGGAACCGGAGGTTTGTCGTGATCATTGGTGCCGTCGTCGTCGCGGCTGTGCTCATCTGCGCGTGCACTGTCATCGTGCGGCGTCAGCGGGGGCGATCCCGTGGCTGACTTCACATGGCCCGGCGATCAGTTGATCGCCGCTGCCCAGAAGGGTGACGTCGAAGCCACAGCCGCCCTGGTGACCGGCTCGCACCCGCATGTGCGGCGGTTCGCCCATTCGCTGTGCGCCACGCCCCAGGACGCCGAGGACGCGGCGCAGGAAGCGCTGATCATCCTGTACCGCAAGATCGGAATGCTGCGGGCCTCCGGTGCGCTGGCGTCGTGGATGTTCCGCATCGTCCGCAACGAGTGCCTGCGGCGGGCGCGACTGACGCTGCGCAGCCACGGCCCGGTCCCGGACACCGTGGTGCCGTCGTTCGAGGACGAGGTGCTGCAACGCCTGGAAGCGGGCCGGGTGGCGACGGCGATCGCCGCCCTGCCCGCCGACCAGCGGCGTGTGCTGATCCTGCGAGACGTCCAGGGCTACAGCGGACGGATGGTCGCCGACGCGCTCGGCCTCAGCACCGCCGCGATGAAGTCGAGGCTGCACCGCGCCCGTGCGGCGGTGCGCCAGGCCTTGCAGGGAGCACCTGGTCCCCTTCCGGGGGCCGGCGATGACTGACCGGCGGAGCTTCGCCAGCACGTCGCTGCCCCGGCACTTGGCGCGCGGAGCGCTGGGATTCGGCGCCTTGGCCGGTTCGGTCCTCCTCATCCCGGTGGTCGGGCCGGTCAGCCTCCTGCTGGCACCCCTGGGGCTGCTCGCCTTGCGCGGCTGCCCCCTGTGCTGGGCGATCGGGCTGCTCCAGACCCTCTCGAACGGCCGACTGCGGCGTTCGTGCGGGGACGGTCGCTGCGAGCTGACCGTGGCCCGGCACGCCCCGCCACACGGGGGCGCCCGGGACGTGTCCCTCGCGCCGGGCCCACCCCGACGCGACTCTCCACCGGGCCGTCCCGGTGACATCCACCAGCGGGGAACCGCCTAGGAGTTGCTCCACCCGGCCGTGCCGGAATACACGTCGACCAGGTCCACCACGAAGACCAGGGTCGAGCCCGCCGGGATCAGCGGTGAGGGCGACTGATTGCCGTAGCCGAGGCGCGGGGGAACGATGATCTCGCGCCGACCGCCGACCTTCATCCCCCTCACCCCCCGGTCCCAGCCCTTGATGACCCTGCCGCCGCCCAGGGCGAACTTGAACGGCTCCCCCCGGTCCCAGGAGGCGTCGAACTCCTTCCCGGACGCGAAGGTCACCCCCACGTAGTGGACCCTGACCACCATGCCCGGCTTCACCTCGGGGCCGTCCCCGACGACCAGGTCCCGGACGGTCAGCTCGGTAGGGGCGTCACCCTCCGGAACGTCGACCTCGGGCTTCGTCAGTTCACTCATCGCGGCCTCATCACTCCCTGTCGAAAGCCCTCGCACGGACCAGTGTGACGCATTGACCCCTCAGCTCCGTCGCGGTTGCATGCTGGGGCCCTCCGGTGGGCAGCCGGGGGCGACACCTCTTTCTGACTGGGGGGAAAATGAAGAGAAACACAGACCGGAGCACCACCAGACGCGTGCGGTGTGCGTTAGGCGCGGCGGCGGTGGTGGCGTGCGCGGTCACCACGGCGCTGCCAGGAGCCGCCTCGGCCGAGCCCGCGGGCGTCGCGCGGGACCGCGGGGCCGGTGTCGAGAGGATCAGTGTCGCGGCCGACGGCAGTCAGTTCGACGGCGATTCCACCGGTGGCGCGATCACGACCGACGGGCGCCGCATCGTCTTCTCGGCGGGAGGCGAAAGGGTGTACCTGCGCGACGAGCCGTCGGGGCAGCTCAAGAACGTGGGCAGCCACCCGATCGCCTCTCCCGTGATCAGCGGTGACGGGGAGTACGCCGCTTACTGGGTGCTGTTGTTCAGGGACACCAAGGTCAAGCTCGCTCAGTGGACCGCGGGCAGTTCGATCGGCCTGAACTGCGATGCCCTCAACTGCAGTCAGCCGTCGCTGAGCGGGGACGGCCGCTACGTCGCCAATGTCGCCACCATCGGCCGACCGTCCTCCACCCAGCGCATCGACGTATGGGACTGGCAGGCCAACACCAAGCAGGAACTCGCCTGGTTCGGCCACACCGCGCCGTCCCGGCCGTCCATCAGCGGTGACGGCCGCTTCGTCGCCTACCAGGACGGCAAGGCCAAGGACGTCTTCCTGTGGGACCGGGACCACGGCTCCACCTCCGACCCGATCGAGGGCCCGTCGAAGGAAGCGACCATCGTCCAGATCAGCGAGGACGGCAGCAAGGTCGTCTACCTCGCGGGGTCCGACACCTACGTCCACGACGTGAGCGCGGGCACCGCCCGGCGAGTGCCGGACGTCAAGGGCCTGGCCATCGACCCCACCGGCAGCCATCTGCTGTACGCACCGAACGACCCGGCCGGACCGTCGCTCATGCTGCGCGACCTGCGGACGGGCACCGACCAGGTCGTCTCGGACCAGCCCGCCTCGGCCGGGGTCGACGCGGTCAGCGCCGACGGGCACGACGTGGTCTTCCAGTCCACGGCCGACGACATCGTGCCCGGTGACACCAACGGCAAGTCCGACGTGTTCGTCCGTCGCCTCTCCTGATCACTTCTCCGGCGGGGGAGGGGTGCTTCAGGCGTCCCTGCGGTACTGCGCGGGCGACGCCTTCGTGGCGTCGTCCTCGTACGACCCCGCTGTGCCCCGGTCCACGTGGAAGGTGGTCAGCGTGGTGACGGGGGAGCGCGGGTCACGGCGGTCGCCGACCACCCGCATGTGCGCGCTGAAGCGCTCCGGAGTCACCTCGTACACGTCGTAGCCGTACCGGTTGCCCTCGAAGTACTTCAGGTGCGGGTTGGCCTTGCCCATCACGGGCCCGTTGGTGGCGTTCCACTCCGCGGAGTACGCGCCCGACGTCACCGAGTGCGCGGTGAACTCCGTGCCCACCAGCGGCGAATCGGGCACGTCGAAGTCGGTACGGACGTCGTCGACGAACGCCGAGTGCCAGTCGCCGGTGATGACCACCAGGTCCTCCAGGCCGCTGCCGTGCACGTGCTGGAGGACCTCCTTGCGCTCGGCGAGGAAGCCGTCCCACTGGTCGGTGAACATGTACGAGCCGCCGGGCCTGCCGCGCAGCTGGCTCAGCATGATCGAGTTGGCCCACACGTGCCAGGAGTCCGGAGCCCTGTCGACGGTCTTCTTC